>DXZM01000053.1:0-61931 GCA_019419665.1 Collinsella sp.
TCGGTGCTCCTTTGCTGCGTTTAAGTCATATAGATAGTCAAGGTAGCATAGCCCAACCCACAGACGATTCCACCCAACACGAAATCCATCGAACAATCGTTCGATTAGATAATGGATGCTTGGGATGCGGGTGGGGTCTGTCCTATTCAAACATCTGCGGCAGGTCGATGAAGACGGTTCGATCGCTTTCGTCAGCTTCGAAGCCCGAACGGGAGAAGAATCCGTAGCGATGGCACTTGAGCCCCGTTGCCTCGACTTGGGTGATTTCCTCGTCGACCATTTTTTGCGTGACGGGGGATTTGCGGAACTTTGCTTCGTAGAATGCGTAGCCCTCGGGGTCTTGCGTTACCACATCGAATTCGCCGCTCGTTTTGTTTGCGGGATCGTCGTACCAGTACTTGCCTATGGCATCGAAAGCCGGTTCGATCTTGCCAGTCCTGTTTTGCCGCACGAGGTATTGACGGCAGATCTCCTCGAACATATGTGGAGTGTAGTTTTCCTCGAAGTCTTGGGAGACGTGACGATCATAGAAGACTTCCGGGTCGAGCAGCTGACGCGCAGAGGCATTGCGGAAGACGTAGCGATAGTAAAAGAGCGAAAGTGGGTCCACCACAAAGTAGCCAGACTTGCGCTTATTCGTAGGGTCGTTGATGGGTGCACGCTTTTGGACGATTTCGAGTGACATGAGCTTGTCGAGTACGTCTGCCATGGCCGGACCGCTCGAGACGTGCGACTGTGCCAGCACGTCCCCCCAACGGGAGTAACCTTGTGCGAGAGCCCCGAAAACTTCGTTGGCGTTGGTCATCTTCGAGATCTCGGCGTTGAGATAGGACGGTACTTCGCTTTCTAAGCGGGCGCCAGGTTCTGTGACGAGCTCGATGATATTGTCGCGTACGCTTTGGGACTGATCGATGAGGCGATTGTAAAAGGGGATGCCGCCAAAAACGCTATAGAGCCGCACCTTGTCCTCGGGTGAGAACGCGGGATAGAACTTTGCAGCGTCAAAGTAATCCATGGGCCTAAGCTCAAGCGCGAGATCAATTCGCCCGTAGAGGGGGCTTTCATGCTCGATGAGAGATTTCATAATCTCAACGTAGGAGCCGCACAGGACAATGTTTAAACGTGAGTCTTCCCTGTGAGCGTCGATTGAGGTCTGGAGAATGCTGTCTAAGCCTTTAACCGCATCTCTCAAGTAGGGGTATTCGTCGAGAACGAGGGTAATGTTCTTGTCTTTGGCTTGGGCAAACAGAAATTCGATGAGCTCGCGGATGCCCGTGAAGGCGAGCGGAGGAAAGCTTAGCGCTTCAGCAGCAAGGGCGGACAGACTCTCGAGGTTGTCTGCCTCGGAGGTTTGGCGGCACTCGTAATAGATCGTTGCGACGTCCGATAAATCGGTTAGCGCCTGCTTGATGAGCTCACTTTTGCCGACGCGACGCCTTCCGTAAATGAGAACATTGCGCTGCTCGGGCGCATTGAGTGTTTTCTTAATACGGGCGAGTTCAAGCTCCCTGCCAATGAATTCCACTTACTCGGTTCCTTCCGACTCGGTTTTGTCCGAGTTAATTGTATCGCATGAATAAGTTTATGCTCGAGTTTACTCGGACAAAACCGAGTCGGTTTTGTCCGAGTAAGTTTGAATAGCGAATCGAAATTGTTATGTCCACATGGCGATGGCGGACATGGTTTCCATAAGCGCCGCGTTCGCGCTTGTTATTGCCGCAATGCGCTGTATCGCTGAGGCGCAGATCGTACCGCTCGAAAGCGTCTTTTGGTTGGCGAATCTGGCCACGGGCGTGTTCTGCGGTGCGACGATTTTCGCGGCCACGTTTGCTGTCCTGTGCGCAACGTTTTTCACGGCGAAAAGGCGCCGCGCAAAGATCGAAGCCGAGCTCGACTCCGCTGGCGACATCTAATGCGTAATGGGCCGGCTCTGGGTATCCAGAACCAGCCCATTTTGATGTTCGATGAGCCGATTCAGCGTCTCTCACAAAAGTAACTAGGAGCTAGCGAGGCCTATCCGAATTGGTCTCATTGGCGGTGTCTTTTTTGAGCGCCGTGCGGCGGGCGCTGTAGGCGACGAGGCCGGCGCCTGCCGCGGCGAGTACTGCAGCGGCTGCCGTAAGGGGAGCGTTGACATCGCCCGTGCCCGCAAGCGCGCCCGCTTTTCCGGAGCACTTGTTATTGCCGTGGTCCTTGCCGCTGCCGGAGCTGCTTCCGCCGGAGCCGCCGCCCTCGTCAGCACCGCCGCCACTCGAGCCACCGTCGCCGTCTGCTGTCATCGGGGCGTCGTGAAGTCCTGTCGTATCCGCGCTGTCGCAGACGCCGACCTGAACTTCTGAGCGCTCGCATGCCGCGTCGGGCACATGAAGCTCGTGCAATACGGCACCCAGCGCCGAGTTTGCACCCGGTCGAATTTCCTCGAGCGTTACGGGATCGAGCGCCACCAGGTCACGCGCCTTCGCATACAGCGTCACGCGTTTGCCCACTTCGTCGCTCCAACTCTCGGGGATAGCGAAGCTCATGCGGAACTGTGCCGTGCAACCCGGTGCCAGCACGGCGTTGCCGTTGTCGGCTACCAGCGGGTGCGTCGCAAAATGTTCGCCCAGCGTCTCGAGTGCGTACTTCACGTGTGCCATGTCGTTGGCCGAAGCGTCCTCGGCAAGCTCTGGATCGTAGATCGATGCCATACGTGCGTTCACTCCGAATCCGATGGATGCGCTGGAGAACGGCTGGCTGGAGCCCTCTCGATACAGATCGATCGTGCCGGCGGTCAGCAAGGTGTTGCCGTCGTTTCGCACCGTGACCATGAAGGATTCGCCTGCTGCTCCGGGCACCACTGCGCCCGAGGTGGCGACCGCGCCCGTCGGAGTGGCACACGCTACCAAGGGCACTTCGATGCCGCGTAGCTCTGCCTCGCTCTTCTCCGCGCTCACAATGTGCGTAGCGAGCGTGGAGAGCATGCCTCCCGACGTCAAAAATGTCGTTATTTGATCGACGGGATGGTCCAGCTCGCACATCACGAACGGTTCCGTGAACAGACCGCCTGCCAAGGTGCTGGCGAAGATGCGGAAGTGCTTGCCCATCACTGCCACCGGGTTGCCTTCTTCGTCGTAGGTTTGTCCCACCTTGCCATCGGTGTTCTCTACATAGAGCACGCACCTGCCGTTGTTGCTCACGCTAAACGATGCCGGGCCACAGCCTGCGGCACCCACGGGCTGCGTTGCAAATGCCGATGCACCTCGCGTCCAAGTAACATGCTGCAGTTGCTCGTTGACGGTTGCCAAAAAGCCCGAATGTTGTGGCCACGGCACCGCACGGGGTACCATGGCGTCTGGTGACATAACGCCCCAGCCCGCAATGGACTGGCCAATCACGGCGTACGATGCGCAGCCGCAGCCGTCTGCGGTCTCGTACGCAACGGGCACCACCATTTTGCCGTTGATATTTTCGGGCTCGCCCAGCTCGATACTCGACGGTGCTTGCGGAAAGCGGAGAACTTGGCGGAACGTCAGGCTGTCGCCCGAAACGTCCGACCACAGGGTAAAGCACTCCAGCGCAACCTCAGCCTCGTTGCCGAGCGCCTTTTCTGCGGAGGTTCCGCGGCGGTGGAGGTAGGCACCCGACAGGCGCCCGTCGACCAGCGTCTTGCCCACCGTGATACGCGGGCACTGAAGGCAATGGTAGCCATCCTCTTGCAGGCGGCCGCGCGAGATGCTGCGCCATGACGCATGCGACACCACGCGGATCTCGTCATTACTTATGCGCAGGCGCACAACGGACAGCATACCGGCTGTGCTTGCCGTATCGAAAAGAGTATTGTCGCCGGCGGGGCGCTCGCCCGAGACCAGCAGCACGTAGGCATCCTGGTTTCCTCTACCGTCCGTATATTCCACCACGTCGAAGTCGTAATCGTATATGCTGTCGCGCTCCACGTCGTTCTCGCCAAACCCAAGGGGAAAGTCCACGGGCGTGGGAGCGGACCACGTGCCGTTTGCCTTTGTGTGCACCACCAGGCGCGAGCGGCCATTGTCGCCGTAGCGCACCGAGGCGATACGGAACAGGCATTCTACGCCGGCAATCATCGTTAGCTTCATGTGGGCTTCGCTGAGCACGCCGGAAAACAGCACGTTGTCGCTCGAGGGTTTTATGCCGCCACGCTCGTCCTCCGACACGCCGGCAGAATTGGCGTTCGGGTCCGCAACGGCGTTCGTTGACTGACCGATGTAGGTGTACTCATACATCGGCGCGGCGTTTTCGTCGTTCTCTACCAGTGCATGGACGAAATGCTCGATCTGTCCCGTGTCGTCGCTTTCTGAATCCGCCTCGAGCTCAATGCGCGTGACCGCTTGATCCCAATCGCGCACGACAGGCGCGGCGTTTACGGCAGTGGCCTTAACCTCGGCGCGTGCGAGCAACTCGGCGTTGGTGACGATGGTGGCCGATGCGATAAATTGCGGCACGCCGCCCGCCTCGATGCTGCCGGCCGAGCCGAAGCGGGCATCCAGCGTGTAAGGCGTATCCCCACCCAATGCGAGCTCGGAACGCTGGAGCACATACTGGTCGCCATTGTTCACCGACATATTCCACGAATCGATGAGTGTGGGCCACGACCCCGACCAAGCCTTGGTGGTCCACTTGAACATTACGAACTGGAGTATCACGTCGACATCGACGTCTGCACCTACGCGCAGCCGCGGAAGCTGGTGTCCATCTGCCTTCTCGTACCCAATGAACAGCGTGAGGGATGCGGCGCCGCGCACGGCAGACGAAGCGACGCCTGCAACGCCGGCGCCAAAGGTGACGGCAAGTCCGATCTGGATGGTGAACGAGCCCGACGTGTTGGAATAGTCGAGCGAAATGTTTTTAAAAAACGCCGCGCCGCTGCCGTGCGTGTGGGCACCCACGGCGAGCGCCAGCTTCGCCAGCACCCAGGGGTTGACGTTTAGGAAAAACGGCACCGGTCCTAGGGTAAACTGCTCGGTCCAATTGAGGTCGGTTCTTACCTGGAAGAGGGCCTTAATATTGCCGTATGCGGGGTCGTTGTTGTTACCCCAGGTTTTGCCCACCCAATCGTAGGCGAGCGAGCCGTACAGCTGTGTGGCGATATCCATCGTGAACAGCGGCGTGCAATGGTGGCGAAGGAGCTTGGTGTTTCTTGGATTGGTGCCCGAACCGGCACTCATACTCTTGTACTGATTCCACTTCCCCTCCATCTCGTCGAGATAGCGGTTTGCCTGCTTGGCGCCCGACTCGCGCGGCGATTTCTTCCAGTATTCCGGATCAGGGTTGCCCGAATCGTTCATATAGCTGGCTGGTTTGTATCCTCCGCCAAACAGCACGTATCCAGCAAACGAGAAATCGAAGAGGATCGGAAATGTGGGCATCCAACACGTGAACTTATTGCCGCCGATGCCGGGAAACGCCGCGGGGAAATCAAACGGAGTGACCTCTTGGTCCATGGTAGTGGGGACGATAGTGGTCGAGCCCGATTCTGCCTTTGCGGCCGGCGCAGTGACAACGGCCATGGGGGAGGAGAGCGTGTAGGTTTTGCCCTGATAGTCGAGAACAAAGCGCAGCTTGCACCCTTCCTCCAGAAGGCCCGATGCCGCGTCGAGAAACTTGTCTTCGAGTGTGAACGTCGCCAGATTATCCGCGCCTGATGCGCTGGCCTTGATCTGGCCAATCTGCGTGACGGTTTCGGTTGAGCTGCCCGCAGCGGGCATCACTTTATTGATATGCAATGTTGCCTGCCCGCCCTGCGGCAGATGAGTCTGCACGGTAAAGGCGTGCGTATCGGGCTGCTCGTTTGCCGTGTCGTCCTTCGGCAATGCCATGAACGTGGCTTCAGCGTACTGGATGTCCCATTCGTCGAATGTGAGCTGTCGAAAGTACGGCTCGCCATCGGAGAGCGGACGTGTGGGTGCGGTAATGGCGGTGCCGCCCTGGATACGCGCAAGGGGAATCTCGACATCACGGTAGCCCGCCATGCTAATGGAGATGCCGCCGTTAAAGTCGTACGCGTCGAGAAGCGTTGCCTCGTCCACGTAGCCTTCCGAAAGAGGGGCGACCTCAAAGATGGCCGTGCCTTCTTCATCGGTCGTGGCGGCGAGCTGCTTGCCTGCGACGTAGCGCGACGTGAGCGTGACCTGCGCTCCTTTGATGGGCATATTCTTGTTGGCGACGTCGACCACGACCACACCAAACATGGTGCGCGAGAGAACGAGCACCCTGAAGGGATCTTTTTCGTCGGCATAGGCTTCGGTGGGCGCGAACGGCAGCAGGAAGGCATTTTCGCTTCCCGGCACGCGAGGCAACATGATGCTCGCTAGCGAGGACGCTCCGGCAACAAGTAACGAACGGCGATCAAGCATCTTGGGCTCCCATCCCGCAAATATCGGTGGAAATAATCCAATTGTGCGAGAAGGTGCCCCGTGGCGGTAGTGCCGTTCGATGGCCAAAATGTCCAATTTGAGCGCGCGAAAGCGCCAGGCCCCGGAGCGCGTTCGATGCGCTTGGCAGCCCGGTCGCTAACGCAACATATGCGCGACCAGTTCGGCGCGTGTGCCGATGCCAAGCTTTGCGTATACGCCGGATAGTCGGTTTTTGACGGTGCCCGGCGACACACCCATATGACGAGCGATTTCGGCATTGGTCCACCCGCGGCAGGCGAGCATGGCCATGGTGAACTCCGTGGTCGTTAGATCGTCGGCCACATCCTCGCCCGAATCGGGGTTGTGGATGCGCCGCCAGCCGTAGCTGAAGCGGTACGTGATCTCGATGATGCGCGCGAAGTCGTCAGGGTATTGTGATTTTAAGCACGCCTCGATAAGCCCCTGCAAAAGGCCGTGGTGCTCGCCGATGAGCTCGATAAGGCCGTCGGGACGCGCAATGTCCCAAGCGGCTCCGAAGTGTGCCTTTGCGGCGTCGACGTCTTTGAGGCTCATGCAGGCCATGGAAGCCGACGGGTGCAGGAACAGTTCCGAGATCGGATAGCTTCCCTGTTTCATGATCAGGGCGTTTTCCGCCATGCCCAGACTGCGGCCGTATTCGCCGCGCAGATACAAGGCGTGCGCCATCACGTAGCTGGCGAACAGGCGCAGACCTTCGGGCAGATGCGCCGCAAGCGGATAAAACTCTTCGGCAGAATACGGGGAAGGCAAGTGCAGCAGGACACTCGCGGCCGAGGCGAACAGGATATGCATGGCGTGGATGGCGGACGATTCCTCGTCGGCCGGCGTATCGAGGATGCCAGCAAGGCACCGGCGTGCGTCGGCGATACGGTTGAGCGACAGACTGGCGTATCCGCAGATAAAGCATGCGGAATAGCGCAGCGCGGGATCGGTGGCGTCAAGATAGGGGCGTGCTGTTTCGGCGGCGAGTGTGGCCTGTCCGCGAAAGTACAGCGCTTCTGCCGTGGCGATGGTGCGTGAATCGGGGTCGGAAATGCCTGCAACCGCAGCGTCAATCTGCCCCGGCACAAAGGCGGTGCACATCAACGGCATGGGGATGCATGGGTAGCCATCGCAGTCCATCTTCCATCTCCCATCAGGTGGCAACATTAGCAGCAATTGTACTCCTGTTGCTCGGGACTGGAATTTGTGGGTATCGCCTACGATTATGCCGAACGTATAAAGGAAGAGTCTATTGGCGGTGCTCCCAAGGTGGCTACCGAAGCCTAGCTGACCTCGACATTAGGAAAAATTGCCACCCCTGCAAAAAGCTCCGTCGCAGCGATGGGAAACGGACCTCGCTCTGCATATAATGAGGTCATATGACGGTGCGTTTGCATACGTGTAGCGCATTCCCATCGAACCGAAAAGGAGCTTTGCATGGATCCCAACAAGCGTCCCGACGACATGGTGCGTATCACCACTCCCGAACTTGCCCAGGTGTTCATCGATGAGCAGGTCGCTGCAATCCGCGAGCAGATTGGCGACAAGAAGGTCCTGCTGGCTCTTTCCGGCGGCGTCGACAGTTCTGTAGTTGCGGCCCTGCTCATCAAAGCTATCGGCAAGCAGCTCATCTGCGTGCACGTGAACCACGGCCTGATGCGCAAGGGCGAGAGCGAACAGGTCGTCGACGTCTTCAAGAACCAGATGGATGCGAACCTGGTCTATGTCGACGCTACTGATCGCTTCCTGGATAAGCTCGTGGACGTCGAGGAGCCCGAGGCCAAGCGCAAGATTATCGGCGCCGAGTTCATTCGCGTGTTCGAGGAGGAGGCCCGCAAGGTTGGCGACGAGGTCAGTTTCCTCGCCCAGGGCACCATCTATCCCGACATTCTGGAGTCGCAGGACGGCGTGAAGGCTCACCACAACGTTGGCGGCCTGCCCGAGGACCTGCAGTTTGAGCTCTGCGAGCCCGTTAAGCTGCTGTACAAGGACGAGGTGCGCGTCGTGGGCCGCGAGCTCGGCCTGCCCGAGAACATGGTCGAGCGTCAGCCGTTCCCCGGTCCTGGCCTGGGCGTCCGCTGCCTTGGCGCCATCACCCGCGACCGTCTCGAGGCGCTGCGCGAGGCCGATGCCATCGTGCGCGAAGAGATCGACAAGGCCGGCCTGACCATCTGGCAGTACTTTGCCGTAGTGCCCGATTTCCGCGCTACCGGTGTGCGCGAGGGCAAGCGCGCCTACGACTGGCCCTGCATTATTCGCTGCATCAACACCGTCGACGTCATGACCGCCGAGGTGCCTGAGCTCGACTGGGCGCTGCTCAAGCGCATTACCGCTCGCGTGACCGCCGAGGTCCCCGGTATTTGCCGCGTTTGCTACGACCTCACGCCGAAGCCCGTTGGCACGGTCGAGTGGGAGTAAGCTAACTCAGCTGGTAGGCGACGAGAACTAGCAGATGCGACAAAGGGACAGTCCCTTTGTCGCATCCTCGATATTATGTGCGGGATGGTACGCCACGCGGCGTGCCATCCCGTTCGTTATTTTAATGAGCCGAGTGCGCGAGTGGGAAGAGTCACGAGCATGGTCGTTCCGCGCTCCGAGCTCTCTTCGACCTCGATGGAACCGCCGTGGAGTGCGGCGATCTCCCAGACCAGCGCAAGCCCCAGCCCCACGCCGCCATATGCCCTGCTGCGCGATTTATCGACGCGAAAGAAGGGCTGAAAGATGCTCGTCTGGTATTGCTCGGGAATGCCTTGTCCCTGGTCGTGCACCCGTAGCAGTACACGGTCGCCTTCGGCGCAGGCGTTGATTTGCACGGTCGAGTTGGGCGCGCTGTAACGTATGGCGTTTTCGGCCAAGTTGAACAGCAGCCGATAGATTAGCGTATCGCTGCCGATCGTTTGCGCGTCGCCCTCACTTGTAAGCGTGATGTCTTTTTGCTCGGCAAGGGGCGCCAGGTCGGTGAGCACTTCTTCGATCATCGGCGCCAGGTCAATCGCATCGTTGCAGGGGACGCTGCGCAACTCGCTCATCTCGAGCAGGGTCTTTGTCATGTGCGTCATTCGCTCGGTCTGCTCTTGCAGCAGCCCGAGCAGACGCGCTGTATCTGCATCGGCGTCGGGGTGCTCGGCGCAAAACAGCTCAACCTGAGCTTGCATGAGCGCAAGCGGCGTGCGCAGCTCGTGCGCCGCATTGCCCGTAAACTGTTTTTGTGCAGAAAAACCTTCGTCAAGGCGGGCAATCATGTCGTTAAACGACGCGCTGCAACGCCTAAGCTCAGAGGGCACATCTTCGCTGATCTTTGTGTCGGCGAGGTTGTCGGGCCGCACGCTCTCGACTTGCGCTGCAAAGGTACGCAGCGGCTGTAACGCATGCCCGCTCACAAAGTAGGCCAGCACGCCACCGAGTAGCGTCACCGCTGCGGTTATGTACCAGCTCGTCGCGCCAAACGATTCTTGGGCGTCGCTCACGACGATGGTCAGATCGTCGTCGAGCTCCTTGCTCGTCGGGTCGAACGAGTTGGGCGAGGCCGCCTCCGCCTTGCTATGCTCCGACATTTCAGTACCGATTGAGTCCATGTAGCGCATACCGGAGTAGCCAACCAGGCAATTAATAAGTACGCAGGTCAAACATATCAGCAGAGCTGTCATCAACGTGATGCGCCATTGCAGGGACAGTCGCTTCATTCGCCGTCCTCCATAACGTAGCCCTCGCCGATTCGGTTACGGATGGGGTCGTGCCCCAACGCGCCGCGCAGCTTTTTGCGCAGTGACGAGATGTGCACGCGGGTCGCGTTGCTAAAGCTGTTGACACTGCTATCCCATACGTGGTCGATGAGCTCCTCTTGGCTCACCGGTCGTCCCTGGTTAAGCATCAGGTATTCCAAGATACCGGTCTCCTTGCGTGTGAGGGATAGGGCCTCGTCGCCCACGGAGGCGACGCGCGCCTTGGTGTCAAAGCTCAGCGGTCCGCAGGTCAGGACAACATCGCTTTGCGTAAAGCGCCTGAGCGTGAGGCTGCGGATGCGCGCCGCCAGCTCGTCAAGATGGAATGGCTTGGTGAGGTAGTCGTTGGCGCCCGCATCGAGTCCCGCTACCTTGTCGGCGACCTCGCCGCGTGCCGAGAGCACGAGCACCTTGGTCTCGCAATCAGTTGTTCTGAGTTGCCTCAGTACGGTCATGCCGTCGACGTGGGGGAGATTAAGGTCGAGCACGACAAGATCGAAGGTCTCGATATCGAGCAGATCGAGGGCCTGCTGCCCGTCGTAGCAGCAGTCGACGCTATAGGCCAAGTTGCGCAGGCTGCGTGCGATTGCATCGCACAGCGCCCGCTCGTCCTCGACGACCAAGATGCGCATAACGTTCTCCTTGCATAGTCATTCGCGCTTAACACGGATTTTATAGTCGGTATGGTCCAATGGGTCGCGAAACGAAAGGAGTGGTCAGATTGTTCAAAGCGATTAAGCCTGTGGCGCAGGTGGCTTTGCTGATCGTTGGGGTAGCCATGGTTGGCTTTGGCATTATGCGCGGCGAGGCAGATGCCGTGCTGGCCAAGGCAATCAGGCTGTGCTTGGAGTGTATCGGAATTGGTTAAAAGAAAAAATACCGTATCGCATCTTTTGGCGAGATTTCGCGGATTGATTCAGGCGGCGGCAACGCTTGCGACCAATATTCACCTGCCTAACTTTGCCAAGGGAGGCATCTACCAGGGGGCGGGCAAAGCCGTCTGCGTGCCGGGGCTCAACTGCTACTCGTGTCCGGCGGCCTCGGGTGCGTGCCCCATCGGGTCGTTTCAGTCGGTGGTGGGCTCGTCTAAGTTCAGCTTTTCGTATTACGTCACCGGAACACTCATTCTGATCGGCGTGCTGCTGGGACGTTTTGTATGCGGCTTTTTATGTCCGTTTGGATGGCTGCAAGAGCTTCTGCATAAGATTCCCGGCAAAAAGCTCTCGACGAAAAAGCTCAAGCCGCTCACGTACATCAAGTACGCCGTGCTGCTGTTTGCCGTGGTGCTACTGCCCGTTCTGGTAGTCAACGATGTGGGCATGGGCGACCCGTTCTTTTGCAAGTACATCTGTCCGCAAGGCGTGCTCGAGGGCGCGATTCCGCTGTCCATCATGAATACGGGAATCCGTTCCGCGCTGGGAAAGCTCTTTACCTGGAAGCTCGCGATCCTCATTGCGGTTGCGGTGTTGAGCGTGCTGTTCTACCGCCCCTTCTGCAAATGGATCTGCCCCCTCGGTGCGTTTTATGCGCTCATGAACAAGGTGTCGTTGCTGGGGATTCAGGTTGACCAGTGCAAATGCGTCTCGTGCGGTAAGTGCGCCAAAGTGTGCCAGATGGACGTGGACGTTACGCGTACGCCCAACCATGCCGAGTGCATTCGTTGCGGCAAATGCGTGGGCGCATGCCCCGTCGATGCCATTAGCTTTCGCTACGGGCTGGGTGTGACGGGCGACAAACCCGCGCAGCCCGCGCAAGCCTGCGAAAACAAATAGGTATCTATATAAGTTTCGATACAACGGAGGAACCATGAAACTGTCAAAAATTGCGGCCCTGCTGATGCTGCCCGTGCTGGCGTTGAGCCTTGCGGCGTGCTCTGCGCCCAAGAGTGGCACGAGCGATGCTGCGAGCGGCGATACACAAATCGCCGAGCTTGTGGCACAAAAGCCGTCGAGCGCCGAGGAGGCGGCCGAGCTGTACCAGCAGCTGCTGCAAAAGGAAAACGAGATCTTTGCGAGCGATAACGCCCTATGGGAAAAGGTGTTTCTTGCGGCCAACAAAGACACTCCCATGATTGAGGACGGCAAGAACTACGGCGACTTTTTGCTTGATACCATCGAGGGCGCCAAGGATCAATTTACGGCTGACGAGCTCAAGACGCTTAAGGCCGGCGCGCAGCAGGTCAAGGAGATCGAGGATAAGCTCATGGCGCTGGAGAAGGAGTTTCCCGGATGTGGCAGCACGCCCGGCGAGGGAGAGAGCGTCGATGCCTCGACCGCAGGCATGACCAACGGCGAGAGCGGGGAGACGAAGTTCCCCAGCTTTACGGGCAAGGACCTGGATGGCAACGACGTGAACAGCGACGAGCTGTTCTCTAAGAACAAGGTCACCGTCATGAACTTCTGGTTTACCACTTGCAAGCCGTGCGTGGGCGAGCTGGGCGATCTTGAGAAACTGAATCAGGAGCTTGCCAAGAAGGGCGGCCAGGTCGTGGGCGTCAATTCCTTTACGCTCGATGGCAACAAGGGCGAGATTGCAGATGCCAAGGACGTGCTGAGCAAGAAGGGCGTGACGTATAAGAACATCTGGTTCAAGTCGGATAGCGAGGCCGGTAAGTTCACGTCAAATTTGTTCTCGTTCCCGACAACGTATGTCATCGATCAGAATGGCAACATCGTGGGGGAGCCCATCGTGGGAGCCATCAGCTCCGCCGAGCAGCGCGCAGCACTCAACAAACTTATCGACCAGGCGATTGCGAATAGCGAGCAGTAAAAAACACGTAAAGCATCGCGAGGATCGTGTGTCGCTGTGCGGAGTAGTCCGCTGCCTTTCAAGATAATCTCCACCATATAGAGGCCCCACTTGGGGCCTCTTTTTTAGGCGCCGTCCCGTTCGTTTTTTGGCGCGGTTCCCTACATTCCTCACTGGTGTCGGTGAAAAATGGGGATAGAGTAGGACAAACGCGTCGAATACGAACGGCGGGGGAGAGCGGGCAGGGTGCCTGCGCAGGAGAGGTTGCCGTCCATGTTGGAGCTCAAAGGCATTTGCAAAAGGTACGTTACGCAGTCGTTTACCCAGGTGGCGCTCGACAGCGTGAGCCTGTCTTTTCGGGATAACGAGTTCGTGGCCATTCTGGGACCTTCGGGGTCGGGCAAAACTACGATGCTCAACGTTATCGGTGGGCTCGATCATTTCGATTCTGGCGACCTGCTGATCGACGGTATTTCGACCAAAGACTTTCACGATCGCGATTGGGATGCCTACCGCAACAACCGCATCGGCTTTGTGTTCCAAAGCTATAACCTCATTCCGCATCAGACCATTTTGGAAAACGTGGAGCTGGCGCTCACGCTCACGGGCGTGGGACACGCCGAGCGCCGCCAGCGTGCGCGCGAGGCGTTGGAGAAAGTCGGCTTGGGCGAGCACGTTAACAAGCGCCCGAGCCAGCTTTCGGGCGGGCAGATGCAGCGCGTGGCCATCGCCCGCGCCCTGATTAATGATCCCGAGATTGTGCTGGCAGACGAGCCGACTGGCGCTTTGGATTCAACGACATCCGTGCAGGTTATGGATTTGCTCAAAGAAGTTGCGCGCGACCGTCTGGTCATCATGGTCACGCACAATCCCGACCTGGCATACCAATACGCCACGCGCATCGTCAACCTGGCGGACGGCAAGATCACCGACGATTCCGATCCTTTCGATGTCGCTGACGCCACGCGCCGCGAGGCCAAGCCTACGCGCAAAACCTCGATGAGCTTTGTGACGGCGCTGGGGCTTTCTGCCCGAAACCTCATGACCAAGAAGGGCCGCACGGCCATGACGGCCTTTGCGGGCTCGATTGGCATTATCGGTATCGCGGCGATTCTGGCGCTGTCCAACGGCGTAAACGGCTACATCAAAAAGGTCGAGGAGGATACGCTCTCGAGCTACCCACTCACCATTTCCAAGCAGGATTACGACTTGTCGTCCATGATGGGCGGGCAGGGAACTGCGGATGATGGCTCGCCTGAAAACGTGGATTCGTCCGTCGACAGTGCCGGCGGCAAGGCTAAGGGAACCGATAAAATTCCCGTGGTTACGGCCGTAAAGGATATGTTTGCGAGCGTTAAGTCCAACGACATGACGAGCTTTAAGGCATGGCTCGATGCCGGTGGCGACGGCATCGACAAAGAGGTCAACGCCATTCAGTACGGCTACGGTGTATCGCCGGTTGTCTATCGTGCCGGCAAGGGCGATGAGAAGCCTGTCCGGCTGGTGCCCAACGCCATGACCGAGGCCATGAGCGGAGGCGCGAGCTCGGCGGCAACGGTGAGCATGGAATCCATGGGAACCTCGGTCTTTAACGAGATGATCGACGACCAGAGTCTGCTCGACAGCCAGTACGATGTCGTCGCCGGTCATTGGCCCACGTCTGCCAACGAAGCCGTGATGGTGCTTTCGAGTCGTGGCACGGTGGGCGACTATACGCTCTACAGCATCGGTGCGCTGGATATCGATGAGCTCAACGATCTGGTAAACAGTGCCATGACGGCCGACGGTAAGATCGAGACGCCCGAGACCGGCGCCGACTTTACCTACGATGATGCGTTGTCCACGACGTTTAAGGTGCTGTCGCCGGCCGATGCCTATCGCAAAAACGAAGAGACCGGCATGTGGACCGACATGTCTGACGACGCCGACTTTATGGCTGCCAAGGTTGCCGACGGTATTGACGTGCACATTGTGGGCGTGGTGCGACCTAACGAGACGGCCAATGCGAGTGCGTTGTCTCCGGGCATTGCCTATACGCATGCGCTGACTCGCCAGCTTATGGAGCGCGCCGCCGATTCGCAGATTGTGCAGGAGCAACTCGACCACCCCGAGACGGATGTCTTTACGGGCAAAACCTTCGACGAACTACAAGGCGAGGCCAAACAAGGAGTGGATCTGGGCAGCATGTTCAGTGTGGACGAGGCAGCACTTAAGAGCGCGTTCTCGTTTGATGCGTCTGCACTCTCGGGTGCGGCCGGCGGTATGGACCTTTCTGGTATCGACTTATCCGGGCTGGACATTGACCTCTCGGGCGTTGGAAGGGACATCGACTTCAGCGACATCATGGCAAAAGCACCGGCTCCAGATTTCTCGGACATCTTTGACGGTCTGGAGCTCACGCCCGAGCAAATGCAGCAGGTGGGAATACTTGCCAACCAACTGTTTGAGGGCTTTTTGCAGTCTGATCAGTTTAAGGCGCTGTCGCCCGAAGATCTTAAGGACGCGTCAAAGCTCGCTGCCGCATTCTCGACGTATCTTGAGAGGGATACGGCAGCCCAGCAAATCTTGGCCCAGCTCAAAGCGCTCGGCGGCGATGCCCTGGCCGAGCGCCTGCAACAGGCGATGACCGACTATGTCCAAAAGCAACTGGCTCCGTATCTGCAGCAGGCTATGGACCAGGTGATGAAGGCAATCAGCGATCAGATTGCGGCGACGGTGTCAACTCAGCTCAAGGCAGGCGCGGCAGGGCTTATGGACCAAATGGCGACGCAGATGTCTTCGAGTTTTGCTAACCTGGCGAGCGCCATGCGCGTGGATGCGAGCGCCTTTACTCGTGCCATCCATTTCAACATGGACGCCGAGGATCTGAGTTCGCTCATGATGAGCTATGCCAAGGCTTCGAAGCTCACCTACGACAACAATCTGACCACGTTGGGCTATGCGGATGAGGCAGACCCCATCTCGGTTAAGATTTTCCCGCGCGACTTTGAGGCCAAAGAGCGCGTGCTCGATCACATCGATGCGTACAACAAGCAGGTCAAAGCCGCTGGTCACGATGAACAGGCAATCTCGTACACCGACTACATGGGCATCATCATGGGTTCGGTGACCGACATTGTGAACACCATCAGCTTGGTGCTCATCGCATTCGTGAGTATCAGCCTGGTGGTGAGCTCCATCATGATCGGCATCATCACGTATATCAGCGTGCTGGAGCGCAAAAAGGAGATTGGCATTCTGCGTGCGATTGGCGCGTCGAAGCGTAACGTGGCAAACGTGTTCAACGCCGAGACCTTTATCGAGGGCCTCATTGCCGGCGTCTTTGCTGTTGTCGTCGTGGTGGCCGTGAGCTTCCCGGTCAATGCTTGGGCGCTTGCGGCCAAACAGGTCCCCAACCTAATGAGTCTGCCCGTGCAGGATGCGCTGGTGCTCATCGCGATTTCGGTGCTGCTAACGGTCGTCGCCGGTCTGCTACCGGCCCGCAGTGCATCCAAAAAAGACCCCGTAGAAGCCCTGCGCTCTGAATAATGCGACAAAGGGACAGTCCCTTTGTCACATTGAGACCCTTGCGAAAACGGGGTCTAATTACCGTTCGGCAGGTTAAGAACTCCCTCTCCCCGCTTAATGCTTGACGAAGAGTCCTCTGGTTTATATACCTATCGGTAGGCATATAGGATGTATTGCCGATAGAAATGGAGCAACCATGACTCTCACCACACCAGCCAAAAAAGATTGTCTCCGTGAAAGCGGCGCATTTGCTTGGGTCGTCGTTATTGCACTCGGCTTAATGTCCGCCGGAACAACTGGCACATATAGCATTATTGCCGGCTCATTCGTTGCTCCAGTATGTGAAGATCTGGGCTTTGACTACACTTCTTTTTCTTTCTATTTCACCGCGATTCTTCTTGGCCTTGCGCTTGGGCTTCCGCTTTTGAGTCGCTTCATTCCAAAAGTAATCGGCAAACCATGGCATATTTGCATTGAACTCGTCCTTATTGCCGCCGGCGCCGCAATGGCGTTCTACACCGAGGTCTGGATGTTCACCGTCTCCGCCGCAGTGATCGGCATCTGCTTTTCGTTTACAACGGGCGTCTGCATGTCCGATGTCATTGACCAATGGTTCAGCAAATCGTCCGGTCTCGCCATCGGCCTCGCTTGGGGCGTTAATTCTCTCTGCACGCTGTTATTGAGTCCTGTCATTACACTGGTCATCGAGCAGCAAGGCTGGCGTACGGGATACATCGTGCTTGCGGCCGTTTCTGCAGCTATGATTTTGCCTGCAAGCGCATTTATCATTCGCCTTAACCCCTCTGATCGCAATATGCTTCCGTACGGAGAGACCGCCTCCGAAACCCATGAGAGCTGCAGCGCCGATGAGCAGGAAGATGTCCTTTCGGGCATGGCACTCCGCGATGCCGCGAAAACGCCGTCTTTTATTCTCTGTGTCCTCTTGCTTTGCGTGGCGCAGCTCACCTGCTGCATGAACCAGCTGTTTCCAACCTATGCAAGCGAGGTCGGTTTCAATCCTATCGTAGGAAGCTTAATGGTCTCGGCAGCTTCACTCTCCGATATCTTCCTAAATCCCTTCGTGGGCAAAACATGCGACAAGCTTGGCGCTATTAAAGCAACGGTCGCATGGACAGGTGTCAGCATTCTTTCATTCCTGCTTCTTATCATTGGCGGAAGCAATGAGACCGTTTCCATCATTGCAGCTGGTGTAAACGATGTCATGTTCGCCATCGTTGGAACCGCAATGCCGATGCTTCTCCTCTCGCTCTTTGGATCACGCGATTTTGGAAGGATCTATTCGATCGTTTGCTCAGCGGGCTATGTCGTCGGTGCTTTTGGAATGCCGGTCATGATGAAGGTTTACGGCATGGCAGGGTCATTCCAGGGAGTATTTATCTTCTGCATTGCCTGCAACCTTATGATTGCTGCGTTTGCTATCGTTTCCGGCTTTCTCAATAAGGCTGCTGAAAAGTAATAAGCGCCGATTTGCATCGGCATAGATTGCCATGCAACAGGGGTCGACTCCAAGCCAGACTGGAGTCGACCCCTGTTTTCGTTTTAAAGGTTGCCCGCAGGCACCATGGGTGCCAACATGCGCTTCAGCTTGGCTGGTTTATTTGAACATAAGCTCGACTATTCCCGCCCAAACCGCTTTCTCATCAATATCCTCACCTTGAGCGACCGTATTGCTTGCTCCCTCCAGAACGGTATAAAGAATTTGTACGTAGAGCATTACGTCGGCGCTATCGGAAAACGCGCCAATCTCTACACCATGAAGAAGGATGTCTTTAAGCGCATCCATGGTTCGTTTGGTCGCCGTCGCTTGACGTTCCTGAACTGCAGGAATTCGATTTGCTTGAACGCTAACCTCGGCCAGCACGCGCCGGCGCTTTTCATCGCTTCGATAGCCACCTATAACTGAATTGCCGAGCTCGATAAGCGCGGCCTTGAACCCGTCCCTATCGACTATTAGCGAGTAGTCGCGCTGATAGTCAATGGTCGGAAACATGCTGTCCAAGAGCGTAGTGAAAATCTCCTCTTTTGAGGGAAAGTAGTAGTACACCGACGGCTTGGATATACCGACAAAGTCGCAAATCTTTCCGATAGACGCTTTGTCATAACCGACTTCTGCCACAAGATCGTACATTGCGTCCAATATTTTTTTTCTTGTGCTCACGCTGCATTTCTCCATTGCAAATCACTTCCGCACTACCAACATTATTAAGGATGGCAACGGAACATCAATTCGTGTCCAAACATGACCACTATATACGGCGAACGGTATGTATCAGTAGGCGAGCGGTAATTATTCAAAATTATCTACCGAACGGTAGGTATAGTAGTACTATAGCAGGTGAAACCCCGCTATTGTCGCGGCCGGACAGCATCGCGGGAAACCCGACGGAAGGACCAACCATGTACGAGAACTATCGTATGCCGGGCGAGTTCGAGAAGCGCTCCAACGTCTATGTGACATGGCTTCCCGATTACATCCGTGCAGAGGGCTACGATAACCGCCAGCCCTGCGTTGACGTGATCAAGGCTCTGCTCGAGTATGGCGACGTTACGGTCAACCTCAATTGCGGCACCCCCGGCTCCTATGAGGAGGCTTGCTCGCGCCTGAAGGAGGAGGGGGTTGATCTCGATCGCATCGAGATCACGCAGTTCGAAGACTCCAACTTCTATGTCCGCGACAACGGTCCCAGCATCATGGTCGACGACAAGGGCCATTCTTATATGGTCAACCCCGCTTGGACCTATTACGGCGTGTGGGACAAGAACTCCCCGGAGTGCCAGTCCGCACGTAAGGCAGCCGTTCACATGGCGGTTGCGCTCGGTTGCTTCGATATCGTCAATTCCGAAATGGTTTCGGAGGGCGGCGACCGCGAGTTTGACGGTCACGGCACTCTGATCGCCATCGAGGACACGGAATGCCGCAAGCGTAATCCCGAGTTCACGAAAGAGGAAGTAGAGGCCGAGTATAAGCGCATCTACAACCTCAACAAGGTTATCTGGCTTCCGCAGCCTATGCTCGAGGACGACGACTATCGACTGGGCATCCTCGACGAGAAGGAAGACGGAACTCCCGTCTTTGGCATGAGCTTTGCAGCTCACATTGATGAGATGTGTCGCTTTATCACTCCGAACAAGATTCTTCTTGCCGAGGTGTCCGATGAAGAGGCAGCCTCGAGCAAGGCTGGAGCAGAGTCTCGTCGCCGCATTGAGGCAGCCTACGAGATCCTGAGCAACGAAACGGACTGGGAGGGCAAGCCCTTCGAGATCGTTCGTATGCCCACCGCCGAGCCTATTGAAGTCGTTATCGCCCCTGGCGATGAAGATTACGAGCTCTATAAGGGCTTCATCGACGAAATGGGCGGCAAGTTTATGGATGGCACCCCCTGGCCCGAGGGCCCCGTCCACTTCTACGCCGCAGCGAGCTACTGCAACTTCCTGATTTGCAACGGCGTCGTTCTTGGCCAGCGTTATTACCACGAGGGCATGAGCGAGGTCGTGAAAGAGAAGGATGAGCAGGCCAAGGCAGTTCTTGAGAGCTGCTTCCCCGATCGCAAAGTCATCATGATTGATTCCCTCGCGCTTAACCTGCCCGGCGGCGGCGTGCACTGCTGGACTAAGGACGTGGCGGCCAGTCGTTAGTGAGCCTTAGAGCCTGCGCTCTTTGGCTTAGGCGCCACATGTACCGCTCCCCGAGGGATACCCGTGTTTTCCTCGGGGACACATTCAACAATAATTTTGATAATAATTCGAAAGGAAATAGGCATGAACAACAGCCTCCGCGGTCGCGACTACATCAACATCCATGATCTCTCCTCCGAGGATTTCCGCTATCTCATCGATCTTGCCTGGAACCTTAAGGCTCAGAAGAAGTCTGGTGTCGACCAGCGCTACTTCCCCGGCAAAAACGTCCTCGCCAACTTTGAGTGGGGCTCGACCCGTACTCGTTGCGCATTCGAGACCTCCTGCAATGATTTGGGCATGGGCTTCACTTATCTGACCAACTCCCACATGGGTGACTGCGAGACCGTCAAGGATGCCATGCGCGTCTTTAACGGCATGTACGATCTCATCGTCTACCGCGCACAGAAGGACGAGCAGTTCCTCTATGACGTCGCTGACCTGGTTGACATCCCGGTCATCAATGCCCTTACTCTCGGCGATCACCCGACTCAGATGCTCGCTGACGCTCTTACGATGGAAGAGCAATGGGGCGGTCTGCGTACGAGCCGCGGCAAGAAGATGGCTTTCGTTGGCAACTGCGCCGGCGCCCCAGTGTGGTATGGCCGTCTGTGCGCTATGCTCGACATGGACTTCCTCGCCATCGGCCCCGACGACCTCCGTCATCAGATGTGCAAGGAAATGATCGAAGAGGTGGAGGCCTGCTACGCCAAGTACGCTCCCAATAGGACCTTTACCATCACCTCTGACCTCGATGCCCTGGATGGCGTTGACGTTATCGTTACCGAGGAGTGGCGCTACATCAACCCCGAGTGCGGAGAAGAGGTTCTGGATCCCGACGACTACAACTCCTGGTTGGGCGATGCCGAGTCTCTGTACCCCTATCGCGTCACCAGCGAGCTGTGCAAGCGCACCAACAATCCCGACATCTTCTGCATGCATGAGCTTCCCTCTGTCCACAACGCGGATCACCGTGTTGGCAAGATGCTCCTCGACCAGTGCAAGAACGACCTTCATCGCGAGATCATCACCGAGGGTTTCGAGATTGCCGACGAGTGCTTTGAGGCCAACGCTTCGGTCATCTTCCGTGAGGCAGAGAACCGTCAGCACACCATCAAGGCCGTTATGTGTGCCCTTCTGGGTCTCTAGGAGCTGCGTCAATGGAAAATGCAAAGTTAAAGAGCAGCAAGGTTTACGCATGGGTTCTCGTAATCGCGCTCGGCCTTATGTCTGCCGGCACGACCGGATCCTATAGCGTCATCGCGGGCTCCTTCGTCGCACCCGTGTGCGAGGAGTTCGGGTTTGACTATTCCATCTTCTCGTATTACTTCACCGCAACGCTCATTGGTCTTGCGGCAGCTCTTCCGTTTGTCGGAAAACTCATTCCCAAGGTCGTTGGCAAGGTTTGGCTCCCCGTTGTCGAGCTTATTTTGCTCGCTGCCGGCGCAGGCATGGCCTTCTACACCGAAGTCTGGATGTTCATCGCCGCTGGCGCCCTGATTGGCGTTTGCTTCGCCTTCACCACCGGCGTCGCTATGTCCGACGTTATTGACCAGTGGTTCAAAAAATCTGGTGGCCTGGCAATCGGTCTCGCTTGGGCAGTGAACTCGATTTACATGCTCATCATGAGTCCCGTCATCACCTCTGTCATCGAGGCCGCTGGCTGGAGAACTGGTTATCTGGTGCTCGCCGGTGTTTCCGCAGTGCTCATTCTCCCAGCTTCCATTCTGATCATCCGCTACAAGCCTCAGGACAAGGGCATGCTGCCCTATGGCTACGTCGAGGGCGAGACGGTCACCGAGACCGAGGAGACGACCGAGGATAGCACGCGTGGCGTTAGCTATGCGCGCGCCATTAAGTCGCCTGCCTTCTTCTTCTGCATCGGCTTCCTCTGTCTCGTTCAGCTCACTTGCTGCATGAACCAGCTCTTCCCGACGTATGCTTCCGAGGTTGGTTTTAGCCCCATGGTGGGCGGCTTCATGGTATCCGCTGCATCGCTCTTCGATCTGTTCCTCAATCCGATCGTCGGCACCACTTGCGATAGGTTCGGCAGCACGAAGGCCATTCTGGGCTGGCTCGCTGTCTCCATCCTCTCCTTTGTCATGCTCATGATGAGCAGCGGCAACTCGACGCTCAGCATCCTCGCAGCAGGCGTGAACGACGTAATGTACGTCATCGCTGGCACTGCCCTGACCGTTTTGGTTATGGATGTCTTTGGCTCCCGCGATTTCGGTCGCATCTTCGCGCTGATCTGCTCCGTGGGCTATATCGTCGGCGCCTTTGGCATGCCCGTTATGATGAAGGTCTATGAGCTTGTCGGCTCCTTCCAGGGCGTCTTCATCTTCTGCATCGCATGCAACGTTATTATCGGCCTGTTCTTGCTGCTGGCAAAAAAGACTGGTAAGAACCTCTCCTGGGACGAATAGTTCGATTCGTCTTAGACATACGCTGTAGGGCTTAACCTGCAGCCGCTTTGGGGCATCGACTAACATCGGTGCCCTTTTTCATCGAATGTGACAAAGGAGCAGCCACTTTGTCACATTGAGTGGCATGTAAATCGAGGTCTAATACTTTTCCGAGAAGTGAACGGCCATACTTGGGCCTCCGAAGCATCGACATTTTTAGACGTCAAACCCGCAGGATTTGGCTGGCAAAACCGCAGGAAATTGCATCTCGAAAGTGCAGATGCTTCGGGGCCCGTTTTCACTCGTTCACTTCTCGGGAAAAGTATTAGACCTCGTTGTATGGGGTGCGGCTGGAGGGTGGTCATCGTTCAGTAGCTACCTCTTCCTTGTGAATCGCCTGAAGCGCAAGGCATAATGCATGTGACAAAGGGACGGCCCCTTTGTTGTGTTGATATGAGAGAAGAGTAGATGATCCTTTCGCTGGCCCCCATGGAGGGGATTACCGGGCATGTGTTCCGTCGCGTGCATGCGGAGTGCTTCGGTGCGCTCGATTGCTATTACACGCCATTTTTGCCGCCGCCGCGGGTGGGAAACCGCTTTGGCGGCAAGGCGTTTAAGGAGATCGATCCTGCCAATAACCAGGGGCTCAACGTGGTGCCTCAGCTGATGTCCAAGAACGCGGACGAGTTTGTGTGGGCGGCACAGGTGCTCGCTGACATGGGCTACCGCGAGGTCAATCTCAACTTGGGTTGCCCTTCGGGAACGGTTGTCGCCAAGGGCAAGGGCTCGGGTTTCTTGCGCAATCTCGACGAGCTCGAGGCGTTCTTAAGCGATGTGTGCGAGCGGTCGCCGTTGCCGGTATCGGTCAAAACTAGGCTGGGGCTCGAGGACGACGACGAGTATGAGCGCGTGCTCGATCTGTATTGCCGCATGCCGCTAACAGAGCTGATCGTGCATCCGCGCGTACAGAAGGACCGTTATACAGGCTCACCGCGCAAAGAGTTCTATGGCGAGACGCTGGAACGTGCGCCGTTTCCGGTGGCATACAACGGCGATATTTTTGATCTTGAGGATATGGATGCGCTGGTGGAGGCCTATCCCGGGACACGCCATGTGATGCTGGGGCGTGGCTTGCTTGCGAATCCCGCTCTCGCTCGCATGGTCAAGGGCGGCCCTGCTGCCACGGCAGCCGAACTGCAGCGTTTCCACGACACGCTGTTTGCGGCCTATGCAGAAGAGATTGGCGGTAACGCGGTCTTTCGTATGAAGGAGTGGTGGTTCTACGCCAAGTGCGCTTTCGTCGACCCCGCTACCGTTCACAAGCTCGTACGTAAGACCAAAAAGGTCGACGAATACCGCGCCGCCGTCGAGCGGGTCTTTCGCGAGCAGCCACTCGCACCCATAGCTCGCTTCCGCGGCTAGTTAGACATCGGGGACGTTCTTTAGCGACTAGTCATTTAAGAACGTCCCCGATGACTACCCGCAAAAACTGTACACCAGCATCCAAAGATGTCGAAAGATGTCGACTTTGGATGCTGGCGTATATGTTTGGGTCGGCGGGGGAGTTGAGTTTAGGCAATCATTGCATCGAGCGTGATGAGCTCCCTGAGTCGCTCCGTGCGTGTTTGCCCATGGCGCTTTGCTTTTGCGTCAAAGGCTTCAAGGACCGATTCGCCCACACGTGCCGATAAAACAACGCTTGGCTCATCGGAGATCGACGGCCTTCCCAGCTTGATGGCGCGACCCTTCGGCCATTCATCTTTTTCGTATGCCTCTGCGGCTTTCTCCAACTCTCCGGGGGCAAACCCCATCATTTTTTCGAGCTGCTTAGCGTCCATAGCGTCTCCTATCGATCGGCATAATGTCGAGCACAGGTCAACGGATAATCTTTTTGTATACAGTCTTGCAGACAAAAAACAAACAGTTTATCAGGCTAATTAGCTTGTTTTGACCCGCGTGTTCGATAGAAAATGAGCATTGACGGCTTCGATACTCCTTTGCTTTTCAGCCTGGAATTTGGATGCTCATTGAACTTCCGGAGGGGAGCGCTTTATTAAGCTATCGAGATTCTGGGCAGGAGCTCTCACTGGTCTTCGATAATGGGACCAGCTTAATTCGCGACACAGTGTGTCGCGAATGGGAGTAGTCGTTAGGTGTCCTTCAATGGCTAATCATATAAGAACGTCCAAGTGCCGGATTTTGTCATTTAGTGTCGTCCTCAGCGGCTATTCTGGAGGGTCGTGGTCAAAAAAGGGCAAATATGAGTACTGTTGCCATTATAGTTGCATTTATTTTGCTATAAATAGTAACTCCTGATGAGATTTGTTCCCATTAGGAGCTACTTTTATTGAACATATGAGGAGAAATAGCGTCGTCTACGGACGTATGGAACGTTGAATAGCTCCTGAAGTGATCAAAATCGCTGCTACTAAACAGGTAGCAGTACTCATATTTGCCCTTTTTTGACCACAGCCCTCTCGGAAACCCTTTCCAGAGGCGTCAAACAGCCATAATCCAAAGGTCGCCTCAAACAATTAGCCGGTTAAGAGCGTCCATGACTACCCGCAAAAGCTGTACACCAGCATCCAAAGATGTCGAAAAATGTCGACTTTGGATGCTGGTGTACATGTTTAGGCCGTATGGGGTGGGGTCTTGGACGGACGGGATGCGCGTACTAGAGCAGGTTCTCCTGTACCCATGCGATGATGCCACTCGATTCGTAGAGTGGCTTGCCGTCGATGAACAGGCAGGGAACCTGGCGTTTTCCGCCGACGGCGATGAGCGTCTGCTCGGCTTCGGGGTCGGTCGAGATATTGCGCTCGGGAATGGTCACGCCGTTATCGGCCAAAAAGCGCTTGACCTTTATACAATACGGGCAGCCAGTCATAACGTAGAGCACGAGCTCATGATCAGTAGCCATAGGTCTCCAATCGGTTGAAGTTTTGATTGAAATACCCAAAGCAGCCGCGGTCTATGCGCGCGTCAACGACGACTCGATGGCCTGGACCAGAAACGCCGTGGCTCCGGTGCCGCAGGGCTTGTCGTAGTAGTCAACAAAGCGCTGATCGGCAAGATAGCCGTGGGCGAGGCCCAGGTATGCTTCGTCTTGGGGCTCGTGTCCCCAGTTAAGGGCAATCCATCGACGGTGCATTGCGACAAGTTTGTGGGCCTCGTTGCTCTCTGGGTCGCCAATGCCCATGGCAATCGAGAGTTGACCCAGAATAGCGCGTTCAAGTTCCTTCATGTCGTTCCATGTCTGAGGATCCATGTCCAGCAGCGCCTCGTTTGCCGCATCGATAGCCTCATCGCCATAGCGCGCCCGCGCCTCGGCACCGTAGCGCTCCTCGTTTTCCTGCACGGTGCGCCAGCGCTCCAGTTGCGGCAGGACGGCGCCCATGAGCGAGACGGCTTCGTCGAGCGACATGCCGGTGTTTTGCGCCAGCCGCGGGGCGCAATCCTCGATCATCGCCTCCATGGTGGTGTCGTAGGTGTACTTGCCGTGGTCGTAGCACCATTTGCAGTAATGGTCGGTCGTGGCACCCGTGGCATCGGTGCCGCAGTCGTCGGGCGTGAGTATCATGCCGCAGCTCTGGCAATAATGCTCGGGCATTTCGAGCAGGTGGGACAACGGCTCTCCGGTTACGGCGGCAATGAGCTTCATCATGTCGATGCCCGGGGTGACCTCGTCGCGCTCCCAGCGGCTGACGGCTTGGCGTGTGACGAAGAGTTTGGCGGCGAGCTGCTCTTGGGTAAGGTGATGGGCGCGACGGATGGCAATGAGCTTTTCTGCAAAGGCCATAGCGGCTCCTTTCTGCTGGTTGATGGCTTAAGCATACGCGGCGGCAGGCGCCCTTCCAAGCAACCGTTGGTTGCATGACGGGGGACCGCGGCGAAGAATTGCGCGCAACGTCCCACGCCTTCATGCCGTACAATGACCGGCATGGAACCTATTGCACACATACATACCGACCTGCCGCAGAAGTTCGGCATTCCGCGCAACAGCTTTTTGGCGCCTCATCTGCAGGGACGCATCGTTTTTGAGCCGGAATTTGCCTCCAATGCAGCGGTTGAGGGTCTGGACTCATTCTCTCACCTGTGGCTACTGTGGCGCTTCGAAAACGGAACGCCCGGCGGCACGGCTAAGGACATAGTTGCCGATGCCAAGTCGCAGGACAGGTCCGGCACCAACGCAAAATGGTCGAAGACCGTGCGTCCGCCGCGCCTGGGTGGAGCCGAGCGTGTGGGCGTCTTTGCCACGCGCAGCCCGTTTCGCCCTAATCCCATCGGTCTCACCTGCGTCAAGCTCGATCGTGTCGAGTTCACCGACGATGGCCCCATCATCCATGTGCTGGGGGCCGACCTGCGTGACGGCACGCCCATCTACGACATTAAGCCCTACATCCCGTTTGCGGATTGCCACTCGGATGCGACCGGCGGCTGGATTGAGGATGCTCCGTGGCAAGAGCTCGATGTTGAGTTTCCGCAAGCTCTGCAGGATATGGTCCCGCCCGCAAAGATTTCTGGCTTGGTCGAGGTTCTACGCCAAGATCCGCGCCGCGCGGGCAGCAAACACGAGCCAAACCGCGTCTATCATCTGGCCTACGCCGGGCTCGACATATCGTTTACGGTCGACGAAACCCAGCTAACCGTAGTCGCCGTCAACGACGCGCAAGACTAACCAGCCATTCGTCCGCACCCGTCAAATTAAGCGCCAAACTCCGCGCCAAAACCGCCCACGCTGGTGGACAATAACGCCTACCAAAACAATCACTTTGCACGGGAGCTCAGCATGAAATACGACTTTAGCTCGCTTATCGACCGCCACGGCATGGACTCCATCGCCGTTGATTCTTGGGGTGAGATCCCCGGCATGGCTCCAAACGCACCCGACGAGGGCTTCGATCGCATTCCCATGTGGGTGGCGGACATGAACTTCGCCACGGTGCCCACGGTCCAGGAACACATCATTCAGCGTGCCCAGCACCCCATGTTTGGCTATTTCAATCCGCGCTCCGAGTATTTCGACCGCATCATCGAATGGCAGAGCCGCCGCAATGGCGTCGAGGGCCTGCGCCCTGAACATATCGGTTACGAAAACGGCGTGCTGGGCGGTGTCGTGTCGACGCTGCGCGCGTATGTCCAGCCGGGCGATGCGGTGCTGGTCCACAGCCCCACCTACATCGGCTTTACCAAGTCCATTGAGGCCGCGGGCTATCGTATTGTCCATAGCCCGCTTAAGCTCGATGATCAGGGCGTGTGGCGCATGGACTTTGAGGACATGGAGCGCAAGCTCGCTCAAAACCACATCCATGCCGCGGTGTTCTGCTCGCCGCACAATCCCTGCGGCCGCGTATGGGAGCGCGACGAGATTGAGCGCGCCATGGACGTCTATTGCCAGCACGATTGCGTGGTGATCTCGGACGAGATTTGGTCCGATATCATCCTGCCGGGGCACAAGCATATCCCGACGCAGTCGGTGAGCGAGGATGCCCGCATGCGCACGGTCGCCCTCTACGCGCCCAGCAAGACGTTCAACCTGGCGGGCCTGGTCGGCAGCTACCACATCATCTATAACGAGACGCTGCGCGACCGCGTGTGCGCCGTGTCCAACAAGACCCACTACAACGAGATGAATGTCCTCTCCATGCATGCGCTTATCGGTGCCTACCAGCCGCAGGGCTATGAGTGGGTGGACGAGCTCAATCAGGTGCTTGCCGGCAATATCGAGTACTTCTGCAATTACGTGGACGAGCATTTTGAGGGCGTGTCCTATTCACGTCCGCAGGGCACGTACATGGTGTTTCTGGACTGCACCGAGTGGTGCCGAGAGCATGGCCGCGATATTCAGTGGTTGCTCGATGAG
The DNA here is from genome assembly GCA_019419665.1 of Collinsella sp. GTDB lineage: Bacteria > Actinomycetota > Coriobacteriia > Coriobacteriales > Coriobacteriaceae > Collinsella. Next base: position 28,334 of record DXZM01000053.1, read on the forward strand.
GGGGCGCGCGTGGGCGTGGGGTATCAGGACGGCCGCCCGTTCCACGGACCCTGCCACATTCGCGTGAATCTGGCGCTGCCGCTTTCGCGCGTAAGGGAGGCGTGCGACCGCCTGGACCGCTATGTTTTTAATGCACGGTAAGTGAGCACTGCATGCGGGGCCTTCTGCCAAGTCGGCTGGAAGGTCCCACACGGTAAAGCGCCTGTAACAATTGGGCACTCGTGTGGTTTTGTTTGCTATTATCTTTAACCATTTAAGTCTGTAAACAGGATCGTATGGAGCTCGATGAAAAGATCCCGTCGCTCGGTTGCCATTTCGTTGTTTGTTGCGCTTGCAGTGGCGAGCGTCTTTGTCGTAGCGATAGCTGGCTGCTCCGGGTCGAATGACGGAGCCTCGACGTCTGCATTAGAAGGTCTGGACGCCTCGCAAGTCAAAGACGACGACCTTAAGACGCTCAACGTCGGAAGCGACCTCTATCCACCGTTTGTGTATACCGACGAGTACGGCGATATCGTTGGCCTGGATGTCGAGATATTGACCGAGGCTTTGGCTCGCATTGGTTACAAGCCAAAATACCAGCTGATCGACTGGGAAAAGAAGAAGGAGCTGCTGGCGAGCGGCGAACTCGATTGTGTCATGGGCAGCTTTAGTATGACGGGTCGCGAAAACGAATATCGTTGGGCCGGCCCGTACCTTGCGAGCCGCCAGGTGGTCGCGGTCGATCCCCAGAGCGATATCTACACGCTTGCCGATCTTGAGGATAAGATCGTGGCGGTTCAGTCCACCACCAAGCCCGAGGACATTTTGCTCAATCGCATAAATGAAAACGTTCCGCAGATCAAGGAACTCTACAGCTTTTCGGACGGTTCATACCTGAACCCGGCGCTCGTCGAGGGCCTGGTCGACGCTATCGCCGCGCATGAGTCCTCGTTCCTCACCTACGAAAAAGACTATGGTGTGACATATCGCATTTTGGATGAGCCGCTGCTAGAGGTCGGTTTGGGCACCGCTTTCGATATCAACGATACGCGTGGCATCGACGTCAAGCTCACTCATGCCTACCAAGAAATGCTTGCCGATGGCACCATGGAACGCCTGGTGTCAAAGTACTTCGATGACCCTTCGCCATTTTTGAATATGGAGGGCCTGTCATGATCGATGCGCCCGACCACGCTGCTCAGGAGCGGGGCAATCGTTCGGCAGGGGCATGGCTCCTTGTCGCTCTGCTGGGGATAGCGCTCTCGGTTGTTGCCGGCATGATGAGCTACGGTTACACGACGGCCCAAGCCGAGCAGCGCTTTGCCGACGTTGTCGATTACGTGGCGACGCAGAGCCTTTCCTACGATGCATTCAACAGCGCCTATACGACCAAAAACCTGATTCGCGTTATGGAGATCGCCGGAGAGGCTGCCCGCGATATGGAGCGCGACGGTTCGGTGGATAACGCCATGCTGGAGCAATACGCCGACCAGTTCAACGTGAGCGCGCTGATCGTGACGGACGCATCGGGCAATTTGGTGTCCGAGTCCTCGACGGGCGATGTGGACTACGGGTCGCTCGCTACGTATCTCAAAGAATCACCCGTGCTTGAGGTGGCAACTCATCCGCTTAAGTCCTATACCGCCCGCATCACGCTTGCGGATGATTCGGTCGCAGACATTGGCTGCGTGACTCGGCAGGATGGCGAGGGCATCGTTGTCGCGGTAAGGCATCAGAGCGCGAAAGCGGTTGCAAGCAATACGCTCAAACTGCAGAGCTTGCTTGATGGCTATGAAACCATCGATAGCGGCAATATCGTGATCGAAAGCGACGGCAAGGTCGTTGCGACCAATGCCGTTGAACCCACCGTATTGGGCGTGTTCGATCTGCCTGCGACGGATGTCTTTATTGTCGACGGTATTAAGGATCGATGCCTGGCTGGTAAGGTCAGATTGGTTAACGCCGACGGCGAGTGGTATTTGGGCACATTTGGAAAAGCGCACAAATTCTATGTGTACACCTATGCCTCGGCGCAGCGCTACTTTGAGGTCGCCGCGGCTGTTGCCGCCGGCGTGCTGGTGCTCTACGGCGGTGTTATAGCCGTTGTTGTGACGGTGCGTCGCCGCGCTGATCGTCGACGTTTGACGGACTTGCTGCAGCAGGAGCGCGACTATGGCGACAAGCTGGCAAAGGCGGCGCGTGAGGCCTCGTCTGCCAACTCGGCAAAGACGGAGTTTCTGCGTCGCATGAGCCACGATCTGCGCACGCCCATCAACGGCATTCGCGGCATGGTCGAGGTTGGCGATGCCAATGCGGACGATCTGCAAAAGCAGACTGAGTGCCGCTCAAAAATCTGGACGGCATCGGGACTGCTGCTCGACCTTGCCAACGAGGCGCTCGATATGAGTCGCCTGGAGAGCGGGCAGGTCGACCTGAACCTCGTGCCCATAAATTTGGTGGCCCTCAACTGTGAAGTGCGCGATATTCTGGAGCGCCAGGCCGAGGAGCGTCTGGTGACAATTATCTCCGACCAGCAGACGCTTAATCATCCCTATGCGCGGGTGAGCGTGACGCACCTCAAGCGTTTGTTGCTCAATATTGCCGGCAATGCCGTCAAGTACAACCGCCAGGGCGGCTATGTCCGCCTGGTGTGCCGCGAGGTGGAGCCAGCGGATGGCGTCCCCGTCTATGAATACACGATCGCCGACAACGGTATTGGCATGAGCGAGGAGTTCCAAAAGCACCTCTACGAGCCGTTTTGCCGCGAGGAGCAGCAGGTGGAAGGCGCTTCGTCGGGAACTGGCCTGGGCGCGCCTATCGCAAAACAGCTGGTCGAGCTTATGGGCGGAACCATGAGCTTTACGAGTGTCTTGGGGCAGGGGACGACGTTTACCATTCGCCTGCCGTTCGAGAAGTGCGACCGCTCCGAGATTCCTCAGGCAGTTCCCGCGGATGCGGGAGACGGCGATGCGCTCCAGGGCTTGCGCGTTTTGCTCGTAGAGGATAACGATCTGAATGCCGAGATCGCGCAGTTTACGCTCAGCCGTGCCGGTGCCATCGTGACGCATGCTAAGGATGGTGAGTCTGCCGTCGAGATGTTTACCGCGAGCGCACCGCACGAGTACGACGTGGTGTTGATGGACATCATGATGCCTGGCATCGATGGCCTTGAGGCCACGCGTCAGATTCGAGCACTCGATCGCGAGGATGCCGCGACCACGCCGATTATCGCCGTGAGCGCCAACGCCTTTGCCGACGACCGTAGGCTTTCGCGTGAGGCGGGCATGAACGCGCACCTAAGTAAACCCGTGAGCTCGCAAGAGCTCGTCGAGGCGCTAGCGCACATCGCCGCCGACGCTTCATAAGCATATGGCCCGGTTCCAAGGTGGGTTGGAACTGGGCCATATTGTTATTGATGAGGCCTGCTGAGGGGCTTACTTTTCTTGAATCTGCTTGCCGCAAAGATGCTCAATCGAAATCTCGTAGAGCTGGACGCCCTTAATGTCCTTGGCGATTTCCTCTTCGACTTCTTCGGCAGAAGGGTAGTACTTAAGGGCGAGCTGGCGGACTTTGTCCTCGATAAACGCGGGGGTGTCATTCGCCAGGCGACAACGGCCAAAGACGACGGTGCTCATAACGTAGGGAGCCCAGTCACCGTCCTGGTACCACTCGTTGCCGTATACGGTAAAGCAGACCTTGTCATCGCGCTTGAGTGCGTCGACCTTGTGGCCGGCTTTGGCGCCATGGAAATAGATCTTGTCGTGCTCGGCGTCAAAGAAGTAGTTGACGGGAATGGCGTACGGGTAGCCATCGTCGCCGTTGACGGCAAAGACGCCGCGCTTGCAGGTAGCGAGCAGTTCGCGCGCTTCCTCGTCAGTGATGGCGCGTTTCTTTCGACGTAAGGGCCTAAACATCGTTGGCTTCCTTTCTGGTCGTGCGTGGTGGTTGAGCACAAACTATAGCGAAACGGATCCGTTTTTCTTGATGCGGGCGAGTATGTTTTTGAGCTTGTTAAAGTCGAGCGGTTTGGACAGATGGGCGTTCATGCCGGCGTCGTGTGCCGCCTTGGCGTCCTCGGCAAAGGCATTGGCAGTGAGCGCGATGATGGGGATATCGGCTGCATCGACCTTCTCGCTCAGGCGAATCGCGCGGGTTGCCTCGTAACCGTCCATGTCCGGCATCATAATGTCCATCAGGATCGCATCGAAGCTGCCGGCGGGATGAGACAGGTACAGATCGACGACTTCGTTGCCGTTGACGGCGCGGGTGACCACGACGCCCTCGGATTCTAGCAGCGTCTGGGCAATCTCGGCATTCAATTCGTTGTCTTCGGCGAGCAGCACGTTCATGTCGGCGAGCGAGCAGTCGAGCGCCCTCTCGACCGTATTCGCCCGCGCCCGGGGGTTCTTGTCGATATCGAGCGGAATTTCCACGTAGAACGTGGTGCCCACATGGAGTTCGCTGCTGACTTCGATGGTGCCGCCCATCAGTTCAATAAGCGACTTGACGATTGGCATGCCCATGCCGGTTCCTTGGAACTTGCTGCGCGCATCGTCACCTTCTTGGGCAAACGGCTCATAGATATGCTTTAAAAACTCGGGAGCCATGCCAATGCCGGTATCCGAAACGCTAAAGCAAAAGAGCGCGCGCCCGTTATCGAGTGGCTTGGTCTTTGAACTAAAGGTGACGGAGCCGCCGTGCTTGTTGTACTTAATGCTGTTGTCTAACAGGTTGATCATGATCTGTCGGATATGGGTGGGACTGCCGATCATGTATGGCCCCGTGGCGTACGGCAGACTATTGTCCTGCATTGTGATGCCGTTACTGGACGCGCGGAGCTTGCACAGCACCAGCGTATCGTCACAAAGCTCTTTGAGGTTAAAAGGCGCATGTTCCAGTGTTAGCTTGCGGTCTTCGATTTTTCCCATCTCGAGGATGTCGTTGATCAGCGAGAGCAGGTGATTGGCGGCAACGCGCGCCTTGGCACGGCTCTCGCGGGCGACTTGCATATCGCCTTCCTTCAATTCTTCAATTTCGATAAGGCCCAGGATACCGTTGAGCGGCGTACGGATGTCGTGGCTCATGCGCGTGAGGAATGCCGTCTTAGCGGCGTTGGCAGCATCGGCTTTTTTGCGCTCGGTTCGAGCGCGCACGAGCGCCCAGATGAGCAGGACGATGCCGACCGACAACATACCGATGAGGGTAGCTGCAATGGCGGTGCGGTTGCGATAAAGGAATTGAAGCGTGTTGGATTCCTGGGCCGTGTACGACGTGGAGGAGTAATTACTTGCGGAGAGCGATTCTCCGGCATTGATGATGCCCTTGTTGATGATTCCCAGCAGTTCGGGCTTGCCGCGCGACATCAAGCACGCGAGGTCACAGGTGTCAGGGAGCTCGACCGTCTCGCAGTCCTCGAGATCATAACGGTCACCGATGGTTTTTACGCGTGAACTGGGAGCGACGATGCAGCGCGCCGTTCCCTTCCTGAGGGCGTCGAACGCTTCATCGTCGGATTGGTATTCGGTTACGGTCGCTGTGGGGAATAGACTTTCAAGTGCATTTTTGTTGACAAACGATGATTTGGTACAGGCGATGTTCTGAAGGTCTTTTTTCAGGTTACTGCCGGTGTGGATGGCGGTGAGGGACATGGTCCCCAACGATACCGACTGCATAACGCCTGATTGCTCGGCAAACCAGTAATCTCGGTATGCCGGCAGCGCAACGTCTATGCTTCCCTCTGACAGGGCCTTTGACATCATCTTGTAGCTATCAAAGGCGACGGTTTTGACCGTAATGCCAAATTTATCGTGTAGCGTCGTCGCAAGCGATGCGAGCGAGCCTTCCATTTTGCCGTCTTCGTCTTCGTTGCAGTAGGGGAGTTTGCCCGTAATGTAGCCGAGCGTGATGGTGTTGTTGTTTGCTTTGAGCCAGGAACATTCGGGGCTGTTGAGCGATGATGAACCGCTGTTTTGGGCCGAGTAGTGAGATTTGACTTCGTCGTTATAGCGTGGGTTGACGCGGGCGATTGCTGTCATGGCGGCATTGATGTCGTCCATCAGGTCGGGGCGGCTTTTGGGGACGGCAAAATAGTAGTCGCTCGACCCAATGTAGAACATGGGGGAGGCACTGGGCGACGAGGTCGTGTCGTTCATGATGACGGCATCGACCTCGCCGTTTGCCAGCGCATCAAAGAGAACGGAGTTTCCGTCATACTCCTTGTATGTGCAGGCGATTTCTTCGTTGGCGAGCCATTGCTGGCCAACGAAGGTTTGCATATCGCCGGGGTTGCAGCCGATGGTAAGGCCTTGGAGCGCTCGGGGGTCACCCTTGGCCAGATCGTCGCGCTCGGGCCTGGCATAGATGTAGTAGCGTTCGGTGCCCTCGGGGTTCGATGAGAAGAGCAGTTTTTGGGCGCGTTCTTCGGAGTAGGAGATGTTTGGCATGAGGTCAATCTCGCCTGCCTCGAGCATGTCCATAAGCTCGGTGAAGGTGCCGGAGACGTATTCGTACTGCCAGCCGGGTGTGTAGTACGAGAGGGTCTGGAGGTACTCGTAGCCCCATCCCGAGAGACGCTCGCCGGGGGTGCCGTCCTGGAAGCCCTCGTTGTTGACGAGCCAACCAACGCGGACCGTTTTGACCTGCTGATCGGTATTGGCGGCATAGGCGGGGGCGGGCATGATGGTGCTCAGTATGGCGAGTGCGGCAAGCGCGACGGCCAGGGTGCGATATATAACTGAACGAAGGACAGCGGAAGCTCTCACATGCAATCCTAACGAATCGAGACATTACCGCATAAGGATACCAGCTCAGCCTGCCCAGTCGGCAGCTGCACCGCTAAACGGTCCCGCCCGGCAGTTGGGGACAGTCCCTTTCTGCCGGCACAAAAGGAACGTCCCTAACTGCCGGTTGTGGGACAATACCGAGCGAACGTGATTGGTTGTCCGTGGAAAGGGTCGCGATGAACAGGTTGAGGACGCTTGCCGATGTGCTGCGACAGGCTGGCTTTGCACGCATCACGGGCCTGTTTCTTATCTTTTACCTGCTGTGCTCGACGGCTGTCTGGCTGTCCGAGCCTACGACCCTCACCTTTGGTGATGGCCTGTGGTTTAGCTTTGAGACGGTCTCGACGATCGGCTTTGGCGATATCCCGGCAGAAACGCCGGTTGCCCGCGGCATTACCGTCATCCTAAGCGTCATCAGTATCTTCTATATCGCCATGCTTACGGGCGTGGCGGTGAACTACTGCAATACGCTCATCAAGCTGCGCCAAAAGGACACCATGGCGCACTTTATGGACGATCTTGAGCATTTGGAGGAGCTCGATCGTGACGAGCTCGCCGACCTGTCGCGCCACGTGCGCGAATATCGCCGCCGCCAACGCTAGAACGGGCGCCGCGCGTCACGATTGGGGGACTGAATATGAATATCACCGTGTATCTGGGTGCCAGCGTTGGTAACGACCCAGCGTTTCTGCCCGCGCTGCAGGAGCTGGGCAACTGGATCGGCTCCAACGGACACGCGCTGGTATACGGCGGGTCCAAGTCGGGCCTGATGGGTGCGCTCGCCGATAGCGTGCTCGAGGCAGGTGGACATGTGACGGGTGTTGAGCCGAGCTTTTTTATCGAGGCCGAGTTTCAGCATGACGGTATCGACGACCTTATCGTGACAAGCGATATGGCCGAGCGCAAGGCCAAGATGATTGAGCTCGGCGATGCGTTCATCGCCTTTCCCGGTGGGACGGGCACGCTCGAGGAGATTGCCGAGGTCATGTCCGCGGTGTCGTTGGGGCATCTCGATGCGCCGTGCATTTTGTACAACCTGAACGGTTACTACAACGACCTCAAGGCGCTGCTCGGGCACATGATTGATAAGGGGCTTTCGAGCCTGAAGCGCCAGCACGGCATCTACTTTGCCGACGATTTGCGCGAGATTGCCTCGATTATCAACGGATAAGCCTTGAGCCTGCCCCACTATGGCTCCCAATGGTGCCGTTTGCGGCGCAGACGGTTGGCTTGTCTGGGCCACACTCGCTCTACAATAAAACGTATCTATGTCGACTTTGACCGCGGGAGGACCCGATGGATAACCTTGCCAAACCCACAAACCGCGCGCTGTTTTTAGTTAGCGTTGCCGTGACCGGTGCGTTCGCAGGTGTCGCGGTCTGGCTGTTCTTTTTCGCGATGGAGCACGGTATCGACTATCTATGGACTGAGATTCCACACGCGCTGGGCGTCGCTTCGCCCGAGCTTGCCAGCGGCCCGTTTGGCTTTCTGCCATACCCGTTTTTCGTCTGCCTGCTGGGCGGCCTGCTGATCGGTCTGTACGAAAAGACGACGGGCACCAAGACCGATGACCTCAACCAGGTGATGGCCAAGGTAAAGCGCGATGGACGCTACCCGTACGACAATCTGGGCAAGCTTTCGCTCGCGGCATTGCTGCCGCTGCTGTTTGGCGGCAGCATTGGACCGGAGGCCGGCCTGACCGGCGTCATCGCGGGTCTGTGCAGCTGGGTCGGCGATCGCATGCGTCGCTTTGGCGCCGAGTTTAGGGAGCTCACGCTGCTGGGCACCCAGGCTGCCCTGACGGCACTCTTTACCGCGCCCGTCTTTGGCTTTGTGGCGCCGCTCGCTGGTAGCGCCGACGGCCAGGGCGAAGACGCCGACGATGAGTCCGCGTCCGGCGAGATCACCATCAAGCTGCCCAAGGCGCAAAAGACGGTGGTCTACGGCATTGCGATTGCCGGCGGTCTGGGCACCTACCTGCTGCTCGGCCAGCTTGTGGGCGGCGGCATGGGCATGCCGAGGTTCGAGGCTGCCGTGGTGGGCAACCTGGAGCTTACCTGGCTCATTCCTCTGTCGCTGATCGGAACGATCTGCGGCTGGCTGTACTTTGTCTCTGAGCACGCGAGCGAAGCGCTTGCCCATGCAATAGGGGCGCGCCCTGTCGTCAAAGCCATGCTGGCCGGTCTGGCGCTCGCCATCTGCGGCACGGTCCTGCCCTACACCATGTTTGCCGGCGAGACCCAGGCCGACGTGCTCATGGAGACCTACCTGACCATTCCCGCCGGTGTGCTCATCGCGACCGGTCTTGTTAAGGCTATGCTGACCCCCGCCCTCATCAACCTTGGTTGGCGTGGCGGCCACTTCTTCCCGGTTATCTTCTCGGGTGTGAGCCTGGGCTACGGCCTTGCTATTCTCACCGGCGCCGATCCGGTCTTTTGCGTCGCCGTCTGCACGGCATCGACGATGGGTGCGGTCATGCGCCAGCCGGTCATGGTCGTGGGCCTGCTGCTCATGTGTTTCCCACTCAAGGGTATCGTCTGCATGATCATCGCGGCTGTCATCGCCGCCGGTATCCCGCTACCCAAGCCGCTGCGCAAGTAGCACGGTGGCGCACGCCAGGGACATGCCGTTTGCCACGGATTTGCGGGGAGGGGCGGCGATCGCGCCCTTCGTGGATTGAGACTCGCGTGACTACAGATCGCGTGCTCGATAGACCTTGGTGCTGACGGTGCAGCTGATTGCACATAGCGCGAGGGCCAGTACGGCAATTCCTGCGCACAGACCGCCAAGGACGGCAGGATCGGGATTCGCTCCGGCAATCGACATGAGCCAGTTGCTAATGGGGTTGGAAGAGCTCAGCATTGCCATGGTACCGCAGCCCATCAGGGCAAACAGGCCGACGGAAAGGCGCAGCGCCTCCATGTGTCCAAATCGAAAGAACAGCGGCTGTGCTAAAAACACCATCATGAGGGAGATGAGCATCGATGCTGCCGAGGCGATTGCGATTTCAAAGACGGTCTGTCCCGTCGAGGGAATGCCCGTGGGATCGAAGAACGGAAGGGCGATGATGTTCAAAAGCACGGCGGCGCATGCCATGACGGCCGAGAAAGCAATAATGCACAGGTAGCGTGCGCAGATGATGTCTTTGCGCGAGAACGGCAGCGTTGCCCGATAGCGCTCCCAGCCGTTTTGGTTATCGTAGCCAGCCAGTGAGTTCATGATTATGATGGGCGACATGGCGCTGACCGCGCAGGCGCCGGGGCTCATACCGGAATCGCCGTCCGATGCGTTGGCAAGGGTCAGCACGACGAAGATGAACAGGCCGACGCCCGCGATGCTCGGGACAAGTGTGCGGACGATGGCGAGCTCGGACATAAAGGCGCGTTTCATTTCGAATTCCCTTTCAGCATGAGGCGCAGATAGTCATCAATGGTTGCCCGATCGCAGGGAATCTCGGGAAAGGCCTCGAGCGTTTCGCGACGGTTGGGCACGAGCACGTCCACGCTATAGGCGTGGTGGGCGGCACGGGCACCTTCGACGCAAGCCATAAGCTCGGCGGCCTGCGCTTGGGTGCAGTGGGCGATGCCGGCTCGGTCGGTAATGTCCTCGCGCGGCAGGTCAAACACAATCGAGCCGTTATCGATGCAGATGACGCGGTCGGCGGCGCGATCGAGGTCGGACGTAATGTGGCTCGATAGTAGCACGCTGTGCTGGCCGTCGGCGACAAAAGCAAGCAGCTCATCGAGCAGTTCCTCGCGCGCCATGGGATCGAGGCCCGCGGTGGCTTCGTCCAAAAGGAGTAGCTTGGCATTATGGCTGAGTGCACAGGCAAGCTGCAGTTTCATGCCCATGCCGCGGGAGAGGTCCTTGACTTTTGTCTTGGGATCGAGGCCAAATCGGTTGATGAATCCGGCGAACGTTTCGCGGTCCCACGTGGGGTACGCCGGGCCTACGAGCGACTCGATCTGGCCCACCTTGAGCGTGGAGGGGAAGGGGCACGTGTCCAGGACAAGACCGACGCGGGAGCGTAGATGGCGTTGCGACTCACCGGGTGCGTCGGCGCCACAGCGCTGCCCAAACAGGTACACTTCGCCGGCATCGAGCTTGATAAGCCCGAGCGCGGCGCGAATGGTCGTTGTCTTGCCGGCACCGTTAGCGCCCACAAAGCCAACAATCTGGCCGGGCTCCACGGCGAGCGTGACATCACGCAGCGAAAAACGGTCGCTCACGCGGCGTGAGATACCTTTGAGTTCTAACAAGTTTTGCATGGTATAGCCTTTCTTGCAGATGGCTACTGCATGGTTTCGGGGGCTACCAGGTCGAGCATCTCGTGCAGTTTGTCGCGCGTGACGCCCAGGGCTTCGGCTTGTTCTGCCGCCTGCGTAAGCAGCTCTTCGATATGGCAGAGCTGGTTTTCACGCAAGAGTTCTTTGTTGCCGTCGGCAACAAAGCAGCCCTTGCCCTGCACGGTACAGATAAACCCGAGCTGCTCCAGATCGGCGTAGGCGCGCTTGGTGGTGATGACGCTCACGCCCAGGTCGCTCGCGAGTGCGCGGATGCTGGGGAGTTTGGCTCCCGCAGTGAGTGTGCCCGAAAGGATCTGAGCTTTGACCTGTGAGGATATCTGTTCGTAGATAGGCTTATCGCTCGAATTGGATAGGATGATGTCCACAGCGGCTCCTTAGCTGTTGGGCTACACGTGTATATAACCGGTAAGCACAGTATATATATACTATGCACAGTTACGCAAGAGACAAATTCGGATTGGGCCGGCTACCCAGGCCCCAACTGATGAATTTGTCCTGATAGGCGCCCTAGAGCGGGATTTCGCGGCTACAATAGTGCGGTTACATCGACGTAATGCACTCAATGCAAGAAAGGATCCGCATGGCAAGCCTGTCGGATGAAATCTCGTCGCGCCGCACATTCGCGATCATCAGCCACCCGGACGCCGGTAAGACCACGCTTACCGAGAAGCTGCTGCTCTATACCGGCAGCATCCAGACCGCCGGCTCGGTCAAGGGCAAGAGCTCGGCCAAGCACGCCGTCTCGGACTGGATGGACATCGAGAAGGAGCGCGGCATTTCCGTTACCTCCTCGGTTCTGCAGTTCACCTATAACGGCGCCTGCGTCAACATCCTCGATACCCCCGGCCACCAGGACTTCTCGGAGGATACCTACCGTACCCTTATGGCGGCCGACGCCGCGGTCATGGTCATCGACGGCGCCAAGGGCGTCGAGGCCCAGACCAAAAAGCTCTTTAAGGTCTGTACGCTGCGCCATATTCCCATCTTTACCTTTGTGAACAAGCTCGACCACGAGGCTCGCGATCCGTTTGAGCTCATGGAAGAGATCGAGAACGTCCTGGGTATCAATACGTATCCCATGAACTGGCCGATTGGCAGCGGCCGCAACTTCCGCGGCGTGTTCGACCGTCAGACCCGTCGCGTTATCGCCTTTGAGGGCGACGGCCACGCCAATGCCACCAAGAAGGTCGCCGAGGTCGAGGCCGAGCTGGGCGATCCCGCCATGGATGAGCTTATTGGCGAGGAGAACCATAAGAACCTGATGGACGACATCGAGCTGCTCGATGGCGCCGGCGACGAGCTCGACTTGGATGCTGTGGCCTGCGGCAAGCTGAGCCCGGCGTTCTTTGGCTCGGCGCTCACCAACTTTGGTGTGGAGCCCTTCCTCAAGGAGTTCCTGCGCCTGGCCCCGACGCCGCGCGCCTATATCGATACGCTCACCAGCGAGCCGGTCGATCCCTGCCGCGACGACTTTAGCGGCTTTGTGTTTAAGATCCAGGCCAATATGGACAAGAACCACCGAGACCGCATCGCCTTTGTGCGCATTTGCTCGGGCAAGTTCGAGCGTGGCATGGACGCCTTCCACGTGCAGGGCAACCGTAAACTCAAGCTTGCCACGGGCACGTCCACGATGGCCGACGACCGCGCCATCGTGGACGAGGCCTATGCGGGCGATATCGTGGGCCTGTTCGACCCGGGCATCTTTAGCATCGGCGACACCGTGTGCTCCGGCAAGCGCCACGTGCAGTATCCGCAGATCCCGACGTTTGCCCCCGAGATGTTTGCCCGCATTACGCAGGTCGACACGCTCAAGCGCAAGCAGTTCGTAAAGGGCATGGAGGAGCTGGCCCAGGAGGGCGCCATCCAGATCTTCCGTGAGCTGGGTGCCGGCATGGAGAGCGTCATCGTAGGCGTGGTCGGCGTGCTGCAGTTTGAGGTGCTCGAGCGCCGCCTGAAGGCCGAGTACCGTGTCGAGGTTCGTCGCCAGCCGCTGCCCTATACGGACATTCGCTGGATCCAAAACGACCCCGACACCATCGATATCCCGGGTCTTTCGCTCACGCGCGACACGCTGCGTGTCGAGGACATGCGCGGCGGCAAGCTGCTGCTGTTCACGAGCCCGTGGAACGTGGACTGGGCGGCCGACCATAACCCCGACCTCATCCTATCGGAGTTTGGCAACGTAACGTTTTAGTGCACCGGCGCGGTGGTCCCGCGGGTCCGCCGCGCCGTTTGCTTGCCTGCCGCCGTGTGAGCGGCTATCATACCCACCGTTGCCTCAAGACTGTGGCGGCCGAGCAGTTCGGGTCCGATATCCTGCTCGTTAAACCTAAAACCAAAGGAGTACATAATGATCAAGAAGGTCATGGAGGACTACAAGGTCCTGTTGCGGAGCATTCCCGCGGCAACGGTTTCGCTGTTTTTCGTGAGCGTCATCATGATGAACCTGCTGGCCAACAAAGAGCTTATCAGCCTGCCGTATCTGGCGCTCGACTGCGGCTTTGTGGTGAGCTGGGTTTCGTTTTTGTGCCAGGACATGATCTGCAAGCGCTTTGGCGCCAAGGCATCCATCAAAATCTCTATCCTCGCGCTGCTGGTCAACCTGGCCGTGAGCTTGTGCTTTTGGGCATGCTCGCTCACGCCCGGCATGTGGGGCGCCTACTATGACACGGGCATGGTCGAGGTCAACACCGCCCTTAACGCCACCATCGGCGGCACCTGGTACGTGGTACTGGGCTCTTCGTTGGCAATGCTCGTTTCTGCCGTGGTTAACTCCACGCTCAACCAGTCGCTCGGCCGTATGCTCAAAAAGAATAACTTTGCGAGCTTTGCCTTCCGCTCCTATGTGTCCACGGGCATCGGTCAGTTTATCGACAACCTGGTCTTTGCCATTGTGGTGAGCCACACGTTCTTTGGTTGGACCTGGGTGCAGGTCCTTATGTGCTCGCTGACCGGTGCTGTTGCCGAGCTGCTGTGCGAGGTCTTCCTGAGCCCCGTGGGCTACAAGGTCGTGCGTGGCTGGGAGCGCGAGAACGTGGGCGCCGAGTACCTCGAGCGCCACGCAACCGCCTAAGGAGCACGTATGCGGGTTTTGATCACGGGTGCCTCGGGCGGTATCGGAGCCGCGTGCGTGCAGCGTTTTTTGGACGAGGACCACGAGGTCGTGGGCTTTGATCTGCTGCCGGCGGCGATCGAACACGAGCGCTACCGCCATCTGATCGTTGATGTCCGCGAGCCGGACTCGTTTCCAGTTGACCTTGAACCCCAGGTAATCGTAAACGTTGCCGGTACGCAGGATTCGGCCGACGACATTGCCGCCAACCTGCGTGGCACCATCAACGTGACCGAGCGCTATGCCTTTGTGGGGGAGGGGCTTGCCGCCAAGCCGGCGCCGGCTATTACATCCGTGGTCAATGTGGGGTCGGCGAGCGGGCATACGGGGTCGGAGTTTCCCGCCTATGCTGCCAGCAAGGGCGGCGTTATCGCCTACACCAAGAACCTTGCAAACCGCCTGGCACCGCAGGCCATCGCCAACAGTGTGGACCCGGGCGGCGTTATCACGCCGCTCAACCGTTGCGTGATGGAAGACGAGCACCTGTGGAGCCAGATTATGGAGCTCACGCCGCTTAAGCGCTGGGCCACCGCCCAAGAGATCGCCGAGTGGATCTACTTTGTGGGCGTGACCAACCGGTTTATGACCGGGCAGAGCCTGTTGATCGATGGCGGCGAGGCCGGCCGCACACAATTTATTTGGCCCGAATAGGAAACGCGCCCGATGGAAAGCCGTCGGGCGCGTTTTTGATGTCTCGATTTTTAGTCGATGCAAGTCCAGTTGACGGGGGTCGAGCCGTGCTGTTCGAGTAGCCGATTGGCAGCGGAGAACGGGCGCGACCCCATAAAAGCGGGGAGTTCTGCCGTGGCACGGTTGGCCGAAAGCGGCGAGGGGTGCGTGGAGGCCAGACAGAACTTACCGCATGCCTTACCCGTGCCGGTCGCGGCGAGCTTGCCTTCGACCATCTGCTGGGCAAAGCGGCCCCATGCCAAAAAGACGACCGGTTGGGGCAGCTGACAGCAGCGTTCGATAACGTAGTCGGTGAGCGTACTCCAGCCCAGTTTGGCGTGCGAATTCGCGGCATGCTCGCGCACGGTGAGCGTAGTGTTGAGGAGCAGGACGCCCTGTTGTGCCCATGGGGTTAGGTCTCCCGTGGCGGGAATGGGGCAACCCAGATCGGCTTTGAGTTCCTTGTAGATGTTGCGCAGGCTTGGCGGCAACTTGGTTTGCGTCGCGGGGACCGAGAACGACAGCCCCATGGCCTGGTTGGGCCCGTGATAGGGGTCTTGACCCAAGATGACGACCTTGACCTGGTCGGCCGGCGTGTAGGCGAGGGCATTGAGAATGTCGTCTTGTGCCGGGTAGATGGTCTGCTCGGCACGCAAAAGGGCGATGCGCTCGAGCAGCTGGTTCGTAGTGTCACGTACCGGCTGCGGCGCATCGCCCAGCCAAGTTGCTATGTTGCGGTCGCGGGTTGTGGTGTCCATGGGGCTCCTTTATGGCAGATGCTCTGTTGGCATCTATTGTAAAGGCGCACCGGTTGCCTTTATGCCACGGCTGTATGAAGAGTGGGGTCTACGAAACGCGCTCGGGCGCTCCTGCCATGCGAGCCTGTCCATGTGCGCGAAGGCGCGGAAGCTCGACGGTTGCCGCCATGACGCCGGTGAGGATGAGGGCGGCGCCAAAGAAGGCGATGGGGCTCAGGACCTCGCCGACTAAGAAGAACGAGAAGACGGCCGAGCAGACCGGCTCGAGCGAGAAAGCGAAGCCGGTGGTCTCGGCGGGCACGTGGGGCTGCACGAGCGTTTGGGTGATAAAGCCATAGGCAGAGCAGATGAGTGCGAGCGCGACGACGACCACGACCTCGCCCGGCGTGCCGGGAAGTGTGAAACCGCCAAAGGTGAATGCGGCGATACCCGAGAATAAGCCGCCAAAGCCCAGCTGCCAAACGCCCAGAGCCAGCGGGTCGACATCTTCGACAAAGCGCTTGGCGACAATGATGTGTCCGGCATAGACAAAAGCGGAGAGCAGCATGATGAGCGCGCCGGGATTCAGGCTGGTAAAGTCGGCGCCCGAGAGCAGCAACATGCCGCAGGTGACGATGGCGGTGCCGACGAGCACCTTGCGCTCGGGGGCGCGGCGCAGCAGGGCGGCGTTGGCAAACGGCACGATCACGACCGTCAGGCTCTGCAAAAAGCCGGCAGTGGAGGCAGAAGTGAGGCTGGAGCCCAGACACATGCAGGTGAGCTCGGTTGCCATGATGGCACCGATGATGGCGGCGCGAACCATAAGGTCGCGGTTGATGCGGAACGCGCGCTTGTGGAAGAGCAGCAGGCAAGCCGCAAAGGCGATGATGCAGCGCAGCGCAACGATGCTCGTGGCGTTCATGCTGTCCATGCCGATCTTCATGAGGGGATATGAAAAGCCCCATGCGACGGGAACGGAAAATGAGAGCGCGATTGCTTTTTTGCGATCCATGGGACTCCTTTTGTTACAGAACGGTTTCGTAAAAAGGATTCTGCTCCCAGATGTGGATGTAGTAAAGCGAATGTATCTTCAGTATAATTAAGAAATACTAATGTTGGCAGAAATAGCCCTGGCAAAACGTTTTACAGCTACATCGATGTGGAGGCGCGATGGCATCGCGGTATCAGATTGTATGTATGGTGGTCGACTGCGGCAGCCTGAAACGCGCGGCCGACGAGTTGGGCTATACGCAAAGCGCGGTGAGCCAGGCCGTCAAGGCGCTCGAGCGCGAGCTGGGCACCACGCTTATCGAGCGCGGAAAGCAGGGCGTTTCGCTTACGCGCGACGGTAAACAATATCTGCCGTACCTGCGCCAGATCGTGACCGCAGAGGCCGAGCTCGAGGGCAAGCGTCAGGAGTTGCTGGGGCTCTCCTCGACTGATATTCGTATCGCGACGTTTACCAACGTGAGTCGAACCGTGCTGCCGCGCGTGATCCGCGATTTTGGGGCCCTGCACCCGGGCGTGCGCTTTACCCTCAAACAGGGCGATTACACGCGCAACGCCCAGTGGGTGCACGATGGCGTGGTTGATTTTTGCTTTACGGCACGCGGGTTTACCGCTGGGCTCGAGAAGCGCGTGGTCTATCACGATGAGTTGGTGGCATTGTTGCCAGCCGCGCATCCGCTGGCGGCAAAGGAAAAAGTAACGCTCGCCGACCTGGCGTCCGAGCCGTTTGTGCTGCTGGATGAGGGCGAACAGAGCCTGGTGCTCGATGCATTCGCGGCGCATGGCCTGTCACCGCACGTGACGAGCGAGGTGACCGACGACTACACCATCATGGCGATGGTGGAGGAGGGTCTAGGCGTAAGTATGCTGTATCGCCGTACCGTCGAGGGCATGCGGGCCGATATTCGCGTGCGTCCCATCGTGCATGCCCCTTCGCGCGACGTAGTGGCGGCCTGGCGCAGCTGGGACACCATGCCCATCGCCACGAGGCACTTTATCGACTATATGAGCTCGCATATTGTTAATTAATGACTGGCGTGGCGTTGAGTGCGGTGTTTAGCGGGCCGTCGCTTTGGCTTGGGCGGCGCGATAGGTGCGTGCCGGGTGGCAGAGTAGTACCGCCACGACCATAAAGAATGCCGTGGTGCCCAGGCTGATGGGGTAGACCATCATGATGTTCGCAAAGGTGCGGAAGTGCGGGAACACGCAGAATACCCAATAGAAGCGAATGCCGCAGACGCAGATCATGGTGATGAGGGCGGGCATAAGCGAGATGCCAAAGCCGCGTAGGTAACCGGACATGTTTTCGTAGAACATGCTAAAGGCGTATGCCGGGAAGATCGAGCACACGCGGATATAGCCGATCGAGACGATGTTGGGATCGCTGTTAAAGAGCGCCAGGATCTCGCGCCCCAGACCGACGATGATGACGATGGTGGTGAGCGCGACGATGCCGCCTTCGACCAGGCAGACCTTGAGCGTCTTAGTACAACGGTCGATCTGGCGGGCACCGTGGTTTTGCCCCACAAAGGTGGTGCAGGCCTGGCTAAAGCTGTTGAGCAGGTTGTAGCACACGTACTCCAGGCTCATGGCAGCGCTGGATGCCGCCATGACCTCGGTGCCCAAGCTGTTGATGGCGGACTGGATGATGATATTGGCGACGGCAAAGACGGCGCTTTGGATGCCGGCGGGCAGGCCAATCTTGACGATGCGCTTGAGGGCGACGGGATCGATTGCCAGGTCGCGCGGGGTGACGTGGACGACGGAGTCGGTCTTGAGCAGGCGGATAAAGAGCGTAGCGGCGCTGACGGTGTAGGCGATGGCGGTGGCGATGGCGACGCCAGCGACGCCCCAGTGGAGCATGGGGACAAAGATAAGGTCCAGGCCAATGTTGAGGACGGTGGACACGGCAAGCGCCTGCAGCGGCATGCGGGTGATGCCGACGGAGCGGAAGATCGCGGCCTCAAAGTTGTAGAGCAAGATCGAGGGCATGCTGAGCAAAAAGACGCGCAGGTAGAGCGAAGCGAGCGGCATGGTTTCGGCGGGGACGTTGA
The DNA here is from genome assembly GCA_019419665.1 of Collinsella sp. GTDB lineage: Bacteria > Actinomycetota > Coriobacteriia > Coriobacteriales > Coriobacteriaceae > Collinsella. The sequence goes on from DXZM01000053.1 coordinate 46,982, forward strand.
GCGCGGCGAGCATGGGCTCGGCAAAGATCTCGCCCAGCGCGATGACGACAAAGCCCACAAGCGCCATGAGAATCGAGGTGTGGACGGCGCGTTTGACCATGTTCTGATCGTTGCGGCCGATAGCGTTGGCGATGACCACGTTGGAGCCAAGCGACATGCCGATAAACAGGTTGAGCATAAGACTGGTAAGCGGAACGTTGGAGCCGACCGCTGCCATGGCGAGGGTTCCCTGGTCGCCCGAGAAGTTACCGATAATGACGGTGGCGATGAGGTTCGACAGCTGCTCCAAGATGCTCGTGGCGGCCACGGGGAAGGCGAACAGGGGAATATTGCGCCACAGCGAGCCGGTGGTCATGTCGATGTGCTTAGATGCGGTGTCTGCCATACGCTCTCAATCTCTAATATGCTCTTTCGTGCTTATTTGCGCAGACGATGATACTCCTAATCGCCTAGTCATTGGGGACGTTCTTGAATGACTAGTCGTTTAAGAACGTCCCCAATGACTAGGTGGGGAAGGCGTGCGACAATGGTGGGCATTGTGTTGTTCGCGCTAAGGAGTTGCCATGTTGTTGTGTCCCGTTTGCCATGAACCGTTGGTGGACGACGAACGCGGTGCTGTATGCGCGGGCGGACACCGGTTTGACCGTGCGCGCGAGGGCTATCTGTATCTGCTGCGGTCGTCCAAGAGCGGCGACTCCATGGGTGATCCCAAGTCGCAGGCGCGCAGCCGTCGTGACTTTCTGAACCGTGGATACTATGCGCCGTTGCGTGATGCGATGGTCGAGCTGGTGCGCGAGCGGGTGACTGGGCGCGCTGCGTCTGCGAACGGTCCCATGACGCTGCTCGATATTTGCTGCGGCGAGGGCTACTACACCAGCGCCATGGGCGCGGTGCCGGGCGTGGATGCTTACGGTTTCGACCTGGGCAAAGAGATGGTGCGCCTTGCCGCCAAGCGCGGCGATGCGACCTACTTCGTGGCCAACATGAAGGATATCCCCGTGGCCGATGGCGCCTTCGATATGGTGACAGAGCTCTTTGCTCCCTTTAACGAGCGCGAGTTTGCCCGCGTGCTGGCGCCAGGGGGCTCGCTCTATACCGTGGTGCCGGGTGCCCGTCATTTGTTTGGGCTCAAGGAGGTGCTCTACGACACGCCATATCTTAATGACGAGAAACTGCCACAGACCACCGAGCTTAAACTGGTCGGAACGCAGCGGGTGACAGCTTCCATCACCCTCCAGACCCAGGCTGACATCGAGGCGGTGTTCCAGATGACGCCCTACTACTACCGCACGCGCCCCGCCGACAAAGAGCGCCTGGCAAACCTCGATACCCTTCAGACCGATATCGACTTTATCATCGCCGAGTACCGCCACTAACCTACCAAAAAGGGACAGGTTTATTTTGGCAGGTTTTATCTGGGCAAACGTAAAGGGCCGACCGCGGAGATGCGCGATCGGCCCTTTTTAGTTGCTTGGCTGCAGGGAGCTGTGGGGGCAGGTGCCTACAGACGATCCTTGTTCTCGGCCTTAACGTCGTGTGCCTGCTGAACAAAGAACAGGTCGTACACCACGATGACAAAGGCGCCATAGTTTATGGCGTCGCCGCCAAACGCGGGAAGCGTGAGCACCGCCTGGGCAAGCGTGGCGACTGCAGCAACGATACCGAGCTTAAACGCGCCGTCAACCTGCGAAGGCTTGTTGGCACCCTTGATGCCCGCAACGCCTGCGGCGAGATCGATGAGGCCCTTGGCGATAATCACGGCCGCGGCGAGCATGGCGTTCGATCCGTAGGTGGACTCGAGCTTGCCGGTCGCGATGCCGGCGATTCCAATGACGAGACTGGCGATGCCCAGAACAAAATAAATCAGGGCAAGGATTTTGAGAGTCTTGCGAGTGAAGCTCATGGCTGGTCCTTTCGATACGAGTACGCCAACCTGGCGCACCCTTTGTGCTGCACATATGGTGAAGCACATTGTAGTTCAACGCGGCGATGCATGCGCCTGAAAGCGACTCTTGCCTGTGCGGCCCAACCTTTCAAAAAGGAAAGCTGGGCGTAAGCAAAATCGATGGCAGCGTATGCGCGGCGCTGCGATGATGAGGCCATGGCAAGAGCTGGACCGAAGGAGGAGCCATGATGTACGGAGCCAAGCAAGTGCGTGAGCCGCGATCGTTGGGAAGACGCATGAGTGATTCCGTGATTGCTGCCGTGTGCACGGGATTGATGGCGGTGCTTTGCATTGGGATGCTGTGGACCATGTCGCATGTGGGACAATAGCGGACGTTTGGGTGCTGGCATAAACGGCGCTCACGTATCCGTTTTGCTTGTTAAGGAGTGTCCATGGGCGTCGTCGATCCCTTTTCTGTTGCTCGGGCCGCGGGGCTTGAGCTGACCGGGAAGTCCGAGGGCCTCACGCTCACCGACGGCACGATGGAGCTGCGTGCCGATTTTGCCCGCATGCTTCCGCGGCTCAAGCAGGGCCGCCTGCAGCAAGAGCTGCTGGTGAAGGCCGCGCGCACAAAAGGCATCGAACAACCATGGGCGATTGATGCCACGGCAGGCCTTGGCGAGGATTCGCTGCTGTTGGCAGCCGCGGGCTTTACCGTCGATCTGTATGAACAGGATTGCGTGATCGCGGCGCTCCTCAAGGATGCTTTGGATCGCGCGGCAGATGATCCGGCGCTTGCGGCTGCCGTGGCGCGCATGCACTTACATGCGGGCGAGGATAGCATTGCCGGCCTTCGCCATACAGCCGAGCCGATCGGGCAGGGCGAGCTCACCGCTCCCGACGTGGTGTATCTGGACCCCATGTTTCCCGAGCGCACCAAGAGCGCGGCGGTGAAAAAGAAGTTTCAACTTTTGCACCATCTGGAGCAGCCGTGCGCCGACGAGGAGACGCTGGTCGAAGCTGCGCTTGCGGTGCACCCGCGCAAGGTCGTTATCAAGCGACCGGTGAAGGGGCCGCTGCTTGCCGGCGTTAAGCCGAGCTATCAGCTTGTGGGCAAGGCCGTTCGTTACGATGTTTTGGTGCCGCCGCGCCCGTAGCTTGTGCACGATGGCTGGCGCTTCGCCAGCGCCGTGCCGATGCGGGGTCTATTTCCAAGGGTGCGACGTCAGGTGCCAGCCGCCGCAGTATTCGCATTTGTAGCAGGCCAAACCACGCCGTCCGCGGTTTTCGCAGTCGGCCATAACGGCCTCGGCTTCGGCGCGTGTGTCGTAACGGTTTTTGCGTTCGCACGACTTGTAGCGCCAGGCTTCATCGCGCTCGGCGTCTAGTGCGTCGCGGCGCTCGTCCTCGCGCGCAAACAGGTCGCCCATATCGCCGCCGGTGGCAGCGCCCAAAAACTCGCTTTTGGCTTTTGACCAGGCGGCTCGCTTTTTGCTCCCCATCTGCTTCGTGCTCCTCTCCAAACGTTGGTATCATTGCTCAATCAAAGTGATACCAATAAACGTGAGGTCGCCGCGTGATGATCAGAAAAACCCTCGATACCGACATTCCCGCTGTCATGGCTATCTATGACGCGGCCCGCGCCTTTATGCGCGCGCATGGCAACGCCACACAGTGGCCCGAGGGCACGCCTTCTGCCGAGCAACTGGCTGCCGATATCGCCGCCGGTGGCAGCTATGTGTGCGAAGTCGATGGCCGCGTGGTGGCGACGTTTGCCTTTTTGCCGGGCCCGGACGAGTGCTATGACGTAATTGAGGATGGTCAATGGCGCAGCGACACTCCGTACGCCGTGCTGCACCGTGTGGCATCCGATGGCACCGTGCACGGTATCGCGGCTGCGATGTTTGCCTTTGCCAAGGAGCGTGCCGATCACCTGCGCATCGACACGCATCAGGACAACCTGCCCATGCAGGGCGCGAGTATTAAGGCGGGGTTCGAGCGTGCCGGCGTCGTGCATGTGTCGGACGGCACGCCGCGTGTTGCGTTCGACTGGCTGCGCGAGGCGTAAGAGCAGGGGCACGTGTCAACAATTCGCACGAACGAAAATGGTCCCGGGTGGGGCCATTTTCGTTCGCTGCGCTGATTTGCAAGCCGGCTTTCGCAAGGCGCGAACCTACGAAAATCGCCGCGCGGCAACGCAGGGCGATGAGCTTGGTCGGGGGATAGGGCCCGCTTCGCCCGCCGGCCCGTAAATTGTATCATCCAGTGTGGAGCGTGAACGCCCGTTGCCGCGTGCGATGGGCTTGCAATAAGAGGAGAGCCATGTCGAAGCAAGCGGTCGTTGGAATCTTGGCGCACGTCGATGCCGGCAAGACCACGTTGGCCGAGGTCATGCTGTTCAACGCGGGTCGCATTCGCAAGCGCGGCCGCGTGGACGATGGCGATTCGCATCTGGACACGAACGCGATCGAGCGCGAGCGTGGCATCACGATTTTTTCGTCGCAGGCCGTGCTCGACCACGGTGATACCCACGTCATGCTCGTGGATGCGCCCGGCCACGTCGATTTTTCGGCCGAGGCGGAGCGCACGCTGCGCGCGCTTGACTATGCGATTTTGGTTGTGGGTGCCAACGACGGCGTGCAGGGACACACCGAAACCCTGTGGCGCCTGCTTGCACGTTATGACATCCCGACATTCATCTTCATCAACAAAATCGATTTGGAGAATCCCGGCCGCGATGTTTTGCTGGCACAGCTTGGGCAGCGTCTTTCCGAAGGCTGCCTGGATGCCAACGAACTGCTGGCGGGCGGCTCCGTTCAGGAGGACGCTGCTGCGTTGGACGAGGCGGCGCTCGAGGAGTTTCTTGAGGCGGGTGAGCTTTCCGCCGCGACGCTGTCGCGCATGGTTGCCGAGCGCAAGCTCTTTCCTTGCTTTGCCGGATCGGCGCTCAGGGACCAAGGCGTGGACGAACTGCTGGATGGCATATGCGCGCTGATGCGCGAACAGGCATGGCACCCGGAGTTTGCCGCGCGCGTCTATCGTGTCAGCCGCGGGGATCGCGGTGAGCGCTTGGCATGGGTTAAAGTGACCGGCGGCACGCTGCATGCCAAGCAGATGATTGGCGGACGTTCCGGTGCCGAGGCATGGGAGCAGAAGGTCGATCAGGTACGCATCTATAACGGCGAGAAGTATGAGCTTGCCCAAGAAGTTGCTGCTGGCGGTATTTGTGCCGTGACGGGCCTTGCGCACGTTCGCCCGGGGGACGCCCTGGGCGCGGAGCCCGCGGGCGATGCACCTGTCATTGCGCCGGTTCTCACCTATACGGTGCTGCCGAACGAGCACGATGTCCATACGGTGTTCCAAGCGCTGGCCGAGCTTGCCGACGAGGATCCCATGCTCGGCGTAAGCTGGAATACGCATCTTGAACAAATACATCTGCAGCTCATGGGAGCGGTGCAGCTCGAGGTCGTGCAGCGCGTTCTTGCCGATCGTTTTGGCCTTGCGGTCGAGTTTGAGCCCGGCGGCATTCTCTATAAGGAGACTATTTCGCAGCCGGTCGAGGGCGTGGGCCACTTTGAGCCGCTGCGCCACTATGCCGAGGTACATCTGCGCCTGGAGCCGTTGCCAGCGGGTTCGGGCGTGCAGTTTGGCACCGTGACCTCGACCGACGAGCTCGATCTTAACTGGCAGCGTTTGGCACTCACCAACGCCATGGAGCGCGATCACCTGGGCGTGCTGACCGGCTCGCCCATCGCCGATGTGCGCATTACACTCACGGGCGGCCGTGCGCATGCCAAACACACCGAGGGCGGCGACTTTCGCCAGGCCACGTACCGCGCGATTCGCCAGGGTTTGATGCAGGCGCGTGACGCCGGCGCGGCGGTGCTGTTGGAGCCGTGGTATCGCTTTGAGCTCGAGGTGCCGGGGGAGTGCGTGGGCCGGGCACTCTCGGATGCCACGCGCATGGGTGCCGAGTACGAGCCGCCGACGATGGCGGGAGACCGGGCGAAGCTTGTGGGTCGCGTGCCGGCATCTGAGGTGCAGGATTACGCGCTGGAGGTGGCCGCCTATACGAGTGGTCGTGGGCATCTGTACCTAGAGTTCGCCGGCTATGCGGCTTGCCATGATGCCGAGCGCGTCATCGAGACGGCCGCCTATGAGCCCGAGGCCGATCTGCCCAACACGCCCGATTCGGTCTTTTGCTCTCATGGCGCCGGCTACACGGTCAAATGGTATGACGTGCCCGCCGCAGCGCACGTAAAGATCGATCCCGCCACCTTCCGTCCCTGGCGAGCAGCAGACGCCGAGTTTTTCGGCCACATGTGACAAAGGGACAGCCCCTTTGTCACATGCTATTGGTATAACTCAGTATAAGTTGGTATAACTGTTACCAGGGTTTGCCAATCCGAGGAGGCCGACATGAATCCAAATCCCTTTAAGCCAACGGCAGGCAAGCGGCCTCCGATGCTCATTGGTCGCGAGTCGGTCATCGAAGATTTCGAGGAAGGGCTCGATAACGGCGCCGGAGCGCCGGGCAGGCTCATGCTCATTACGGGAAACCGCGGCTGCGGCAAGACAGTTCTCCTGCGGGAGCTGCAACGTCTGGCCAGCGAGCGCGGATGGGCGGTTGTCTCCGATTCCGCTTCGCTTGGCTTATGCGACCGCTTGGCCGACGCGCTTCGCTCGAATAGGCCCGTTGTGACGTCAATGGAATTCGGTTCGTCGTTTGGCCGGATGTCGGTCGAGGCGGCGCGAGCAAAGGGCGAAACGTTGCGAGGGCTGGTCAACGAGCGCCTCAAGAAGCTCGGTCCAGGCAAGGGCATACTGTTTGCGATTGACGAGGCGCAATCTGCGTCTATCGAGGAACTAGCGGCTCTTGCCGTTCTCTATCAGCAGGTGCTCGGAGACCAGGATGCCACGGGATTGCCCGATAGCGACCAGCGCGGTCTTGCGCTGGTGTTCGCCGGCTTACCCAGTATGGTTGACGATCTGCTCGAAGAGCCGAGCGTGACGTTTTTGCGGCGTGCCCAGCAGCGTACGCTGGGGGCGATATCCTTGCCCAAGGTGCGTGATTCATATATCCAGACGGTCAAAGACGCTGGTCTTTACGTTGACGCGGAGACGGCGGACCTTGCGGCACACAGGAGCATGGGGCATCCCTATATGGTTCAGCTGGTGGGCTATTACATGTGGCGCTCTGCTGTCCGGCGTGGCTCGCAAGTCATCGAAAGGCACGATATCGAGGATGGCCATGCGGATGCCGTCTCCGAGTTCTACGAAGCGGTTGACGCGCCTCTATATTACGGGCTGCGCAGTCCACAGCGCCTTTTTATCGAGGCCATGGCGGTTGACGAGGACAAACCGACTCGCATGGCGGATATCATTGAGCGCTGCGATCGCACCCAGAGCTGGGCGAGCAAATATCGCGCAAGCCTGATTCGCGAGCGCGTCATCGAGGCTGCCGGATACGGCCTCGTCCGGTTTACCGTGCCCATGCTGGGCGCGTACGTTCGCGATCGAGTTTTATGGCATGAGTAGGGTGATAAAGGTGACGGAACAGAAGATGAGCCCGCAGGCTATCGAGGTGCGTGGCGCGCGCGTTCATAACCTTAAAGACATCGATATCGATATTCCGCTGGGAAAGCTTGTGGGCATTGCCGGCGTGTCGGGTTCGGGCAAGAGTTCGCTGGCGCTGGGGGTTCTTTATGCCGAGGGCTCGCGCCGTTACCTGGAGGCGCTCAGCACCTATACTCGCCGTCGTCTGACGCAGGCCGAACATGCCCAGGTGGATGAGGTCTTGCACGTGCCGGCGGCGCTCGCGCTGCACCAGCGTCCGAGCGTACCGGGCGTGCGCTCGACCTTTGGCACCATGACCGAGCTCAACAATAGCCTGCGTCTGCTCTTTAGCCGTTGTGCCCATCACGTGTGCCCGCACTGCGGGGCGCGCGTGGAGCCGAGCCTTAACGTTGCTGCTGGCCTATCGCTCACGTGCCCCGCATGCGGCCGCGAGTTCTACGCGCCGGGTGCCGAGGACCTTGCCTTTAACAGCGGCGGCGCGTGCTCTACCTGCGGCGGCACTGGTGTCATGCGCGAGGTGGACGAGGCGAGTCTGGTGCCCGACGAGTCAAAGACCATCAACGAAGGCGCGGTGCTTCCCTGGGGTACGCTCATGTGGGATCTGATGAAGCAGGTGGCAGGTGAGATGGGCGTGCGCACCGACGTGCCGTTTAACCAGCTCACGCCTCAAGAGCGCGACATCGTGTTCCATGGTCCAGCGGTTAAGAAGCACATTCTCTACGTTCCCAAAAACGGCGAGGGTGCTACGCCGCTCGACTTTACCTATTACAACGCCGTCTATACCGTCGAGAATGCGCTCGCCAAGGTTAAGGACGATAAGGGCTTAAAACGCGTTGCGCGCTTTTTGCGCGAGGGAGCATGCCGTGACTGTGGTGGCACGCGTCTTTCCGAGGCTGCGTGCCAGCCCCAAGTGCGCGGTATCAATCTGGCGCAGGCGGCGGCCATGACGCTGGGCGAGGCGATTGAGTGGGTGCGTGGCGTGCCCGCATCCTTGCCGGTCGAGATGCGGCCCATGGCGACGGATATCTGCGATTCGTTTTTGGGTGCGGCCCGTCGTCTGGTCGACCTGGGCCTTGATTACCTTTCACTCGACCGCGCCGGTGCCACGCTCTCCACGGGTGAGCGCCAGCGCGTGCAACTCGCCCGCGTGGTGCGCAATCGATCGACGGGTGTGCTTTATGTGCTGGACGAGCCTTCGATTGGCTTGCATCCTGCCAATGTCGACGGCCTGGTAGGCGTGATGCGCGATCTGGTGGATGACGGCAACACCGTGGTCGTTGTCGACCACGATACGCGCGTACTGGCGGAAGCCGACTACCTGGTCGAGATGGGCCCCGTTGCCGGAGCGGGCGGTGGCAACGTGATCGCCGCTGGTACGGTAGACGAGGTCGAACAATCGCAGGGCAGTCGCATCGCGCCGTTTTTGCGCGCCGAGCCCAAGCGTTTGCGCCCACAGGTGACTGACGAGGAAATGTTCGACCAGGGCCATATCTGCATGGCGACCAATGCTATCCATACCGTCAAGCCGCTTGAAGTCGATATCCCACGCGGCCGTCTCGTCGCGGTGACGGGCGTTTCGGGTTCGGGCAAGACGACGCTCGTGCTCGAGACGCTCATCCCGGCGCTTAAGGCGCAGGCAGCTGGCGAGCGCTTGCCACGCCATGTGCGCTGGATCGATGCCGAAGGCATTGCCCGCGCCAACCTGATTGACGCTACGCCCATCGGCGCCAATGTTCGCTCGACGGTGGCAACCTATGCCGACATCCATGACGAGCTGCGCCGCGCCTTTGCCCGTACGCCCGAAGCCAAAGCGGCCGGCTACAAGGCGGGCGCCTTCAGCTACAACACTGGCGCCTTGCGCTGCCCTACGTGCGATGGCACGGGCTCGATATCGCTCGACGTGCAGTTTTTGCCCGATGTCGAGATTGTCTGCCCGGCATGCCGTGGTTCGCGCTACGCCGAGGCCGCCTCGCATATCCATCGCGAGGGCAAGGACGGGAGCTTGCTTACGTTGCCGCAGCTCATGGACATGAGTGTGGACGAGGCCCTCGACGCCACGGTGGGACTCAAGAAGGTTCAGACGCGCTTACAGACCTTGCACGACCTGGGCCTGGGTTATCTCACGCTCGGTGAGCCCACGCCGGCGCTTTCGGGCGGTGAGGCACAGCGCCTTAAGCTCGCGAGCGAGATGGGCCGCGTGCAGGACGACGCCGTATTCGTGTTCGACGAGCCCACAATCGGACTACATCCGCTCGATGTCCAAGTGTTGCTGAGTGTGTTCGACGGCCTCGTTGCCAAGGGCGCCACGGTTATCGTGATTGAACACGATCTCGACCTTATCCGCAATGCCGATTACGTGATCGACATGGGCCCGGGCGGTGGCGACGCGGGCGGGCAAATCGTCTGCGCCGGCACGCCGGGCGACATCGCCGCCTGCTCCACAAGCATCACCGGCCGCTACCTATAACCGAATGTGACAAAGGGACAGCCTCTTTGCCTCATTGATGCCTATTTCACGCATTGAGCCGCGAGATAGTCGCGGAAGAATGGCAATTCAAATGCGACGAGCCCTCGTCCTCGTTGCCCGATGATGCCGGCATCTATCATGCGGCGTCGGTAGCGGGAGACCTGCTGCGGCGAACGCTTAAGGCGCTCGACAAGGTCGGCGGTGGTGGACTCTTCCTCGTCATCGAGCATGGCGATGAGGAATCGCTTGTCCTCTGCAGTGAGTTCCCGATAGGTTGCCGCGAGGATTCGGTCGTCCATCTCGTCGCGCGCGATTTTGATTCCCAGGTCAAAGTCGCGTGACGAGATTTCCTTTGAATCGCTTGTGAGATCCCAGGCACGGTAGCCTACGAGTTGCAATAGGAAGGGAAAACCAGAGATCGAGCGGACGGCTCTATCGATTCCCTCAGCATCTGCCAGGCGATCGTTTTCCTGGATTGTGCGAATCAAGGCCTCGCGTACGTCATAGTCGGCAATGCGACCCAGATGATATTGTTGGGCGCGGCGAAGGAACGAGACCGTCTTGTGGTTCAGTAGCGTCGATACGTTGTTGGGAAGTCCCGCCATGAGCAGGGCGACGCGTTTTCCATCGGTCACAAAGTGCTGATACGTCGCTGCGAGCTGAATCATCTCATCGAGTGTCGGGTCCACCTCGTCAACCGTGACGAGCAGACCGGTGCCCGCCTCGTTGAGCTGGTCGATGATGTCGCTCATGCGATAACGCCAGGTTGAGGCATCGTGAACGCGATTGACCTCGATGCTGCCGAGCGGTGCAATTCCGAGGCCGGTGACTTCGAAGTTCTTAGACGGGTCGATAAGATGGCCGGCAGCACGTTTCGCCCCGAACTCGATTTCCTCAAGCATTCCCGGGAGCGCGGTCGTCTTTACGGCTATCCAGCCGTGGGATTCCGCCCTTGTCGCGAGCGACGACATGAGAGCGGTTTTACCGGTTCCACGCGCGCCTGAGAAGATCGAGGTCAATTCTGGGCGCCTACGCTGGCTCAAGAAGGCACGGTCCAAATCCCGAATAATCTGTTGTCTGCCAGCGAGATGGGCAGGAACCTCACCAAAACTGGGGGTAAACGGGTTCTCGAGATATTTCACAAGGCTCTCCTTTCACACCGCCGTTTAACTTCATTTTACTTTAGTTAATTCTGATTAAAAGTGAGGGCTCTTTATCTAGAGCATCAATTAGGCGTGTGTGCCATCGGCGTGGCGCTTGAATGTGACAAAGGGACAGCCCCTTTGTCACATTCCCGGAAAGCCTGCCTGGCGCAGGGCCTCGTAGAGGACGATGGCGGCGCTGTTGGAAAGGTTGAGGGCGCTGATGCGGTAGTCGTCGGGATTGACGAAGTTGCCGCAGATATCCTGCCGAAGGATGGCCTCGTGGCTGTCCTCGGTATGCCCCAGCGATTCCTCGTGAGCTTCCCATGCCTCGGCGTTATCGAGCGAGTCGCAATCGCGCAGCATCGGGATGCGCTCGCAGCGCTCGGGCGCCGCGGCAAGCAGTGGCTCGGGAATGCCCGAGCTCTCGCTGCCAAAGACCAAGTAGTCGCCATCGCGGTAGGTACTCTGCGCATAGGTTCTGCGCGCCTTTTTGGTCAGCAGATGCAGGCGCTCGTCGGCAGGGGAGAGGCCGTTGCGCGCAAGGAAATCCTCCCAGCTGGCATAGGTCGTCACGTCCAAGTTTTGCCAGTAGCCCAGTCCGGCACGACGCACCGTCTTGTCGTCGAGCGAAAACCCCAGCGGCTCCACCAGATGCAGACGGGCGCCGGTGACCACGCAGGTACGGCCGATATTGCCTGTATTGGCCGGAATTTCGGGTGCATACAGCACGATATTGAACATGAATTTCCTTGGCTCAGAACGAAAAACCACCACGAAGGGCACCTTCGTGGTGGTTTGGCGGTTGTGTAGGCGGAAAAATGCCCGCCTGGATAAACCTAGGCGCGGTGCCAGTCGGTCAGGCAGGCATCGAGGGCGGCGATGAGCGCGTCCTTGTCCATGTGACGCCCGATGATGCACAGGCTCGTCATGCGGTCGCCCGTCTCGTCGTCCCAAATCTGCATGATCTCGGGGTTCTCGTCGATAATCTTCTGCTTCTCGCCCTCGGGCGCAGAATCGACAAACAGACCGTTCTCCATTAGGCGCATCTGGTGGCCGGCCTGCTCAAACATGTAGCACATGTCCGGATTGCCGGTCTGCCACAGCGGGCCCTTGACGCGAATGACCTCGTCGGGCCACTCCTGCTCAACAAAATCGGTGAACTTCTGCAGGTCAAACGGCTTGCGGCGCGAGTACACAAAGGTCTCGATGTCGTACTCGAGCACCTCGGGGTCGTCGTGCTCCTCGGGATGCTCCATGGCCTCGATCCAAGCAGCGGAGTTGTAGGCGCGCATAAAGTCGAAGCGGCCGGTGTCGAGCAGCTCCTCCATGGGGACCTCGCCGTTTTGGGCTTCGACGATCACGGCGTCCTTCTGCAGGCTGCGCACAATGGCCTTGAGCTCTGCGATCTGCTCGGGGGTGACGGTGTCAGTCTTATTAAGAATCAGCGTGGAGCAAAACTCGATCTGCTGGATGAGCAGGCTCTCGATGTCGTCCTCGTCGATATCCTCGGCCAGCAGGTCGCGGCCGCCGTTGAACTCGTCGTACATGCGGGCGCAGTCGACCACGGCCACGATGTTGTCGAGCGCGAGCTTGGGCTCGCCGCCCACCTTGGCCTCGTCGCAGAAGCTCGAGATGGTGTAGGCGATGGGGATAGGCTCGCAAATACCCGAGGCCTCGATGATGATGTAGTCGAACTTGCCCGAATCGGCGATGCCCTGCAGCTGGTTGGCCAGATCGTCCGAAAGCGTGCAGCAGATGCAGCCGTTGGTGAGCGGGATAAGGTCGTCGGTCTCGGAAAGGCCGCCGTCGGCGATAAGGCTGGCGTCGACGTTGATCTCGCCGATATCGTTGACGATCACGGCGGCGCGGATGCCGCCGTCGTTGGCGAGGATGTGGTTGAGCAGCGTGGTCTTGCCGGCACCGAGGTATCCGGTAAGCATGATGATCTTCACGGGTTTGTTGGGCATGTGCCCTCCTTTGTTAGACATGGCTTACAGTTGAATCTTATGCCAAACGCCTGCTCTTATACCCACGCGCCGACAAATAACACAGGCTACTCCCAGGCTCCCCACACGTCGGGACAATAACCGACGGTGGCCTTTTTGCCGTTGCGCACGATGGGCTCGGCCAGAACCTGCTGGTTTTCGAGCAACTTGTCGAAGCGCTGGCTAGGGGTGAGGTGCTGGATGAGCGCGAGCGTCTCCTCGTCCTTGGCCTTGGGGTTGAGCAGCTTGTCGATGCCGCCGACCGCCTGCATCACGCTCGTGAGCTCGCCTTTGCTCATCTCCTTTTCCTTAAGGTCAATAAACTGCACCTTAATGCGACGCTCCTTAAAATAGCGCTGGGCCTTCTTGGTATCGAAGGACTTTTTGGTGCCGAAAATTTGAATATTCATATTTATGTTCCGCCGTTCTATCTGATGAAGTTGGTCCTAGCGCGATCGGCCAGGGGCGCTTCGATGCCGGCGGCCTTTCCCGCCTCGATGCAACGCAGGAGCCAGGCCATGTTTTTGCCGATGTTTCGCATGGTGGCAAGGCCCTCGGCGTCCTGGGCGGCCTCGCCCGGCATGGCGCCAAAGACGTTGTTCCAGTAGGTGGATACCACCACGGGCATCTGGTTGATGGTGAAGTACTTGTTGAGCACATCGAAGGTGGTCGATGTGCCGCCGCGGCGGGCGACGGCGACAGCGGCGCCCGGTTTGTGCGCAAAGGCCTCGCTGCCAGCATAGAATGCGCGGTCGAGAGCCGAGAGGATGCGTCCGCTGGGATGCGCATAGTAGACGGGGGAGCCAAAGACAAAGCCATCTGCCTGCTCGGCGGCAGCGATCAGCTCGTTGACCATATCGTCGTCAAAGGTGCAACGGCAATCGAGCTTGCCGCACTGGCCGCAACCGATGCAGTCGCGAATGGGCTTGGCGCCCAGCTGAAACATCTCGGTATCGATACCCTCGGCGTTGAGCTGCTCGGCGACCTCGGCGAGTGCGCGGGCGGTGTTGCCGTTTGCCTTGGGGCTGCCATTGACCAAAAGAACCTTCATCACTAACTCCCTCTGCTATCGGTGACTTCTGCGGAGGATTATCGCACGAGCGGGCAGATGGCGTGGGGCGCGATTCCAGCGGCCGCCCATCATGCGCCCCGTCTCGATTGGTAGCTTCATCCGAGTGTTTCTCGGGGCCGGGAAGCCGGCCCCGAGGGCCAACGGCGGGTTCGCTCACCAGGTACGAGAGGGACACGGTCCAGAGGATGTTGGGGCGCGGGGCCTCATACAAGCCGATTGTGAGGAGCCTGGGAAGGTCGCCTTCGATGGCGAACTCTGAGGTCTTAGAAGGCGGGCTGCTGTGCGGCTTGAGGAATGACCTCGGCGGGCAGGAAGTGGCAGCGTGGCAGAATTGGCAGTTCGACAAATACGGAGATCGAGAACTCCGCAGAGGTTTCCCCGGAGGCCAATTGCTTTTCACGCTGCCGTCGCTTGCGGGTGTTTTCAAGCGGGTGAAGCTAGCGGGTCGTCGACTCCTTCATGTCCCGCACGATGTAGTTCATAGTGCGGTAAAGTTGCATGCACAGTTTTATCGCGCAGATGAATTCATGATAGGTGAATCTGATCTGTGCCCCCGTCCTGCGGTATGTGACGTAGTCCGGCCTCGCCTCGTTTATATTTCGACCTTAAGGCGAGTGTCGCATGGTTAAAACGTATTGGGAATACGTTTGTAAAAGAGCAAGCCAAAGGGTACAAATTCTCCGATTTCTTTCATATCGTCCTTTTTCTTTAAACAGATAAAGATGAGGCGAAAGATTGTCCTATAATAAAAAGAACAAATTGAGGGTACCGTCAAGATTCTTTCGCAAATTGATCGAGGCGGCCTCGGCCCCGCCTTGC
>DXZM01000054.1:0-4800 GCA_019419665.1 Collinsella sp.
GCGTCGTAGCCCTCGTCGGCGACCTTGTCGGCGAGCGCGGTCATCTTCTTGCCGGTCTCGTAGAGCGTCTTGCCGTCCTCGAGGTAGCCCTCCTGGTCGAAATGCATGATCTCGATCTTCTCGGTTTCCTTCATTTGTCTCTCCTTTCTGGGGTTGTCTCCACATCCCCCCATGCCAACGGGCATCAAAACCCGCTTACATTCCGTAACACTCGGCCGCTTTGGCCTTAAGCGCATTGACTGACTCTTCGTAGCCCTCTGCCTTGACCTCCATCTGTTTGGAGACGGCATCGAGATACGGGTGCACGTCCCATGACTTCAGACGCTCGGCGATTATGGCCGCAATCGTCTGGAAGAACACAAGATTGGGAATTGCGCTGAGCAGCGGAGCCACCTGAGGCAACGCAACCTCGTGAGCCCTACCCCTGGGATGGGCCGTGAGCAGCACCGTTTTTGTCGTAACGTTCGATAGCGCATCGGCGATATTCGCAAGACGCTCCGACCCTTGCGGATCGTCGACGATAAACACCAGGTAGCCTGGGGTTATCTGCATCTCGGGACCGTGGACGAACTCCTCGCCCTCGTGATGCATGGCAGGAATCTTGATGGTCTCGCTCAGCTTGAGGGCCGCTTCTTCGGCAACGCCATAGTTGGGGCCGTTGCCGACGACCATGGCGGGCATGTGCTCAGAAAGCTCGAGCATGTGGTCTTGGACATATGCCTCGGCGATCTTGCACATCACGGCATTGGCCTGGATAGCCTCGCGCAGGTCGTCAAGACGCTGGGCAACGCCCTTGGCGTCAATCGTTCCGCGCGCCTGACCACAGTAAATACCAAAGAGCACCAGGTACTCAACGAGGACCTCGACGCCCAGCGTCACAAAGTCCACCGACTCGACGCCCACACCGTAGTCAAGAACGATGTCAGCGTGCTCCTTGATGGGTGCCTCGACGTTTGCCGTGAGCGCAACTGCAGCCATATCGTGCGCGCGCATGTAATCAAGAGCCGCGATCGTATTGGTCGAATAGCCGCTCTGCGAAACGGCAATGTTGAGCGCACGCTGCGGATAGGTGTGTTCAAAATCTACGAAGGCCTCGGGCGTCACAACGGACACCTGCATTTGCAGGGCATCTTGCAGGTAATCGCGAGCGCAATCGGCGGCATGGCGCGACGAACCCGAAGCAACGATGCGCAGCGCGTCAAATGAACCGGACTGGAAAATATCAACGAGCTGCGCTACCAGCTCAGACGAACGCTCGAGGTTCTCTCCCATACGCACATGGGCAAGCTGAACGTAATCGAGCATCTTCATCGTCTCACCTCGTAACAAATCATTAGTATTTGATACCAATCACAGTTACAGGTTACGGCTTTTTGATACCTCTTTGTCGATTAATTTATCCCCATCGGCGAACGGTCGATTTTGAGCCGTGTAAGGTTGTATATGCAGTCTGCTCAACGAATCAAAATTCCGTCAGCTTTTCAGCCCGTTATGCAAAAACCAGCTAGTACGTATAGGTATATCCACCCGCATCACCGCGGTTAAACGACTTGGCGTACTCGATCGCCTGGCCGCTCGCATCGAAGCTCACGCACTCAAGCGTCAAGGCAAGATCGCCTTGCTCCAGTCCAAGCAGGCCGGCATCTCGCGCGCCCAGCGCTTCGATATCGAGCTTTTCCCGTGCCATGACCGGCTTTCGGCCCAACATCTCATAGGTCTCGTACAAACTGAAGACCGACACGTCAATATCTTCGATTATGGGAAACAGCAGGCACGGGATGAACGCCATCTCAATCGATACGGGATCGCCGTTGACGCAGTTCAAACGCCGAATCGAATACAGTAAATCGTCCTCGGCAATGCCAAACAGGTTGGCATAATATGGGCCCGCATAACGCTTGGAACGCGCGAGGATGCGGACGGACGGCTCGCCGCCCGAAGCACGAACCGATTCGCGAAAGCCTCCCGTTCGCTCGTAGGCAACGGGCACTTTCTGTGCCACAAACGCGCCCTTTCCGCGGACGCGTCGAATCTGCCCACGCCGAACCAGCTCATCGACAGCGCTTCGGATGGTCAAGCGCGTCGTACCAAATTCCTCGGCGAGGTCTTTTTCGGACGGAATCATGGAACCCGTAGGATATATACCGCGCTCGATACGCTCCTCGATGCGGCGTCGAATGCGCATATAAACCGGGGTGGCATCTACTGTTTCAGCCATTGTTCACCTGCCACGCTCCTCATGCCGTTCTTTTCGCCGTTATCGGCAAAGCGGAACTTTGTAGGCAAAATCACCGATTTGCAATGCTCCACAAAACGCATGTCCTTATCAAATTCTATCGTGCTCTCATAGAACACCGGCGTTCCCTCTTCTTGCTGGAGCAACTCGGCCTCTTCGGCGTTCAAACGCGAGATGGAGATATGCTCACGTCCATGCTCAACGCGCACGCCACCTTCTTTGAGCAAGACATCGTAAAGGCTCTCGCACTCAAAATCGTGCTCGGGAAGCGATGGGCACAGGGACAGGTTAACGTGAGCCGTCTCGATTGACGCCGGCTCGCCCTCAATAAGTCGAACGCGCTGCATGCGGAGCAAAGGAGCGCCTATAGCCACCCCAAGCTTGTCGGCAAGCGTCTTATCCGCCTCGATGGTCTCGGTGGAAACCAGACGAGAAGAGGGATGCAGGCCGGCAGTCCGCACGGCATCGGAAAAGTTATACGTTTCCTGGAAGATGTTCAGCGGCTTAGGAGGACACACATACGTACCCGATCCGCGACGGCTCTCGAGCGTTCCACACGAGATGAGTCGCGTGATACCAGCGCGCAACGCCGTACGCGAAACGCCGATCTCTTCGCACAGCACGCGCTCGGCCGGCAGGCGATCGCCGCCGGCAAGCTGATGGTGCTGGATATACCAAAGAATCCCCTCGATAGCACGATCTTTGGGGGGAATTGCATAAGATTCGCCTGCCATTGCACAGACTCCTCGTTCAGAAACGTATGTCGCCAAAATTAGGCCAGACCACCCATGGCATCAAATTCGGCCTTGATCTTCTCGGCGACATTCCGATACGACTTATATAGGCTTGAATCGCGTTTGACTTCATCGGTCATAACGGGAATCTCTAATTTGGAAACCTCGTCTTTTCCCGTCTGAACCGCCACAACAACGCCCATACCAAGACACATATTACGCTTGGCAGCGTTCATTTTTGCCGCCTTGGCAGGATTTGCCAGAATACGCTGGGCAAATTCCTGTTTAGAGACCGCTTCATCGGCCTCCTGATCGCCCGCCTCGGCTACTTCGCACTGCAACACGTCCGCATAGTCAAAAATCTTCGGCTCGCCGCCGCGCTGGTGCACGGCCCACTTGTGACGCGTGGCATCCTGGTAGATAGCCGGCAAAAACGTAAACCGCGGCGGGTCCAAAATCGTATCCGTGATGGTAAACACATCGGGATCAAAGGCATCCTGCGGGTTTTTCTTCTTGAACAGCCCCATATCAGCCTCCCGTACTAGCATTAAACAACTCAAGCTGAATATAGCACCAATTTCAAACCGCCGCCTTACCCTATCGGTACACGGCGTCTATGGCTCGCCCAGCGGAAAAGTTCACGGACGAGGGCCGGGGTGCCTGCTTTGTTTTGAGAAGTGGGCTTCGCGAGCTTCTCAAAACAAAGCAGGCACCCCGGCCCCGCCGGCAAATAGCGGACACTCCGCATGCAATCTATGCAAACAAACAAGTGCGCTTAGCTATATTCGGTAAGGTCAAGCACACTGCCCTTCACGATAAGCGCCGGCTCCAAAACGACCTCTTCGGCACGTCTACCGCCCCTACCGGCAAGACGCTTAGACATGCAACCAAAAGCATGCTCCGCGAGGACACCGGGATCCTGCTCAATCGCGGTCAGCGCCGGCTCAAAGAGAACGTCGGCCGCCGAGTTGTCGTAACTCACCACCGAGATGTCGCCCGGGATGCTCTTCCCCATCTCGTGCAAGCGCTTGAGCAGACCGAGGGCAATGTTGTCCGAACTTGCGAACACGGCGGTGGCATCGGTTGCAAGCACCGCCTCCGAGGCCTCGTATGCGCTCGGAATGTAGTACTCGCTCTCAAACTCCAGGCGCGCGTCGATGGGCAGCCCCACCTCGCGCAGCGCGCGCTCGTAACCGGCGAGTCGTTTGCGGCCCGTATTGGAGCGACGCGCGTTAACCAGACAGGCGATGCGGCGATGACCCTGCTCAATCAGATACCGCGTAGCCATGTAGCCGCCCATCTCGTGGTCGAACATCACCTTGTCGCACTCGAGGCCCTCAATGGCGCGGTCGACCATCACGGCAGGGATGGGCAGATGGCTCACTTCCTCGCGCAGGGCGCGATCGTCGGAGAACTCGTCACCCACTACCAGAAAGACGCCGTCGACGCCGCGCGTCACCAGCTGGCGTAGCAGTTCCAAATCGTCATCGGCGCTTCCACCCGAGCTGGTAATAAAGAGCGCGTAACCGTCCTCGCGGCAGCGCTTTTCCAAGCTGCCGGCGAGTGAGGCAAAAAAGCGGCTCTCGATATTGGGAACGATAAGGCCCAGTGTGCGCGACTCGCGCATGACCAGGCTGCGCGCGATCTGGTTAGGAACATAGTGGTTGCGCGCCGCAACCTCCTTGATGAGCTTGCGGTTTTCTTCCGAAATGCGACAGGGCCGATTATTGAGAACAAGCGAGACCGACGAAGGGGAAAGCCCCACCTCCTGGGCAATCTGCTTGAGGGTGACTTTGTTGGCCATCTCGCTCCTTCCGGGTTTACGCGCAA
>DXZM01000055.1:0-31870 GCA_019419665.1 Collinsella sp.
TACTCATTGGGGACAGACTTAAATGACCAGTCTTAAACCAAGAATGTCCCCAATGACTACAACGATTGGTCATTTAAGTCTGTCCCCAATGAGAAGTCCCCAATGAGTGGGTCGGTGCCCTTTGTGCGGAGGTTGCTTTGATGCTTTATACTGGTGCGGTTAGACATCCATCCTGCAATCGAGGAGATTTCCATGGCATCAGACGTTCGCGTCCGCTTTGCACCCTCACCGACGGGCAAGCTGCACATCGGCGGCGCCCGCACCGCTATCTATAACTGGGCTTTCGCCCGCGCAAACGGCGGTACGTTCATTCTGCGCATCGACGACACCGATCCCACCCGTTCCACCGACGAGAACACGCAGATCATTTTGCGCGCCATGCGTTGGCTGGGCTTGGACTGGGACGAGGGCCCCGAGGTGGGCGGCGACTATGGTCCCTATGCCCAGACCGAGCGCCTGGACCTGTACAAGCAGGCCGCCCAGAAGCTTTGGGATGAGGGCAAGGCCTATCCCTGCTTCTGCACCAAGGAGCAGCTCGATGCCGACCGCAAGGCCGCGCAGGAGCGCAAGGACCCCTTCCAGGGCTATCAGCGTCGTTGCCGCGATCTTGATCCCGAGGAGGCCCGCCGCCGCATCGAGGCCGGCGAGTCCTACGTCCTGCGCATCAAGGTGCCCGAGGACCGCGGCGACGTCGTCGTCCACGACGCCGTCCACGGCGAGGTGACCTTCGACGCCAAGGAGCTCGACGACTTTGTCATCTTCCGCTCCGATGGCACGCCCACGTACAACTTCGCGACCGTCGTCGACGACGCCATGATGAAGATTACCCATGTCATCCGCGGCGACGACCACCTGTCCAACACCCCGCGTCAGGTCATGGTCTACGAGGCCCTCGGTGCGCCCGTGCCTACGTTCGCCCACATTTCCATGATCTTGGGTGCCGACGGCAAGAAGCTCTCCAAGCGCCACGGCGCCACCTCGGTGGAGGAGTACCGCGACGCTGGTTACCTGTCCGACGCCTTCGTCAACTATCTGGCGCTGCTCGGCTGGTCGCTCGACGGCGAGACCACAATCATTCCGCGCGATGTCCTGGCCAGCAAGTTCTCGCTCGACCGCATCTCCAAGAACCCGGCGACCTTCGACCCCAAGAAACTCGACTGGGTCAACGCCGAGTACATCAACGGCATGTCCGATGCCCAGTTTGCCGACGAGATCATGGTCCCCGAGCTGCACGAGGCGGGTCTCATCGAGGGCAACGTCGAGTACGGCGAGGATTGGATCGATGCGCTTGCCGCCATCGTCAAGCCGCGCACCAAGATGCCGGCCGACGCCGTGACCGTCGCCGCTCCCATCTTTGCTACGGCCGAGACGCTCGAGTATGACGAGAAATCCGTCAACAAGGGCCTGGCCAAGGAAGGCATGGGTGCCATCCTGGACGCCGCCAAGGCCGCGCTCGAGGGCGTGGACGAGTGGGCAGCCGCGAACATCGACGCCGCGCTTGAGCCGCTTCCCGAGCAGATGGACCTCAAGAAGCGCGTGGTGTTCCAGGCCGTGCGCGTCGCCGTTTGCGGCAACATGGTGAGCCCTCCGCTGGGCGAGACCATGGCGCTCGTCGGCCGTGACGACTGTCTGGCGCGTATCGACCGCGCCCGCACGATGGCGCTGTAGTCGCTGCGCAAACGTTTGTATCCGAGCCCCGTTCACCCCGAGCGGGGCTCTTGTTTCTGTACCGATGAGTGGGTTGCTGGGACAAAATAATCAGTAGTGTTTGTCCCATGTTCGAGTGACGCAACAAGCTCGACACTCGTATCGGCCATGGGACAAACTCTACTGATTATTTTGTCCCACCCCTTTCAGGTCCGTTCGTTAGAGGTGGTGTATGGCTCAACAACTGTCGCTGTTTGGTTCGCCGGAACCAGAGGAGGCTCTGGTGAAGCTCATGCCTGTCGCTGCCTCGGCTCAGCCTAAGCCTGCACCTGAGCCCATCGCTGCCTACGCGAGCGTGGTCCTCGACATCCCCACCCGTGCGCTGTCGGAACCGTTTGCTTACGGCATCCCCGAGTCCCTTGCCAACGAGGTCCAGATCGGATCCACGGTCCTGGTCCACTTTGGTAACCGTGCCGCCGCGGGCTATGTCGTCGACATTGCGCCTGATCTGGGCGATCTGCCGGGCAACAACGCCCTCGACCCCGTGCGTATCAAGCCCATCGCGGCCATCCTCAGCAAACCGCTCTTTACCGCCGAAGCCACCCGCATCGCACGTTGGATGAGCCGCGAGTATGTCGCGACGCTTTCCGAGTGCCTGCGTCTGTTCTTGCCTCCGGGTGGCAGCCCGCGTGTGGTCAAGGGCGACGACGGCGTGTGGACGGTTGAACGTCCAGCCGTCAATCCCATCCAATATCGCTGGGTCATGCTCACGCCTGAAGGCTTTGACTACACGCCGCCCAAGACCGCGGTCCGCCAGCGTCAACTCATCGAGGCGCTCCAGTGCGGACCGGTCACGACGCGCGACCTCAACCTTCTCTATAACAGCATGTCGGCGACCATCAAGGCGCTCGAAAAACGCGGCGTTGTGGTGGTGGAAGAGCGCCGCGCCTGGCGTGGCTGCGGCGAGCAGACCACGCTGTCCTCGGCAAGCGGCAAAGCGCCGGTCTCCCTTACCAGTGGCCAGCAGCAAGCACTTGCTCAGATCGAGCGTGCCCGTCTGGACGCTCATGGCGACGTGGTGCTGGTCGACGGCGTCACCGGCTCCGGCAAAACCGAGGTTTACCTCTCCGCCATCGAGCGCGTGCTCGCAGCCGGTCGCTCGGCCTGCGTGCTGGTGCCCGAGATTTCGCTGACGGCCCAGACCGTCGGCCGCTTCCGCTCGCGCTTTGGCGAGACGGTCGCCGTGTTCCATTCGCGGCTTTCGGCCGGCGAGCGCCTGGACCAGTGGGATATGGTTGCCAGCGGTGCGGCCCGCGTGGTCGTCGGCGCTCGCTCGGCGCTCTTTTGCCCGCTCAGCGACTTGGGCCTCATCATCATCGACGAGGAACACGAGACAAGTTACAAGCAGGGCTCCAGTCCGCGCTACCACGCGCGCGAGGTGGCGGCCGAGATGGCGCGGCGCCATCGCTGCCCGCTCGTGTTGGGCTCCGCCACGCCTTCTGCCGAGGCCCTCGACCGCTGCCGTCGTGGCACGTATAACGGTGCCACTTGGACGCGTGTCGAGATGCCCGAGCGCCCGGGACACGCCGTGCTTCCCACGGTCCGCATTGCCGACCTGCGCCGTGAGTTTTCTCACGGCAGCCGCTCCATGTTCTCAAAACCCTTGATGGAGGGCTTGGAGCGTGTGGTCGAGCGCCGCGAGAAGGCCGTGTTGCTGCATAACCGCCGTGGCTTTGCGCCATTCCTGATGTGCCGCGAGTGCGGCTGCGTCCCCACCTGCAACCACTGCTCCACAGCGCTTACGTATCACGAGCGCACGCACACGCTGCAATGTCACACATGCGGATCCTCCTGGCGCGTGCAGCCGTATCCCGCGCCCACGAGTCGTTGCCCCAAATGTGGCAGTCGCTACCTGGCAAAAATGGGGCTGGGCACGCAGCAAATCGAGGATGCGCTGCATCAGATGCTGCCCGAGGACGTGGCCATTATCCGCATGGACGCCGATTCCACGCGTGGCAAGGGCGCACACAAAAAGCTGCTTGAGCAGTTCGATGCGGCCGATTGCGCCGTGTTGCTGGGCACCCAAATGATCGCAAAGGGTCTCGATTTTCCCGAGGTCACGCTCGTGGGCGTGGTCAATGCCGACTTCGCCCTCAAGCTGCCGGACTTCCGCGCAGGGGAGCGCGCCTACGATTTGCTGGAGCAGGTCGCGGGCCGCGCCGGTCGTGGCGATCGCCCTGGCGAGGTCATCATCCAGACCTACCTGCCCGGGGACCCGGTCATTCGCGCCGTCGCCGAGCACGACCGTTCGATCTTTACCGACTACGACCTGGACCAGCGCCGCGACGCGCTATATCCGCCGTTTGTGCGCCTGGTCAACATCTTGGTATGGTCGACGAACGCGGATGACGCGCAGGACTATATCGTGCGCATCGCTAAGCTCCTCAAGCGTCGCTGGCATGCCGCCGCGCCCGACTTTTTGCGGGCGGGGAGCGCCGTGCCGCAGGTGCTGGGCCCGGCTTCGTGTGTAATCGAGAGAGCCAAGGACCGTTACCGCTTCCACCTGCTTGTGAAGTCGCCCGTGGGGTACCATGTCTCTGATGATATCGACGCCTGCCTCAAAGAGGTGGGCTCCGTGCGCGGCGTGAGCGTGAGCGTTGACGTCGACGCCTATGATTTGATGTAACAACCCGAAAGGATGGCCATGGAAGCCAACGGAATCGTACTGTCGCCCGACCCTCGTCTGCGCCAGGAGTGCGCCGTCATCGAGGAGATCACCCCGGCGATCGAGGCGCTTGCCGAGAAGATGAAGAAGATGATGTTCGACAACGGCGGTTGCGGCCTGGCTGCTCCGCAGATCGGCGAGCTTATTCAGCTCGTCACCATTGACTGCGACTACAGCGACAAGAACGACTACGACCCGTACGTGCTCATCAACCCTGTCATTGTTGAGCAGAGCGACCATCTGGTGCCGTTTAGCGAGGGCTGCCTGTCCATCCCTGGCATTAGCTGCGAGATCGAGCGTCCCGACCATGTCGTCGTCGAGGCGTACGACCTGGATGCCAACCTGATTCGCTATGAGGCTTCGGGCGACCTGTTCTGCGTGTGCCTGCAGCACGAGATCGATCACCTGCATGGCAACACTATGTTCGAGCGACTGAAGCCGATGCAGAGGATCAAGGCCGTCAAGGAGTACCAGGACGCCCTGGCCCGCGGCGCTCGACCGGGCGAGACGGAGTAGGTCCCATCGTCCCCGGGGCGCCCGCCTATATCATCCCGTGCTCAAACATTCTCGCTGCGCTGCGAAACTGCGCGCGGGACGATATAGGCGGGCGCCCCGGGGACTACGTTGACGCTGCTTGTCTCGCCCAGGTGCCGTCGGGCCAGGGATGGGCGTCTTCGCTGATAGGTGCTTTGCTGAAAGAGCTGCTTTTATTGCGGCTCTTTCTTTGGTTTTGGGTATATTTGTTTTTGTTGAAATGTTATTGCGGATGGACTGGTGACTTGGCTTTCCGCTGTTCTTTGTAGCCGTCTCGGCTTTGGTTGAGGGGAGACTAACTTTTATGCGTATTGTGTTTATGGGTACGCCTGATTTTGCTGTGCCTTCTTTGACTTCGCTTGTTGAGGCTGGGAATGAGATTGCGCTTGTTGTTACTCGTCCTGATGCTGTTCGTGGGCGTGGTAAGAAGCTGGAGCCGTCTCCTGTTAAGGCTAAGGCGCTTGAGCTGGGGTTGCCGGTTGTTGAGGCTAATCGTATGACGCCTGAGGTTGTTGAGGTGCTCAAGGCTGCGCAGGCTGATATTTTCTGTGTGGCAGCCTATGGTTGCATTTTGCCCGATGAGGTGCTGCATATGTCGCCGCTTGGTATTGTGAATGTTCATGCTTCGCTGCTGCCTCGTTGGCGTGGGGCTGCTCCTATTCAGCGTGCCATTC
Organism: Collinsella sp.; assembly: GCA_019419665.1. Classification (GTDB taxonomy): domain Bacteria; phylum Actinomycetota; class Coriobacteriia; order Coriobacteriales; family Coriobacteriaceae; genus Collinsella. The sequence goes on from DXZM01000055.1 coordinate 5,581, forward strand.
TTGCTGGTGATGAGATTGCTGGCGTTTCTATTATGCGCATTGGGCATGGCGTGGATACCGGCGCCTATTGTGCGCAGGCCTCGATCTCGGTTGCCGGTAAGCATGCCGAGGCGCTGACTATGGAGCTCGCTGAGCTCGGCGGCAAACTGCTTGCCGATACGCTTCCTTCTCTTGCCGATGGCACCGCCGTGTGGATCGAACAGGACGAGGCGCTCGTTACCCATGCTGCCAAGATTTCTAAGCAGGAGATGCGCTTGGATCCGCACATGGCGGCGCTTGATTGCGTGCGTCATGTGCTGGCCTCGTCCGATACCGCGCCTGCTCGTTGCGTGATTGCCGGCAAGACCGTGCGTGTGCTCGATGCTGCGGCGGCTGATGTGTCGCTTGGCGAGGGTCAGGTTCTCGTTCAGGCTAAGCGTGTTTACCTTGGCCTTTCCGATGGCTCGGTTGAGTTGCTCGAGGTTAAGCCTGATGGCAAGCGTGCTATGGCCGCTTCTGCTTGGGCTGCTGGCCTGCAGGGTGCCGATCTTATCTGGGGTGTTTTGTCATGAGCAAGCTGTCTCCCGCGCGCAAGCTTGCGCTCGATGTGTTGATGGAGGCCGATCGCCGCGGCATGTATGCGCGCGACGTGCTGTCCTCTCGCGCATCGGCCAAGGCTATTGACCAGCGCGATTCCGCTTTTGCTGCCCGCTTGGCGCTGGGTGTGGCCGCCACGCAAGGTATTTTGGACGAACTGCTCGATCAGTTTCTCGATAAGCCTAAAAAGGTTGCGCCGCGTGTTCGCATGGCGCTTCGTATCTCGGCCTTCGAGATGCTCTACCTGCATACGCCTGGCCGCGTTGCCGTAAGTCAGGGAGTTGAGCTGGTTCGCTGCGGTGCTAAGTCCGCCGCTGGCTTGGCCAATGCTGTACTCCATAAGGTTTCAGACAATGTTGAGGACTTTGCTACTGCGTCCGATGTGGATGAGTCTGAGCGACGCTTGGTTCGTCTGTCGCGTCTGATGGGTCTTCCTCGCTGGCTGTGCGCTCGCATTATGGCGTCGTTTGACACGCCAGAGGGTGCGCTTAACTTTGCCGGCAATCTGGCCCCCGCGCCGCTGGCCCTACATGAGAACGCCTTTGCGTCCAAGCCCGATCCGTATATCTCGCAGCTTGTGGCACCCGTGTTCCCGGGTTGCCATGCCCCGGTTGATGCCCAGGTTACCGTTGCTTCGGGTGCGTTTGAACGTGCTGCCGCGGTGGCATCTGATCTCAACGCGCAACTTATCGCAACAGCTGCCACGCGCCCCGGTAGCTGCCTTGAGATTGGTGCCGGTCGTGGCACCAAGACCTATGTGATGATGTGCCAGGCCAAGCGTACGGGCTATGAGCGTCAGCATACGGCGCTCGATTTGCATGATCGCAAGTGCGATCTTAATCTCGCTCGCCTGCATAAGGCCGGTATTCAGGGCGTTCGTACGGTTTCGGGTGATGCCTGCGAGCTTAATGAGGTGCTCACATCGTTTGATGCCATGCTTGGCGAGCCGGTTAAGTTCGACACAGTCTTTATCGATGCGCCGTGCTCTGGCACCGGAACCATGCGTCGTCATCCCGAGATCCCGTGGCGCCTGACCGAAAAGGATGTGACGGTTGAGCTACCCAAGCTGCAGCTGACGATGCTCAAGGAAGCCGCTGCGCGCGTGGCTGCCGGCGGCGAGCTCATCTATGCGACGTGCTCGGTCTTTGATGAGGAGAACACGCAGGTTGTGGACGCGTTCTTGGCGTCGCCCGAGGGTGCGGACTTTAGCTTGGAGCCGCTCTCCGAGGCGCAGATTCTGCAACTCCCCGAGTTCGATCAGGCCAAGAAGCTCGTATCCGTACGCCAGAATGATCGAGTCCTCTTCCAAAGCGTGCCGGTAAACGCCGACTCCTACGACGGCCACTTCTGCGCCCGCCTGGTCCACAAGTAACGACTAAGTTGCGGTGAAATAGGGATTGAATAGCGGCTTCTGCCCGCCAAACAGTCCTTATTTCACCGCAACTCATAAGGAAACCTGGGCAGCTAAAGAATCAGCCCCGCGATTGGTGTTGGCGCGGGGCTGATTGGTTTCTAGTGGCTGTGCGGGCAGTTGGCGCAGCAGCCGTTTGTGGCGCTGGTGCTTGAGCCACCGCTGCGCTGGTCGGTGTTGTAGAAGCCGCTGCCCTCAAACTTGATGCCGCTGGCCGAGAACGTCTTGGCGGCCGGAGCACCGCAGTTGGGGCACACGACCTCGGGGGTCTCGGACATGGGATGCTCAACCTCAAACACGTTGCCGCAGCTCGAGCACTTGTAATCGTAGCGCGCCATAATACTTCCTTTTCAGCACAAAGCGGGCAGATTACTCTGCCCGCAAAAATTCAACGTCTGTAACTGTACCCTATATCGGGCGTTTTATCACGCTTCGCCCCAGAATCTATGCGTGTTGCGCAGGAGCTGTGCGGTTTTGCTCTCGGCGGCCGCAACGTCGGCCTCGTCAGCCTGCCAGGTCCAGTTGCCCGTGGCCACGCCCGGTACGTTCATGCGCGTGTCCTCGCCAAGCCCCAGCACGTCCTGCAGCGGCATCATCACCAGGGGAGCGTCGCTTGTCAGCGCGTCGCTCATCAGCTTGGACGCCACCTCAACACCGCTCGGCACGTCGCCACCCGCAAAGGAGCGCGTACACCAGCCGGCGAGCGTCGACGTGTCGTGCGTCGACGTGTACAGAATCTTGCCGGGCGTGGGATGCACACCGCAACGAACGTCGTAGTCGCTAAACTCCAGCACGTCCATGCCGGGGAAACCGCAGGTCGATGCCATGGCGCGAACACCGGGCGTCAGATAGCCCAAGTCCTCGGCGATAAAGTTGAGCGGACCCAGCTCGTCATAGGCGGTCTGGAACAGGTCCTTGCCCGGGCCTGCCAGCCAACGCCCGTCGGCGCAGGCCTTACCCGCGGGAATGCTAAAGTAGCTGTGGAAGCCCAGGAAGTGATCCAGACGCACGCGGTCGTAGAGCGAAAACGCACGACGTAGGCGATCCATCCACCAGCTATAGCCGTTCTGCTTCATGTGGTCCCAGCGGAACGTCGGGTTGCCCCACACCTGGCCCTCGGGCGCAAAGTTGTCGGGCGGCGCGCCAGAAATCTCAATCGCCTTACCGGTATCGGACAGCCAGAAGTTCTCGGGCTCGCTCCATGCATCGGCCGAATCGTCCGAGACATACATCGGGATATCGCCGATGACCTCGATGCCCTTCTTGTGCGCGTAGTTCATGAGCTCGCACCAGGCTAGGTCAAAGCGGTACTGCATGTACGCCTGCAGCTCTGCCTCGTCGTGGAAACGCTTGTCGTCAATCAAGTGCTCGTTGTAGCGCGCAACATCTGCCGGCCAATCGTGGCGCGATTCGCCCTCAAAGTACTTTTTGACGGCCATATAGACGCAGTACTTCTCGAGCCAATCGGCATTGTGATGTTTAAACGCGGTGTACAGCGGATCGGCATCCTCGCCGCCGTGGGCCTTCCAGGTCTCAAAGTCGGCGGCTAGCTCCTTGTGGCTTTCGGGCAGCAGGTCGATATTGCCTGCAAAGGCCGAAGGACCGGCGTAAGGGGAGCGAAAGAAGTCCGTCGGGTTGACAGGCAGGACCTGCCAGTAGCGCATGCCCATAGCGGCCATATGGTCGATAAAACGACGCGTGGGCGCGCCGATCGTGCCGGGCTTACCGTCGTCGGTCGGCACCGATGTGATATGGCACACAACGCCCGCACCGTAATCGAGCGGCTCCTGCAGACGCTGCTCGGCGTGGTGATAGATGATCGACGATCCCAGCGGATACAGGTCGAGCGTGACGGTGCCATTGTGAATCTCGCACTCGTGACCGCTAATCACATCGCTCGCACATTCGTCGAGTGCCGGAATCGTCACGCGGTGTGAATTGCGCAGGCTGCGGTTGATGATAACCGTCGCGGCCTCGCCATCCTTGCCCGTGCGGTTGTATGCCAGCACCTCGTCGTTGAGCGCGAAGGCCTTGATCTCGCCGTCGATCATAAACGGCAGTGCGCGGCGTACGGCGGAGGCGTTTTTGACAATAGCCAGCGTGTCGAAGTCGTGCAGTTGGTCCTTGGTCGGCAGGGTGCGGCGGTTACCCGGATCGGTAAGGCCCTCAAGGCCGTACTCGTCGCCATAGTAAATCGATGGCACACCGGGGAACGTCATCTGCATGAGCGTTGCGAGCCAAAAACGGCTCTTGGCCAGGCCCATCGAGTTCTCGTCCAGACGCCATTTGCTGCGCTCGCACTCGGGCAGCTGCGACTCATCGGGGCCGCCGCCGAGCACCGAGATAATGCGCGGACGGTCGTGGCTCGAAAGCAGATTAAGTGCGCAGGACAGGGCCTCACGGGGATAGTTCTCGCGCAGCGTTTCGATATCCTCGGCTGCCTGGTAGGCGTTCTTGTAGCCCATCAAAAAGCCGATGACCATGTCGCGGAAGGGATAATCCATGGCCGAGTCCAGCTCGGAGCCTTGCAGATAGCGGCGCAGATGGCCGTAGCTGATCTTGTTGGAGGCGTCTTCCCAGACTTCGCCGAGCAACAGTGCATCAGGCTTCTCGGCGAGCACGGCCTTTTTGATCTCGGCCAGGAAGTCATCGGAAAGCTCGTCGGCCACGTCTAGGCGCCAGCCATGAGCGCCGGCACGTAGCCATTTACGGATCACGCCGTCCTTGCCCAGGAGCCGCTCGCGTACCAGCTCAGAGCTCTCATTGATGGCGGGCATATTGCCCACGCCCCACCAGCAGTCGTATGAGCCGTCCTCGTGGAAATAAAACGCATCGCGCCATGGAGAATCCTCGCTCTGCCACGCGCCCACGCCGGGGTAGTTGCCGTAGCGGTTGAAATAGATCGAGTCATCGCCCGTGTGGTTGAAGACGCCATCCAGAATGATGGAGATGCCCAGCTTCTCGGCCGCCTGGCACAGCTCGGTAAAGTCCTGCTCGGTGCCCAGGATCGGGTCGATCTTGGTGTAGTCGGCCGTGTCGTAGCGGTGGTTGCTCGCGGCTTCAAAAATGGGGTTGAGGTAGATGGCTGTAAAGCCCAGCTCGGCGATGCGAGGCAGGTCTTCCTGGATGCCCTTGAGCGACCCGCCGTAGAAGTCCCAGGTTTTGATGGAGCCGTCTTCGGCGCGCTCGTACACGGGCGGCTCGTTCCAGTCCTCGATCATGCGGCGCTGGATTCCGTTGCGCGGTTTTTCGACTTCGGCCAGCGTGCGCTCGCGCCAGTTTTCGTCGCGGGCATAGCGGTCGGGGAAGATCTGGTACACCATGCCGCGCTCGTACCAGGCGGGGCGGTTCTCGCGGTGCTTATAGACGGTAATCTGGAAGGACGGCACCTCGGCGTAGTCGTAGGTTACGCCCTCGCCGCCGGTGCGGCCCTGCGGTGCGCCCAGACGAACCTCGGGCTGGCCCTCGATATTGCAGATAAAGCTGTACCAGATAAGACAGGGCTCGGTGCACTCCAGCTCGGCGGTAAAGATGCCGTCGCCCTCGTGCGTCATGGGATACCGAGACTCACCGATCTCATCGACCCAGGTACGCAGCGTAAGCGTTGCCTGGTTGGGATCGGCATCCTCCAAAATCACCGAGAGTGCAACGGAAGTTCCAGTGGTCACAGCGCCAAACGGAGTGCGAAACTGCGGCAGGCGGCTGTTGTGAATCAATCTCATAGTACGGTCCAGTTCAATAGAATCATGGCCTGCTGGCCATGGGCTTTACGCACAGAATATAAGTATATCTGTTGTACACAGGGTGTATAAACAACATCCGTTTACCATCGGCGAACGGTTGTCCTAGAAAATCGTTTTACCACTACCTACAGAGAAGGGGCGCCCGGTTGGAGCGCCCCTTGTTTAGGGTTTGATGAAGTTTTGAATCGTCTGTATGCTATCGGCGCTTGCGGGTGGCCGTTGCCTTGCGGACGGAGGTCTTCTTGGTCGGAGCCTTTTCCTCGGTCGCGGCGACGGGGGAGACCGGGGCCTTCTTGGCGGGCTCGGGCTTTGTCGTAGCCTTCGGAGCGGTCTTGACCTCAGCGGCCTTCGGTGCCGGCTCGGCCTTTACTGCGGGCTTGTCCTCGGCCTTAGCGTCTGCCTTGGGAGCAGCGGCCTTGGTCGTGGCCTTTTTGGCCGTCGTCGTAGCGCGCTTGCGCGTGTTGGTCTTGGCGGCCGGCTTTGCCTCGGCCTTGGGCTCGGCACCCGCCTCCTCGACCTTGACGGCGGGCTTTGCAGCAGCCTTCGTGGTGGTCTTCGTAGCAGCCTTCGTCGTAGCGGCCTTGGTCGTTGTCGACTTCGTAGCCGTGGCCTTCTTGGCGGTCGTGGTCTTGGTCGTGGTCGTCTTCTTGGCAGCGGTCTTTACCGGAGCCTTGGCGGCCGGCTTGGCCTCAGCGACCTCGGCCTTTACCTCGGGGGCTGCCTCGACCTCGGCGGCCTTCTTGGCAGCGGCGATCGTGCGCTTGCGCGTCGTCGTTGCCTTGGCAGCAATCGTCTTTGCTGCAGCGGTCTTGGTCGTCGTAGTCTTCTTGGCCGTTGTCTTGCGCGTCGTGGTCTTCTTTGCCGCAGGCTTCGCAGCGGGCTTGACCTCGTCCTCTGCCTCAAGAGCAACCTCAGCCTTCACCTTAGGCTCGGCCTTTGCGGGCTCGGCCTCAACCGGCTTCTCTTCGGCCTTGGGCTCCTCAGCGGCCACCGGCTCAGCAACAGCCTCAGGCTCGTCGACAACAGCCGCTGGCCTCTTAATCTCCGGATGCATAAAGAAATACAGATCAAGATACTTATCGGCCGAGCGCGTCCAGCTAAAGTCCTGGCTCATGGCCTGCGTGACCAGCTGGTTCCAGGCATCGCGGTTGTCCCAGAACAGGCGTGCCGCGCGGAACACGGCGTCGCCCATCTCGTCGCCGTTAAAGTTGCTAAACGAGAAGCCCGTACCCTCGCCGGTAAACTCGTTGTACGGGATCACGGTGTCCTTCAGGCCACCGGTCTCGCGCACAATGGGCAGGGTACCGTAGCGCATGGCGATGATCTGCGACAGGCCACAGGGCTCAAACTTCGAAGGCATCAGGAACATGTCGGCTGCGGCATACATACGCTGCGACAGCGCAGGATCGAACTCGATGCGTGCGGCCATGGTGCCGGGGTACTTGTCCTGGAAGTAGCGCAGTCCGTCCTCGTAGTCGCGGTCGCCGGTGCCCAGAACGGCCACCTGAACGCCGCCGGCTAGGATGCGATCGAGCGCGTACATGACCAGGTCCATGCCCTTTTGGCGCGTCAGGCGCGTGACCATGACCATAAGCGGACGGTCGTCGCGAACCTCGAGCCCCAGCTCTTCCTGCAGCTTGGCCTTGCACACGGCCTTACCAGAACGGTCCTCCACGGTGTAGTTGGCGGCAATGCGCTTGTCGGTCGCCGGGTCAAAGCCCGCGACGTCGATGCCATTCAAAATGCCCTGCAGCGCATAGGAGCGCTCGCGCAGCACACCGTCCAGGCCCTCGCCAAACTCGGGCGTCTGGATCTCGTTGGCATAGGTGGGGCTCACCGTGGTGATGGCATCGGCATAGCGCAGCGCGCCCAGCATGAAGTTGATGCTGCAGGCGTCGCAACGCAGCTGCGAGGCGGCCGCCGGAATGTGCGCCACACCCAGGATGTCCTCCATCACGGTGTCGCTGAACTGGCCCTGGAACGCCACGTTGTGGATCGAGAACACGGTCTTGACGCGGTCGTACAGCGGCAGGCCCTGGTAGAACTCGCGCAAGAACACGGGCGCCAGTGCCGTCTGCCAGTCATTGCAGTGCAGGATGTCACACTCAAAGCCGGCTGGCAGGTGCTGCAGGCTCTCGGTGATGGCCTTGGAGAAAAACGCAAAGCGCTCGCCGTCATCAAAGAAGCCGTACGGATAGTCGCGCGCAAAGTAGCGCTCGTTGTCGATGAACATATAGGTGACGCCGTCGTGCTCGAGCTTCTCGAGCCCGCAGTACTCATTGCGCCAGCCCAGGCTCACGTAAAAGTCGGAGAAGTGCTCCATCTGCGCCTTGTACTCGTCCTTGATGGTGGCGTACTTAGGCACCATCACGATTACCTCGGCGCCGGCGCGCACAAGCGCCGCAGGCAGCGAGCCCGCCACGTCGCCCAGGCCACCGGTCTTTACAAACGGTGCGCACTCGGCCGAGGCAAACACGATCTGCATCTTTTTGCTGGAATCTGCCATATTGTCTCCCATGTTGCAATTCGAGAATAGCCGCCTGGCGCTAACCGGGCGGCTATTCTACATGTTACGAGCGATGTTGCGGTGCCAACGTTAACGTACGATGGTGGTGTCGGAAGTTAACGGAGCCTTGCCCAGCACCAGGATGTTCTCGGGCGTGCCGCGAAGCTCGGTGTTGGTGGGGACCACGTTGTTCTTGTCCAGAATGGCGTTCTCGACGCGGGCGCCGCTCTTGATGATGCAGCTCTGGTTGATGATCGAGTTGGTCACCGAAGCGCCTTCCTCGACCACGACGCCGCGCGACAGGATCGAGTTGCGCACGGTGCCCTTGATGATGCAGCCGGCCGAGATGATCGAGTTGCAGGCGTGGCTGCCGGTCGCATAGCGCGAAGGCGGCACGTCGTGAGCCTTGGTCAGGATCGGACGCTCGGGGTCAAAGAGCTGATCGGCCACGGTCTGGTCGAGCAGGTCCATGCTGCGGCGATACAGCGACTTCTCGCTAAACACGCCCACGACCTCGCCCTTGTACTCGTAGCTGCACACGTCGATGTTGCCAAAGTCGCCCTGGAGTGCCTCGAGCAGGTCCAGATAGTCGGCGGCCTGGTAGTGGTCGATGATCTCGAGCAGCGTCTCGCGGTTGACGATGCAGCAGTCCATAGAGGCGTTGTCGCCGTACACGACGCCGGCGCTCACGCCCGTCAGGCGACCGTTCTCGTTAATCTCGAGCTTGGTCTCGTCATCGACGTTGCGCGTGGCCTTGCAGTACACCACGGTCATCTGGGCACCGGAGTTCTCGTGCGCCTCGATGATGGTGTTGAGGTCCATGTTAAAGATGATGTTGGTGCCCATCATCACGACATAGGGCTTCTCCGAGCGCTGGAACAGCGTCTTGTTGGAGATGATGTCGCGCAGCAGGAAGCGCATGCCGCCCTTGGTGGTGCCATACGCGTTGCCGGGCACCATGAACAGGCCGCCCTTCTTGCGGTCCAGGCCCCAGTCCTTGCCAGAGCCCACGTGGTCGATCAGCGAGCGGTAGTTGCCCGGCATGACGACGCCGACGGTCTTAATGCCGGCATTCATCATGTTGGACAGCGGGAAGTCGATCAGGCGGTAGCGGCCCAAAAACGGAACGGACGCGATGGGGCGGTCCTTGAGCAGGACACTGCCGTAGGACGAAGAGTAGTTAGCGGTGATATAACCGATGGCCTTGCGATTGATCATCGGATCATTCCCCCTTCCCGATAACGACGTCATTTCCAACGACGGCCGTATCCTTGGTGGTATCGACAGAGCCGAGCTTCACGCCCTCTTCGACCGTGGAGTTCTCGCCCAAAATAGCGCGGCAGATGTGCGCGCCGCTCTTAACGTGCGCACCCGGCAGCAGCACGGAGTCCTCGACCACGGCGCGCTCCTCGATGATGACATCGGTCGAAAGGATCGAGTGGCGAGCGGTGCCGTAGATCTTGCAGCCATTGGAGACCAGGCAGTCGTCTAGGCGGCCGTCCGGGCCAATGTAGTGCGGCGGACGCGTGGTGATGTTGGACATGATGGGGAAGTTCTTGTCGAACAAATCGAACTCGGGGTTGTTGCCCAGCAGGTCCATCGAGGTCTCATGGAAGCTGGCGATGGTGCCGACGTCCTTCCAGAAGCCGTGGAACTCGTAGCTGTACAGGCGCTTGTTCTCACCGAGCAGCTTGGGGATGATGTCCTTGCCAAAGTCGTGGCTCGAGCGCTGGTCCAGAGCGTCCTCCTCGAGCGCCTCGATCAGCACGTCGGCCGAGAAGATGTAGATGCCCATGGATGCGAGGTTCGAATCGGGCTTCTCGGGCTTCTCGGTGAACTTAGTGATGCGGCCGTCCTCGGGGTCGGTGGTCAGGATGCCAAAGCGGCTGGCCTCCTCCCACGGCACGGGCATAACGCTCACCGTGAGGTCGGCGTTGTTCTCAATGTGCGTCTTGAGCATCTTGCGGTAGTCCATGCGATACAGGTGATCGCCCGAAAGAATCAGGACGTACTTGGGGTCGTTGGCCTTGATGTAGTCGAGGTTCTGCGTAATGGCGTCGGCCGTGCCCGCATACCAGGCGCCACCGGTCTGCGTCTCGTACGGCGGCAGGATCGACACGCCGCCGTCGCGGCTGTCCAGATCCCAGGCCTCGCCGGAGCCCACATAGGCATGCAGCAGGTAGGGACGGTACTGCGTCAGAACGCCCACCGTGTCGATGCCCGAGTTGGAGCAGTTGGAGAGCGAAAAGTCGATAATGCGGAACTTGCCACCAAAGCTAACCGCCGGCTTGGCGATCTTTTGGGTGAGTGCCCCCAATCGGCTGCCCTGTCCTCCTGCGAGGAGCATCGCGATGCATTCTTTCTTACTCATCGATTTCTCCTTCTGTCATCGATGTTCCTAAACCCATTAGCGACGGGCGCAGCGCTCGGTCGCGCCCGTCGAATAATGCCGTGCGGCAAAGGGAGCTCGCGCGCTTTATGCGTGCCAGATCTCGTCGCGATACTCGCGAATGGTGCGGTCGGACGAGAACCAGCCACTCGAGGCGGTGTTGAGCAGGGCCTTGCGGTTCCAGGTCTCCTGGTCGCCGTAGCTGCCCGTGAGGTTCTCCCATGCATCCACGTAGCTACGGAAGTCAGCCATGACCAGGTCGGGGTCGTTGTTGTTCATGAGCTCGTTGTAGATGCTCTCGAAGTTGCCCGAAAGACCCGCAAACGTGTTGTCCTTGAGCTCGTCCATCACGCGGCCCAGACGCTCGCGGTCGCCGTTGAGGGTATCCCACGCAAAGTAGCTGTTGGATGCCCAGAGCTGCTCGACCTCGGGGGCGGTCAGGCCAAAGATGGCCTCGTTCTCGCGGCCGGCCAGATCGGCGATCTCGATGTTGGCGCCGTCGAGGGTGCCCAGCGTAATGGCGCCGTTCATCATGAGCTTCATGTTGGACGTGCCCGAGGCCTCCTTGCCGGCCGTGGAGATCTGCTCCGAGATCTCGGCGGCGGGGTAGATGAGCTGGGCGTTGCTCACGCGGAAGTTGGGGATAAAGCAGACCTTCATGACCTCGTTGACGCGGGCATCGTTGTTGATGACGTCGGCAACGGAGTTAATGAGGCGGATGGTCTCCTTGGCAAAGGTGTAGCTCGAGGCAGCCTTGCCACTAAAGATGAAGGTCGTCGGCGTCACGTGGAAGTTGGGATCGGCAATGCGACGGTTGTAGATGTCCATCACCTTCATGATGTTCATGAGCTGGCGCTTGTAGGCATGGAAGCGCTTTACCTGGACATCGAAGACGGTGTTGGGGTCAATGACCAGACCGGTCTCGGCCTTGACGTAGGCGGCAAGGCGCTCCTTGTTAGCGCGCTTGGAGGCACCTACGGCCTTCAAGAACTCGGTGTCGTCCTTAAACTCCTTGAGCTTCTCCAGCTCAAAGGCGTCCTTGAGCCAGCCGTCGCCAATGGCCTCGGTCACGAGCTTGGCGTAGGTGGGGTTGGCCTCGGCAAAGAAGCGACGGTGCGAGATGCCGTTGGTCTTGTTGTTGAACTTCTCGGGCGTCAGGGCATAGAAGTCCTTGAGCACGATGTTCTTGATGATGTCGGAATGGATCTTGGCCACGCCGTTGACACTGTGGCTGCAGATCACGGACAGGTTGGCCATGCGAATCTCGCCGTCCCACAGAATGGCGGTCTGGCGCAGACGCTCCTGCCAGCCCTCCTGCGTGGTGTCGAACGACTCGTGCCAACGACGGCTGATCTCGTCGATGATCTGGTACACGCGGGGGAGGAGCTTGGAGAACGTGCCGATAGGCCACTTCTCCAAGGCCTCGGGCAGGATGGTGTGGTTGGTGTAGCTCACGACCTGCGTCACGATGTTCCAGGCGTCATCCCACTCGAGCTTCTTCTCGTCGATGAGGATACGCATGAGCTCGGGGCCGCACATGGCGGGGTGCGTGTCGTTGGTGTGGATGGCCACAAACTGCGGCAGCAGCTCCCAGTTCTCGCCGTGCTCCTTCTCAAAGGTGTCGAGCAGGCTGTAGATGCCGGCCGAGACAAACAGGTACTCCTGCTTCAGGCGCAGCAGACGGCCGTGCTCGCCGGCGTCGTTGGGGTAGAGGATGGCGCTGATGGCCTCGGCCTCGGCGCGCTCGGCGTCGGCCAGGGCGTAGTCGCCGCGGTTGAAGGCCTCCAGATCGAAGTGCTCCTCGACCGGCTCGGCAGCCCAGACGCGCAGCTTGTTGACGGTCTCGCCGGCATAGCCCACAACGGGGATGTCATAGGGGACGGCCAGGATGTCCTGCGTGTCCACCGTGCGGTAGAACGTGCGGCCGTTCTCCTCAAAGCCCTCGACGTGGCCACCAAACTTGATGGTCACGGCCTTATCCTGACGACGGACCTCCCAGGGATAGCCGTGGGTGAGCCACTCGTCGGTGGCCTCGACCTGGCTGCCGTTGACAATCTCCTGCTTAAACAGGCCGTAGCGGTAGCGCATGCCGTTGCCATAGCCGGCAATGCCCTCGGCTGCCATCGAATCCAGGAAGCACGCGGCCAGACGGCCCAGGCCACCGTTACCCAGTGCCGGATCGGGCTCCTGGTTCTCGATGGCGGACAGGTCAAAGCCCATGTCGTCGAGCGCCTCGGCGACCATGTCGCGCACGCCAAAGTTGAGCAGGTAGTTGTCGAGCAGGCGGCCGATCAAAAACTCGATCGAGAAGTAGTACACGCGCTTCTTGCCCTCGGACGCCGCACGTGCGTCGCTCTTGGTGGCAACGGTGCGTGCCTTCTCGGCCACGAGCTTGGCCAGGGCGTTAAAGCGGTCGAGGTCGCTGGCGGCCTCGACGCTCTTGCCGCTGATGCTCATGACGGCATCGCGATAGAGCTCGGTAAACTCCTGCTTGTTGTCGAAGATCTTATTCATACGTTCCTTTCCCCCGGGGATGTTTCTCCCGGAACGGTTATGACATGTATCCTACGCCCCCGCGGGGCGGGTAATTACAGTGGTAACGCCTTTGTTACGCTTTCTTGGCAGGAGCCTTAACAGCAGCTGCCTTGGCCTTGGGAGCAGCCTTTTTGGTGGCCGCCTTCTTGGCCGTGGTGGTCTTGGCCGAAGCCTTGGCAGCGGGCTTGGCAGCCTTCGCCTTAGCCGGAGCCTTCTTAGTAGCAGCCGCGGTCTTGGGCTTCACCGAGGACGCACGCTTGCGCGTCGCCTTCTTGGGCTCCTCGACCACGGGCGGCTTATAGCTGCTGGGACCGCGACGCTTAAGCACCACGCCAGCCAGGCCGGGCACTTTAATCTCGATGGAGTCCATCTGCCCGTTCCAGGGATAGGGCTCGCTCGAGCAGGTGTAGGGCTCCTCGCCGGCATATCCGCTGCCGCCAAACTCAGGACGGTCAGAATCGAAGATGACCTCCCAGTCACCCTCGCGCGGCACGCCCACGCGGAAGCTCTCGTAGCTCGCCGGGTCAAAGTTGATCAAGATCACCAGATCGTCATCGACGTCCTCGCCCTGGCGCACAAAGCTCACGATGGACTGCTTGGAGTTGTCCGCGTCGATCCAGGTAAAGCCGTCGTCGGTGTAGCCGCGCTCGTACAGGGCGGGCTCGGCGGTGTACAGGTGGTTGAGCGCCTTGATAAAAGCCTGATGATGACGGTGGGTCTCGTACTCCTCGGTCAAGAACCACTGAATGGACTCGTAGTAGCGCCACTCAATAAACTGGCCGATCTCGTTGCCCATAAAGTTGAGCTTGGCACCGGGGTGCGTCATTTGGTAGAAAGCCAGCGTGCGCAGGCCGGCAAACTGGCGCCACCAGTCGCCCGGCATGCGGCCGATCAGCGAGCACTTGCCGTGCACGACCTCGTCGTGGCTCAGCGGGCAAATGAAGTTCTCGGTAAAGGCATACATGATAGAGAAAGTCAGCAGGCCGTGGTTGCCGGGGCGCCACGGAAAATCGGTCTGCATGTAGTGCAGGGTGTCGTTCATCCAGCCCATGTCCCACTTGTAGTGGAAGCCCAGGCCCCCGTCCTGCGGCGGATAGGTCACGAGCGGCCACGCGGTGGACTCCTCGGCCATCATCATCACGTCAGGGAAGTGGGCCTCCACGGCGCAGTTGACCTGGCGGATAAACGCGCTGGCGTCAAGGTCCTCCTCGGTACCGTACTTGTTGAACTTCTTTTGGCCCGGATCGTCAATGCCAAAGTTGAGGTACAGCATGCTGGACACGCCGTCCATGCGAATGCCGTCCACGTGGAAGTTCTCGAGCCAGTACAGCACGTTGGAGACCAAGAAGGAGCGGACCTCGCCGCGGGCGAAGTCAAATTTGTGCGTGCCCCAGTTGGGGTGAATCTCGTGCTCAAACAGCATGTGGCCGTTAAAGGTGGCAAGACCGTGGGAGTCGGCGCAAAAACCGCCGGGCACCCAGTCCATGATCACGCCGATACCTGCCTCGTGGCACGCATCGATAAAGTGCATGAGCTGCTGCGGGTTGCCATAGCGCGACGTGGCGGCATAGTAGCCGGTCGTCTGGTAGCCCCAGGAGCCGTCGAAGGGATGCTCCATGAGCGGCATGACCTCGATATGCGTGTAGCCCATGTCGCGCACGTAGTCCACGAGCTCCACCGACAGGTCGTCGTAGGTGTAAAACTCGCCGCGCTGCGCGGGGAAGGGATCCATGGGGCCGGGGTAGTTGCCGTACTCGTCCGGCTCGCCCTGCGGTGCGTCGCCATGGCGCTTCCACGAGCCAATATGCACCTCGTAGATGTTAAGCGGCTGCGACATATGGTTGTGGCCGGCGCGGCGCTTAAGCCACGCGGCGTCGTTCCACTTGTAACCATCGAGGGTCCACAGCACGCTCGCCGTTCCCGGAGGGCACTCGGCCTTAAAGGCATACGGATCGGCCTTGTAGAGCTTCTCGCCCTCGTTGGTCTCGATGAGATATTTATAGAGCTGGCCCTGCTCGGCGCCAGGAATAAAGCCTTCCCAAATAGCGCTCGTATGCACGGGCACCAGCGGGTTGGCTTGCTCGTCCCAATTGTTGAATTCACCGATAACGTGGACGCTCTTTACGTCGGGCGCCCAAACGCAAAAGCGCCAGCCGCGTGTGCGCTGCTGCGTGTCGGGATGCGCGCCCATCTTTTCCCAGCTGCGCTCCCACATTCCAATGCCAAACAGGTAGACATCGTCCTTGGAGAGCTCCGGTGCGTGCGGAGCCGGTTTGCGGGTTGCGGGCTTTTTAGCCGTTGGCTTTAGCTTTGAATCGCTCACGTTTGATCCCATCATGACGCGGCAGCGTGTTGCCTTGGTGACTAGATTCGAAAGGTCCAAGGCTGCACGAATCGAAGGGACGGCGATAGTTCTATGATTCGTTCCACCTCGCGTGCTCGGTGGAACTTTCGGCAGAAACTACGATAACACCTGTACGTTACTTTTATGAAGGAAAGTGGTTTTAGGGCGGCGTTTAATCGGTAAGCGCCATGTTTAGACCACTGGCAGAATTGCCGTGGTAAAACTCTTGACAGTTTTACCAATAAGGGTTTTTTTGATTGTTGGTTTGACGTTTGGTAAAACGTTTTTAGCAGGTTGTTTACCATTTGACATCGAAAGGTACATTTATGTCCCAGACCGCCGCTCCCAATGTCGCTTTTATTTTCGATTGCGACGGTACACTGGTTAATAGCACCCCCGTTTGGGCTTATGCCCAGCCCGAGTTATTGCGCCGCCACGGAGTTGACGTGACGGTCGATGATTTTGCCCAGTTTGAGCATCTTTCGCTGGAGGACGAGTGCCAGGCCTACCACGATACGTGGGGTATTGGTGCGAATGGTGAGGAGCTGTATCGCGAGCTGGGCGACATCCTGATCGATGGCTACTCCAAGGTGCCGCCGCGCGAGGGGCTCCTGGCATTTTTGGAGCAGGCGAAAACGGCGGGCGTTGCCATGTGCGTGGCTACGTCCACGCCGGCTGAGTTGGTTACGTCTGCGCTTGCGGGCGCCGGGCTCGACGCGTACATGGAGTTTGTTACCACGACGGGCGAGGCAGGACGCTCCAAACAGTTCCCCGACGTATACGAGCTGGCGCTGCGCCGCCTAGAAGAGCGCCACGGGCACAAGTTTGAGCGCGCGTGGGTGTTTGAGGACGCCGTCTTTGGCCTAAGGAGTTCTGGGGTCGCCGGCTTTAAGCGTGTAGGTATTTATGACCCGCACGGCCGCATGAAGCGCGACGATGTGCGCGCCAACTGCGATATCTTTATCGACAGCTACGAGGAGCTGGATCTGGCCCGCCTGCTTGCGTTTGAGGGATAGGCGAGAGCTGTGGCTTGTAAGGTATTAGTGGTTTGCGGCTCGCCCTTGGTGGCGAGCGCGGATCTGTTGCGTAGGCTAGTAGGGGAGTGCGACCACGTTGTCGCCGTGGACCGCGGTCTCGACGCGCTGCTGGGCGCTCGCCTGAGCTGCGACGTGTATGTAGGGGACGCCGATACGGTAAGCGAAGCCGGTCGCGCTCTTGTTGATGCCGCTGAGGACTTTGAAGTTGAGCGCCACGACCCGTACAAGGACTATACCGATCTGGCGCTGGCGCTCGATTCCGTCCGCCGTCGCTGGCCGGGCGCCGAAGTGGTTGCGACCTGCGCTACGGGCGGCCGCCCGGATATGGCCCTAAGCGTCCTAGGCTTACTAGCCAACTACAAAGACGCCCCCGTCTGGATTGCCGAGGACGCGACCACAGCTCGCATTCTGCACGAAGGCGAATCCTGGACCATTGAGGGCGCCGAGAGCAAGACGTTCTCCATCATCGGCATTGCCCCCAACACCGAGGTAAGCGAACACGGCCTAGAGTGGGAGCTAGACCACAGCCCCCTGGACCTGTTGGCGGACACAGGCATCAGCAACGTCGTCAGGTCAACAGCCACGATCCAAGTCCACACCGGCACCGCCATTGCTTACCTATATCAAGAGACATTTAGAGTCTGACCCAAAAAAGTCCTTGCACGCCGCGTCAACTTCCCCTATAGTATCTCCTCGTCACGGGGGCGTAGCTCAGCTGGGAGAGCGCTTGACTGGCAGTCAAGAGGTCAGGGGTTCGATCCCCCTCGTCTCCACCATCGTGAATGTAAGGCCACTCAATTGAGTGGCCTTTTTTTGAATATGATTTTTAACGGCCTGAACTGCATTTTTGCAAAATTTGTAAATTGCTTTCCTGTTCAAGTTTGCCGTCTGCAGTAGTTGTCGCAAATTTTGCGACAACTACACCCCTAAAGTTGTCAAACAAGCCGCCTCAAAATGCGTTTAATCTGTAGCCGGGCGTGCCTAGTGTGCGATGAGCATCTTCACAATGCAACGCCCATGCCCACACGCCCGCAAAATGTTGTGCAATTAATTTCCCAGTTTTGTACATTATTCGTAAGCACCACGCAAATCCTTTTGCGTATTAAAGCCGAGGTTTGCCTGCATTTACTCGGGCGCCCGTTGCAGCACCCCATTAACCTGCGTCAACGTGAACAACTTAGGCAAACAACCCCCCCCAAGCACGGATTTGTCGCATATGTTGTCCGACACAACCCAAATCAGTTTCACTATCAGCTTGTGCTAGGATACCTAATGTTACATGAGTTCAGCTGTGCTCACGGCTCTAACAGGCCACATAGCACGGGGTCGATCAGCATCCGGCCGTAACGGCGGTGTTAGAAAAACCAAGAGCTCCAATATCGATTGCCATGCACTTTTTTCACTTGCTTTTGCGGATATTTATAAGTTCGCTTGAATCAGTGCAATGAGTTGTTACGGCGAACCACAGCAGCCTTCAGCTGTTTGCGTGCGGTCCAGTTTTGTTCCCGCTTGACTGGTTCGCACGCAGCCAGCTGGGGATGCGGTCATTTTGCGATACACGTCCGCGTCTCTAGCAACTGCATTTATACATACCGTTCACGGTGGGGCAGAGCCACGTGCTTGTCTGACTGGGCTCAGGGTTTGAATATGGAGCGCCTTCGCGCACAAGCGCCCTGGCGAAGCCATACCCAAACCCCATGAGCCACACGTAAGACAGCAAGGGGGTGGTGCTCGTGTGGTATGTGATCCAGGTCATTAACGGTCGCGAAGATATAATGCGCGAGCGCATTGAGCGCATGGTGCCGGCTGGCGCCATGCAGGAGCTCTTTTATCCCCAATTTCAAACCGAGATCAAAGTACACGGCGAATGGGTCAATACGACCAAGCCGCTCTTTCCCGGTTATCTTATCTGCGATACGGCAGATCCCCGTACTGTGCAACAGCATCTGCTGCGCATGGACGACTTTGCCCGGATGCTTTCCCAAGACGGTCAGTTTGTGCCGCCGGCAAAAGAAGAGGTCCAGCTTATTGGTGGCTTTACGCATAAGGGAGACCGCGTAGTTCCTATGAGCGAGGCCCTAAAAGACGGTGACCAGGTCGTAGTAACGGCAGGTCCGTTGCTGGGCCACGAAGGCCTTATCAAAACCATTAACAGACGCAAGAGCATTGCTTATTTGGAGCTCGACCTGTGTGGCCGACGCGTAATTACGCGCGTTGGCCTCGCGGTGCTTTCAAACGAGCAGCGCGTCATGCGAAACCTTAAAAAGGCGATTGCCTAGCTGCTGGCGATTGTCGCTCAAACCAAGGAGGACCTTCGGGTCGGGGACGTAGTGTTGGAAGAGAATGTGTCAGATAAAACAGAATATGTAAAGGATGTGCCCGTGGATGCGGCATTGATTGGTCAAGTTGGGGATTGGCGGGCAGACTCTCAGACTCCTGTTGCTACGGAATTTCCTCTCCCCGTGGAGAATCCTGCTCCGGCGCAAGGTTTCGTGGCGCCGGGAAGCTATAGGGCTCCCGCCGCAGATCCCAAGGCTGCCGCCCCCAAGAAAGGTGGGCCTGCCTATTTTGCCTTCAAGCGAGCTTTCGACATCGTTTTTTCTGCTGCGGTCTGCGCGGTGTTGGCCATCCCCGTTGTAGCAGCATGCGTCGCCATTGAGATTGACTCTCCCGGAAAGCCGTTCTTCCGTCAAAAGCGAGTTGGTAAGGGTGGAAAGACTATCTATATCTTCAAACTCCGCACCATGGTCTCTGAAGCTCACGAGCACCCTGAGAAATACATGACTCCCGATCAGCTGGCGCAATGGCAGCGCGAACAGAAGGTTGACGATGATCCCCGAATCACGCGTGTAGGCCGCTTTCTTCGCCGCACTTCGTTGGACGAACTTCCTCAATTCATTAACGTTCTCTCGGGTGATTTATCCGTCATTGGCCCTCGTCCCGTAACACTTGAGGAAACGTATGAATACGGCGATGCACGCGATGAGGTGCTCGCATGTAAGCCTGGCATCACCGGTTGGTGGGCTGCGACTGACCGCAACGAATCCACGTGGAGAAGTGGTCAGAGGCAAGCTCGTGAGCTCTTTTATGTGCGCCATCAGTCGCTCGGGTTGGATACCCGCGTGTTCGTAAAAACGTTCAAGGCAATGAGGAGGGGGAAGTAACGTATGACCGATTCTCCCCTGGTTTCCATCATTATGCCCCTCTACAATGCTGAGCCGTATCTTGTCGAGACCTTCGACTCCGTTCTTTCTCAGTCCTATAAGAACTGGGAGCTCATCGTGGTCGAAGATTGTTCTTCGGACGCATCTCTTCGACTTGCGAAGGAATACGAGAACAAGGATCGTCGAATCTCGGTTCATCCCAACGAGCACAACGTTGGTGCGGCTAAGTCGCGCAATACCGGTATCGAACACGTTTCCGGCGATTTCGTCGCGTTCATGGACGCCGATGACGCATGGCTTCCGGATAAACTTGATCACCAGCTTGCGTACATGCGGGATTGTGGTCTGGGGATGTGCTTCACCTCGTACGAGACCATTGAGTCTGACGGACAGCATAGGAATTACGTACACGTACCCAAGAGCATCGACTACGACGGTTTTCTCAAGAACACCGTGACCTGCAGCCATACCATCGCGTTCGACCTCTCGAAAATACCCCTGAGTCTTCTCGTTTGTCCCGATTTCGGAGATTCGTTCGATTTCCCTGAAGACATGGTCGTCTGGCTCCAGGTCCTCAAGAGCGGCGTTCCAGCCGGCGGCCTCGACGAGGTGCTTGCAAAGAACAGGAAACATGGCGGCTCCCGCTCCGCTAATAAATTCCGTGCAGTTTCCCGCACGTGGAACGCCTACCGAAAAGTGGAGAAGATAAACCCAGTCTATTCCGTGTATTGTCTGTTCTGGCAGCTGACGCACGCGGTGCTTAAAAGGATTTAGGATTGAGGCTGAATGAGGATTCTATTTCTCTCGAACCTTGAGTTTGAGGGCTTCGCGGGCCCTACGTACTGTGTGCCTGCACTGATCGGGGCCTTATCCGAACTCGAAGAGGTTGTCTGGTATAACATGAGACCTGTCGAGCGCGTAGAATGGAGGGGCCTTCCCTTCTACAGGAACCCTAACGACTTTGCTTTCGACATTGAAGATTTCACAAGTCGAATCTGGCGCCCTGACCTAATCGTTTTTGAGGGTTTTTATGCGTTTCATCCCAACGCGACCCTCTTGGGCGTGCTGTCTTCGGGTATACCATATGTGATTGAGCCGCACTGCGCCCTCACGAGCGGAGACCAGGGGAAGAAAACCTTTAAGAAACGAATCTGCAACGCCGTTTTCTACAACCGTTTCGCTCAAGGCGCCGCTGCGATCCACTACCTTACCGAGAAGGAACGCGATGAGTCCGGTGAGAAATGGAACCGGAACAGCTTCATCGAGCCGAACGGCATAGAGGTGCCCAAGGAGCGCCCTCATCGGGAGTCGTGGCATGGCGACGTACCTGAAATTGTGTTCGTTGGCAGAGTGGAGCCCTATCAAAAGGGGTTGGACGTCCTCCTCGAAGCGCTTACTCCGTTGAATGCTTGCGCGGATTCACCGCGCTTCCATCTCTCGATTTACGGCAACTCCGTCAACGGCTTCTCAAACGAGATGGAGAAAAAGCTACAGGCCGCGGGGCTTTCAGACGTCGTTGCCGTTCGCGGCCCTGTATACGGGGATGAGAAGGATGCGGTTCTGCGCGCCGCGGACATCTTTCTCCTCACATCACGCTACGAGGGGATGCCGATGGGCCTGCTCGAGGCGTGCGCCTACGGGTTGCCGTGCGTGGTCACCCCGGGTACCAACATGTCCGACGTCATCCTCGCCGAGGGAGCCGGATGGGTCTGCGACCTTTCTCCCGAATCCGTGCGGGAAGCCATCGTCGTCGCCGCCAGCTCTGCTGAGGCCTATGCGGAGATGGCCCTGGCCTCACGTCGCGTTGCGGAGTTGTTTTCGTGGCCCTCGATCGCCAAGTCGATTCGAACCGATTATCTAAAGGTGATTGGGCGCGCATGACGATTTATCTGATGGAAATAGTCGTGATTCTCGTTCTCGGTGTAATCACGGGCGTGTCGCGCGGGGATGCTGAGAGACGAGGCTTTATCATCTTGGCCTGCCTGGTCTTATTCGCGCTCTCCGGCCTGAGAAGCTACGCGGTCGGAGTGGATACGCTCCAGTACTGGAACGCTTACCTGACGGCGTGGATGGCACACTCCTGGTATGAAACCGGGTTCCTGTACCTCCTCCGGGCCTTGAACGCGGTCAGCCCCAATCCGCAGCTCCTCCTTCTCTTCACCAGTGCAGTCATGACCGCCTGCGTCGGGTATGTGGTCTATAAGTCGGACTGCAATCCCGTGCTCGCACTCTTCCTCTATGTGACACTTCTGACGTATGCCTCCTTTATGAACCTCATGCGCCAAGGTATCGCCGCAATCATCATCGCGGCGATACCTTGGCTGGAGTCCGGGAAGAGGATCCGTTTCGCTGTGGCGGTCATTTTCGGCTCCCTGTTTCACTCGACCGCCATCGTCATGCTCGCGCTCATTCCGCTCTCGGCGCTCGCACCGACAAAGAAAGTCATGCTGGGTTATGGCGTCGTCGCGTTGGCTTTGGCCCTTTCCCCTGATTTCGTGTGGAGCTTCGTTGGGAAGAACTTCGACAAGTACTCGACGTATAGCATGTCCTCGTGGTCGGGGGGGGGAATGCGCTCGCGGCGCCGATCATGACCGCCATGGACGCTTTACTGATTGTCGTTTCCCATTTGTTTGGGGCGGGGGCTTCGGATGACGACAGGGAGGAGAGGGTTCTTTTCCATGGATCCATGCTCCAGGTCGTCTTCCAGTTCCTCGCTTGCTTCGTGAACATCTTCCAGAGGCTGACGACGTTTACATCGTTTTTCCTTGCCTTATACGTGGCGCTGCGATTCCGAAAGATCGATACGAAGCTCAAGTTCCTCCTCGTTTACGGCATATGCGCAGTTACGGCCGTGTTCTTTGTAGTAATTATGGCCTATCGGCCGCAATGGCACGGTGTCGTTCCTTTTTCCTTTTTCTGGCAACTTGTTTAGGTTCATGAGGATTGTTAAATGGGACTAGTGTTGAACAATCTCGGAAGGACCTCCCGAATCTGCGTGGCCAGGGAGCGCTTACCCGGGTTTCGGCCACCACATAACGTTCCTCGCCCGAGCTCCACGACTTATGACCTGCAACACCTTTGGTCGAAATCACCGTGCTTATTCCCCGCTATATCGGCAAGCTCGGGCGGGTCATTTCTGTGGGGACGAAACTCTCGAGCGGCGTTGCATGGGGAAGGATCTTCGATCGCGAGACGCGGCAAGGCCTAGAGTTCCTCAAAGATGTGTGGTTTGAGGACACTGTGCAGGCATAAATGATCGTGCTGAGGTTCAGGGGCGACCATCGACGAATTGGACTACACATACCGAAAGCAAGTTGACTTGCTAACCTCGAACAGCCTGTCGAGCAAGAGGTCTGTAGACAGGTACTTCACGATCGAAGCCATGCTTGCTTCGCGCAGGACATTGGGCTTTCCTTTTCACCAGAGGATGTATGGCCAGACCCTCTATCAGCTCGGCCTCTTGTTTGCAAACCTCACGGTCGCGCTTGTTGACGGGGAATCTCGCTGCGTTTTTGCTTTGGCTAACGAGTTGATGAAGGCGAATAGGTCGCCGGGGGAAAGTGCAAGTCGTTCCTCGAAAAAATGGGCAATCCCGAGAAAGTTCTTTTGGAAGTCGATAGCGTCCTCTGGCGGCTGGCGTCGCTTTCGCTTTAAGGGCTCAGGCACCCGGTCTTTATTGCCTTGCGCTTTAGCTCGAATATAAACGAAAACTGAAATTTGTTTGGGTTGATATAGATATTGAAAAGCAGTAACACACTCGCCAAAAATATAATTTGGCAGTACGGATTACAAGTACTTAAGTACGTCTTCCCCCTCATCCTCGTGCCGTACCTCACGCGCGTGCTGGGTACGGGTGGCTACGCCGTCTATGCCTACGTGTTGTCGTTCATGGGAATCGTCCAGACGCTCGCCGACTTCGGTTTCATGCTTTCCGGAACAAAGCAAGTCGTCGACCTGAGGGACAACTGCGAGGTCCTTTCACGCCTGCTCGGCTCCATAGAGCTCGCTCGTCTTCTCCTCGCCGCCGGCCTGTGCGCGGTCGTCGTGGTCGTCGCCCAGTTCATCCCACTGCTCTGGGACAATATGGGGTATGTACTGATTGCCTATGTCTCCACCGTGCTCAGGGCCTTGCTACCGGATTTCATGTTTCAAGGTTTTGAGGACATGGAGCCGCTCACCACGCGTTTCTTCGCGGCAAAGGTGATCACGGTCGGCCTGACTCTTCTGGTGGTCCATGGACCGCAGGATCTTCTGCTCGTCGCAGTTGCGGATGCCCTGGGCGGCTTGGTAGCGCTTATCTGGAGCTTCATGACCGTTCGAACCCGCTACGGCGTGCGTGTTTCCTTCGGTGGCTTCCGAAACGCCTTGGCTGAGCTAAAGAGATCTGCCGTGTATTGCGTGTCGAACATCGGCACCACCCTTGTCTCGGGGTTCACCACTTTCGTCGTGGGAATCGTGCTCACCGACCCGACGGAAATTGCGTACTGGTCGCTCGCCCTCACAACCGTGAGCGCGGTTCAAGCGCTCTATTCTCCGATATCCAGCAGTCTATATCCCCATGTTGTGGCGCATCGGGATCTGGGCGCTGTTAGGAAGATGGCGATTATGGCAGCTCCCGCCCTATTGGTCGGCACCGTTGCGTATTGTCTGCTGTCCCCGCAGGTTTTTTTTCTACTTGGCGGACAGGGCTACGTTGCGGGTTCTTGGGTCATGGTTGCCCTCAGCCCTGTCCTGCCGCTCTCTTTCTATTCGATCTTGATTGGCTGGCCGGTACTCGGCGCTTTGGGTAAGGTCAACGAACTTACCGCCTCGACTGTTGCCTCCGGTGTTATTAACGCTGCTCTGCTCCTCGCGATGGCGCTTCTCGGCCGGTCATCTTTGTTCGCGATCTGCGTAATCCGCTGCATAGCCGAGGTCGCGCTGCTTGGAACCAGGGGGTTTGCGCTGATTGAATGTTTAAGGAAGGGAAAGTTGCATGTGTAACATCACCCCACTCTCTATCGAAGAGCTACACCAGAAGGAGTTGGAACTTCTTGAAGCGTTTGATGCCTTTTGCTCCGAACACGGCCTTCGATACTCGCTTACGGCCGGCACTTTGCTTGGCGCTATTCGCCACAAGGGATTCATCCCCTGGGATGACGATATCGACGTCTGTATGCCGCGCCCCGATTACGATCGTCTTGCAACGCTTGCTGGCGAGTTGCCGGCTGGACTCAGGCTCGTTGGCCCCGAGAACAGCCCGTTTGTTTACCCCTGGCGCAAGTTCTGCACTGAAAGTATTAGAGCTCAGGATCTTACCTATGAAGGAGTAATGGATCAAATGCTCTGGATAGATGTTTTCGTTATGGATGGCGTTTCTTCTGACGAAAGCGAGATTGAGCGCATGCAAGTCCGCATGAACAAGGCCTCGCGTGCAAGCGTTTGGTCGAGCGCCAATCATAATTCGGACTCAATGGGAAAACGCTTCATAAAGAACGCAGCCAAAGCGCTTCTTAATCCGGAGCACGCAAAGACGAAGATGATGGCAATGGCTGAGCGCGTTGCAGCCGAGCCTGGTTATGACGCGGCAAGCCGCGTCAGCAGCGTACTCGGACTGGCCAAACACGGGTGGTCGCTTCCCAAGGAAGGCTACGAGGACATGGTCGAGGTTGAGTTCGAGGAGCACATGCTCCCCGCTATGGGCTGCTGGGACGAATACCTGACCAAGTGCTACGGGGATTACATGCAGCTGCCGCCGGAGGACAAAAGACAGACGCACTGCCTGAAGGCATGGTGCGTGAACGAAGAAACAAAGGAGAATGCAGATGCTTAACTTCACCGTTGGTCCGGTTATGAGTCCCAGCGAGGTGCTGGAAGTTTCAGCCAAGAGCGCACCCTATTTCCGCACGCCAGAGTTCTCTCAGGTAATGCAAGAGAACGAGCGCATTATGTTGGACTTGTTGTCCGCACCCAAGGATTCACGCTGCGTGTTTCTAACGGCTTCTGGCACAGGCGCTATGGAGGCTGCTGTGATGAGTGTCTTAGCGCCCGCTGAACGAGTTGCAGTGGTCAATGGCGGCAGTTTCGGGCAGAGGTTCGTCGACCTATGCCAGCTGCACGGGCACACCGTCGACGAGATCAAACTTGAGTTCGGGCACCAGATAGCGCGGACAAACCTCGAAGACGCAGTGGATCTCAGCTGCGGTGCGCTGCTCGTGAACATGCATGAGACCTCATCAGGACTGTTGTACGACATGAGCCTCCTGTCCGACTTTTGCCGCGAGCGCGAGATGCTCTTGATCGTCGACGCAGTGAGCGCGTTCATCGCCGAAGAGATTGACATGGCGGCTCTCGGCACCGACGTGGTGCTGACGGGTTCGCAAAAGGCGCTAGCTTGCCACCCGGGCATCTCCCTCATGGCCCTCTCGCCGCGCGGACAGGAAAGGGTAGCGGAGAATCCCGAGGTTTGCTCCTACTTGAGTCTAAAGGAAGCCCTGCGCAACTGAACTGCGCCCCAAATCTTGGACGCCCTAAATAGCGACTAGGCCGCAAGGGCCTGATTCCGGAACTCCTCCGGGGTCAGGCCCTTCAATCTTACCTGCCTCC
>DXZM01000056.1:0-1793 GCA_019419665.1 Collinsella sp.
TGCCGTCTGCTTACGCCTGTCGCGCTCAATCCCAAGAACGACGTCGATGACGAAACACCAGCTAGCTTTCTGCCGATGGCGGCAATTGAGGAAGGTTTCCGCAATCAATATCATCCCGAGATACGGCGCTGGAAAGAAATCAAGAAAGGCTTTACCCAGTTCGCCGACGGTGATGTAGTATTCGCCAAGATTTCACCATGCTTTGAGAACGGCAAATACTTCATCGCCTCGTGTCTTGAGAGTGGTGCGGGGGCCGGATCGACAGAGCTGTATGTCTTGCGCTCGCCATCAAAAGGCCTGTATAGAAAGTATCTTTTCTATTTCCTTGCCTCGAACTATTTCATGGGAGACGCCAAGAAAACCTTTATGGGCTCGGTTGGTCAGCAGCGCATCAAAAAAGACTATCTCGAAAGAATGATGCTTCCCGTCCCGCCCCTAGGCGAGCAGCATCGTATCGTCAAAACGATTGAAGCAGCATTCAGTCTCACCAATCTATAGCCTCGTCAACTGCGCTGCGTTGTTCTGCGGCAGTGCGGCGCAGGTAGATGCGCGTTGTTTCGATACTCTCGTGGCCCATCAGGTCGGCGAGGAATGCTATGTCGGGGTTCTTGGCTATGAAGTTCTTAGCAAACAGGTGCCGGAACGAATGTGGGTACACGACATCGGGGTCCACGCTATAGCGCTCGGCCGCCCGCTTGAGGCCGAGCGCTATGCCCCTGCTCGTGAGTGCTGCCCGGTCGCCGAACAGAATGCCGTCCACTTTACCTTCGCGAGCACGCCATTCAAGCGCTTCGCTCTTTAGGCTTGCGGGAACATACACACGGCGGAGTTTTTGCCCTTTCGAGACGATATCCATGTATCCAGCCATGACGTGTGCATACTCGAACTTGCGAAGCTCGCTCACTCTTGCACCTGTACAGGCGAGGAACCGCACGACGAAGTACCAGAACCAGTCCTCGTCCCGCTTGAGACCGTCGCGAAGACGGCGATACTCGTCGTTTGATATGACGTTGTTCAGAAAGGGTTTCTGCTGAACCTTCACGCCCTTCAGGCGCATCCCCGGGAATCCAAGATAGTCCAGGTAGACGTTTATTGCGCCGATGCGATTGTTTGCCGTCTTAGGCGCAAACGACGAAACCAGCCACTCCTTGTGCTCAAGGAGCGACTGGTTTGTGATTGACGACGCCCTCTGTTCAAGCTGTTTTGCGGCGAACAAGTACGAGGCGATTGTGTTTGACGCGTATTCTTGTACGCGCAGGTAATCTTCGAATGCTTTCATTGCGGGTCTCCTCTCGACCTTACAATGAAAGCAGCTAATCGAGCAGATTGAATACCTCCTTGACTCTTTTAACGATGCGACGCTGCTCGTCCAGGGGCGGGATGGGAAGCAACAAGGCGTCCATGTCCTCCTTGCGCACCGAAGGCGAGTTATCGCCTTTCATATGCAAGTTTATCGAGTTGACCGCAAAGTCAGACAATAGCAGATGAAACAGAAAGCACTCATCGAGCTCGTTGCATGCTTTCGTCGCAACATAGAAACCAGTTGAGGCAACGCTGTCTTTCATGGAAACGGGGACTTGGGCAATGTTCCTCAGATAAGGCCTAACCATCGAGAAAACAATAGAGCCAGCATGCACACAACGGGAAGCCCTGCTGGGAGCATTAACAGTGTAAATTTCGTTAGAGCAAATGAGGTTCCTTGAGTTATCAATCGAGCCGATGTCAATGTAGTTGAATCTTTCGCCTGATGGAAGTCGTCTTTCTTGTGGTAAGCAGAAGGTCGACAGCCGCGC
>DXZM01000057.1:0-7249 GCA_019419665.1 Collinsella sp.
ATCTCCTTGGCCATCATCCACTCGTAGCGGTGGCTCGTACCGTGGGCGCCGTACTTGCGCACGTGGTACTTGTTACACACGTCCTTGGGCAGGGCGTAGGTGTAGGCGACCTCGGGCATAGTCATGTGGAACGAGGTGTCGAAGACGGCCACGTTGGGCAGCTCCGGATACTTCTCGCGACAATACTCGATTGCCGCTGCCTCGCCGTAGTTGTGCAGCGGGGCGAGCGGTGCCACCTCGAGAATCTTAGCCATGACCTCATCGTCGACGACCGCGGAATCGTCAAAGTACCAGCCACCCTGAACAATACGATGCCCAATGCCATCGATCGTAAAGTCGGTCTTCTCGAGCTCCTCGAGCACACGTGCGATAGCCGAACGGTGGTCCGGGAAGGGGACCTCCTCGGTTTGCTTGGCGCCACCGTTCTCGGAGTGGCCAAAGATGCCCATGTCCGAACCGATACGTTCGCAGTTGCCCTTGGCGAAAACCTCGCGGGTATCGGTATCCAAAAGCTGATATTTAAGGCTTGAGCTACCGGCGTTGACAACAAGTACGTTCATGAGACTCCTTTGCAGTGCGATACGGTCGGCGCAGACCCCTTAAGGCGGCCGCATGTTAATAAGAAGTTATCACATCTTAATAAATAACTATCAGGCATATCGCCCAACGAGCACAAAAGAGGGGCCGAACGGCGCTCGGTCGTCCAGCCCCTCCCCTTTTGCAATTACTTGCCGTTGACGATGCGCTCGACGTCGGAAGCGATCATGAACTCCTCGTCCGTGGGGATAACGAAAATCTTAACCTTGGAATCCTTGGCAGACAGGCACCATGCGCCGTCACCACGCAGGGCGTTGCGGGCATGATCCATCTTGACGCCCATAAAGGCCAGGCGGTCGGCCACGCCGGCGCGGACGGCAGGAGCGTGCTCACCGATGCCGGCAGTGAAGACCAGGGTGTCCATACCGCACATGGAGGTGGCCATCTCGGCAGCCTTGGCGGCAATCTTGTAGACGAACATATCGAAGGCAAGCTGGGCCTCGGGGTCACCGGCAGCGGCGAGCTCCTCGACGTTGCGGCAGTCGTTGGTCTTGCCGCCGGTCACAGCCAAAAGGCCGGACTTCTTGTTCATCATCTCGTCGACCTCGTCGAAGGTGTAGCCGCCCTCGCGCTGCAGGTAGCACACGGTAGCCGGGTCGATGGAGCCGCAGCGGGTGCCCATCATAACGCCGTCGAGCGGCGTCAAGCCCATGGTGGTGTCCATGCACTTGCCGTCCTCGATGGCGCACAGGGAAGCGCCGGAGCCGATATGGCACACGACGACCTTGCGGGCCTCGCCGTTGGTCATCTCGGCGACCTTCTTGGAGATGTAACGGTAGCTGGTGCCGTGGGCGCCGTACTTACGGATGTGCAGCTTGTCGCAGACGTCCTTGGGCAGGGCGTAAGTCTTGGCGACCTCGGGCATGTTGAAGTGGAAAGCGGTGTCGTAAACCGTAACGTTGGGCAGGTCGGGATACTGCTCCAGGCAGTACTCGATAACGTTGGCCTCGGGGTTGTTGTGCAGCGGGGCGAGCGGAGCGACCTCGCGGATCTTGGCGAGGACATCCTCGTCGACGAGAGAGGAATCGCCAAAGTACCAACCACCCTGAACGATACGGTGGCCGATACCCTCAATCTTGACGCCGTTGGCCTCGAGGTCCTTCAGGACAACCTCGATGGCGACCTTGTGGTCGGGGAACTCGATGTTCTCGGTCACCTTCTTGGAGCCGTTGGCAGCATGGGTGAAAGTGCCGCCGGTAAAGCAGACGCGCTCGCAGGAGCCCTTTGCGGACACCTTGTGGGACTTGGTATCGATGACCTGATACTTAAGGGTCGAAGATCCTGCGTTGACGACCAGAACGTTCATGTGTCTCCCTACTAACAGGCGGTGTGGCGCCGCCAGGTTACATACGTTTCAATAATAAACCCAAACGCCCTCGCGCTCGGGTTTATTGCGTTGATATATAAGTTATCGGTGTCTAAATACCCATGTCCTTTGGCTTGTAAGACGAAAGAGCGCGGGGATATACACCAAAGAAGAGATTCCGAGTGCGACAAGCAATATGACTCGAATGCCCGCGATGCTGCTCAACGCAGCATTGAACAGATAGAAAAGGATGGCGCCCACCGCCACCATCTGGCTTTGAACCGAAATCAGTGAACAGCGCATCGAAGAATCGGCTGCTTTTTGAAAAATTGAGTATTTAATTGGAGCAAATAACGAGTACGCAACCGTCTGCAGCACATAGAACACGGGCAGCAAATTAGCCGGAGTAAGGGGAATCAATAACAAAGCTGTCAGGAAAAGGCGCACGATGCCGCAAATACGCGCAAAGCGGCCCTTGTCGACATGAGCAATCGCACAGGGCACAATAAGTCCCATGGAGGCCGAGGCAAGGAGCTGGACCGCAATGGTCACACCCGAAGCGACGGCATTCATTCCGCGACCCGCAAGCAGCAGTGATAAAAAGTCTTCCAGGGCGACAAAAGCAAATGCCTGAGAACAGTCCATGATGAACGCTGAACGAAGAATGCCATTACCCGCAATAGCGGCACCGATCATCTTCGGGCTAATCCCATGTTCAGGTGTCGTCGCAGTGCCCCCTCTTCGCATCTCAGGAATGCAGACAACGACAAC
The DNA here is from genome assembly GCA_019419665.1 of Collinsella sp. Classification (GTDB taxonomy): domain Bacteria; phylum Actinomycetota; class Coriobacteriia; order Coriobacteriales; family Coriobacteriaceae; genus Collinsella. Next base: position 2,675 of record DXZM01000057.1, read on the forward strand.
CAACGTCAACACCATTGCGATGATATCTGCCGAAAGACCAATGAGATATGCACCGACGGACGAAATGAAACCGCCCACGCAAGCGGAGATGGCATAAGAGGCATAGAAAACAAATCGCTCAACGACATTAAGTCTTACGAGCTGGTCCTGAGAGACGCTGTCAATGTAAATCGCTTCGATGGATCCGCTCACACACGCAACGGCAAAACCCTTGAGAGCGAACGCACCGATTAAAAGCAGGGGAGAACGGACGAGAAGCAGGGCGGCGTAGTATCCAAGCATTCCCACGACGCCAACGAGACCGCTTGTCTTTCGTCCAAACCTATCAGCAATATAGCCAGTGGGAACTTCAAGGATGAACTTGCTCACTTGATATGCAATCATCATGCTGGAAATCGATACCATCGAAAGTCCGACGAACTCAAGGTAGACAGTTAGAAAATACAAGATGGTGCTGAAGTTCGACAGAAAAACGAACGTCATATAAAGCAAAACCGTACGGTTTTTCATGCTCCGCCCTCCAAGAGTCAGCAATCTAAATCGGAATCTTGGAAAAGCATGAGGGCAAAGCTGTCAGCTATGTGTTACAAGGCGTCAATAATCACTTGATGCCTCGAAGCCAATTAATCTCACGAAGCAAGATGACGCAATAGGTGCAGAAAAACCGTCTGGTGTCGATCAGTCCAGGAATTTTGCCGATAGCAAAAGTAGATAGGCAAGGTTACATCACGCGAACCTTCAATGGAGCACTCACTCACTTCTGACCCATCCGATGCGAGAGAGGACCCAGACAAACTCAATATCAATCCCCCGGCTTGAAGAAACTCAGTCTGAGCCCTGCTTCCGTATTCAACATCACGGAAGCGAAAATTGACGAGCTGGGCTTCGGGACATTGATTGATTGCATTGAGACAGGGTGACAAATTAATGGGAACAGCGAGCCTGCCGCCCAGTAACTCGCGAATGGTCATGGCGCCCACAGATTGATGACCCGCTGGGCATGAAAGAACCTTGAGCTCCTTTTCACCCAAGTATTTCGAAGAAAGGACACTGTCCCTTGGTTCCTCAAATGAGATGGCCGCATCCGAAATACCAAGCACAAGTGATTCAAAGCATGTAGCCGTTGGCTGATGCCACACATCAAGGTGAATCTGAGGATGCGAGCGTTCAAACGAGTCATACCAGTTTTCGGCAAAAAGGCGCCCCCGCCCATGAAGGCAGGGGGCGTAAAGACGAAAGTGGCCATCGGGCGAAACTCCGTCGCTCCCCGATTGAGCGTACTTTTTGAGATCGTCGACTTGTGCCAGGATCACGCGTGCACGACGCGCAAATTCTCTGCCCGCCGAAGACAAAACAGCCTCCCCCGCCGATCGGTTGAGCAAAACAATCTGATACTCAGATTCCAACTTTTTGATTGCCGACGAAACAGCCTGCGGACTCACATGAACGGCGCGAGCTGCTTTGCGCACGCCGCCATAGTTCGCTACCGCTTGAAGGTATTCGAGTTGAGAAAGCTGCATAGATTACTCCAAAGGCAGCCAAGTCGACGGGCTACGCGCCCTCAGATGAGGTTCTCGCCCAGGTTTTTGCCGCCGAGGACGTGCATATGGAAGTGCATGACGGTCTGGCCGGCGTTGACACCCTTGTTGGAAATGACGCGGAAACCGTCCTCCAGTCCCTTGGCCTTGGCGACCTCCTGGATGGCGTGAGCCATGGCGCCCATGGTCTCGGCAGGCACGTTGTCGGCGATGTCGCTGTAGTGCTTCTTGGGGATCACGAGCGTGTGGACCGGCGCCTGCGGGTTGAGGTCGTCGAAGGCGATGACCTGGTCGTCCTCATAGACAACGGTCGAGGGGATCTCGTGGTTGGCAATTTTACAGAAGATGCAATCGCACATAGCTGGTTCCTTTCTTACAGACCAAGGTAATTATATTTGGTCGAGATGCTTAGAACGAAAGGTTATCATCGGTGTTGGCGGCCTCGCCGTCGGCGAGCACGTCGTTGCCGTCGACGTCCTTAAGGAGCACCGAGACCTTCTGCTCGGCATCGGACAGGCGGGTGCGCAGGCTTTTGAGGAGCTCGACGCCGCGGGTGTAGCTCTCGAGCGACTCCTCGAGCTCCATATCGCCCGACTCCAGGCTGCGGATGATGAGCTCCAGCTCCTGCGAGGCCTGCTTGTACGTAAGCTGCTCTACCGGGGTCTTCTCTGCCATATCTGTTTCCTTTCCTAAGGGTCTATCACTGCGAAACGCGGTCTACTCGACCGTATCGACCGTTGCTGCCACGTTGCCGTCTGCCATGCGCACGCGAATGGCGTCGCCAGGCTTAAAGGTCTTGGCACTCGTAGCCACACCATCATCGCTGTACGCGATGGAATAGCCGCGAGCAAGCACTTTGAGCGGCGACAGGGCATCGAGCGACGCTGCCGCACGGCTCAGGTCGGACGCTGGCCTGCTGAGCATCGTGCGCCCTTGATGCTCTAGGCGGGAACTCGCAAGCGTGAGCGCATGGCGCTTACCATCGAGCCCCGAGGTGCTTGTAATCAGACGCTCGGGCAAGCGCTCAAAGTTGGAGCGGAATGTCCCGACCGAGCGTACTATGGCGCCCGACAGGCGATCGGCAGTCAGCGCAAGCTCCGATTCGCGACGCTCGACCATAAATGTGGGGTCGTTGAGGCACGGGCGACACGCAGCGGCATCGAGCGCATCACCCAAGCGAGCCGTATAGGTATCCCAGGCACGGCGACCGCGCTGATCGAGCATCTCCAGGTCGACCTGGGCCGACCCAATCATCGATGCCATCGCGGCACCCAGACGCTGATGGCGCGCCTCGAGCACATCGGCCAACTCCGTCATAGCCGGCGCCACCGATTCTGCCGCCGCCGTGGGCGTGGAGGCGCGTCGGTCGCTCACCATGTCGCAAATCGAGGTATCGGGCTCATGGCCAATGCCGGTCACCACGGGCACAGGACAAGCCGCCACCGCGCGGGCAAGCTCCTCGTCATTAAAGGTCATGAGGTCCTCAAAGGAACCGCCGCCGCGCACCAGCAAAATACAGTCGGGCGCCGGCGTAATGGAAGCGGCGCGGCGCAAGCCCTCAATGAGCTCGGCCGGCGCACCCTCGCCTTGAACCTTGGCGCCCACGCAAACGAGCTCGACGAGCGGGTTGCGACGACGCAACGTGCGCTTGACGTCGTCGATTACGGCACCCGAAAGCGAGGTGACGACCGCCACGCAGGAGCAGAACACCGGGATGCGGCGCTTGCGCGCTTCGTCCATCAGGCCCTCGCGGCGTAGCTTTTCGGCCAGTTGCGCCACTTGTTGACGCAGCAGGCCCTCCCCCGCCAACGAAAACGAGCGGGCAACAAAGCTCATGCGGCCCGTGGCCTTATAGAGATTGAAGCTGCCCTTAAAGCTCACCTGCATGCCGTCGCGCAAATCGAAGGTGCGCTTGAGATAGGCGCCCTTCCAGATGATGCAGTCGACGGCGGCCGAGTCGTCTTTAATCTGGAAGTAGCAGTGGCCGCTTCGGGCGTTGGGACCACGGAAACCCGTGACCTCGCCCAGGACACTCAGCTGCGGAATGGCATCGAGCGCACCGGCGGCGATCTCTACCGCCTGGCTCACGCTGAGCTCCTTACGCTCCTGCTCGTCCGAACCGTCGAACTCGGCGGAAACGGCATTGCCGGTTAGATTCCAGCCTGCCACGCAGCCTCCTTTCGTCATCGTGCACAAGGGCTCCGGCCCTGCGCAAATTCAAGTCCAACACATAGTACAGCGCCGCGAGGACACGAATCCCCGCGGCGCCTGCCTGTCCCATTTGTTATCGGTTGGAGTTTCTGTTGTAGCGAGCCATAAGATAGAGCAGCTGAATAATCGAGGTGAGCGCAGCGGCAACATAGGTAAGCGCGGCGGCCGTCAGCACCTTCTTGGCACCGTTGACCTGCTTGGAACTCATGCCCGACTGCTCGATATACGCCACGGCGCGGCGGCTGGCGTCAATCTCGACCGGCAGCGTAACGAGCTGGAACAGCACGCTAAACGAGAAGAAGATCAGCGCGAGGGTCGTGAGTCCCGCGATGTTCATAAACAGGCCCAAGAGCAACACGATGGTCCAGGTGTTCTGGGTAAAGTTGACGACCGGCACGAGGGCGGTACGTACCTTCATCATGGCATAGCCGCTTTGACGCTGCGTGGCATGGCCTGCCTCGTGACAAGCGACAGCAACGCTTGCGACCGAGCCGCCCGAACGGTTGGAATCCGACAGATACAGGTTGTTGTCCTGCGGGTTGTAATGGTCAGTGAGCTCACCGGCGACACCCTTGATACCCACGGCATTGCAGCCGTTGGCGTCGAGCATGCGGCGAGCGACCCTGGCGCCCGTGTCGCCGTCCGAGCGAACCTTGGACCACGTCTTGTACGTCGAATTGATATAGCTCTGCGCGGCAAGGCCAAGCACCGTGCAGACAAGCACAACCAGCAGGTACAGCGGGTCGATACCAAAGCCGTATCCATAGTAATAGGGCATGCGAATTCCTCCGAATCGAGTTACACGTTGGAGGCATTCTACCCACTC
>DXZM01000058.1:0-39824 GCA_019419665.1 Collinsella sp.
TTCATTGAGGCGGCGAGATTCTTTACTCCCCATTAACCACCTGGGGAAACGCCGTACGGAGACCGTAAAAACGCCCGTTGAGTTCGATTTGAGTTTCACGGGCCCCGAAACGGCCTCGTTTCGTTCTCGGGGACAAAAATCGCGCGTCTACTCATTCGGGATAAATCTTTACTCCCGTTCCTCCGAATACCGCCCCGTGCCTTGTCGTCTTGAAATACGGGGAGTAAATCGCGAAATCGCAGGTGAAAGGGAGTAAAACGGCAAAGAAAAAGCCTCCGTCCCAACGCGGGAACGGAGGCCAGATTACCGTATTTACTCACCGCCGTCGCTGGCGGCTTTGCCATGACTCTCGTACGAAACGAAACTCAGCGGCACAGTGCGGCACTCAAAAGTGCAGGTCAGAACCCTATCAGCCTACTCCCACTCGATGGTCGCGGGCGGCTTGGACGTGATGTCATAGCACACGCGGTTGGCGCCGGGAACCTCGGCAACGATACGGCCGGAGATGCGGGCCAGCACGTCGTAGGGCAGCTTGGCCCAGTCGGCGGTCATGGCATCGCTGGACTCGACGGCACGCAGGATGATCGGGCGCTGGTAGGTGCGCTCGTCACCCATAACGCCGACGGACTTGATGTCGGGCAGAACCGCAAAGTACTGCCAGCAGCTGTGCTCGGAGTTGCGCTCGCCGGTCTGCTCAAACAGACGCTGGTTGTAGGCGTCGAGCTCCTCGCGCACGATAGCGTCGGCGTTCTTGAGGATCTCGAGCTTCTCCTTGTCGACCGCACCAATAATGCGGATGGCCAGACCCGGGCCCGGGAAAGGCTGGCGGAACACGATGTGACCCGGCAGGCCGAGCGCCAGACCAAGTGCGCGGACCTCGTCCTTAAAGAAGTGGTCGAGCGGCTCGATAAGGTCGAAGTGCACGCCCTCGGGGAACGGGATCAGGTTGTGGTGGCTCTTGATGGTGGCCGTCTTGCCGCCCGTCTTGCGAGCGCCAGACTCGATGATGTCGGGGTAGATGGTGCCCTGAGCCAGGTACTTGACCGGTTTACCATCGGTCTCGAGCTGCTGCGCCACGGCGAAGAACTCTTTCCAGAACTGGGTACCGATGATGCGGCGCTTCTCCTCGGGCTCGGTCACACCGGCCAGAAGCTCGGCATAGCGGTCCTCGGCGTGGACGTGGATAAAGTCGACGTCAAACTGCTTGGTGAAGACCTCCTCCACCTGCTCGGGCTCGCCCTTGCGCAGCAGGCCGTGGTTGATGAACACGCAGGTCATCTGCTTGCCCACGGCGCGAGCGCCCAGCGCAGCCACGACGGAGGAGTCGACGCCACCGGACAGGGCCAGAATCACGCGGTCGTCGCCGACCTTCTCGCGGAACTCGGCCGTCATGGTCTCGACCAGGTTGTCCATGCTCCAGTTGGGCTCCAGGCCGCAGATCTCAAACAGGAAGTTGCTCAGCAGCTGCTGACCGTACTCGGAGTGCTTGACCTCGGGGTGGAACTGCGTGGTGAAAATCTTGCGCTCGACGCACTCCATGGCAGCAACCGGGCACACGTCGGTGCTGGCGGTAACGGTAAAGCCCTCGGGCACCTCGGACACGGCGTCGCGGTGGCTCATCCACACGGTCTGCTCCATGGGCGTGGAGTTAAAGAGCTTGGCGCCGGCCGTGCGCGTGATAGTGGCGCGGCCGTACTCGCCCACCTCGGAGTGGCCGACCTTGCCGCCGAGCGTCACGGCCGTGATCTGATGGCCGTAGCAAAAGCCCAGGACGGGAAGGCCCAGGTCAAAGATGGCAGGATCGATGGACGGAGCGTCCTCGGCGTACACGGAAGCCGGACCGCCGGAAAGGATGAGCGCAGAGGCGTTCATCTCGCGAATCTCGTCGGCCGAGATGTCGCAGGGGACAATCTCGGAATACACGTTGAGGTCGCGGACGCGACGGGCAATGAGCTGACCGTACTGCGCACCAAAGTCGAGTACGAGGACCTTTGCGGAAGCCTTTTGATCCATGGTTCCCCCTCTTGTTGGCGGGGAGCCGGTGCCCACCCGCGTGAATGAACGAAAATAACTTCCATAGTGTACACGTTATATGGGGTTTCTCGTCCCTCGCAGCCATCAGCGCACGGCAAACGCACGACCGGGGCCCTATTTGACGGCAATTGAAGTGTTACCAAACATTACAGATGATGTAATACGTTTGAACATCGGACGCCCTGTGCCACAATACTGCCGAACGGCTCCGCCTCTGCGGCGGCAAATACGATAGGAATACCAGCATGAAGCGCATCCTTCTCATCGCCACGGGCGGCACCATCGCATCGACCGAGGACGGCAACGGTCTCTCCCCCGCCCTGACCGGTGAGGAGCTCGCCCAGAGCGTCCCCGAGATCTCGGGCCTCTGCGAGCTCGACGTCGTGCAGCCCATGAACATCGACAGCACCAATATGCGTCCGAGCGACTGGATGCGTATCCGCGACGTCATCGTCGAGGGTTATGCCGACCACGACGGCTTCGTGATTCTGCACGGCACCGACACCATGAGCTACACCGCGGCGGCGCTTTCCTATCTGATTCAGGACAGCCCCAAGCCCATCGTACTCACCGGCTCGCAAAAGCCCATGGGCAATCCCTTTACCGACGCCAAGCTCAACCTGTACCAGAGCCTGCTCTATGCGCTCGACGAGCATTCGCACGACGTCTCGATTGTCTTTGGCGGCGTAGCCATTGCCGGCACGCGCGCCCGCAAGCAGCGCACCATGAGCTTTAACGCGTTCATTAGCGTCAACTATCCGCCCATTGCCTATATCCGCAACGACCGCATCGTTCGCAACGGACTCCACGGCACTCACCAGGACGAGAACCCGGTTCGTTTCTACGACAGCATCGACCCGCGCGTATTTGTCCTTAAGCTGACACCCGGCGTGAACCCGGGTATCCTGGACGCTCTTGCCGATAGCTACGACGCTGTAATCCTTGAGACCTTTGGCATTGGCGGTATCCCCGAGTTTGGCGAGTCGGGCGAGTCGTTCCAAGAGGCGATTTTCCGCTGGGTCGATTCGGGTCGCACTGTCGTTATGACCACGCAGGTCCCCGAAGAGGGCCTTGACCTGGGTGTTTATGAGGTCGGCCGTGCCTACGCCGATCATCCGGGCATTTTGCGCGGCGACGACATGACCACCGAGACGCTCGTGGCCAAAACCATGTGGGCACTCGGCCAGTCACGTGATGCGGCCGAGATTCAGCGCCTGTTCTACAGCCAAGTCAACCACGACCGCATCCCGATGGCGTAATCCCTAAGGCAGCTCCACTTATCGCAGCCTTAAACGACAGGTGGTCCCCCTCGGGCCGTGCAAAAATCGGAGTATTCTGCAATTTCTCCTCCGGAGGCATAGAATCGGCCGATTATTAGACGAACTTTTAGGACGAAGGGTCCGTCTAGTAAATATTTATTCCTCATTTTTATTTAGAGTGTGGATTATCTACTGTCAAAAAGGCAAAGCCAGCCGCTCGAGCTACCATCTACGGCCGAACTGGTGCTGAATACTCGCGATTTTGCACATCGCAACCAGGGGGACCCGCCCAAAGAGCGTCAAATACAGCGGGGGAACGCCCTATTCGATCCCCTCGAGAAGCTCTGACACCGTCATGCCGAGTGCGGGCGCGATCTTAAATAGAACCTTGAGCGTGAAATTTGCCGTCCCATCTTCGATTCGGTCAAGGTAGGGTCGGCTGATTCCTGTCGCCACACAAAAATCAACCTTGGAGATACCAAGGTCCCTGCGTGTCTCTTCGACCCGCCTGCCAAGAATCTGTTTCGCACGTTCGTCCATGCAGCCGAGTTTGAAATGGAGCTGAACAAAAACGTAAACTATAGTTTACGTTTTGCCGAATACACAGGAGTTTTCTATGTCGGGTTCTTCGGTCCGCATGTACCGAGCCACGCTTCGCACAAACAGCGCACCGCCCAAGCTCGTCGTCGTTGAAGCCGGATGCCTTTCGCCCGATGAGCGCACAGCATTTGCATTGCTATCAAGTCGCGTCGCCGTCGTTCTGGTCCCTTGCCCGGCGCAAGGCGAACTTGCCATCCAATGCCAAGCGCACAGCTGCTCGCTCAATCAGGCTGCCGTAATCGCAACCAGCCAACGCGGCCTGCCGCTCCTTTTAGAAGCCGGTATCGCACTCGCCCTCCGCGGCTCCGGATACGAAAACGAGGCCGCCGCCGATATGGTCTTTAAACCACGATCGAGCGGCGGCCTCGCAGCAGCCATTGAATATGCGTGCAGGCTCGTTGCCTAAAAGGACAAGCTAGAAACCAAAGCCAAAGCCTGTTCCGGTAATAGCCGAGTACATAAAGTAGACGTTGATTACGTTGAGGAACACACCCGTGATGCAGCCGTTTCGCAGGTAGCGCTCGCACACGATGCGCGCCATGGCGGCGGAGTCATCATTGTTTTTAGCCTGACGTCCTGCCGTAAAGTACGTCGCCACGCTCAGCAGCAGGTTGAGCACCGGCAGTGCCAGCAGCTCGTAGCTCTTGCCCCAGCGCGTCACCTCACCGGCCGCGTTAAACTTCGTTGCCACCTCGGGACCAATGTTGGGGATAACACACGCTGCAACCACCAGCGGAATCACCGCAAGTACGAGCAACGCAATACCCATGTAGCCAGCTTTTTTGCCATATTTAAACATATGCGTCGTCCTTACACGTTAAAGCGGAAGTGCACGACGTCGCCATCGGCCATGACATACTCTTTGCCCTCGATACGCAGCTTGCCGGCGGCCTTGGCGCCCTGCTCGCCACCGAGCTCGATGTAATCGTCGTAGCCAATGACCTCGGCCTTAATAAAGCCGCGCTCAAAGTCGGTGTGGATGACGCCGGCGGCCTGCGGAGCGGTTGCGCCCTGACGAACCGTCCAGGCCTTGACCTCCATTTCGCCGGCCGTAAAGAACGACTGCAGGCCAAGCAGCTTGTAGGCGGCCTGCGCGAGCACGTCCAGGCCGGGCTGCTCCAGGCCCAGGCTCTCCAGGTAGTCGGCAGCGTCCTCGGGATCGAGCTCGGAAAGCTCGGCCTCAATCTTGGCGCAGATCGGCAGCGGCTTGACGCCATCGATGGGCGCCAGGTCCTCGTTGAGCATGTCCTCGTCTACGTTGGCCACGTACAGGATGGGCTTCATGGTGAGCAGGAACAGGCCCTTGGCAGCGGCGCGCTCCTCGTCGGTCATCTCCATGGACGCGGCGCGCTTACCCTCGTTGAGCCAGTCGAGCAGGCGCTTGGCGACCTCGAACTTGGGCATGAGCTCCTTGTCGCGCTTGGCCTCCTTCTCGAGCTTGGGCAGCTGCTTCTCGAGCGTGCCCATGTCGGCCAGGATGAGCTCGGTCATGATGGTGTCGGCATCGCCGGCGGGATCGACGAACTCGCCGGTGCGGCCCACCTCACGCATGACGTTGGGGTCCTTAAAGTAGCGCACGACCTCGCAGATGGCGTCGGTCTCGCGGATGTTTGCCAAGAACTGGTTGCCCAGACCCTCGCCCTCGTTAGCGCCCTTCACCAGACCTGCGATGTCGACGAACTCGACCGTAGCCGGCACAATGCGACCCGGGTTGACGATGTCGGCGAGCTTTTGCAGGCGGCTATCGGGCACATCGACGATACCCACGTTGGGGTCGATCGTGGCGAACGGGTAGTTGGCGGCAAGGCCGGTCTTTTTGGTAAGCGCGGTGAACAGCGTCGACTTGCCTACGTTGGGCAGGCCCACGATACCGATGGAAAGGGACACGACAGCTCCTTTTGGTACAAGCATTTCAAACTGCATAAGTATAGCGCCGCCGCAGCATCTGGGCGAACCCGGACGCCACGGCGGCACGAATGAAGCAGAGATAGAGGTCGCTGACTAGTCCGCGAGCTTTTCCACCTGGTCGAGCATCTTGTCAAGCTTGGCCTTTGCCTCGGCCTTGACCTTCTGGGCTTCTTCGTGGGCCTTGGCCTTCTGGGCGGCCTTTTCCTCGGCTTCGGGATCGACGACGACCAGATTGGACGCGTCATGCTTAACTAACTTGAGCGCATGCTCGGGGCACACCTTGACGCAGGCACCGCAGCCCAAACAATACGTGGACTCCAACGCAAAGCGGCCGCTTCCCACCAAATCGCAGGCGAACGTGGGACATACATTGACACACTCGCCACACGACGTGCACTTGTCAAAATCACACTCAGGCGTGCTCACCTGCATGTTCTGGGCAAGCTCGGGGTGGTTTTGCAGCGTCGAGAGCACCAGCTGCCGCCCGTGCGTGAGCGAACGGCGACGCTTGGTCGTCGTGGTGCCGCACATGGTGTTGAGCGTACGCTCCAACTGGGTAATCTGATGGCGATGGGCTTTGAGCTTCTGCGTCACCGAGGCCAGTGCCGCCGTTGCCGGATTGAGCTTTGTCACGGTAAGGCCCGTGGTGCGGGCGATCTTTTCCATGTACTCCTTGCGCTCGTACTCGCGGCGCTTATGACATTTGAGGCTCTTGGGGTCGACCTCCAGGCCCATGCCCGTACCGGCCCACTCCTCGGCGGTGGCGATGGCCTCGCCCAGAATATCCTCGCCACCGGTGTTGCGGCACTTATCGCACACGCCCAACGGCAGGTACACGCTCACGTTGGGATAGTCCGCCAGCACCGAGAACCAGGTCTCGGCCGTAATATCGCCCACGCAGGCGACGACGACCTCGTTTTCGCGCGGCATGCGCTTAAGGGCGCGCGTGCAGGTGACGTAGGCGGTCTCGTGGCTCGTAGCAGCAGAGACGATTTCGTCATACAGGTTTTTGGGCGCCAAGCGCGGCGAGATGATCGCCTCGGTCGGACAGGCAGCGGCGCACAGGCCGCACTTGCGACAGGAGTCGAGGATCTCGATGGCGTCTTCCTCGACCTCGATGGCGTTGACCGGGCACACGTCCATGCACGCGGTGCAGCCGCTCTTTTCGTTTTTGCAGGTCAGACACGGAATGGTGTTGCCACGCGGACGCTCCTTGTAGTCGGCAGGATTCCACTGCGGCGCCGACGGATCGAGCGCATCGGTCACGCCGCCAAGCGGGTTTTTAAGAAAGTCGAAACCCTTGCTGATCTCGATAATGTCATCAAATAGATCGTGTTCCTGCGCCATGCGCGGCCCCTCCCTGAGCAGTGCAAACAAGCAAGAGATAATGATACGCTATCGGCCCGTGCCTCGGGCAAATTACACGCGGAGCACCTTTGCGGCAAATAGCCTATGGCCTATCGCCGCCCCGATTGCACAAGGTCGATCAAGCGCCAAACTATGCCTCGCGCATGAGCTCGACGAGCTTTTGCTTGGTCACCTTGGCCTGCTCGTTGGCCATATTGCGTTCGTTTCTAAAGGCCGCATCCGCAACGCTCATCAGGTCGGCATCGGAAATCTCGCCAAGGCCAAGCTCCTCGAGCGTCGTCGGCAGACCAACGCGCTGACAAAACTCGAGCACCTGTTCAAGCTCGGGCGCACGCTCCAGACGAAGCTGGACCACCAGACCAAACGCTACGGCCTCGCCGTGCATAGCCTTGCACTCGAGCAGGATCGTCAGACCGTTGGCGATGGCATGCGCCAACGCCAAACCGCCACTCTCAAAGCCGACGCCCGAAAGCAGGATGTTGCACTCGATCAGGCGCTCAACCGCCGGCGATGTACGCCCCTTTTTGAGATCGCGCTTGGCAGCGACGCCGCATTCCATAAGCGTGTCGTAGCAGGCACGTGCCGCGACCAGTGCCAAGTGCCCCGGCGCGCCACCGTGCTCGTTCGCACCTCTCGCCGCGGCGCACGAACGCGCCTCGAAGTACGTTGCGAGCGCATCGCCCATACCAGCGACCGTCATACGGAGTGGGGCCGCCGCGACCACGTTGGTATCGACCACGACCAGGTCCGGATTCTTCTCGAGCATCAGATAGCGATCGAACGACCCATCCTCGTGATACAGCACCGAAATCGCGCTGCACGGACCGTCCATCGAAGCCGCCGTGGGGCATACACACAACGGCAGCTCAGCATAAAACGCAACGGCCTTTGCGATATCGAGCATCTTGCCGCCGCCAATGCCCACCACCATGTCGCAATACTCGGCCTGGGCTTCCTTGGCCATTTCGACAACGGCATCTTCCGTACACGGACCGTTGTAAATCTTAAAGAACGGCTCGCTTAGATCTTCATCCAGAAATCCATCGACGATCTGCCTGCACAGCCGATCCTCGGTGCCCTGGTCAAACAAGACATAGGCAGCGCAGCCCAACCATGACAAATACCTGCCCTGACGCGAAAGTTCGCCCGGCCCCTGAACATACCGGCCGGGACCGCCGTAAACCATAGGAAGCGCCATACGAGAATCCGCCCTTCATCAAACAACGATTGGTGCAAAGTAACCTGACCCCTTTGCACCAACTTGGTGCGATGGGGTCAGGTTAGTTTGCACCATAGCAAAAAGGGGCAAAGCCGTCTGCTGGCTTTGCCCCTTCCTTAGCTTGATTTACTCATCCATGAGATAGTAGTGGCCCAGCGCGTCGGCACCCAGGATGGCGTTTGCGACCATCTCGGGCGTCACCTCAAAGGGCATGTTGCACATGGTGTCCTCGGGCGCGCACGCGGCCTCGGCAACAATCATGGCCTTCTCGCGCGTAACCTCGGCAACGCCCAGCTCCTTCATCGTGACCGGCAGGCCCAGCTCAATGCAGAAGCCCAAGACTTCCTCAAGCTTCTCAGTCGGAGCATCCTCGAGTACCAGCTGGACGATAGTGCCAAAGGCGACCTTCTCGCCGTGATACATGCTGTGGCACTCGGGCAGCATCGTCAGGCCATTGTGGATGGCATGAGCAGCAGCGAGGCCCGAGCTCTCAAAGCCAATGCCCGAAAGCAGCGTGTTGGCCTCAATGATGTGCTCGACGGCAGGCGTGAGCGCACCCTTCTCCAGCGCAACCTTGGCCTTGACGCCATCGGCCATAAGCGTCTCATAGCAGAGCTTGGCGAGCGCCAGGCCGGCCATTCCGCCCTTGCCGCCGGCACAAGTGCCACCGTCGGCATCGTGCGTCGCCTGAGCCTCGAAATAGGTTGCGAGCGCATCGCCCATGCCGGAAACCGTCAGGCGCACCGGGCTCGCCGCTATAACCGTCGTATCCATAAGGACGATATTGGGGTTTGCCTTAAGAAAGAGGTACTTGTCGAACTGGCCGTCATCGGTATAGAGCACCGAAAGCGCCGAACACGGGGCATCGGTCGAAGCAATGGTGGGGCAAATGATAACCGGGGACTCCAGGTAATAGGCGACGGCCTTCGCGGTGTCGAGGATCTTGCCGCCACCGACGCCGACGATGATGTCGCAACCGTTGTCACGGGCGAGCGCAACCAGGCGATCGACCTCGCCCTTGGAGCACTCGCCGTTAAAGTCCTCAAACAGCAGCTCGGCCTTGGCCTCGGCAAAGCCGCCCTCGATCTTGGCACCGACGCGCTTCTTGCCCGAAGGCGTCACGATGACGAGGGCCTTGGCGCCGAGCGGCTCAACGTAAGAGCCGAGCTTGGCGAGCTCGTCCGGACCCTGGATGTACTTGCTGGGGCTATTGAAAATTGCAGCCATAACTATCCCATTCTCTAAAAGAAAAAAGAAAGGGGCTCCGTACAGATACGTGCGGAGCCCCTCGTTACGATAACAAGAGTCGATTAGAAATCGATGTCGGTGTCGTAGTAGCAGGCCTTGAGGATCTTCTCGAAGTCGGCAGCCTTGGTCTCACGCGGGTTCTCGGGCGTGCAGGCGTCCTGCTCGGCGTTCGCGGCGATCTCGGGCAGCTTGGCGAGGAACTCCTCCTCGGAAACCATCTGCGGGTTCTCGGCGTCGACCTTCACGCCACCATTCGCGTAATCCTTGATGGACTGCGGAATGTTGAGCTGGTCGTTGAGGTCGCGGATCTTCTGGACGAGCGCAGCGATGAGCTCCTCGTTGGTCTCGCCGGGAAGGTGCAGGATCTCCTTGGCCACGTAAGCGTAACGCTCGGCAGCACGGGGATCCTTGGAGTTCCACTGGATGACCTTGCCCAGGTACATGGCGTTAGCGGCACCGTGGATGATGTGGCCGTTCTCGAAGGCAGCACCGGTCTTGTGAGCCATGGAGTGAACGATGCCGAGCAGGCCCGAGGAGAAGGCGATACCGGCGATGCACTGAGCCTCGTGCATGTGCTGACGGGCCTCATGGTCGCCAGCATAGGACTTGGGCAGCCACTCGACGATCTCGCGGATGCCGTGCAGAGCGTTGGCGTCGGTGAACATAGAGGCGCAGGTGGAAACGTAGGCCTCCATGCAGTGGGTCAGAGCATCCATGCCGGTGTGAGCGCACAGCTTGGCGGGCATGGTGTAGGTGAGCTCGGGGTCGACGATGGCGACATCAGGGGTGATGTTGAAGTCGGCCAGCGGGTACTTGATGCCCTTGGCGTAGTCGGTAATGACGGAGAACGCGGTGACCTCGGTAGCGGTGCCGGAGGTAGAGGAGATGGCGCAGAAATGAGCCTTCTGACGCAGCTCGGGGAAGCTGAACGGCTGGATGATGTTGTCGAAGGACTCCTCGGGATACTCGTAGAAGACCCACATGGCCTTAGCGGCATCGATGGGCGAGCCGCCACCGATGGCGATAATCCAGTCGGGCTCGAACTCGCGCATGGCCTCGGCGCCCTTCATGACCGTCTCGATGGACGGGTCGGACTCGACGCCCTCGAACAGCTTGACCTCGAAGCCGCCTTCCTTAAGGTCGTTCTCGACGTCCTGCAGGAACCCGCCGCGGCGCATAGAGCTGCCGCCAGAAACGATGATGGCCTTCTTGCCCTTGAGGTTCTTCACCTCGTGGCGAGCGCCCTCACCAAAGTACAGATCGCGAGGATTGGTAAAACGTCCCATACTGTGCCTCCTAAACAAGCCCCTCTTAGACTTGCGTATATAACGGAGCACCCAATTGGCTCCGTTAGGACCGGTTTGCGCGTTGCCGGCGATGACAATGCGCGATGTCTAAACGTCTCAACGCTCAGACAAACACTATTTTACCGTTCTGGTTGGTCAGTTATTCACCTAAAGCCGCCAATGATGAAACGTTTTTTCTATCCCTGAAGACCCTTGTGCGGCATTCATACTCCCAAGCTGGGCAAACGTTTTATCAAGGTTGACTACATATCCCGGGCAGGACTGTGCCCCTCCAAAATATGCACCGTTCGCCGCCAAAAATCGACCGTTTGCGGCACCGTGATACCACTCGGCCGTCCATGGTACCGACATTTGTGCGACATCCGACTTCGTGGTGCAAAGGTGCAAGTCCAAGTGCGGCACCCCCGGTGTGCCACATGCGGGTAAACTAGAACCTTATATAGAAACATCTGAACCCTAACCGCAGCAAAGGAGGCCCCATGGCATTCGATCCCATTCAAGAGGATTGCCATCGCCTCGTTCTTGAGGCCTTGCGCCGCGACAATATCCCGCTCACCGACGGTGCCGCCGTAGAGCGTCTGATGGAGCAATTCACCCGCAACCCCGCACCGCTCATCGTGCACGACCGCGACCGCGCCGGGCATCTGATTGCCAAGGTGGTCGAGGCCGTTGACTACCGCATTCCCTTTATCCCTGACGATACCCAGGCAGAGCAAGAAGAGGCCACTGCCGAGAACATGCTTCGCGAGGCAGCCGCGCTCGACCCCACCAACTGGGACGCCCAGCGCATGCTGACCGCCCTCACCGCCAACTCCAACGAGGAGTACGTACAGTATCTGGTGTCCAAGTGTGACGAAGTGGAGCACGATCTGGCGCTCAAGATCGCCTCGGCGCAGGACCCCTACGAGCGCGAGGCCGCAGGCGACCTTACGCGCCGCCCCTATCTGCGCTGGCTTGCCGCCCTTGCGTCACGCGCCCTCATTAGCGGCCGCTATCGCATGTCGCTCGAAGCCGCAAACCGCAGCCTGGACTTTGCACCCAACGACCCCGCCGGCGTCCGCCATACTGCGATGCTTGCCATGGCAAAGCTCGAATACCCTGCCGAGGAGCTCAAACGCTTTCGCTCTGCCCACTCCGTTGCCAACACGCCGCTGCGCCGTCGTCCCAAGGACGCGGAGCGCGACTTGGACCCGTGGACGCTCATCGCGCTGATGAGCGCTGCCTGGCGCGAGCTGGACTACGAGGGCGCCGAGCACTACTTGCGCATCCTTGCGCGCTCGTGTCCGCACGCAGCCGAGGCACTCTACTTCCAAACCGAGTTTCCCGATGGCGTCTATGCCCGCGTCAACGTGGGTGTGGGCTCGACCGACGAGCTTGTCCTTGCCCTGTCCGAGGCGACGCCGGTACTGCAGGAGGGCCTGGGCGCCCCCGACAACGCCAGCTTTGCCGCCTGGGTCGCCACCAACGATATCGTGCGTTCCCAGATTGACGAGCGCATCTTGCGGGCGGCCGAGCAGGGCCTGCCGTTTAAGGGAGGAGACCTCTAATGGATCCGAGCGTCTACATCCCCGCCTACCTGGAGCGCGCCTACGTTGCGTCGCACCCCGAACTCACCGATGCAGCACGCGAGCTTGTCCATAACGACGTGAGCGTCAACCCTCATAAGTATGCGCAGACCGAGCATGCCCAGGCGCTGCTGTCCTATGCCGGCGTTCACCGCCACCTGCTTGACGAACTCCATCGCATCGAAGACATGGGCAGCGACGAGGAGTTTGAGCAGACGCGCAACCGCCTGTTCGACGATATGCGCGATGAGCTGCTCAAGATCGTCCGCATCGATGCGTATGTCCTCGATGCCCAGCTGCTCGCCATCATTTTGGCGGACACGCCCGTTGATGCCTGCCTGGGCGACCTGCTGAAGCTCGAAGCGACCGCGGCCGATTACCTGCAGCAAAGCGTGCCCGGGTTCGATATGGAAGCCCCACACTACTGGGCCAACAAGGTGCTGGCAGACGGCGTGACGACGGCCGATCTCACCGTAAGCGAGCCGGCGTTTATCGGGTGGCTCCACACGCTCGAGGCTATCTCGCAGCTGTGCATGGCGAGCGCTCGCTACCGTGCTGCCGCCAACTATTCTCGCCGCGTTCTTAAGGCGGAAGGCTATCCCACCCGAGCTGCAGGCACCGTGCTACTCGCCCTCGCTCGTCTGGAAGACGAGGACGGCTTTTTTGCCCTGGCCCACCAGCTCGAGGAGCAGATGGGGGCCGATGCCCTCGAGAACTCCCCCTGGTACCTACTCGCCCGCACGATTCTGCTGTTCAAAACGAACAAGATGCGCCCGGCGACACGCGCACTGCGCGAGTTTGCCAACCGCTGCGAGGGCGGCGCGTTCTTTTTGCTGAACCCCATGTATCAGACGCCGTACCTCCCCTGCCGGCCCGAACCGCACGACCCCTGGGACCTTTCGCATCAGGCAGTTTGGGAGGCCGACGGCATCATCTCGGATACTCCCGACTTTGCCCCCTGGGCCAACGCTTGCGAAGACGTATCGCAGCTTGCCCAGGAATTTGCGCGCCGTTACGGCTTTTAACGGCACAATCGCCACGACCATGTCATTTACGTTAGGAACGACTTCATGAACTTCCGCTCATCTCTCGCCTGCACCTCGAGCGATATCGCCCGCTGGGGGCTGCGCTCCGTCCTTAAGCGCCAGGGCGGCGTACTCCCCGGCCGCATCGCCATGAAGATCGACCCCGAGCTGCTACGCGACCTCGCGGGTCTTGTCGACCGCAGCGTGGTAATCACCGGCACCAACGGCAAGACCACCACCTCCAACCTCATCGCCGACGCCGTTGCCGCCAGCGGCGCCACCGTGGTATGCAACCGTGCCGGAAACAACATGGAGCCGGGCGTAGTTGGTGCCCTGCTCGAGAGCCGCAGCGATCTTAAGCGTGCCGGCAGCGGCAAGCGCGTGGGTGTCTTTGAGTGCGACGAGCTCTACACGGTGCGCGTCCTGCCCAAGCTCAAGCCGACCTACTTTGTGCTGCTCAACCTGTTCCGCGACCAGCTGGACCGCTACGGCGAGATCGACCACACCCAGGACGTCATCGCCCATGCGCTGGAGCTTTCGCCGGCAACGACGCTCATCTATAACGCCGACGATCCGCTGTGCGCCTCGATCGCCGCACGCGTCCCTAATATGAGCATTGCCTTTGGCATCGACGGTGCCACAGGCACCGAGTCCGATCGCATTAGCGACTCGCGTTTTTGCTCGCAGTGCAACGCGCCGTTGGAGTACGACTATGTGCAGTACGGCCAGCTCGGAGCCTATCATTGTCCTTCGTGCGGTTGGGGTCGCCCCGCGCTGCTCCGTCGCGTAACGGACATTGAGCTCACCTGCGACGGCTACGGCTTTGACCTGAACTTTGGACCCGACGCCGACGCACCCGCAACGCACATCGCCACGCGCTACAACGGCCTGTACATGGTCTATAACGTTGCCGCCGCCTTCTTTGCGGCGCGCGAGTTGGGCGTGGACGCGGCGCATCTGCAGCCCACGCTCGATGCCTACGTCCCCGCCGGCGGACGCATGGGCCGTTGGGATATCGCCGGCCGAACCGTCGAGGCAAACCTGGCCAAAAACCCCGTGGGCTTCGATCGCCAGATTCAGTCCATTAAAACGGCAGGCGGCAGGCTCTGCGCCTTCTTCCTGAACGACAACGACGCCGACGGCCACGATGTCTCGTGGATCTACGACGTCGATTTCGAGCGCATCGCCGATACCCCAGGGCTTGTCGCCTTTGTCGGGGGTACGCGCGCGCACGATATGCAGGTGCGTCTCAAGTACGCCGGCATCGACTCCGCCATCATCTCGGATATCGAGCAGGCGATCGGCGCCGTGGCGGACGAGGCCGCCGATGTCACCTTCTACGCCGTCGCCAATTACACGGCCTTCCCGCCGCTGGTCAAGGAGCTCGACGGACTGAAGGGCGCCACCGCCGACGCTGTTGCCGGACGCGCCGTAGCCCGCGCCGATGGCAGCGCCATCCCTTCCGCCGTCGTGCCGGTCGAGCTTTCGCGCCCGTTGCGTATCGTCTACCTGTATCCCGATGCGCTCAACCTCTATGGCGACGGCGGCAACGTTATCGCGCTCGAACGCCGCTGCGCTTGGCGCGGCATTCCCGTGCGCGTGGACGAGGTCCACATGGGCGAGGTGCTCGACCTGACCGACGCCGATATCGTCATGATGGGCGGCGGCTCCGATCGCGACCAGTTGGCTGTGGCACACGAGCTGCTCGCTCAAAAAGACAAAGTCGCGGCCTATGTTGAGGACAGCGGTTCGCTGCTCGCCATCTGCGGCAGCTATCAGCTGCTCGGTCGTTCGTACTACATGGGTGAGGATCGCATCGAAGGCATGGGCATCATTGCCGCCGAGACCGTGCGCGGCTCCGACCGCCTGATCGGTAACGTCGCCGTCAAGACCGACCTGGCACCCGAGCCCTTTGTGGGATTCGAGAACCACGGCGGCCGCACGCTTTTGGACGCCGACGCCACACCGCTCGGAATGTCCGTTGTCACGGGCACCGGAAACAACGGCGACGATGGCTTTGAGGGCCTCATCTACAAGGGCGTCATCGGCACGTATCTGCATGGCCCGGCGCTGCCCAAGAACCCCGAGCTCGCCGACTGGCTGATCGCCCACGCTCTCGAGCGCCGCGGCGACGCACAGGCTATGGCGCTGCTGCCACTCAAACCCCTCGACGACACCTACGAGCACGCCGCCCACGACGCCGCCATGAAGCTCCTTCCCTAACACCCCACCACCACAAAGGGGACAGGCACCTTTGTGGTGGTTTTGACCCGTCCCAGCGGTTTGTCTCAATCTGTAACATCTAGACCACCAAAAGTCGTCTTACTGTTACAGATTGAGACGTTCGTCCCGACGCCTGCATTTTGTCTCATTCTGTAACAGATAGGGCCGATTTACCCGCCCAGATGTTACAGATTGAGATTTTTAAAGATCGAGGAAGAGGGCCAGCTCCTGTGTGGTGGTTTTCCAGTTTGCCAACGATATACGCGCCGACAAAAAAGTCTGCTATACTCTTTCCCGCTGTCCCCATCGTCTAGCGGCCAAGGACGCCACCCTTTCAAGGTGGATATCGCGGGTTCGAATCCCGCTGGGGGCACCATTTAAATCGAGAAGCCCGTTGCCCTCCGGTGGCGGGCTTTTTGTTACCGATATGCCGGGATTCGAACCCGACAGGGTGCGGAGCTGAGGAAACGCGTGAGCGTTTTCCAGCGCAGCACGCAAGGAGCGAAGCGACGCAGCGGAAGCGGGCGGCGCCAACCGCACGCGGACATCCCGCTGGGGGCACCACAGCATCTAAAAAGCCCGTCACCCCCATGGTGACGGGCTTTTTGCTACCCACGCGCCGGGATTCGAGCCCAACAGGGTGCGGAGCTGAGAAAACGCACCCACGCTTCGACCTAACAAGTAATTAACTTTGTCCCTAACAATACGATATCTGAAACGTTCGCATCGAAGAACATTGCTTGGGACAGCTCTGCCTCCATTAGTTGCAATGTTGGCAAGCTTTCTTGTCAATCGCACGTCTTGAAAGACTATCCCAACTTCAAAATCGCTGTGAGTTCCGAGGGTGCCGGGAAACAGCACATTCCCTCAACTCGCACCCTGCACACAGCATAAATACCTCCGATCCGTACATCGATAAAACAGCGCCGTGTGTAGTCCAGTTCCCTGGTCTCGATTTGTAAACTTGTTGGCGAAGTCCAGGCATACGCTGCAAACAACTTGCGAACATCCCATGCGGGGGCATCGTCCCTCTCAGCTTCATGAGTCACGAAAGGAAAGAGGTCTCCGACTCCGGCCCCATCGCCCGATTTACAAACCCAAGACTTGTAGCCGGCCCTCACGCCGTACTCGCGACCATCGCGCAACAGAGATAAATCCAGCTCATTCTCATGAAATCGAATATCGATCTCTTCAAAATCCCCGAAAATGCAACGGTGAATGCCCTCGAGGCGTAATGAACTCAAACGTCCGCCAGAAGCCAACCCAGCTGGCAAGGGAATGCTATCGAAGTCACGTTCGGAAGCCACCGTTTCCCGAACATTAGACTCTTTGAACAATACCTCATACAGCGGATCAAGCAGCGCCTTACTTCCTGTCGTGGAACTCGAGCAGGCGATGACAAGGCCATCTGTGGGCCGTATGTAGCACAGCTGCCCAAAAAGGCCAGAGCATCTGAACCCGCCACGCCGGCACATCCAGAACTGGTATCCATAGCCATTGCTGTCTTCAGTCGCCTCAGACGGATAAAAGGGGCTCGTTTCCATCTGAATCTTCGTCGCCTCGGCAACCCATTCCGCGGGAATGATCTGTTCCCCACGCCACTTGCCGCCATCCAGCAAACATTGACCAAACTTAGCCAAATCCGGTGTCGAAAGGTGAAGACCAAAACCTCCGGTCGTATGACCGGCTTGATCCTCTTCCCACCACCAATTTCTAATGCCTAACGGCGTAAACAAACGTTCGGCGAGATAATCGGATTCTTTCGTTCCACTTATGCGTTGCACGAGCATGCTCAATAAATGTGAACACAGCGAATCGTAGTGAAAGACCTCGCCCGGCTTCCAGTCAAACTCACGATGAAGAACCTCATGTGCCCAGTCGTCTCCCGCGCCAATATACGAAAGGTCACTCTCCTGCCCCATCGTCATAGTCAGCAAATTGCGAACCGTCACATTGTGAAAGCGCTCATCCGCAATCTCGCCTTCATATTCCGGGAAGTATGAAATCCAGCGATCGGTCAGCGACAGCCGTCCTTCATTCACCAACATCCCGACAGCAACCGAGGTGAAGGACTTAGTCACAGAATAGAGCGGGTGAACGTGTTCGAGGGCGAACGGCGCAGCCGCATGCTCGAAGACGACTTCACCATCTTGTCGGACCACGACTGAGCGGACTTCCACACCTGCGGACCTCCACGCCGCAAGGCATGCCTCGCCCATCTTATTGTCAAAGATAATATTAGGCACCCTCAACCACTGCCTCTCGAACGAAATCAGTACAAGACGAGGTCGCCCTCGGCGCTTATCCAAGGACGACCTTGTCAGATTGCTGGCGCGCGGGGAAATACTTGTTCCGCGGCTCCACTTCTTTGGCTACTTTGCAGCCTCTACCGCCGGCACGTCCTCCTTGTACGTCGCATACGTAAGCAGGAATGAAATCACGCTGGAAACCACGATGGCTATGATTACGTAAATCAGATAGCTCGCGCCCATTGCGCCGGACGGATCAATGAAGCCCGGGAAGGCGCAGAAGCCGCCGCCGGTGAAGGCGAACATCTTGGTACCAAGAGCACCGATGATTAGGCCGCCGGGCACAGAGGCGATGCAGCTCATGACAAAAGGCTTCTTGCGCGGAAGGGTCACGCCGTAGATGCAGGGCTCGGTGATGCCGAAGAAGAAGCCCGAGATGAACGCCGGCCATGCAAGCTGCTTGAGCTTTACGTCCTTAGTCTTCAGAAGAATGGCAAGGACGGCAAGGGACTGAGCGTACGAGCAAACCATGTACGGCGCCATGACAATATCCCAGCCCTGGGAGGCAATGTTCACCAGCATGAGGGCAATGACACTCCAGTGGAAGCCGAAGATGACCATAGGCTGCCAAATGGCAGTAAGCACGATGCCGCCGAGCGCGCCGCCGATGACAGGCAAGCTGTAGAGGGAGTTAAACAGCAGGCTCATGAGGTTCGTGATCAGGGTGGCAATCGGGCCAATAATCAAATAGGTAGCGGGGACCATCACAACGAGCACGCATGTAGGCACAAAGAAGAACTTTACATACTCAGAGAAATGCTTGCGGCACCACTTCTCCAGCTTTGCCGCGAACCAAACAGAGATGATAATCGGAATGACAGAGCTCGTATAACCCGAAGACGGCATGATGACGGGTATGCCGAGGAAAGTCGTGTAGTAGTTCATGGCAAAGGGAGTGCCGGCAAGAACCGTTCCCAAAACATCGCCCGATGTGATGTTGACCATCGCCGGATACGTAAGTGCGATACCGAGCGTCATGCCAACGAACTCACTGCAGCCAAACTTCTTTGCCGCGGTATAGCCAAGGATGATCGGCAGGAAGTAGAAGAAGCCGTCACCAGCCGCATATAGAATCTGGTACAAGCCGTCTGTTGCCGTAATCCATCCGAGGGCGACGAGAATACTCAAAACACCCTTGATCATGCCCGCGGCACACAGCACCGCAAGAATCGGCTGGATTACGCCTGAAATAGTATCGATAAGGGCACTAACAAGGTTTCCTTTCTTGACGGGCTCACCATCAAGATTAACCTCGCCCAGCCCCTCGACACCAGAAGCGGCAACTGCGGCATCGTAAACATCCTCAATCACATTGATGCCGACAACAACCTGATACTGGCCATTCGCGTTGATTACCTGAATGACGCCTTTATGAGACTCAATTGCCTTAGTATCGGCCTTCGCATCGTCTCGCAGCTTGAAACGTAGACGCGTCATGCAGTGCGAGATGCTCAGGATGTTTTCCTTACCGCCGACGAGGCCAACTACGTCCTCGCCGAGCTTGCGATTTGCAAGCTCTTTGCTTTCGCTCATGGTTTTCCTCCCATGCGACCTGTCCAAGGTCGGCCGCCCGCCATCATTCACAAAATTGATTTCCGATACTAGTGGAGTTCTGGCCAGAACTCCTTATTCGCCTCAATGAGATCGTCAAGGATTTTCTTTGCAACGGAGGCAGAGGGGACCGTCTTCGAAAGCGTCAGCGCCTGCCAAAGCTCCTGATAGGAATGGTCGACCCAAGCAGACACTGCAAGCTTTTCGACCGAGACCTGTTCCTCCATAAGTCCTTTCTGGAATTGCGGAATCTCACCTTGGCAAATTTTCTCGTAGCCGTCGCTGCCGACGATGCAGGGAATCTCGACCATAGCCGTTGGGTCAAAATTGGACACAGCCCCGTCGTTGGGAACAATCAGCGAGAAACGTTCACGAGTGTTCTCTGCCAAAGCGCGAGCGAGATCGACAATGTACTCAGCGTGGGTATCCGGCTTAAGGCCGAAACCCTCAGACGTGCCCTTTTCGATAATCTGACGCGCGGTGCCGAAGACGCGTTTCTCGCGACCCTCACGGACCTCGTCGGTGCGGGTGTGGTTGGGGTCGGTGTGCTCAACCACATAGTCCGGGAAGAGATAGTACTTGAGGTAGGTGTTCGGGATGGTATTCGGATCGAGCGCGTAAACATCCTTAGCCTTACGGAACGTCTGGTCCCAAGACGCATCGACGAATTCAAGGCCGGAATCCTCGCCGGCATAACCGTTTTTAGCCATTTGGGCCTTGATAGTGGGCATAAGGTCATTGCCAGCACGGTCGTGAATCTTTGTCCACCAGCCAAAGTGATTGAGGCCGTAGTAGCCGACGACGAGGTCGTTGTGGTCCTTGAGACCACACATCTGAGCCATGATATCCATCAGGGCTATTGGCATGTCGCAGATGTTGATGATCTTTGAATCCGGGCGAAGGCGGCGTGTCGCCTCAGCAACGATCGCCGCGGGGTTGGAGTAGTTGAGCATCCATGCGTCGGGACTGTATTTCTCCATGTAGTCAAGGATCTCGAGTACGCCGCCAATGGAGCGCAAGCCATAAGCAATGCCACCAGGACCACAGGTCTCTTGGCCAAGAACGCCATAGCGCAGGGGGATCTTCTCGTCCTTATCGCGCATAGCGTACTTGCCAACGCGAATCTGGGCAAGTACAAAGTCGATGCCTGTGAAGGCCTCCTCAGGGTCGGTCGTATAGCTGAAGGTTACCTCTGGAGCATTCTCCTTGATGTAGATGGCACATGCCTTGGCAATTGTCCCCTGACGCTCGGCATCGTTGTCATAGAGCGTAATCCTATTGATGGGGAACACATCGCGCTTCGCGAGAAGTGTCAGAACAACGCCCGGCGTATAAGTGCTTCCGCCTCCCGCGATAGTAACTGCATAACTCTGCTTTGCCATTGCAATCCTCCTGTCTAGACATGTACTTGACGACTTGAATTATAGCCACATGATTTGCTATCTGTCTAGACATGTTAGGCACGCGGGTGAACGGTTGATTTATGGCGGTAAACGGCAACTTTAAGTGTCTCCACTTCCTATAATTGGTAGAAGCGGATAATCGCGCCGATTCGACGCATTCCGTACAACCTCAATAAGGAGAGCATTTTGGCAAGAATCCTGTACAGTGAAATATACCGAAGCCTACGAGAGCGGATTGTCGAAGGCAAGCATCCCGTGGGGTCGCTCCTTCCTTCCGAACAAAATCTTTCCAAAGAGTTCTCCTGCTCTCGAATGACGGTGCGCAAGGCCATCTCACTTCTCGCAAATGAAGGTCTAGTTCAGTCCATTAAAGGCAAGGGAGTCCTCGTAATCGAGACGTCACTTGCAGGTACCAGCAAAGAGGGCGCATTCACCGTAAGTGGCCTTTCTTCGTTCAGCGAATCGGCACACGCGATCGGAGCAATTCCAACGTCAAAAATCGTCTATTTCGAACACGTAAGCACCAATAAGTATCTAGCTCAATTGACGGGATTTCCCGAAGGAGAAGACCTTACGCATTTGAAGCTCGTCCGCATGCTCGACGATAAACCGGTCCTAGTCGACCGCCACTACTTCCTAACTTCTTCCGTCCCCGGCTTAAACGAGCAGAATGCTACCCTGTCGCTCTTCCATTACATCGAAGATGAGCTAGGACTCACCATTGCCGTGAGCAAACGAACGATAACACTCGCCCAGCCTGACGCCGAGGACTGCCGGTTGCTTGACGTCGATTCTTCTTCGTATCTGGCGGTCATAACCAGCCAGACATTCGACTCAACCGGAACTCAATTTGAGTATGTCGAGGCGCGTTATATTCCGAGCATCTTCCATTTTCACGACACGGCAACGCGCACACCCCTGCCCTAACAAATGGCGCGAACGGACGCCGCCCTAGTGAATTTGTTCAACAAAAAAGCCGGGGCCCGCGCGATGCGGACCCCGGCTCAATACCGTGACGATATGTCAGTTACGTTCTACACATAGAACAGAATGTCGTCGTAGGTCGGGACCGGCCAGTAGTCGGCGGCCACGATCTCCTCCATGGCATCCACGGCGGCGCGCAGCGTATCCATAGCGGGAACGACCTCGTGTGCATACACATTGGCCTGCTCCTGACCATCGAGGGCTTCGGCCTTCTGATGCACGGCGTCGAGCGCCTTGATGGAGTCGTTGATGGTGGTGATACCGTTGCAGAGCTTGTTGAGCGTGTTCTGCTCGCACTGCATGGCGGCCTCGGCACCGGCGGCGCGAATAGTCTCAAGGCCCTTAGCGACCTTGGTGGCATAGGCGGTAATGACCGGGCGATAGGTACGACGCGCCTCGCGAACCATCGTGGTGGCCTCGATGTTCATGAGCTTGTTGTACTTCTCGAGCTTGCAGTCGTAGCGGCACTGAGCCTCGGCCTTGGTCAGGACACCCGTCTCCTCAAAGAGCGCGATGGCCTTATCGGAAACAAAGGCGGGCAGGGCGTCGGCCGTGGTCTTGTTGTTGGCAAGGCCGCGCTTCTCGGCCTCGACGGGCCACTCGTCGGAGTAGCCATCGCCAGAGAAGAGGATGCGCTGGTGGTCGGTCAGGACCTTCTTGCAGTACTCGAGCGCGGCGTCCTGGAACTCATCCTCGGGCGTACCCTCAAGCGCGTCGGCGAAGGACTTGAGCGACTTGGCCACGGCGGCATCGAGCACCAGGTTGGAGTCGGAAACGTTCTGCTCGGAGCCGCAGGCACGGAACTCGAACTTGTTGCCGGTGAAGGCAAACGGGGAGGTGCGGTTGCGGTCGGTGTTGTCCTGCATCAGCTTGGGCAGGGTATCGGCACCCAGGTCGAGTACGCCGCGCGTGGCATGGACGGAAGCCTTGCCATCAATGATCTTCTCGACGACCTCGGTAAGCTGGTCGCCCAGGAAGATGGACATAATCGCCGGAGGAGCCTCGTTGGCGCCCAGACGATGGTCGTTGCCGGCCGAGGCAACAGAGGCACGCAGGAGCTCCTGATAGTTATCGACGGCCTCGATCACCGCGGTGAGGAAGACGATGAACTGCAGGTTGTCGAGCGGGGTGTCGCCCGGATCGAGCAGATTCTCGGACTCAGTGCCAAGCGACCAGTTGTTGTGCTTGCCCGAACCGTTGATGCCCTCGAAGGGCTTCTCGTGCAGCAGGCAGACCAAGTCGTGGCGGGAGGCGATGAGCTTCATCTTCTCCATCATGACCAGATTCTGGTCGATGGCCTCGTTGACTTCGCCATAGACCGGTGCGAGCTCATGCTGGCAGGGAGCAACCTCGTTGTGCTTGGTCTTGGCGGGAATGCCAAGCGCCCACAGTTCATCGTCCAGGTCCTTCATATAGGCCGAGACGGTGGGGCGGATAGCGCCAAAGTAGTGCTCCTCGAGCTCCTGGCCCTTGCAGGGAGCAGCACCAAAGAGGGTGCGGCCGGTGATGACCAGGTCCTTGCGCTTGCGGTAGGCATCCTTCTTGATCAGGAAGTACTCCTGCTCGTCGCCCACGGAAGGAACGACCTTCTTGGGGGTCTTGCCAAACAGCGCCAAAACGCGCTTGGACTCACGCGAGAGCGCGGTCATGGAGCGCAGCAGCGGGGTCTTCTTGTCCAGGGCCTCGCCCGTGTAGGAGCAGAAAGCCGTGGGGATGCACAGGACATCGTCCTTGATAAAGGCGGGGCTAGTGGGGTCCCAAGCGGTGTAGCCACGGGCCTCGAAGGTGGCACGCAGGCCGCCGTTGGGGAAGCTGGAGGCGTCCGGCTCGCCCTGGATGAGGTTCTTGCCCGTAAACTTGGTAATGGCGGTGCCGTCGTGGTTGGGCTCCAAGAAGCTGTCGTGCTTCTCGGAAGTAATGCCCGAAAGAGGCTGGAACCAGTGCGCATAGTGCGTCGCGCCCTTGGAGATGGCCCAGACCTTCATGGCATGGGCAACGGCGTTGGCCACATCCAGGTCGAGCGGCTCACCGCCCTCGAGGGTTGCAGCAAGGCGCTTCCAAATGTCCTTGGGGAGGTAGTCCTTCATGACTTCCTCAGAGAACACCATGGTCCCGAAGCGGTCAGTAAGTTCGGCCATACGGAACTCCCTTCGTATCGGCACCGCGTGAGAAGCGGTGTTGATTACTAACGAACGAGTCATAGCTTAGACTCGCCGTGTTTCCGCGACATTACCGTTATGTTGCCGTCGCGAAACCAATCATTGAGGTTACCCTATCGAGGCGGCGTTGCCACCCTCAACAGCCAATCAACTGCATAAATTGCAGACCTCTCCCCATGGTTTAAGGGTAATCAATTTGGGACGGGGCTTTATTAACTGGTATTTCGCATCAGATACCATTCAATATAGCCCCACCCTACATTGACCGCCCTGTTATAGGAAGTACCGATAGCGAAGCGTTTTCGATTGGTATCACCAAATCGCGAGAGAAACTCCACCTTAGCGCGGTCGTGCTGTAGAATCCTTGCAACAAAACATCGCACCTAGGCATCTAAAGGAGCACGATATGCGCGTCGACGAGGTTTTTAAGCAGGCAGCATCCCAGGGCACCGCACCCGTTTCGTTTGAGATGTTCCCGCCCAAGGGCGAACTTACCCTCGACACGGCTCACGAGGTGGCAGGCAATCTATGCAAGCTTTCGCCGAGCTTTGTCTCGGTCACCTGCTCGGCCGGCGGCTCGGGTAACGGTGCCACCACCGCCCCCATCGCGCATATGATTTCGAGCGAATTCGATACGCCCTCGGTAGCGCACCTCACCTGCGTGGGCCGCACCCACGCCGACATCGCCGCCAAGATCGACGAGTATCGCACCGCCGGCGTTGAAAACATCCTGGCCCTGCGCGGTGATCTTCCCGCTGGCGCGACCGAGGACGACAAGCCCGCCTCGGACTACGCCTACGCCCGCGACCTTATCCCCGAGCTCGTCGACGCCGGCTTTTGCGTGGGCGCCGCAGCCTACCCCGAGGGCCACATTGCCTGCGAGGATCTCAACCTCTCGGTCGAGCACCTCAAACAAAAACAGGACGCCGGCGCGAGCTTCTTTGTGACGCAGCTCTTTTTTGATAACGAGTGCTTCTACCGTTTTCG
The DNA here is from genome assembly GCA_019419665.1 of Collinsella sp. Taxonomy (GTDB): domain Bacteria; phylum Actinomycetota; class Coriobacteriia; order Coriobacteriales; family Coriobacteriaceae; genus Collinsella. Next base: position 25,150 of record DXZM01000058.1, read on the forward strand.
CGAGCTTGCCGACAAGGCCGGTATCACCGTGCCCATTACCGCGGGCATCATGCCGTTTATGGGCAAGTCGCAGATCAGCCGCATGGTCTTTATGTGCGGTGCGTCGCTGCCCTCCCCCGTCATCAAGATTCTCGCCAAGTATGAGAACAACCCCGAGAGCCTGCAGGCAGCCGGTGTAGATTATGCTGCCCGTCAGCTTTGCGACCTCAAGGAGCACGGTGCCGACGGTCTGCACCTGTACACTATGAACCGTCCTGCAATCGCCGCGACCATTATGGAGCGCCTGGGGTAATGGAAAAACCGCACGCCGATATGACCGTTGTTGAAGTGCCGACCGACCTTGCGTCGCCGGCGCTTTACCGTATCGACGCTGCCCACCACCCTCGTATCGACCGTACCGAAATGCTGCGGTATCTGGGCTACGGCGGCCAGCAGATTGAGCCCGAGCTGTCGCAGCGTATTGAGCTTGTCGTTGAGCGTCTGGAGCTGGACATTGAGCCCCGTGGCGTGCGCCGCATATTTGCCATCGATGCCACGGGCGTCGATGAACAGGGCGAGCCTTGCATTCGCTTGGTCGGCACCAACGTCGAGCTGCGCGGCCGCGATATCTATCGCCACCTCAAAGACGCCCGCTTTGCCGCACTCATGGCATGCACCCTCGGCATGGAAGCCGAGCGTCGTCTGCGCACCACGGGAGCCCAGCAACCCCTAGAGGGAGCCGTGCTCGACGCCGCGTGCTCCGCCTATGTGGAAGCTGCCGTCGAGCAGATGGACCAGCAGGTCAAGACTGCGGCCGCCGCACACGAACTCGCCGGCAACTGGCGCTTCAGCCCCGGCTACGGCGACTGCCCGCTTACGGCCCAGCGCTCAATCGTGGCCGCGCTCAACGCCACGCGGCTCATCGGGCTGACCGTCACACCTACCAGCCTGCTCATGCCCACCAAGAGCGTGACCGCGGTGATTGGTCTGTTTGACGGCGAGGTCCACGACGCCCAGAGCCGCCCCACCTGCAATATCTGCCGCATGCGCGAGCACTGCCGCTTCCGCGCCGCCCACACCACCTGCTATTCCAGCCATTAGGAGCTCATCGATGTTTACTCCGCTTATCACTCATGATCTGGACGGCGCCGCGCTGGCGGCGCCCGTTGATGCCGCACGCCGTAATGGCGCTGCATACAAGACGCGCACAATCGACGACCTTCGCATTAAGGACGATCGCCTGCGCGCCGCCATCGAGGGCACGGGACACCTGCTGTTCGACGGCGGCATGGGCACCATGCTGCAGGCTGCCGGCATGAAGGCCGGCGCCCTGCCCGAGCTGCTCAACTTTGAAGAACCCCAGGTCATTACCGATATTCAGCGTCAGTACGTCGAGGCCGGCTGCGACGTGATCACCGCCAACACTTTTGGCGCCAACGCCCACAAGCTCGACGGTGCCGCCAGCGTGGCAGATGTCTTTGCCGCCGCTGTCGCCTGCGCCCGCGCGGCCGGTGCCCACTATGTCGCCGGCGACATCGGCCCCATCGGCGCCCTGCTGCGCCCCCTGGGCACCCTGAGCTTCGACGAGGCCTATGACCTCTTTGCCGAGGAAGTGCGCGCCGGCGTCGATGCGGGCGTGGACCTCTTTATTATCGAGACCATGACCGACCTTGCCGAGATCAAGGCGGCCGTCCTCGCCTGCCGCGAGAACTCCGACCTGCCCGTCTTTGCCACCATGACCTTTGAGGAAGACGGTCGCACCTTCCTGGGTACGAGCCCCGAGGTTGCCGCCATCACGCTCGACGCCATCGGCACCGACGTTTTGGGCATCAACTGCAGCCAGGGACCGGCCGAGCTCCGAGGACTCGCCGCACGTATGCTCACCGTTACCGACAAGCCCGTTATGGTGCAGGCCAATGCGGGTCTGCCCCACGTGGACGACGGCGGCAACACCGTCTTTGATATCCAGGCCCCCGAATACGCCGAGGCCGTCGCCGGCATGATCGCCGACGGCGTGGGCGTCGTGGGCGGTTGCTGCGGAACCACGCCGGCGCACATGGCGGCCTTGCGCACACTTATCGACAACCACACACCCAGCCCGCGTCACCGCAAGCCCAGTATGTCGGTCACGAGCGCCCAGACGGTCGTGGACCTCCCCTGCGACGGCCACAAGATCGCCGTCATCGGCGAGCGCATCAATCCCACCGGCAAAAAGCGCCTGCAACAGGCCCTGCGCGACGGCGACCTAGACTACGTCGTGAGCCAGGGCATCAGCCAGCAGGAACAGGGCGCCGACATCCTGGACGTCAACGTGGGCCTGCCCGAGATCGACGAGGTCAAGATCATCCAACAGGCGACCGAGCAGCTCCAGGGCTCCACGCTGCTGCCGCTGCAGATCGACTCCACCGACCCCGCAGCCGTCGAGGCAGCCGTGCGCCGCTACGCCGGCAAGCCCATCATCAACTCGGTCAATGGCAAACAGCAAATCATGGATGAGATCTTCCCGCTAGTCGCCCACTACGGCGCCAACGTCGTCGGCCTCACACTCGACGAAGGCGGTATTCCGGATACCGCAGAGGCTCGCTTCGCCATCGCCGAGCGCATCGTGGCCGAGGCTGCCCGTTACGGCATCGGGCCGGACCGCATCCTCATCGACTGCCTGGTCATGACCGCCTCGACCAACCAGCGCCAGGCCGAGCAGATCCTGCGTGCCATGTCCCTGTGCAAGGAGCGCCTGGGCGTCAAATGCGCGCTCGGCGTATCGAACATCAGCTTTGGCCTGCCTGCCCGCCCGCTGCTGGGCTCGGTCTTTTTGGCTGCCGCTTTTGGCGCGGGCCTGGACGCCCCCATCATGAACCCGGGCTCCAAGCGCTTTATGGATACCGTCTACAGCTATCGCGTGCTGAGCGTTGAAGACGAGGGCTCGACCGGATACATCGAGCGCTACGCCGGCTGGACCGATCCGTACAAGATCGCCGCGAACCCGGCGGCGGCTCAGGCAGCATCGACCGACGCCGCGCCTGCCGCAAGCACCACCGCAAGAGCCGATGACGACCCCATCCGCCACATGGTCGTCTCGGGTCGCAAGGGCGAAATCGCGGCCGAGACCGAGCGCCTGCTGGCCGACCACGACGCCATGGACCTCATCAACAACCACTTTATCCCCGCCCTCGATGAGGTCGGAGTCCTCTTTGACCAGGGAAAGTTCTTCTTGCCGCAGCTCATGGCCTCGGCCGAGGCCGCGCGCGTGGGCTTCGATACCATCAAACGCCTGATGCCCGCCGGCGAGATTGCCGACAAGGGCAAGATCTGCGTGGCCACCGTCAAGGGCGATATCCACGACATCGGTAAGAACATCGTCAAGATGCTGCTCGATAACTACGGCTATACCGTCTTTGATCTGGGTCGCGACGTCGATCCGCAGGAGGTGCTCAAGACCGTCAAGGAGCGCGACATTAAGCTCGTCGGCCTCTCGGCGCTTATGACCACCACCGTCGTTGCCATGGAAGAGACCATCAAGCTGCTTCATGCCGAGGTCCCAGGCGTCAAGATCATCGTGGGCGGCGCTGTGCTCACCCCCGAATACGCCAAACAGATCGGCGCGGACTACTACGCCAAGGACGCCGCCGAGAGCGCGCGCATCGCCGAAGAGGTCTTTGGGCAGTAACACAACGGAAACAACCGAGCACCAAAACGTGCCGCATGCGCCACTTGGCACGTGCGGCACGTTAGAATAGATAAGACTATGCTCGTTTTGGCAGATAGGAGCGCAAGGATGGCGATCACGCCCGCAGAAATCGCGGAAACCCGCGGCATGGTTGAGGAGCAGAACCTCGACATCAGGACCATCACCATGGGTGTTTCGCTCATGGGTTGCGGCGACGAGAACCTCGACCGCATGTGCACGAAGATCTACGACCACGTGACGCACACGGCTGAGCACTTGGTCGAGACCGCCGAGAACCTCGAGCGCGAGTACGGCATCCCCATCGTCAACAAGCGCGTCTCCGTCACCCCGGTGGCGCAGATCGCCGCTTGCTGCAAGGATGAGGACCTCACCCCCATCGCGCATGCCCTCGACCGTGCGGCCGAGACCCTCGGCATCGACTACCTGGGCGGCTTCTCCGCGCTCGTCCAGAAGGGCATCGGCGACGCCGACCGCCGCGTCATCCAGTCCATCCCGCAGGCGCTCGCCACCACGAGTCGCGTCTGCTCCAGCGTCAACGTCGCCAGCCTGCGCGCCGGCATCAACATGGACGCCGTGCTCATGGCTGCGCAGACCATCATCGACGCCGCTAAGCTCACGGCCGACCAGGACTCCGTCGGCGCTTCCAAGTTTGTCTGCTTTGCCAACATGGTCGAGGACTCCCCGTTCATGGCGGGCGCTGTCCACGGCGGTGGCGAGGCCGACGCCGTCATCAACGTAGGCGTCTCGGGCCCCGGCGTTATGGCCGCAGCCCTGGAGACGCTGCCCGATTCCGCATCGATGATGGAGGTCGCCGAGAAGATTAAGCAGACCGCCTTTAAGATCACCCGCGCCGGTGAGCTCATGAGCCGCGAGGCCGCCCATCGCCTGGGTGTCGAGAAGGGCATTGTCGACCTGTCGCTGGCCCCCACGCCTGCCATCGGCGACTCCGTCGCGCGCATCCTCGAGATCATCGGCGTGGGCACCTGCGGTGGCCCGGGCACGACCTGCGCACTCGCCATGCTCAACGATGCCGTCAAGAAGGGCGGCGTCATGGCCAGCTCCAGCGTGGGCGGTCTCTCGGGCGCTTTTATCCCCGTGTCCGAGGACGCCGGCATGATCGCCGCCGTCGAGGCCGGCGCGCTTTCGCTCGAGAAACTCGAGGCCATGACCTGTGTGTGTTCCGTCGGTCTGGACATGATCGCCATCCCCGGCGACACCCCGGTCGAGACCATCGCCGGCATCATCGCAGATGAGATGGCCATCGGCGTCATCAACAACAAGACCACGGCCGTCCGCGTGATTCCCGCTATCGGCAAGGGCGTGGGCGACTGCGTCGAGTACGGCGGCCTGTTCGGCCGTGCACCCATCATGCCGGTGAACCCCAACGCCGGCACCGTGCTTGCCCACCGTGGTGGACGCTTCCCGGCTCCGCTGAACTCGCTGAAGAACTAGCCCAGGGATACGAGGCGAGGAGCCCCGGGAAGGGCAAATATATAAGGTCGCCTGCTCGGACAGTCCTGACTCGCACGGAGAGCACATTAAGTGCTCTCCGGCTCGTGCGGAACTCGCGATCGACCTTATATATTTGCCCTCCCCGGGGCTCCCGCACAACGGGACCTCGGTTGAGTTCTATCCCGGTTGCAGTCGCTTCGCTCCTGCACTGCATGGTCGATATGGCGGTTTGGCGTTGGATCGGTTCTTTCTGATATATGCTGGTTGCGGCTCTTCTTTTGGGAGGAGTCGCTTTTTTGTTGTGAGGGGGATGGCCCGTGGCTGATGATTTGATTCGTTCTGAGCTGCTTTCTGCGGATTGGAATGGCGAATGGATGCGTCTGCAGGCTGGTCGGCGGCGGGCAGATGACTCTTTTGAGTGGGACAAAAGGGCTCGGCATTTTCGGCCGCTTGAGACTGCTCCGTATGCCCGGGACTTTATGAAGCTGTTGGCGTTAAAGCCTGGTGAGTCCGTGCTGGATATGGGGTGTGGGGCTGGGTCGATTGCTATTCCGCTTGCTCAGGTTGGACATCCCGTGATTGCTGCTGACTTTTCCCCTGCCATGTTGGGCACGCTTGATGCTGGCATTGAGTACTATGGGCTCGAGGATCGCATTACACCGCTTGAGCTTGCTTGGGATGATGACTGGGATTTGGTTGGACCGGTCGCGAAAGCGGTAGATGTTGCCTTTGCCAGTCGCTCTGTCACCACGACCAACCTAAAAGACGCGCTTACCAAGCTTGATCGAACGGCCCGTCGGCGTTGTGCTGTCACGATGGTCGCCAACTCCAGCCCGCGCTATGACCTTCACCTGATGAACGCCATCGGTGCCTCGGTTACCTGCAGCAATGGCTTTGTGTATGCCTTTAATATCCTCATTCAGATGGGTGCTCTGCCGCAGGTTACGTACTTTGAATCACCTCGTCGCGATACCTTCGATAGCCTTGAGGCGGGCGTGGCGGACTTCTCCCGCATGCTCGAGCACGGTAACGGAGATAAGATCGACCGTCTGCGCGACTACATCGCTCAGCATATGATTGAGAATCCCCATGTCGGCGAGCCAGGGTCCAAGGGCGTGCCGCAGGGGCGCTACATGCTCGACCACGTCCGCAAGGTCCGTTGGGCGTTTATTGCATGGGAGCCGGTCTCTTCGGGCCGTCCATAGACCGCTTTCGGCCGCCGCACACGTCCGCCTGCAACCCGCGTTGTTCTCCCGCTCGGCATCCGCATTCTTTTTGAACTGGGCAAACACGCCCCACACCGCGCCGTTCCTGCGCTATCGTGGGACAGCTCACGTAGATTAAGGCCCCATCGCGGGGCGCCCCATAACATAGAAAGCGAGAACCCATGGCACTGACAGGAGCCCAGGTCAAGCAGCTTCGCAGCATGGCCCATCACCTCAACCCCGCCATCATCATCGGCAAGTCCGACATCAACGAGGGCACCGTCGAGCAGACGGTCGCCTACCTGGAGAAGCACGAGCTCGTTAAGTGCTCCGTACTCGATGGTTCCAGCCTTTCCGCCCGCGAGGCCGCCGAAGAGCTTGCCGATCGCTGCCATGCCGAGGTCGTCCAGGTTATCGGCCGCAAGTTCTCACTGTATCGCGAGTCCTCGCGCAAGGACATCGAGAAGATTAAGCTCGTCTAAGCGTCAACGATCCGGCGAGCCAACATACATCAAGCTTGTGAGCGTCCGAGCAATTCGGACGCTCATTTTTTATCGCTCGACGAGCACGTGGTTAAGCCTGCCCTCGACCAAGCGCTCGTACAGACGCCGCGTCTCGGGCTCGGGCACGCCATTGACCTGCTCCCTCAGGTGATGCATATGCCCACTGTACAGCTCGACGATATCGCGTCGTCGCCCCGCCGCGCCGTAGACGCGCATAGCGCAACGCACCATGTCCTCGCGCGCCGTCTCTTGCCGCAGCCCCGACTCCACCAGCCATACCGCCGACTGCAGGTCATTTTCTTCTAGGGCGGCATTCGCGCCCCGAATCATGCAGTCGATATACTTCGATTCCATAATGCGCCTCATACGCAAAAAGTAGGTGGGATTACAGCCATTGGGAACATACAACGGGCCGGCGTAAAGCTGCTCGATCTTAAGGCACAGCTCGATCAGATGGGGCCCGCGCGCACCCGTGCGATTTCCCAAAACTTCGCGGCTTATCTGATCAAACAACCGCACGTCGGTCTTGACGTAATCGCCGTTAAGCCCAATGCACTCGTTTTGGATCAGCACACACGACTTGCCGTCCGGTGTCGGCCCCAAGGCCGAACGCAGGCGCGATATCGTCGAGTACAGATTGTTACGAGCGCTATTGAACTCGGCGTGGGGCCACAGCTCCATAGCCAGCGTCTCGCGGTCGACCAGCGCATCCATGCCCAGCGCAAGCCGCTCGGCAAGCGTCGCCGCTTTCTTGCGGCGCCACATCTTATCCGTGATGGGAAACCCGTCGCGCTCGGCGCGAAACGCCCCAAACATGCGAATCTCGATATGGCCAATCACATCGACACCCTCGGCATCGCCGGCCTGGAACAGACGCTCGCCTTCGCCCTCAAAGTCGTCACGCAGCGAATATCGCGACAGCTCGCGCACCGGGAGCTTCTTTCGAATTCTAGCAGCCGGCTCACCCAGACAATGCATCGCAAGACGCGCAAACAGCCGATACGACGGATTTAAAATCCCCGGTCGGTTCATGGACATCCAGGCTGCAAGGTCGCTATCGCGGCCCGCGGAGGCCAAATGCAGCGCCACCATCCAAGCCTCGGCACCACCGACCTGCGTCCGACTCAAATCGAGCAGCTCTGCCTCTTCGCGCACCGATACCATCGATGTATTGCGTAAGTATGCCGCGCGCTCTAGCAGCAGTGCGTTGTCGCGTATGTATCCAATCGATTCCTCGGCAAGCCTGAGCACCTGCACCGCACGGAATTTGGCATTGACCGGACGCCCCTCAGCCAGCGACTGCCAGCCTTCCAGTATCAAGCCAAACAACTGGACTTGATTGTCGCGCACGCGCACGGCAAAACGGTCGAGCTCATTGAATGCCTGCTCGTCGGTCACCGGCATGCCGGCAAACAGGCGCCGTGCCGATAATACCATGCGCACCCAGATGGCGAGCGCTCGGATTCCATGCGCTTCGAGCGCCTCGAGTGTCAGGGCCATCTCGTCATCACGCTCGTCAGTCCCTGCATACGACCCATCAAATAGCTCCGTCAACATGCGGTCCGCTCGCACAAACGTCCCCGCGATATCGAGCTCGCAATCGTAGGCCTTATCCGTTTTGAGCCCCGCGAGGATCTCACCGCCCTTCGCCCGCTCGGTCAGCCCATGTTTTATCTCGACATGTGCGGACAGCATGTCGAGTGCGGCACAAGACGCCTCACTTTCCAGCGCTGCATGGCCTGTCGGAAGCCCCAGACCACTATCTCCATAACAGGCGGCCGTAAACGCGTGCGCCACCTTCCATGACACGGGATCGAGCTCGCAAATCGCTTGCTCGCCCGCATGCTCGATAATTGAGGCCATATACCGCGCGAGCTTTGTATTGGAGACGCTCACCGCCGCCAGATAGATGCCGAGCGCCTCGTCAGGCGTCGGCTCCGATGCCCGACCATCTGCCTCGGTCTTTCCCAGCGCCGCGCGGCAGACGTCCCCTCCATGCCCCGTCAGGGCCAGATCGACCCCATACTGCCCGGCAAGCTCCAACACCGCACTGCGGTCCAAAAACGCGTCGGCGAGGTCCATCGCGGTATCGCAGCGACCCGCTTTAATCAATATACGCGCCGCCCGTACAACGAGTTCGGGGCGAATTTCGGCGACCAGCTTGCGCAATCGCAGGCGCGCGTTGTCCTCGGTACCCAAGCAGGTAAAGCTCCGGTCTGCCGGATCAACGCCAAAAATGGGATAATCGCGGACAAGATAGGACTGGTCAATCGCCGAAAGCCTAACACCGCAAGCCTCGAGCTCCGAAATATTGCCCTCACCCATTAAGACCATCAAGCATGCCACGCTAAACAGGGCGTTGTTCTCGAGCGACGCCAGATCAACAAGTGCCGCACCGTAGATATTGACGATCTCTTTTTCGAGCATCTGGGCAACGTCTCCCTGCCCGTATAGTCCCGACTGCATAGCCGAGACGAGCTCGGGCACGCCCTGCGTAAGCTGATAGAAGTCGAGCGATGTGCTGATCGAAAACGCCGATGCCCACGCCGAATACTCGTAGGCATGCACCTTGAGCATCTGCGCGTTGACTTTAATCGAATCGCCCAGTCCATGAATCAGCTGGCGATTCGAGGGACGGCAGCTCATAAAAACCCCAACCCCCATAGCACGCAGGCTTCGGATTCGGTCGATCAGCTCCTCGGTCTCGCTCTGGCTGAGGTTAGGCACGTTATCGATTGCGATCAGGGAGTGCGGCTTGTCCTTAAGCTCTTCGGTAACGACCTCGAGCTGCATAAATACCTCGCGCCCAATGGCGCGGTCTGCCTCGATGATCCGCACGGGACCTCGCGTCGGATCGTTTTTAACCTCTTGGGCATACTGCAGCAGCACCGAGGTTTTCCCAAAGCCATCAGGCGCGTAGAGGACTACGATGCCGGCCTTTCGGCCCTTGGCGATAAGTTCGTTCATCAAGCGATCGCGCCGCACCGTATAACTACTGCCCAGCGGCATAAGCTCGAGGTCGTCCGTATTGCCCAAATCGTTAACCATGCCCGCTCCTCAACTCGACCACATGGACACCGTAACGCTAGACCATATGTATCGCTAGATGAATAGAGCGATGCTACGGTTTAGGATGTTTGTTGGTACGCAAATGGCAAGTTTTTGTTCAGCGTGGTCCGATTGAAACTTATCCCCCAACCAATCAGTCTTTGCGCAGGTCAATGCGCTTGCCAGCTTGTCCCATCCTTTGGCAGTGTACCTCAAATGAGCGCTGTTCAATTGTGTTGCGCAACTCACCTAACGCCAGCTACCGTCTGCGACCTTTTCATAGCATTTATGCATAGTATCTGTTATGGAATGAATCATGCTGCACCAGACGCACCCGTCAAATTCGCAGCAAGATTTTCGTCAAGCATACGGCGCGCGCTCAGCAAAAAGGCCCCCGCAAAGCGGAGGCCTTCGGCAAAGCTATGTCGAGGTGATAGGCTTTCCCTACTTGCAGAGCGAAAGGGCGGCCTCGTCGGCAACGACAACGCAGTTGGTGTGCAGTTGCAGGATCGAGGCAGGACACTCGGGGGTAACCGGACCATAGCACATGTCATGCACGGCCTGTGCCTTGGCCTCGCCGTTGGCGACGACCAGGATCATGCGGGCATACATGATGGTCTGGGTACCCATGGTGTAGGCCTGACGGGGCACGTCGTCGACGCTGTCGAACAGGCGGCTGTTGGCCTGAATGGTGCTCTCGGTGAGGTCGACGCAGTGCGTACCCTTGGAGAAGTGGTCATCGGGCTCGTTGAAGCCAATGTGACCGTTGTTACCGATGCCGAGCAGCTGCAGATCAGGGTAACCGGCGGCAGCGACGATCTTGTCGTACTCGGAGCAGGCAGCGGCAGCGTCGGGATTGGAGCCATCGGGCACATGCGTGTTGTTCAGGTCGATGTTAATGTGATCGAAGAAGTTCTCACGCATAAAGTAGTGGTAGCTCTGGGGATCGTCGTGCGAAAGGCCACGATACTCGTCGAGGTTGTAGGTGCTGACCTCGGCAAAGTCGACGTCACCCTTCTCGTACCAAGCGGCGAGCTGCTTGTAGGCGCCAATCGGGGTGGAGCCGGTGGCAAGACCCAGCACGCAATCGGGCTTGAGGATAACCTGGGCCGAGATGATATTGGCGGCCTTGCGACTCATATCCTCGTAGTCTTTAGCTTTAATGATCTTCATTACGCGTCCTTTCTCGTACAAGAGAGGCAAGGCTCCCCTTACAAGCACTTGCCCGCGGCCCGCGTCGGCCGCAACCAACGTGTGCGGCCACCAGGGCGAGGTCGCGTAATGTATGTGTCTCGTGTCTAGCCGCGTCGAGGCCCCTGCCCGTCCACGGTGACCCAAAGCTGTTTAGCTTCGGACGTTTCTCATATTGCCACGGAGGGCGCCCTCTTTCAAGGGCGCCCTCCGTAAACGTGTTTGAATTGTAGGCTAAAGGCCAAGCGGAGCGACTAGCGCTCACGCGCGACGATGAGTTGGTCCATCTCCTCGACATGCTCGCCAACGGAGCCCTTGATGCTCGAGAACTCAACGGAGTTGCACACCAAGATAGGAACCGTCACATCGTAGCCCTCGGCAGCGATTGCCTCGCGATCGAACTCTATGAGCACATCGCCCTTATGGACGATGTCACCCACTTGCGCATGTACGGTAAAGTGCTTGCCCTCAAGCTGAACAGTGTCCAAACCAACGTGGATGAGCACGTCTAAGCCATCGACCGTGTTGAGCGCAACGGCATGTCCCGTGGGAAAAATGGCCTCGACCTTGGCGTCTGCCGGCGCAATCACGCGCGTACCGGTGGGCTGAATCGCCACGCCCTGGCCCAAAAGGCCGGTGGCAAACGTCTGATCGTTTACCTCGGAGAGCGGAATGACGTCGCCCGAGATGGGAGCATCCAGCGTAAGGACTCGACCACGCATACCAAAAGACCTTAGGACTTTAGTGAACATGCTCCCCCTCGGACATACCAATCAATCAAAATAACCTTGACAGTCTACCACTTGGCACCCGTATTTGGCCATTAGGGAAGTTCGCGCTTGACAACCTCGACGATATCGTCAACAACGCGCTGGGTCAGCTCATGCGTCTCCGCCTCGGCCATAACGCGAACTAGCGGCTCGGTACCGCTCGGGCGCACCAAGATGCGGCCGCGACCGTTGAGCTCCTTCTCGGCGGCAGCGACGGCGTCCCAAATGGGCTGGCAATCGTCCAGGCCGGCCTTGTTGTCCGAATGCACGTTGACGAGCACCTGCGGGTACTTCTTCATGATGCCGGCAAGGTCGGTAAGGGTGCGGCCGGTGCGCTTGAGCACGGCCAGCAGCTGCAGAGCCGTCACCAGACCGTCGCCGGTGGTGTTGTGCTCCAGGAAGATGATGTGGCCGGACTGCTCGCCACCGATAACGGCACCGTCCTCGAGCATGCGCTCAAGAACATAGCGGTCGCCCACGGCGGTCTGGACCATCTCGAAGCCCTGCTCCTTCATTGCAATGGAGAAGCCCAGGTTGCACATGACGGTCGAAACGATCTCGGAGTTGGCGAGCTTGCCGCGGGCAGCAAGGTCGGAGCCGCAGATGGCCAGGATGTAGTCGCCATCGATCTCGTTGCCCTCACTGTCCACGAACAGAACGCGATCTGCGTCGCCGTCGTGGGCCAGGCCGATGTCGGCATGGGTGCGCAGCACGAGCTCGCGCAGGGGCTCAAGATGGGTGGAGCCGCACTCGACGTTGATGTCGGTGCCGCAGTAATCGGTGTTGATGGCGTGGACCGTAGCGCCCAGGCGCTGCAGCGCGGCGGGTGTGGTCTGGCAGGAAGCGCCGTGACCGCAGTCGACGGCAACGACCAGGCCATCGAGCTTAAGGCCGTCGAGGGTGCTGATAGCGTGGTCGACGTATACCTTGCGGGCGTCCTTCATCTTGATGATGTGACCCACACCGGCGCCGGTCGGCAGCGTATCGGCAGCCATGGCCTCCTCGGACATGACCCAAGCGCTGATCTCTTCCTCAACAGCATCGGGAAGTTTCATGCCCTTGCGGCTAAAGAACTTGATGCCGTTGAACTCCGGCGGATTGTGCGAAGCGGAGATGACGATGCCGCCGTCGAGCTCGTTTTGGACGGTGAGCAGCGCCACGGCCGGCGTAGGGATAACGCCGCAGCAGTGCGGGCGGCCGCCCTCGGCCATAATGCCGGCGGTCAGAGCACTCTCGAGCATGGTGCCCGAAAGACGCGTGTCACGGCCGATGCAAATGTCCGGACCAAGGAACTTGGTCGCCGCACGGCCAAGGCGAAACGCAAGGTCGCACGAGAGGTCGGCGTTGGCGACGCCACGGACGCCGTCGGTACCGAAGATGTTCTGGGGCATAGGATCGCTCCTTCCCAAGTGGGCAAAACGCAGTCGCCCACCCTAGTCGAAAAAGAAAAGCGGGACCCACCGAGCAATCGGCAGGCCCCGCTTGTACATTGTATCTCGTAAGGAGATAAAACCTTAGCGCTTGGAGAACTGGGGAGCGCGGCGGGCCTTCTTGAGGCCGTACTTCTTGCGCTCGACCACGCGAGCATCGCGCGTAAGGAAACCGGCCTTCTTGAGGTCAGCACGGTAGTCGCCAGCGTTCAGAAGAGCGCGGGCGATGCCCAGGCGCAGAGCGCCGGACTGACCGGAGATGCCGCCGCCATCGCACAGAGCGATAACGTCGAACTGACCGGCGGTGTCGGTCACCTTGAAGGGAGCAAGAGCGTTCTCAACGAGCTGATGACGGCCGAAATACTGCTCGGCGTCACGCTTGTTGATGGTCACCTTGCCGGTGCCGGGGACGAGACGGACGCGGGCGACGGCGTTCTTACGACGGCCGGTACCCTGGTAGACAACGGTGTTCTCAGCCATCTTTAAGCCTCCAGCTCAATCTTCGTGGGGTTCTGGGCAGCGTGCGGATGCTCGGCACCAGCGTAGACCTTAAGCTTGGTCATCTGGGCACGGCCGAGGGTGGTCTTGGGCAGCATGCCACGAACGGCGCGCTCGATGACCTTCTCCGGGTGCTTCTCCATAGCCTGGCGGAAGCTCTCAGCCTTGAGACCGCCGTTGTAGCCGCTGTGGCGATAATAGGTCTTCGTGTCGGCCTTGTTACCGGTAAGCTGGACCTTATCGGCGTTGATGACGACAACGAAGTCGCCGCAGTCGCTGTTGGGCGTGAACTGGGGCTTGTTCTTACCGCGCAGGATCATTGCGATCTGGGTGGCAAGACGGCCCAGGACAGCACCATCGGCGTCGACGAGAACCCAGTTGCGCTGGACCTCGCCCTGCTTGGCGTAGTGAGTCGATTTCGAAATCACTTAGACTCCTCCATGTACAGTACGTGTTGTTACAGAGATTCACGGGGCTCTGCAAGTAACCCGTCCATATTACCCCGCTCGTCGCCCGAGTCAACAGGTATTTTGGCTCTGACCAGACTTTCTGCACATGTCGTCCATGGGTCATGACGTCGCGACGCTAGCGCTCGACAAATGCCTCGATATCTCCCAGCAAGCGCTTTGCCTCCTGGCGGCCCTGAATATACAGGTCGAGGAGCTTTGCCGGATCGTGCTCAACGTGGCCGACCTCGACCGGCTTTTGCGGAGCAACAACCAGCGCGCGGCCCTCGCGCTCATACTTCCACAGGTGCATGCGTTGGATGTTGTAGCGATCGTGGCGCGTCTCGATGGCCTCGAGCAGGTAGGGGTAGTCGGCATAGCGGGCGCGCGCGGCGGGCATAAACTCGTACGGCTTTTTCTCGTACGAGCGGTCCTGCGTGACAATGACAACCGCGCGATCGAAGC
>DXZM01000059.1:0-47157 GCA_019419665.1 Collinsella sp.
TGAACTGCACCCCAAAACTTGGACGGCTTAAATAAGAACTACGCCGCAAGGGACTGTCTCCGGAACTCCTCCGGGGTCAGTCCCTTCAGTTTAACCTGGCGCCTCCTCGTGTTCCAATGGACCACGAAGTCGTCGAGGTCCGCCTTGAAGGACTCGAAGTCCGGCCACGTCCTTCCGCGGAAGAACTCGTCCTTGATGTGGCCGAACACCTGCTCCGTCGCGCCGTTGTCGATGCAGTTGCCCTTCCGGGACATGCTCTGCACCACGCCGGCCTCCTCCAACCGCCTGCACCAACCGGCCTGCTGGTACTGCCAGCCCATGTCCGAGTGCAGGATCGGCCTGGAGCCCTTGGGCTTCCTGGACACGAGCTGGTCGAGCAGCTCGTGCTGCTGGGCCATGTTGGGGTGCAGCGACGTGGACCAGGCGACGATCTCCTTGCTGCCGAAGTCGTAGACCGGCGCGAAGTAGGCCTTGCCCCAGGGCTGCTTGAACTCGGTGACGTCGGTGCCCATCTTCTCCCACGGCCCGTCGGCGGCGAAGTCGCGCCCGATGACGTTCTCGAAGGTCTTTCCGACCTTGCCCCTGTACGAGTTGTACCTGTGGTAGTCGGTCTCGCGGCGAATCCCGCAGCTGATGCCCATCTCGCGCATCATCTTCAGCACGGTCTTGTAGGCTATGCGCGCGCCCCGCTCGGCGCGCAGGCACATGGCGATCTGCCTGTGGCCGCACCCGTTGGCCGTGCGCGAGAATATCTCGGCGGCGGCCTCCCAGAGCTCGGGCCTGGTGGGAGCCTTCGGGTGCGACAGCGCGTAGTAGTAGCTGGACCGGGCCATGCCGGCGCACTCCAGCAGGCGCCCCAGCCCGTGCCCCTCTTCGCGCAGGACCCTCACGGCCTCGACCTTCGCCCTGGTCAGAGCCCGTCCCTCCCGACCAGGGCACGCAATTTTTTTAGGTAGGCCACCTCGGTCTCGAGCCTTCGGCAGCGCTCCTCGAGCTCCTCCTCGCGGGTCCGCGGCCTCGCCTTGGAACCGCTCGGCCGGCCCTTGGGCCTGGGCCTGAGCGCCTCGGCGCCGCCCTCGCGGTAGAGCGCGCACCATCTCTTGAGCGGCGCCAAGGACATGACCCCGAACGCCTCCATGGCGTCCCGCTTGCTCATGCCGCCGTCGACCACGGCCGAGGCGGCGGCGACCTTCTGCTCGTATGTGTACCTGGCCTGCTTGCCGTCCATGGATAGCAGCACCTCGCTTCCGAACGACCGGTATACGTAGAGCCATTGTCTCACGGTGTCGCGCGGGACCGACAGCGCCTTCGCCGCCGACTCGGAGCCGTGGCCTCGCTCGAAGAGCCCGATCGCCGCCTTCCTGGCCTCGATGTCGTGCTTCACCCTCAAGTCGACACGCATAAAAAGCCTCCCATTTCTCATGTCCAAGAAATGGGAGGCAGTTCAGAAACGCTTTTCGGGGGCTCTGCGAGACATTGGATTGAAAGGCCTGGTGAGCGGGCCTATGCCCAAGTGCCAACAGCGGCCAACATGTTACTCGGCGTGCGCGTAATCAACCTTGGCACGGCGAGCGGTGGCCTTCTCCCAATCGCTGGTGCCCTCAAAGACATCCTGCTTGTAGGGATTGCGGCCGAGCTTCTTGGCGCGGTAGGCGATGTAGATGATCGCGGCGACGTTGGCGACCAGTGCGGCGATCGAGACCGCGGTAGCGGCGCCGGGGTCGAGCGTGGAGTGGGTCACAAAGATGGACTCCTCCTGGAAGTACGGGAACACCTGGGCAAACATGCACCAAATGGCCAGCGTAAAGGCGCGGTTCTGGATCCAGCCGCCCTTGTTCCAGATAAAGGCGGCGACGGTGGGCGCCAGCAGCAGCGCAAAGCCGCAGAACCAGGAGTGGGTGGGCAGGCAGTTGTAGGTGTAGCAGAAGTTCCAGATGTCGTAGGCGATGATGTAGACCCAGGTCATGTCGGGCCACAGCATGTCGGTCTTGTCCTCGGAGGCGTAGACGCTCCACCAACCGGTCATGCAGAAGATGTTGATGATACCGGCGATGCCGTTGAACACGTTGTTCCAGCCGGCCAACTGCGTAGCACCTTCGGAGGTGACCCAGGTGGACTCGCCCAGGACAAAGAAGTGATAGGCGCTCTCGAAGTCGGACACGACGGCGATCATGATGTTGATGGCGACGATCACAAACGGCCACGCGCGGAACCAGTGCGCCTTGCCGATCTTGCCCCACTGATACTTAATGGCGATGAAGCCCCAGCAACCGGCCAACGCCGCGTAGACCTTGGCGTAGTGGAACCAGCTGTTCTGGTACACATGGGTGGGGTTGGTGAGCGCCCACTCGGCACCCTGCGAAACGCCGACGGCGATGGCGACGCAGTAGATGGTCATGGCCAGCGGAGCCACGCCAAAGATGATGGCCGCGCCGAGCTTGGTGTGGCGGCCGACCTCGTTGAGCACGATCAGGCCGATAAAGACCATGGCCCAGCCGGCCCAGTGGATAAGGGTATCGCTACCCCAAACATCGAACAGCATGCCGCTCTCCTTTCACAAGCCCGCGGCCCCTCTTCCGATCGCGGGCAGTTTGACCAAATGTCGTCAGTTCTGGGGCTTGCGCTCCGGATACTTGGCGGTATAGCCCTCGATGTGGAGTGTCGAGGCGATGATTTCCTTGACCGTCTCGTCGGGCACATCGGGGTGCGTGCGGATATACATCAACAACCCCATGATGAGGGTGTAGAACGTCTCGTAGACATGGTCGATGCGTAGCTCATGATGGGCGACAAAATCCACCACGGTGGTGTCGCAGATATACTGCGCCACGCGTTGGACCACGTTGTGCAAAAAGCCGCCGTAGAGCGCGCCGCTGCTGGAGGTCAGGGTGCTCGGCAGTTCGTGGCCGCTGGCGACCAGGCGCTTAAAGAGCGGGGCGACGGTGTCGAGCGCCCCCTCGATGTCGCCAACCGTGCGGCTGGCATTCCACTGCTCGAGCTCGGTAATGAAGCCGTCGATTGCCTCGTCCATGACAGCGGTGACGGCGGCGTCCATATCGGCAAAGTAGTGGTAGAACAATGAACGCGTGCAGCCGGCTCGCTTGGTCACAGCCGATACCGATAGGTGGGACACGCCCAGCTCGGAGCTTACGGTGCGCACGGCATCGAGAATCTCGCGACGGCGTTCGTCGCCCGTCAAGCGCTTTGCCGCGCTATCGGATGCGGGGACGGCATCGACCACAGAGGTACCTGCTGCGTTGTTGCCCATGTTTTGCCGCCTTTCATCCTCTTTTGCCTGACCGTTCGCCTAACAGTCTTGAATATTGTTGACGATTCGTCAATACTATTTTTGACACAATGTCAACAATGGCGGGTGAACGGCATGGGGGCATGCCCGGACTGCAAAAAAAAGAGGGGTGCCGCGGCCTCGTCGGGCTGCGGCAAGAGAAGGGACAACCATGATTCTCAACGGACCGGGAATTAGCTACACCGAGCCCGATATCGGTTCGGAGTTCGTGCCGCCGCTGCCGGAGCATCCGCGCGAGGCAATCGTTAAGCTGTGCGAGCACTGCACCAACCGTCTGCTGCGTCGCGACGAGCTGCTGGGCTACGAGTACTGGTCGTTTGCCGAGGCCGCAACCGACGAGCAGGCCGAAGTGCTCTGCAAGATGAAGATGCGCCGCCCCTATACGCTGTCCGAGATGGTCAAGCTCACCGGCATGCCCGAAGCCGATATCGAGAAGATGCTCGACGACATGAGCTACACGGGTCTGCTCGAGTACAACTGGGAAAACCCCGAGCGCGCCAAGCAGTGGGTGCTGCCCATGCTGGTGCCGGGTTCCGCCGAGTTCCTCAACATGCGCGTGAGCCAGCTCGAGGAGCACCCGGTCTATGCCAAGTTCTTTGAGCAGGCGTCCAAGGGACCGCTGTCCCGCGCCACGCCGATGGTGCCGCCCGGAGGCGCCGGTATCGGCATGCATGTCATTCCGGTCGAGAAGGCTATCGATGCCGCGAGTACCTCGGTGCCGATCGAGCATATTGAGCATTGGCTCGACAAATACGAGGGTAAGTATGCCGCCAGCACCTGCAGCTGCCGCGCGAGCCGTCGCGTGATGGGAGAGGGCTGCGCCGACGACCCGGCCGATTGGTGCATCGCCGTGGGCGATATGGCCGACTACGTGGTCGAGACAGACCGTGGCCATTACGTGACGCGCGACGAGGTCTACGACATTTTGCGCCAGGCCGAGGACAACGGCTTTGTGCACCAGATCACCAATATCGACGGCGAGAACAAGATCTTCGCCATCTGCAACTGCAACGTCAACGTGTGCTACGCCCTGCGCACCTCGCAGCTGTTCAACACGCCCAACCTGTCGCGCTCGGCCTATGTCGCCAAGGTCGAGAAGGACAAGTGCGTGGCCTGCGGTCGCTGCGTTGAGGTGTGCCCGGCCGGCGCCGCCAAGCTGGGCCAGAAGCTCTGCAGCAAAAAGTCCGGCGGACAGGTGCCCGAGTATCCGCGCCAGGAGCTGCCCGATGCCACCAAGTGGGACCACACCAAGTGGTCGCCCAACTACCGCAACGACAACCGCATCGAGACGCATGAGTCCGGCACCGCTCCCTGCAAGACGGCCTGCCCCGCGCACGTTGCCGTTCAGGGCTATTTGAAGCTCGCGGCTCAGGGTCGCTATGACGAGGCCCTGGCGCTCATCAAGCGCGAGAACCCGCTGCCCGCTATCTGCGGCCGTGTGTGCAACCGCCGCTGTGAGGATGCCTGCACCCGCGGCCGTGTGGACGCCGCCGTGGCTATCGACGAGGTCAAGAAGTTTATCGCCCAGCGCGATCTGGATGCCGCGACCCGCTATGTCCCACCTGTGGTGACCCCGACGCGTGCCGGCGGCTTCGATCAGAAGATTGCCATCATCGGTGCCGGTCCGGCCGGCCTGTCCTGCGCTTTTTATCTGGCCGAGAAGGGCTACAAGCCCGTCGTGTTCGAGAAAAACGAGCGCCCGGGCGGCATGCTCACCTACGGCATTCCCAGCTTTAAGCTGCAGAAGGACGTCATTGAGGCCGAGGTCGAGGTCATTCGCCTGATGGGTGCCGAGTTCCGCTATGGCGTGGAAGTCGGTCGAGACGTGACGCTCGACGAGCTGCGCGCGCAGGGCTTCAAGGCCTTCTACGTTGCCATTGGCTGCCAGGGCGGCCGCCTTGCCGGCATTCCGGGCGAGGACGCCGAGGACGTGACCGTGGCCGTCGACTTTTTGCGCGAGGTCAACAGCGGCAAGATCGATGCGCTGCCCGGCCGCACCATCGTGGTGGGCGGCGGCAACGTGGCCATCGACGTTGCCCGCAACGCCTGCCGTCTGGGTTCCGAGCACGTTGAGATGTTCTGCCTGGAGAGCGAGGCCCAGATGCCCGCCAGCGAGGAAGAACGTCGCGAGGCCATCGAGGACGGCGCGCATATCAGCTGCGGTTGGGGCCCCAAGGAGGTCCACCTGGACGAGGCCGGTCGCGTATGTGGCATCACCTTTAAGCGCTGCACGCGCGTCTTTGACGACGAGGGCCGTTTTGCGCCCGAGTACGACGAGAGCGACCTGCGCCGCGTCGATGCCGACCGCGTGGTCATGTCCATCGGCCAGTCCATTGTGTGGGGCGACCTGCTGGCTGGCTCCAAGGTGGAGCTTGGCCGCGGTCAGGGTGCCCTTGCCGATCCTCAGACCTACCAGACCGCTGAGCCAGACATCTTTGTGGGCGGCGACGTCTACACCGGTCCGAGTTTTGCCATCGATGCCATCGCCGCCGGTCACGAGGCCGCCGTGTCCATCCATCGCTTTGTGCAGCCGGGCTCCACACTCACGATCGGCCGCAACCAGCGCCGCTGCACCGCGCTCGACCGCGACGACGTCGTGATCGAGAGCTACGACAACGCGAGCCGCGAGGTTGCCCATGTGGACCGCGAGCGCGAGAAGGCCGCGCCGTTTAGCGAGTACGTCGAGACCTTTACCGAGGAGCAGGTGCGCGCCGAGACCGCCCGTTGCCTGGGTTGCGGTGCCTCGATCGTCGACCCCAACAAGTGCATCGGCTGCGGCCTGTGCACCACCAAGTGCGCATTCGACGCCATCCATCTGGATCGCGACCGCCCCGAGTGCTCCACGATGGTCAAATACGAGCAAAAGCTCCCGAGCCTTGGCAAGTATGCTTTAAAGCGTGCAATCAAAATCAAGTTCGGTCGTAAATAGGTAACCATGGCGGGTAAGGGGACGGCGCAGACTAGATTTCGCCGTCCCCTTGCTTTGAGTTTGCATCGCATCAACCGTTGTTGAAAGGTTTCTACCTTGCATGAATTGGGAATCGTTTATCACATCATTCGCGATGTTGAGAACGTGGCGCGCGCCAATGGCGTGCGTCGCGTTTCGAGCGTGACGTTGCTGTTGGGCGAGGTCTCGGGCGTCGTTCCCGACTTGCTGCTCGACGCTTGGCGCTGGGCAGCAGATAAAAAGCCTATACCCGAGGGCTCGGAGCTTATCGTGGAGCCCGTTGAGGCCGTGACACATTGCGAGGCATGCGGCCGCGACTATGCGACAGTCGAGCACGGCAAGACCTGCCCTTATTGCGGCAGCGGCGAGACATACCTGCTGCAGGGCCAGGAGGTCATGATCAAGCAGATCGAGACCCCCGACGAGGACCCGGCGGACGCTGCCCCCGACGGCCTCTCCGACGCTCCCGACGCCGTCGACGCCGCCAACCCCCTTCACATCGCCTAACTTGGTCGTTGGGGACGTTCTTACATGACTAGCCGTTTAAGAACGTCCCCAATGACTACTTGCGCTAGATCATAAGTCATGCTATTAGTCAAGTTACGTCTGTTTAAACAAAATAGCGGCAGTACAGGCGCATTCGCCTTGCCTAAAATCGATAGTAATGAACAGCCTGCTTGTATCTGCAAAATGCATGGCTTGATGAACGACGCCTTGGCGGGTAATGAGTCAAAAAAGCGGCAACGTAATCAACTTGTAACAAACCTAGACGTTTAAACAAATAATCCAACCTTTTGCGGATTCAGCTATAATTCCACAATCCAAACAGGTATACTTCGTTCATGTCGTGTAGGAAATACGTAGACAAAAAGGAGGTTATGTGATGGTAAGTATTGTTCTTGCTAGCCATGGGGACTTGGCAGCTGGAATCAAGCAGACGGGCTCGATGGTCTTTGGCGATCAGCCGTCTGTAGCCGTGGTCTCGCTCGAGCCGAGCATGGGCCCCGACGACTTCCGTGCCAAGGTCGAGGAAGCAGTCGCTTCCTTCGAGGACCAGGAGCAGGTGCTCTTCCTCGTTGATCTGTGGGGCGGCACGCCGTTCAACCAGATCAGCGGGCTCATCGAGGGCCACGATTCCTGGGCTATCGTCACCGGTGTCAACCTGCCTATGCTCATCGAGGCATATTCGCAGCGCTTTGACGCAAAGAACACTGCACATGCGATCGCAAAACATCTCGTGACTGAGGCTAAGGCTGGCGTGCGCGTCAAGCCCGAGTCTCTGGAGCCCGAGGAGAAGAAGCCGGCTGCGGCCGCCGCTGCTCCTGCAGGCGCCATCCCTCCGGGAACGGTCATCGGCGACGGGCACATCAAGATCGCCCACGTCCGTATCGACACCCGTCTGCTTCATGGTCAGGTGGCCACCACGTGGACCAAGCAGATCAACCCCAACCGCATCATCGTGGTTTCCGACGGCGTTGCTCACGACGAGCTCCGCAAGACCATGATCGAGCAGGCTGCCCCTCCGGGAGTCCATGCCAACGTCGTGCCCATCAAGAAGATGGCCGAGGTCGTCAAGGACACGCGCTTTGGTGACACCAAGGCCATGCTGCTCTTCGAGAACCCGCAGGATTTGCTCAGGGCCATCGAGGCCGGCGTTGACATCAAGGAAGTCAACATCGGTTCCATGGCTCACTCCAAGGGTAAGGTCGTCGTCACCAACGCCGTCGCTATGGGCGATGACGACGTTAAGACTCTCGAGGCTCTCAAGGCCAAGGGCGTCAAGTTCGAGGTCCGCAAGGTTCCTTCGGATTCCTCCGAGGATCTCGACGCCATGTTGAAGAAAGCTAAGGCCGAACTGGCCGCTCAAGCATAGTAAAGGAGGGTCCGATACATGTCTGCAATCACTATTCTGCTTGTTGCGATTGTCGCGTTGCTTGCCGGTATGGAAGGCATTCTGGATGAGTTCCAGTTCCATCAGCCGCTCGTGGCATGCACGCTTATCGGTCTCGTAACCGGTCACCTTCAGGAGGGCATCCTCCTGGGCGGTTCGCTCCAGATGATGGCCCTTGGCTGGGCTAACGTCGGCGCCGCCGTCGCGCCTGACGCCGCTCTGGCCTCGGTCGCTTCTTCGATCATCATGGTGCTCGCCCTCAACGGCGGCGCCACCGATTCGGCCAAGGCCGTTACCGCCGCCATCGCCGTCGCCGTCCCGCTGTCGGTCGCTGGCCTGTTCCTGACCATGATCTGCCGTACCCTGGCAACCGCTATCGCTCACGCCATGGACGGTTGCGCCGAGAAGGGCGACTTCGCCGGCATCGAGCGCTGGCAGTATGCTGCCATCCTCATGCAGGGCCTTCGTATCGCCATCCCGGCAGTACTTCTGTGCATCATCCCGGCCGAGGCTGTTACCAACGCGCTTAACGCTATGCCCGACTGGCTGTCCGGCGGCATGGCTGTCGGCGGCGGCATGGTCGCTTCCGTCGGTTACGCCATGGTCATCAACATGATGGCCACCAAGGAGACCTGGCCGTTCTTCATCCTCGGCTTTGTCCTTGCTGCCATCCCTCAGCTCACGCTGATCGCCCTTGGCCTCATCGGCATCTCCCTTGCCCTCATCTACCTTGGCCTTAAGGATCTGGCCAAGCAGGGTGGCGGCATGGGCGGTGGCTCCGGTGACCCGCTCGGCGACATTCTGAACGATTACGAGTAGGAGGGGAGTGATACATATGGCAGAGAACAAGATTCAGCTCACCAAGGCTGACCGTAAGAAGGTTTGCTTCCGTCATCAGTTCCTTCAGGGCTCGTGGAACTACGAGCGTATGCAGAACGGCGGCTGGTGCTTCGCAATGATCCCTGCGATCAAGAAGCTCTACACCAGCAAGGATGACCAGATTGCCGCTCTTAAGCGTCACCTGGAGTTCTATAACACCCATCCTTATGTTTCCGCCCCCGTCATTGGCGTTACCCTCGCTCTCGAGGAGGAGCGCGCCAACGGTGCTCCGATCGACGACGTCGCCATTCAGGGCGTCAAGGTCGGCATGATGGGCCCGCTCGCCGGCGTCGGCGACCCCGCCTTCTGGTTCACCCTTCGCCCGATTCTGGGCGCTCTGGGCGCTTCCCTGGCCCTGTCCGGCAGCATCGCCGGTCCGCTGCTGTTCTTCTTCGCGTGGAACATCATCCGTTACGCCTTCCTGTGGTACACGCAGGAGTTTGGCTACAAGGTCGGCTCCTCCATCGCCAAGGACCTCTCCGGCGGTCTGATGGGCAAGGTCACCGAGGGCGCTTCCATCCTGGGTATGTTCATCATCGGCGCCCTGGTCGAGCGCTGGGTGTCCATCTCCTTCACCCCGGTCGTCTCCAAGGTCACGCAGTCTGCTGGCGCCTTTATCGACTGGGCTAATCTGCCCTCCGGTTCTGAGGGTGTCAAGGAAGCACTGACGATGTATAACTCCATCGGTGCTAACGCCCTTGATCAGGTGAAGGTCACCACGCTTCAGGCTAACCTCGATCAGCTCATCCCCGGCCTTGCCGCCGTGTGCCTGACCCTGCTGGTCTGCAAGCTCCTCAAGAAGAAGGTCAGCCCGATCGTCATCATCCTGGCTCTCTTCGCCATCGGCATCATCGGTCGCGTCTGCGGCTTCATGTAAGCACGTTTCGGCTTAAGACCGAGAATTGCTAGGCAAGGGCTTTTGAGCCATTGAAACGGACCGCACCCGGTGGGTACACTGGATGCGGTCCGATTGTTTTATTTGGAGGGCGAGGCGCGCATGGCGCAATCTCAGAACAGCACGGTCGATCTGGCAACGCCGGCAACCTGCCTGATGGGGCTTACCAGCCACGGTAATGTGATGGTGGGCAATAAGGCGTTCGAATACTATAACGAGCGCAATCCCGAGGATTACATTCAAATCCCGTGGGATGAGGTCGACTACATCGCCGCCGAGGTTTTGCGCGGCACCAAGAAGATTACGCGTTTTGCTATCTTCACCAAGGACAACGGCCACTTTACGTTTTCGACGCGCGACGATAAAGAGACGCTTCGCGCGGTCCGTAAGTACGTCGACGAGGATAAGCTCGTGCGTTCGCCCGACTTTATCGATGTGACGGCTAAGGGCGCCAAGAGCATCCCCTCCGTTATCAAAAACCTCTTCCACAAAGGCAACTAGTCATTAAAGAGCGCCCCCTCAAAGTGGGGCGCAGTCTCCCATGTGGCTCGATCGGGAAAGTGCATCCCAGTTCGAGCATCGATTCCGGGATGTAGTTTCCGGAACGGGGTCGTTTGGGAAACCGTGTCCCGTTTCGAGCCGAAATTCTGGGTCACAGTTTCCCAGCGAGGTCTCATGGGGAAAGTCTGACCCAGAATTTGCCTGGATAGTGGGACGCACTTTCCGGAGGGCTGTTCCACCGCAACTTCGAAGAGTGGGTATACGCTGCATTACAGCGGCGTAAATCTGCTACACTAATACAACATG
Organism: Collinsella sp.; assembly: GCA_019419665.1. Classification (GTDB taxonomy): domain Bacteria; phylum Actinomycetota; class Coriobacteriia; order Coriobacteriales; family Coriobacteriaceae; genus Collinsella. The sequence continues at coordinate 10,727 of DXZM01000059.1, forward strand.
CCTCCGTAGCTCAGGGGATAGAGCACCGCTCTCCTAAAGCGGGTGCCGACGGTTCGAATCCGCCCGGGGGCACCAGAGATTTGTCGAGCCCGGTACACCGCCACGGTGCCGGGCTCTTCTGGTTCATGCCATGTCAAAAACGAAGCGCCCGCTTGCTGGGGGAGCAAGCGGGCGCCTGTGAGCGAATATGTTTGCGGCGAGAGCCGTAATGAGCGGTTGGGCGGCGACTAGTTGGTCGTACCAGAATCGTCGCCCGTGCTCGTGCCCGAGCCAGAGCCCGAACCCGAGCCAGAAATCGAAACCGTCAGCGTAATCGTGTTGTCGGTGGACTGCTTGCCGGTGGGGGAGACGCCCGTAACGGTGGCGTTTTCATTGCCGCTCACGGGGTTGCCGTTCTGATCGCAGAATGCGATGTTGTAGAACCCGGCGTTGTTGAGCGCGGTGACGGCCGCGGAGATGCTCTTGCCGTACAGGTTGCCCGGGACGGAGGCCTTGCCGGACTTCTTGGCAATGACGACAGTGATCGTGGCGCCGGGCTTCTGCTTGCCACTGGGGTTCCAGCTAATGACGGTGCCCTCGGTAACCGAATCGTTCTCCTGGTAGCTCACGTCGACGCCAAAGCCTGCCATATCGAGGGCGTTGCGCGCCTGGGCCTCGGTCATGTCGGTCAGATCGGGGACGGAGGTGGTGTCAGGACCGCTGGAGACCTTGTACGAGATGGTCGTGCCCTTCTCGACTTCCTTACCGGGTTTGGTGCCCTGCTCAAAGACCTGGCCCTCATCGGCCTCGTTGGCCTCCTCGGAGGCGTTGCCCTTCAGGCCAACGCTTGCCAGCGCGGCTTCTGCCTGGTCCTTGGTCAGGCCGACAAGCTGGGGAACCTCAACCTTCTCGGAGGGCTTGGGGCCCTTGGAGATTACCAGGTTCACCTTGGTGCCCTTGGCCTTCTTGGTTTTGCCGTTGGGCGTCTGCTCGGCGACCTTGCCCTCGTCGATATCGTCGTTGTAGCTTTGGTCGATGGTGCCGACCTCGAGGCCGGCTTCCTTGATCTGCTCGACGGCAGTCTGCTGGTCCTTGCCCAGCACATCGGGCACGGTGACCTGCTCGCCGCCAAAGAGTCCTGTGGCAAAGGCCACCACGATACCGATGACGGCAACGGCTGCCACCACGGCGGCGATGATCTTGTTCTTGTTGGATTTGGGCTTTTCGACCTCGTAGGAGCCGGTGGAGCCCGAAACCGAGCTACGGGCGGTATTCTGGCCGCTCACGCCCGAGACGGGACGTACCATGGCGCGCGTCTGATCGGAAAGCTCGCGAGTCTTGGTGGCGCCCAGCTCACCGGGTGCACCGATGATGCGCGTGGGCTCCGAGATGTTGACGGCACGGCCCGACAGGTAGCTGTTGAGCACCTGACGCAGCTCGTCGGCGGTCTGGAAGCGGTTTGCCGGGTCCTTCTCCATGCACTTGAGGATGATGCGCTCAAGGTCGGCGTCGACACCGGAGTTGATCTGGCTCGGCGGAATAGGCAGCTCGTTGACCTGCTTGAGTGCGACCGAGATGGCGTCATCACCGTCAAAGGGCACGCGGCCGGTGGCGCACTCGTACATCACGACGCCCAGCGAGTAGATATCCGAGGTGGGGCCGAGGTCCTGACCACGGGTCTGCTCGGGACTGACGTAGTGGGCGGTTCCCAGCACGTTGTTGTCTTGCGTGAGGTGGCTGTTCTTGGCGCGCGCGATGCCAAAGTCCATCACCTTGATGTTGCCGTCGGGCAGCACCATGATGTTCTGCGGCTTGATGTCGCGGTGGATGATCTCGTGCTTGTGGGCGACCGAAAGCGCGGAGCTAATCTGCGAGCCGATCTGGGCGACCTTCTTGGGGTCGAGGGCGCCATGGCTTTTGATGCCGCTCTTAAGGTCGGTACCGCGCAGGTACTCCATGACGATGTAATAGGTGTCGCCGTCCTTGCCCCAATCGTAGACGCCCACGATATAGGGGGAGGAGAGACCGGCTGCTGCCTGGGCCTCCTGCTTAAAGCGTGCGGCGAAGGTTGCGTCGCCAGCATACTGCGGCAGCATGATCTTGACGGCTACCGTGCGGTCGAGGACCTGGTCCTGCGCACGGAAGACGGTCGCCATGCCGCCTGTCCCCACCTTATCCTTGAGGAGGTATCTTCCCCCGAGGACCCTCTGTTCCATTCCTGCTCCTAACATAACTATTCGCTCAACGATGTGTGTAGTACCTACGATGTGGCCGCTGGGGCCGTGTGGCGCGTTGCCGCTAACTCTTCGGCCGCGGCGCGCCTCGGGTGTCCGATTCGATCATGGGCATCACGCTCCCTGTGCGGCGAGCGCCGCGGTCAGGACGATGCCGGCAATCTTGGCCGCCTTGACGTCGTGTTTGTCGTAATCCTCCAAAGCCACCGAGATGGCGACCGTGGGTGAATCGTAAGGCGCAAAGCCAACGAACATCGAGTTGACGTTGGTGCCGCCGGTCTCGGCCGAGCCGGTCTTGCCGGCGACCTTGACGCCGGGGACCTGGGCATCGGTGCCGGTACCGGACTGGACGACGGCGAGCATGGCCTGCTTGACCTGGTCGGCCGTGGCGGAGCTGACGGCCTGACCCAGCGAGCGGGACTGCGTGGTCTTGACCACAGTTCCGTCCGGGGCGAGTACCTGGGCTACAAAGTACGGGTCCATGACCACGCCACTGTTAGCGATGGCGGCGGCAATCACGGCGTTTTGCATGACGGTGGTCTGCGGCCCGGGCGTGTGGTCCATGCCGACAGGCTGGCCGGCGCCGGCCCAGGCGGTCTCCCACTCGGTCATGAGCGACGGGTCGGCCATGATGGAGGCCGCGGAGGTCAGGTCCTGGCCGAGCTTTTGGCCGTAGCCAAAGGCGTTGGCAAACTGCACGAGCGTGTTTGCGCCAACTTCGTTTGCCACCTGGCCAAAGACGACGTTGGAGGACACGGCAAAGGCCTGCTGCAGGCTGATGGTGCCGTAGCTCTCGTTGGCATAGTTGGTGACCGGTGCGTTGCCGATGTCCATAGAGCCGGGCGCCTGGTAGGTGCTGGTAAGGCTGGCGGTACCGGTCTCGAGTGCCGCGGAAAGCGTAACGACCTTAAACGTTGAGCCCGGCGTGTACAGCGCGTCCATGGCGCGATTGTACATGGAGCCGTCCTCGCCGCCGCCCGTCTGCAGCAGGGCATCGATGTTGGTGTTGTCGTAGGTGGGCGAGCTGGCACATGCGAGCACCGCGCCGGTACGCGGGTCGATGACCACTACAGCGCCCTTAAAGCCCTTGAGTGCCTGCTCGGCCGCCGTCTGGATACGCGAGTCGATGGTGAGCTTGGCGGTGTTGCCCGGCTGGGTCTGGCCCGCGAGCGACGCGATGGCGTTGTTCCAGCTGGAGTAGTCCTTAGAACCGGTGAGTGTGTCGTTCATGACGCTCTCGATGGCGGTGGTGCCATACTGCTGGCTCACGTAGCCAACCACGTGCGCTGCCAGGTTGCCGTTGGGGTAGGAGCGTACGTAGGTGCCGTCCTCCTGCTGCAGCGACTCGGCCAGCGTCACGCCGTCGGACGTGATGATGGAACCGCGCTGGATGTACTTGGAGCGGGCGATAGTGTGGTTGTTGGTCGGCATATCCTGATAGTCCTTGGCCTTGATGACCTGGACATAGGTGAGGTTGCCGATAAGGATGGCGAATAGCGCCGTAAAGGCGAGCACCGCACGGGTTAGACGGTTGGCGAGCGCAACGCGGCCGAGCACACCGGATTCAGGCGTGTCGAGCAGGCGACGGCGCATGCGCGAGCCGACGGAATGGCTGCCGCTGCCGTAGGAAGACGAGGTGGCAAAGCGCGTGCCCGTCGGGGCGGCGGCAGATGCGACCTGATCATCGGTGATGGCGGCCATAGTGCCGGTGCCGGTAAGCTCGGCCTCGCGTCCGGTCGCTTCGTCACCGGCGCGCAGCAGGAGCGCGACGATGATAAAGCTCGCCAGCAGCGAGGAGCCGCCCTGGCTCATAAAGGGCAGGGTGACGCCGGTCAGCGGGATCAGGCGGGTTACGCCGCCAACGATCAAGAAGGCCTGGAAGCTGATGGCGGCCGTAAGGCCCGTGGCACTAAAGGCTGCGAGGTCGGATTTAGCGCGGGCGGCCGTGGTGAGGCCACGCACGGCAAAGAGCATAAACAGGATGAGCACGGCGCCGCCGCCCAAAAGGCCCATCTCCTCGCCGATAGCCGAGAAGATAAAGTCGGACTCGACGACGGGGATGTTGTTGGCCATGCCGTTGCCGATGCCAACACCGACCAGACCGCCATCGGCAAGCGAGAAGAGCGATTGGACGATCTGGTAGCCCTGGCCCTGGGCGTCCTTAAAAGGATCGACCCAAACCTGGAAACGTACCTGAACGTGAGACAGGAACTTGTAGGCGCCCACGGCTCCAACGGCTAAGAGCGCAAGGCCGATAACGACATACGAGAATCGTCCCGTGGCAACGTAGAGCATCAGCAAGAAGATGGTGTAGAACAGCACGGCCGAACCCAGGTCGCGTTCGAAGACGACGACGAGCAGGCACACACCCCACACGGCAAACAGCGGCAGCAGCAGTCGCAGGCGAGGGATCTTAAAGCCCAGGATCTTGCGGTTGGAGATGGAGAGCAGCTCGCGGTTCTCAGCCAAGTAGCCGGCCAGGAACAGCACGATAAAGACCTTGGCGAACTCGCCGGGCTGGATGGTAAAGCCCGCGATGCGAATCCACAGCTTGGAGCCCGAGATCGTGGTGCCGATAAAGATAGGCAGCATCAGCAGAATGATGCCGATAATGCCAAAGGTGTACTTGTAGCGCATGACCACGTCGAGGTTTTTGACCAGTGCAAGCGTTCCCACCATGAGCGCCACCGAGACAAACAGGATGATGAGCTGTGAGATGGCGAGAGCGGGGGCGAGGCGTGTCACGAACGTGATGCCGATGCCCGAAAGTATAAATACGATGGGCAGGATGGCGGGATCGGCGCCAGGCGCCAAGATGCGCACGGCGATATGTGCTGCGGCGAAGGCGGCGAAGAGGCCGATCGGTACGGCGAGCGTCTCAAAGGAGATAGCGGCGCCCGCGGTGAGGACGTACATCGCATACAGCAGGATGACGGGGAACGCCGAGGCGATGAGCAAGAGCAGTTCGGTGTTGCGGCGACTCATAAGCGGCACTCCCTTTCTAATTCTTATCGGAGGCTTCGGCCTCGGCGGACTGTTCGGCGGTTTTCTCGGAATCTGATTCGGAGGTCGATCCCTGGTCGGTGTTGTCGCGAATCGTTTGCGCGTCGATCACCTGGCGGGTCTGCTCCTCGTCGATCTGGTGGCGGTACTTGGATATCGTGTCCTGCGCATCGTCGACACTTGTTTGCGGAATGCCCGCCTTGAGGCGGTTTTGCGTGTCTTCGGGCAGGTCGGACAGCTTGATACTGGTTTCGCTTTCGAGCCAGTGGAACTTGAGTCCGAGCGGCTTGCCGGGCAGGCCGCGCCAGACGGCGACATTGCCCTGGTAGGTACCCAGGTAGTACGAGCCGGTGACACCCGTGTAGGCCCAGATGGCAGCCGCCAGCACCAAGACGAGACCTAAGACGACGCCGATGGTGACGTTGCGGCGACGCACGCGTTGCGCCTCGCGCATAACGCCATCGTCAACCAGGTCAACGACTACTACGGTCACGTTGTCGTGGCCGCCGGCGGCAAGCGCCGCGTCCACTAGGTTGTCGACGCAGATTTGCGCGGTTGAGGACTGCGTGGCGATGTTCTCGATATCGCTATCGGGAATCATGCTCGAAAGGCCGTCGGAGCACAGGATCAGGCGGTCGCCTTCCTCGATATGCAGAGTGAAGTGGTCGGCATACATGGCGGGGTCCGAGCCCAGCGCACGGGTGATGACCGAGCGGTTGGGGTGGACGCGAGCCTCGTCTGCCGTGATCTCGCCGGCGTCCACGAGCTCCTCCACGTAGGAGTGGTCGCGGGTCACGCGGATGAGCGTGCCCTCGTGGAGCAGGTAGGCGCGAGAGTCGCCCACGTGGGCGATGGCGAGCGTGTCGTTTTCGATATAGGCGCAAGTGGCTGTGCAGCCCATGCCGGGCTTGCCTAGGCCGTTCAGGGCCGCCTCGATTACGGCGGCGTTAGCTGCCTCGACGGCTGCCGCCAGGCGTGCTGCGTCGGCGGACTGCGGGGCCGTCTTGGCAATAGTCTCAACGGCGATGGAAGAGGCCACCTCGCCGGCAGCGTGACCACCCATGCCGTCGCATACGCAAAAGAGCGGCGACTGCACCAGGTAGGAATCCTCATTGTGCGGGCGTACGCAGCCAACGTCGGAGCGGGCGCCCCACATGAGTTGCGTGGTGGTGCCGGCATCATAGGTCGAGTCGGTCTCGATGCGCTCCTCGGTCAGGGGCTCAAAGCTCATGGTCGAGCCGGGGTCTTTGAGCTTGGCCTCAACGGCGGCAACGTCGATTTCGGCTGTGTCACCGGGAGAGACGGTGTCGGTCTCGGCGTTTGATTCGGAATCGCCGGTGTCCGGGGAGTCGGGCTCCTCGGACACGCGGGCGGTCGACTCGTCGTCTTGCGGGCTGACGTCTATAGGCTCGGGCGCCGGCGTAGACGCGGGCGCAACCTCGGATGCCGGGGCTATGGGAAACGCCGGCGCGGCGGGCTCGGGTGCCGCAAACACCGCAGCGCTCTCGTTAATTGCCGCGGCGACGGGCTCTGCAAAGTGAGCCGGCGCCGGGGCTGCTTCGGGCGCTGTGGGCTGTTCCGCAGCATGTGCGCCGATGGGCGCCGCTACGGCATCCTCTTCGTCCTCGTTATCGGCGAGATCCGAAATATCATGCGTTACATGCGAAAGAGGCAGGGAGAACACGGTGTCCTCGGGCTCCACGGGTGCGGAGCCCGCCGGAGCGGCGTGGGCCGGCGCAGCTGTGGCGGCGGCCGGTGCCTCGGTCATAGTTGCGGACTTGTTCTCCTCGTCGATCATCGACGGTTCACCTTCATGACCACATCGCCAATCTGGACTTCGTCGCCCTCGCGCAGCGTCGCGGGCTCCACGAGCTGGCGGCCGTTGACGAGCGTGCCGTTAAGCGAGTTGAGGTCCTCGATGATGAGCGCCGGGCCCTGCAGCGAAAAGCGCGCATGCGAGGCCGAGACGAACGGTTCGTTGATGCAGATGTCCGAAGATGGCGAGCGACCGACGATGACGGGGCCGAGCATGTCTACGTGGATGCCACGGATGCCGCGCGGGCCCTTGTCCACATCGATCGTCCAGATAGCCGAGTCGCGGCGCTGTCCGCGCACAAGTCCCACGCCGGTCTTCATGACGGCGAACAGGAAGATATAGAGCAGGGCGACCAGGACGATGCGGCCTGCAAAAAGGACGATATCGATGTTCATAAGCGACTATCCCCTAAATTCAAAGGTGCTCAGGCCAAACGTCAGCAGATCGCCGTTGCGCAGCGGGCAGCGCGTAATGCGGCGGTTGTTGACGAGCGTGCCGTTGGTGGAATTGAGGTCCTCGATCGACCAATCCGAGCCCGTAAAGGTGAGCTGGGCGTGGCGGCGCGACACGTTGGGGTCGCGCAGGGCAATATCGGAAACCGAGCGCTCGCGACCGATAGTCACCTGTGCGGAGGTGATGCTATGGCTCTCGCCGCTCACGACGTCGACGAGCTGGGCGAGCGGGCGCTGCGGGGCGCGAGTGCTCGCCATGTTGGAGGCGATGCCGGCTGCGGCGCCTAGGCCCACGGCGGCACCGGTCGCGGCGGCTCCGCCCATGCCGGCAAGCGCGTCGCGCGAGACGGTCTGCGGCACCGGGATGGGTGCTGCGGCGGGGTCGGGGACGCTAGGCGCGAAGGGGTCTGCCACGGCAAGCGGGTCGGGAGCGGCGGCGCGAGGCGTCGGCTGCTGCTGGGGCATGGCGGCGGGGCGCTGCTGCTGCGGGGCAGCAAACTGCTGCTGGCCGGCGCGCGGGGCGCTGGCGGCACGGCTTGCCGCGGAGTTGTTTTGGCCCAGACCGTTTTGATAGGCGCGCTCTTCTTCGTACAGGCGGCCGAGCGTGGGGGCATCGACGTTCTCGGCAAAGACCGAGAACTTGCCGGCGCGCAGCTGCGGATCGATCATAAAGCGCACGAGGGGCTCGCCGACAAAGACATAGCGGCGCTTTTCGGCCTGCGCCTTCACAAACTCGCGGACCTCGCGCGAAAGCTCGGGGTAGAACGGGGCGAGCATGGGATCGTCGTCGGCGGCGATCAGGATGGTATAGAGTGCCGGCGCCGTGTTGACGCCGTTGATCACCAGAGTCTGATCCTCCATGTCGCGAGCGGCCTGCTTGGCAAGCTTCTTAAAGGAGAACGGGGCACGGGTGGCACCGAAGATGCCGGCCACGTGGTCCTCGAAGATGTTCAGGAAGTTCACGAAAGATCACTCTCCGTATAGGTTCTTTGGTATCCGAGCAAATATAGGCATATCCCAACGATTATAGAGGATAGGGTTCCCGCAACCGCCGCCTTGGCGACGACCGCGGCTGCAAGGCTGGCAATTTCCATATGGTGTGCAAGACAGGACGCCGCTGCGCAGCCGATGCCGGCGACAGCGATGGCGGCGATTACGGCAAGGTTTGAGCCCTGATCGGCACGCTTGGCATGGGCGTTGAGCAGCGCAGATGACGCCGCGGCAGTTGCCGCTACCAGCACAAAGGCAGCCCAAAGGAGTGGGTCTCCCAGCGCTGCGGCAACGTTACCGAGCCCCAGCACGCCTCCGGCTGAAAGCGCGACCGTGGCCAGACGGGCAAAAAGTGCGCCCATGCCCGTTGCCGCGGCGGCGCTTGCCGGGCCGAGCCAAAATGACGCGACGCCGGCGGTGACCCCAGCTGCCAGGAAGGTATTGCCGGTCAGACAGCCAAGCGCGAGTGCACAGGTGAGTGCGGCGCTCGCGGCAGCCTCGGTGCGACCCCAGGCGATCCACCAACCGGACATGGCGGCGGCAAAGATCACCGCGACGGGCAACATCGACAGGACGCCCTGTGCCTGCATGGTGGCGTTTGCCATGAGCACCAAAAAGCCCACAGCCGAGATGGCCGAGCCAATCTGGGGGGCCAGGCCGGCCGCCGCTCCGATCGCGATAGCCGCAATGACCAGGCCGGGAAGCGCCGCGACGCCGGCCGTCTGCATCAGCAAAAAGCTAAAGGCGCCGCACGTTAGCGCCGAGATAGCGTGCATGGCGTAGTCGCGCGCATGGCTCCAGCGCGTGCCTGCCCAGCCGAGTGCGGGGTCGACTTCGATGGTGTCGTCCTCGTAGTGCGACGGCTCGATATCGTCGAGCTCCTGCTCGTCATCCGAAAGTTCGCCAACCATTTGCTCCAGGCTGCGACGGCCTTCGCGCACGCTGCCCAGACCGGCAAGGAGCTGGTCGCAAAATGCCTCGATGCTGTTGGGGCGGTCCTGCGGCATGGGGGAGAGCGCGCTCATGAGCGCGGCCTCGGCTCCCGGGGGAAAGTGTGGTATCAGCTCGCTGGGATAGGTGGCGCCGCCGATGATGCGGCCGAGCGAGTCGGCGGGCGTGGCCGCCATAAAAGGAGCGCTGCCGCACAGGCCCTCGTAGATCACACAGGCGAGGGCAAAGACATCGGCGCGCTCGTCGACCGTGCCGGTCTCGATATCGAGCTGCTCGGGCGGCATGTAGCCGATGGTGCCGCCGCGTGAGCCGCCAAAGCCACCGGCGGACGACAGCCGCGCCATGCCAAAGTCGGTGAGCTTTACATTGCCCGAGTGGTCGATGAGCACGTTGGCGGGCTTAATGTCCAGGTGGAGTACGCCATTACTGTGGGCGAAGGTGAGCGCCTGGCCCAGGGCATCGGCAATGGCCGCGGCCTCGTCAAAGGTAAGTGAGTGGCCGTCCGCGCGGTGCAAAAACTCGGCCAGCGACATGCCATCGACATATTCCATAACCAGGTAGGCATAGGCTGTGTCGTGCGTAAAGTCGATGACCTGCACGATGTTGGGATGTTGAAGCATGGCGGCAGTGTGCGCCTCGCGCAGGACATCCATGATGTCGCTAGCGGGCATGCCGGCACCGTTGATAAGGGGGATGCGTTTAATGGCGACGCGGCGGCGCAGGTGCGTGTCGCGGCAGATCTCGATGGAGCCAAAACCGCCGGTCGCAAGTGTCTCGAGCGGCTGGTACCGCTTGAGCAGCTCGCGAGAGCTGGTGCCCTCCAAAGGAACGTCCGGCGAGAACCGGGCGGTATGTTGCGAGAAAAGCGGCATGGCCAACCCTCGTGCGTTTAAAGTTCGTTTGCGAGCGGCGGGCGCGGGGCCGAGCCGTTCGCGGTGGCATAGATGCTGCTAGTGTAGCACGCTCGGGCAGATGGCGAGGATAGCGGGATGCGAGGTGGCCCGATCGATTCGGCCCGTTTCGGCTCGTTTGGAAAGCGCATCTCAGTTTTCAGCCAAATTATGGGATGCGCTTTCCAAATGGGGTGGGCTGCGGAAACTGCATCCCAGAATATTGCCCTGGAACGGGATGCGCTTTCCGAACCGGCGTCCAAAAGGAAACCGCATCCCGCTTTGATGTGGGGACTGCGAACAAAAGCCGGACCGTGATCTGGCGCGGATTGGAGTTCGCCTGAATCATTGATGCTGGCTGGTGTGAGAACAGAGATAAACGAGCGGCTCGAGCGATATAATGACACGCTATGGAGGCCGTATGCTCTTTTCCCGCCGTTCTGCTACATTTGCCTGCGCCATTGCGCTTGTCGTAATGGCGGTCACCCCTTATCACCGGTTTTCATCTTCAATCGGCCTAGCGTCAGGTGCAATGACCTGGCTCGTTATCCTGGGCGCATGCCTCGCGGCGTTTGTTCATGGTGCTGCGCTATGCAAGGGGGGAATGAGAAGGCCGAGGCATCTCGGTGCCATCGGTGTTTTCCTTGGTGTTATTGCAACGGTTCCCGAATGGGCCGACCTGGCTTTCTATGCTCGCGGAGACTCTATTCCAATCGTGTTTGCACCGATTTGGTTGTTACATGGCGTTTCGTGTGTCTCGTGCTTTGTTGGGTCGCTGCTTCTCTCATATGTTATTTGGGGCACGGCGGACTCTCCTTTGACGCAGAGGTCGACACGGACTGACGAAAGGGAAACTCGTCACCCGCAGGACGCGATTTTTACAGAAACAATAGCCGTCATGTCTTGCCTGCTGTTTTGCTGTCGAGTTTCATGGAGAGTCGTTCCCGAGCCATGGGGGATGCCCCCTGTAACGGCCGCGTCAATTGGCCTTGCGCTTTTAATTCCGTTGGTCTATCTCGCATTGACTGTGGCCCCGCCGTTTTGCCGCCCTCGTGCCTTTGGCCATGGGCGGCGCGACGTGTTTGCCTGTTCTGTGCTCGTAGCAGTTCCTATTGGTCTTATTCCGGCTGTTGAGGCGGCATACTTCGCAAGCGATGCCGTGGTCATTGCATTGCTGGCGATGGGGTCCGTTATCGCTGCTGCCTTCGTATGCATGTTGCTAAGGGGGAAACGGGACAACAATTCGGATATCGCCTGTGCGTCCGACACATTCGATGCGGGGGTGTTTTCCCCTGCCCTGTCGCCTAGAGAAGAGCAGTTTGTTCGACTGCTGCTCAAAGGGAAAACGCCGGCGGAAATTGCCAAGGAGACGGATACGAAGCCATCGACGGTGAGAACAACGCTTCACCGAGCATACGGGAAGGCGTCGGTTGCGGGCTCACGCGAGCTCGTGGCGCTGTTTGCGGGTGAGGGCGATACTGTAGGGCATGAGCTACCGCAGCGGCATGCTGACGATATAGTGGCATCAGCTCGAACGCGCCGGCTGTTTCGATACCTGCTCACATTATTCTTTATCCTCCTTGCGGCGGGGCCCTTGGTAATGGCGGATAGCGATTGGGGGTCCGGTGTTTCGCGGGCTGTCGCCTTTTCCCTCTTAAGCTACGCATTGGGTCTCGGACTGCTTCTGTCGCTACGCTACGCGGGTGGAAAAGCGAATCGTGGCGCTGCGCTGGATAGAGCGGGTGAAGCGATTTGGCTCGGAAGCCCGTACGTATGGGCGGTGCTATCTGCTGTGGAATGGTCTTTTATCTATATCGCGGCATTGATGTGCATACGCGTTCCGTTGATGGCTGTGCCGGTCCTGTTTTGCGGCGTGGCGTCTACGGCTTCGCTCGCTGTTGGGCTGCGTCCGTTTAAGGTGCATGCCCATGCTCGGGCTATCGTGCCGTTGGTGTCAATGGGCATGGTTGCCTTAATCTATGCGGTCGCTAGGGGGCGAATCCATGGACTTGCGGTGCTGACGGGGGTGCTGCTCACATATATAGTGATGCGAAGCTGTCCGCAGCGCAAAATGCTTGGGATATGGATGCTTTGCTTCGGGGCGACGGCTCCTGTTTGGGCTGTCTTGCTCAATATGGTGCAGGATCTGACGGTTTTCGAGCCGTTGTTCCTCGCGTCGTTGTTGGGGCAAAGTTCGGCTGTCAATGTCGTCGTGGCAACGGTGATTGTTTGCTGGTCTGTGCCCATGTTCGTTACGCACATCGCGCTCGCCCGCTCGGTTGAGGACGAGAAGGCCGTCTTGGAGTACCGGGCGAACGGGTCCACCGAAACGGCCCGCGTGCGCCAGCTGGCCCTGCTTACGTCGCGCTCCCTTTCTGATGTTCAGTCGCAAATTTTGCTGATGACGGCAGAGGGGGCAACGACAAAGGCCATTGCGGAGGATGTCGGTTACGCTGCATCTACGGTGCAAGCGCTGCGGTCTGCATCTTACCGCCAGTTGAAGATCAAGAATAAGGCGGAGCTAATTTTATTGTTATCGCAGGTAAATAACGTGTAAACGCCTGAGCAATCAACTCAATAGCGGGTGTTTACAGACATCTTTCTCTATTCATGCGAAGGTTGCCGTGCGTCGACGCATTGTTAACCGCTTTTGATTGGAGAAGGCCATGATTAAGCCAAGGAGCGCTATTGCTCGAATCGGAGTCGGCTTGGTGATTGCAGCTGGTCTGTCCCTAGGGGTTCCCGCTGCATCGTTTGCACAAGAGGAGTTTGACACCTCTCAGGTTTCCAGCATTACTCAAAACGCCGATACGGGAATTACGACCTGTACGAACAATGCCGATAAGGCATTTAGTTTTCAATGTGCCGGGACGAGTGCAACTGGCTACCGTCAAAAGGATGATTCCTCATCGCTCTATCTGGATATCCAGGGCCATACGGGAAATCCGCTTCGGTTATATACAGACGGTGCGTATAACACAAGCGGTAGCGGCAGCATGAATTGTACTCAGGGAACGTATCGTTCGAATCACAAGGGACAGTGGGAAATGTATAACCTCGTCCGTGAGAACGGGCGATCTGCGGCGCGACTGACTGCATGGGCGGAGTCTGGCTACGGCACTGTTATTGGCGTATGGAGCCCCGACTGCGTCGGGCATTTCCACAAGCTTCCCGCATAGTTGTTTGAAATGGCTCCCTTCCGGCTTTCTGGGTCGGAAGGGGGAGGAGGACGTATGAACCAAAAGCTCGCAAGATACGAACTGTCGAAAACGATTAGACGTCCAGCTTTTATCCTTGCTCTCTTGATTGCGGTCGCAGTTGCAATAGCTGCCGCGCTGGAGCCGTGGGCAAATTTGGAAAAAGAGCGCCACAACCTTCTTTCTTTTGGTTACGGCGTTGGCGTGCAAGCCGAAAATTATCTCGGTCAAACACGTGAAAGCAGCTTCGGTAACTGGATTGTTGTGAGCGCGAACGCGCCACTGTCTGCGTCGGTGTTTTTCTATGCACTGCCCCTGCTTGCAATGTTGGCTGGATCTTGGTCGTGTCTCTTTGAGCGTTTGAGTGGTTATGACATGCAGATATGCACGCGCGTTTCCAGAAAGGCGTACGTGAACGTAAAGATGCTGTCTGCTTTCCTCTCCGCGTTTACAGTGACTGCCATTCCTCTGCTCGTCAATTTCCTGATCGTCTCGATGCTTTTTCCTGCGTATCTTCCTCGGGTCGATGAGTCGACTTACGTAGGACTTTACCTGCATAGCTACTTCTCCGGTCTATTTTATTCGCATCCTTTGTCATATGTGCTCGCATACACGCTGTTCGATGCTGTCACGCTCGGGACTTTATCCATGGCTGTAACTGGCTTCTCAATTTTGTTTCGTAGCAGAATCAAAGCGATAATTGTCCCGTATCTGCTAATGGTTGCGTGGCATTTTGCAAATGGCTGGATCTTCGGCGTAATGGCTTGTGTGGGGTTTAACTGCAATATCCTCAACAGCATCAGGTCGGAATCGCTGAATAACTGGCCAGACATTCGAGCCGGTTTTGCGGAAATCATATTATTGACCCTTGCTTCGTTGGCTTTTTCTGGGGCGTGGAAAAGACGCGAGGTGGTCTGATGCTGTTTAGGCTGGTCGCCGCGGACCTGAGGACCGTTTTGAAGAAGAACATCATCACTTTTATTGCAATTGCGGCAGTGACCGTTGCGAACTTGGTGTACGCCTACGGATTGTCTTCTGTGTATGGGGTTAGAACGGATACCTTGGGGTTTGCGGATAATCTTGCGCTCGTGTTTGCCGGATCTGCTCCGTTTGAGCCTAGGCCCGGGGTCATGTTTGTGCCTCCGCTAGGATGGCTATTTCTCATTCTGCTTATTCTCTATACAACACTCGACTATCCGACCGAATCGTTGCACGGGTTTGGTTTGCAAGCGCTTGTTCGATGCCGGGCAAGAACCCTTTGGTGGGTCTCGCGTTTTATCTTGGTGGCGGCAGTAACGGCATTTTCACTGCTCGTGGTGGTTTGCTCTGTTGTGATTTGGAGCTTGGTGGTGAGCTCCTCGTTCAGCGCGGTCATTCATGGTGAGTCGCTTCAACTGGCTAATTTGGCGCCGTGGTTTCTCAAAGCTGCCGAGGCAGATGCGCTGCCGTTTTTCATAGGTCTCTTATTTGCTTTTGAGGCGCTTGCGTTTGCGCAGGCAGCGGTTGGGTTTGTGCTTGGGTCGTCAGTCTCGTTTGTGGTTTTAATGAGCTACCTGATCTGCTCGGCATATGCACGACATTGGGCGCTATTGGGTAACGCCTTGATGCTGTTGCGCTGGGGTGGAATTGTCAAAGAGGGAATCGCGGCGGGCTCGAGTGTCTTGTCATCAATTGGGCTTATGTCGTTATGCCTATCGTTGGGTGGACTGTGGTTTCGAAGGGCCGACCTTATAGAAAAGGGGGACAAGATATGAGTGTGATCGTAAGGGGCGTATCGAAGCGCATGGGTAAAAACGATGTCCTGCGCAACGTGTCCATCGAGGTTGACCCTGGGACTGTGGTCGGGCTTCAGGGGATAAACGGTTCGGGTAAGACCATGCTCATGCGAGCGGTTTGCGGGTTGATCAAGCCTACCGAAGGCGAAATCTCTATCGATGGCCAAAGGCTTGGGGCGGACATCTCGTTCCCGCCGAGTCTGGGGATGTTGATCGAGGCGCCTTCCTTTTTGGGATATCTGTCTGGCTACGACAATCTGAAGCTCATCGCTCAGATCAAGGGCGTTGCCACCCCCGAGGACATTCGCTCTGCCCTGCGGCTCGTGGGGCTCGATGCAGACGAAAAAAAGAAGTTCCGAGCATACTCGCTTGGGATGAAGCAGCGTCTGGGGATAGCTGCGGCAATTATGGAGAAGCCGAAGCTGCTTGTTCTCGATGAGCCAACGAATGCCCTCGACGAAGCGGGCGTTGAAATGCTCAAGCGCGTTGTGGCGATGGCGGCATCAACGGGTCGTGAGGTCCTTCTGTCCAGCCATGACGGAGAGGTGCTCGAGGAACTGGCCGATCGGGTTTACTGCATGCGCGACGGTGCCGTTGTGAAAGTTCGGGAAAGGTCGTGAGCGCGATGAAGAAGACCCTGTGGACGAGAAGATCGGCGCTCGCGCTTTTTTGCTGTGCTGCTGCCGGCCTTGCGGGCATGAGGGTGAGCGTCGTTAACGGGAACCGGACGGTCATTCCTGAGAAATATTACGCGGAGGGCGAATGGCTCTCGATGGATGGAGCGTTTCTGGGGTCGAAGGATGTGGTGACTGATGGGTATTCGTTTTGCATAGACGGGGCAGAGTTGCTCACGCCGCGCGAGTATCTCAAACGAGCACATGACGATTATTCAAAATATGGCACCGTGGATACGAAAACGAGACTGAAGGATGCCGACATCACGTGCGTTATCGCCGTAAAGATGCGTGTCAGAAATAGGGATAATATCGACGGTGGAATCAAAGCGTATGTTTGGCATCTGGTTCCGGAGTCTGCGCCAAACTATGATTTTGTAGTCAATACCGATCTGATAACGCAAGCCATGCCGGTCCTTGGCGGCTCTGCTGCGTTTGCCGTGGAGGTTGGGGCAGAAAACGAGTTGCTCGTCCCATTTATGATGCAGAACACCAACGACTATTTCGAAGGTTACGAGACCGTCCGTTTTGAGAAAGCATTTCCCGGGACTTACACGATGAAGATGACCGATCTGCCGGAGCGGAGGCTCTTAAGGTTTGAAGTGAAATAGCTCGAGAGCAAGGCAAAACGGGTCCATTGGCGGTACGCGCGCCCGATTCCAGGCGCCCCGGCCCGGAATCGGGCGCGGGACGAGGCGCCTTCGGTGTCGGCCGGCCTACCGCTTCTTCTTGCTCTTCTTCTGCTTGCGCTGCTTGCCCTTGGTCTCCTGGGGCTTGTCGCCCTGTTTTGCTTCGGCAGCGGCCTTTTCTGCCTTCATCTTCTTGCGTTTGGTCTCGATGCGGAGTTTTTTGTTGATGCGCGCCTTAAGGAAGGGACCGAACTGCTCGGCATCGCCGCGGACAAAGGTGTCCTTAGGGATCGTCACGCCCTGGTCGGCGAACATGGCCACAAAGATGCGCTCGCCGTCGAGCACGTGGTCGAGCTTTTCAAACGGGAAGAACTGCGACTTGCCGCTCGTGCCCCAAACCATCAGGCCGTCCTCGTTGGCGGCGACGCGGCGATAGCGGCCACCCATGGACTCGTCGGCCTCAACGGCGTCGATAAAGTCGCGGGCGAGGGTGTGGTGCAGGTTTTTGCTCCACCAGGCCAAAAAGGCGCCGAATACGATCAAGACGACGCCAAACTTGATCCAGTTGCCGCCGGCCACCAGCATGCCGATGCCGATGAGCGCGGCAATTGCCGCGGCGACATACAGCGAGCCGCGACGCCTGGGCGAGGCGACCAGGCGGGCGAAGTCGGTGACGAGGTCGTTTTCGTATTGGTACTCGTTGAGGTACAGGATGCCGTCGTCGGCTGCGGCCTGCTCCTCGAGCGCGACCTCGACCTGGTCGGCTGCTTCGGAGGGAACGAGGTTGCTCTCTGCGTCTGCCATGCTCTTTGGACTCCTATCGCGGCGGGCTCGCCGTACGGGTTATTATGGAATGCAGTATGCCGTGCGACCGCATGGCCGCCGCGGCAACAAGACTCAGTATACCCGGGGGAGCACCCATGGAATCGTTGTACCGAAAGTATCGCCCGCTCACCTTTGACTCCGTGGTGGGCCAGCAGCATATCGTCTCGACGCTCGAGCACGCCATCACCGAGGGGCGCCTGTCCCACGCCTACCTGTTCTGCGGACCGCGCGGCACGGGCAAGACCACCATGGCGCGCATTCTGGCCAAGGCGCTGCTGTGCCGCAATGCCGAGGCGGCGCGCGCCGAGGGTGCAAGCGGCTGCATGCCCGACGGTACTTGCGAGGAGTGCGAGCTCATTGCCGAGGGTAACCACCCCGATGTCTACGAGCTCGATGCCGCCTCCCGCACGGGCGTGGACAATGTGCGCGAGGAAATCATCAACTCCGTCAACTTTGCCCCGGTGCGCGGCAAGTACAAGATCTATATCATCGACGAGGTCCACATGCTCACGACGGCGGCGTTCAACGCGCTGCTCAAGACGCTCGAGGAGCCGCCGGCACACGTGATCTTTGTGCTGTGCACCACCGACCCGCAAAAGATTCTGGAGACCATCCTCTCGCGCTGCCAGCGTTTCGATTTCCATCGCATCGGCAACGAGGATATCGAGCGTCGCCTGGCATACGTGTGCGAGCAGGAGGGCTTCGATTACGACGATGAGGCGCTGGCTATCGTGGCGCGCCATGCCAAGGGCGGTATGCGCGACGCGTTGTCCACGCTGGAGCAGCTGAGCGTCTTTGGCAACGGTTCTGTGCATGCGGACGACGCCCGCTCGCTTTTAGGCGAGGTTTCGGACCAGATTCTGGGCGAGTTTTCCCGCGCCATTGCCGATCGCGATGTTGCCGAGCTCTATGGACTGATCCGTGCGCAGGTCGAGGAAGGAAACGACCTGCTGGAGCTGACGCGCGACCTGGTGGCGCATGTGCGTGACGTGTACGTTGCCTGCGTTGCCGGTGCCCGTGCCGAGCTGTTTGAGGGCGGCTCCGAGCAGGCCGAGGCGCTTGCTGCCGAGGCCGCTGCCTTTGGCGAGCATCCTGCCGACCGCCTGGCCCGTGTGCTGACGGTGCTCGACGATGCCGCACTGGAGATGAGGGGCGCGAGCGACGTGCGCCTGGTGCTCGAGATCGCCTGCACGCGCCTGGCACGTCCCGAGGCCGATTTAACGATTGAGGCATTGGCCGAGCGCGTGGCCCGCTTGGAGGCCATGGTTGCCAACGGCGCCGTGCCGGCGAGCGTGGCTGCTGCTCAGGCCGCCGCGCCTGCAGCATCCGTACCCGCTGCTGCCCAACAGCCGACGCTAATTTCGGGCGCTCGTGCTGCCGCTCCGGCGGCATCCGCTGCCCCCGCTGCTACGTCCGCGCGCCAGGGCGGTATGCCTTGGGACCGTGGTGCTGCTGTTCCGGCTGCCCAGCCTGCGTCCCGTTCTGCGTCCGTGTCAGCTTCCAAGCCTGCAGCGCCTGCACCTCAGCCTGCGCCGACTCCGACGCCTCAGCCCGTTGCGGCTCCCGCGCCTGCCACCGCTCCGGCACCTAAGCCCCAGTCCAACAATGCCGCCCAGGTTGCCGCCGCCGGTACTGCCGAGACGCCCGCGGTCGAGGATGCCGGAGAGCTGCAGCGCAAATGGGCCGAGGTTGTCGAGCGTGTCAAGGCGCGTCAGGCTTCCTACGCGGGGCTTTTGCTCAATGCCCGCGCCACGGCTGACGACGGCTCCAGGCTCACGGTCTCGTTCCCCGCGGGCTCGACCTTTGCCATCAAGATGCTTGGACGCGCCGACACGCAGTCGGTGGTCCTGCCGACAGTCAGTGCGGTCTTCGGTCGTCGTACCGTCGACTATGTCCTGGATGGGGGTGGCACGCCGGCTCCTCAACATGAGGAGCATTCTCCATCTGCACGGGCTGCGGTATCTGCGGACCCGCAACCCGTGTCCTCGGCGGCCCCTGCATCCTCGAGCGCCAGCGCGACGCAGCCAAAAGCAGCACCGATAGCGGCGCCGACCCCGTCGGCGCCTAAGCCCGTCATGGCCAAACCGGCTGCTCCGACACCCGCGCCCAAGCCTGCCTCGCCCGCGCCCAAGTCGTCTGACCTGGGCAAAGCCCCCTGGCTGCGCTCCGACAACCCCGCCGGCGCTCCTGCCACGGGCAAGCTCCCGACCGAGCCCGCGCCCCGAGCGCCCGAGCGCGCGTCCGCTCCCAAGGCTCAGCCCGCCGCGCCGTCTGCGCCATGGGAATCCGAGCAGGTTCCCTACGACGATGCCATGGTTGGCGGTTTTGTTGCCGATGCTGGTGGGGACGATCTGCCTCCGTTCGACGTGCCGGGTGCGGCGTCCGCGCCCAAGTCCGCTGCAACTGCCCCCAAAGAGGAGGGCGCTCCTGCAGCTCCCTGGGAGTCCAACTCCGGTGCGGGCGGCCCCTTCGGCCATCAGGGTGCAGCCCCGAGCATCCCGCAGACCGAGGACGAGGCCAAAGCCCTCATCCGCAGCGTCTTCGGCCAGTCCACCATCTTCAAGCCGGTGGAGTAGCTGCGCAGGCGGGTATACTGCTCAAGAAGAGAACCCCTTGCCCGGGCGCATCTGTATTTCGGACATGTGCAACGTGGTGCCGCGTATATCGCATTCGAGCAGACAGGCGCGTGACGGTCGGCCTAGGATGCTGAGGTCGATACGATACGTCGCATGGCTGTCCGTGTACTCGACTTGCTCGGCGTTGACGGTTGCTCCGATTGTAAATAAAGAGCCCAGTTCGGCATCGACAATCTTGGAGTCCTTTATCTTGACCTTGAACTCTTGGTAGAGGGACGGGCTGTTGTAGTAAATGGTTCGGGTTCCGTCGGTGCATTCATCGGTCGTCTCCCATTTGACGACGGGCTGGTCCGAGCTGGCTATCAGCAGTTCTGCTCCAAAAGCTATGGCATGGGTGATGATAACCAGTAATACCCAGACGACAAAGAGATAGAGAACCACATATGCAACGGGGTGTTTTGAGCGGATGTTTTGGAGTACGGCTGGGACATTCACGAGGGCACCTCCAAATCGTCATCTATGACAATCAAATTATACCCAGCCGCCATGCGTGCCGCCTCGAGCAGCGGCTCGGCATTTTGCCATGTAGCCTTGTAGCCCTACGCATAAACTGCCTGGTTCCAGCTCTGCTAGATGTAGCTTGAGATAATTATGCAACCTTGCATAATTCGACCTTGCATAATCTTGGGCGTGCGTCACGCTCAAGGACATGTATATCGACTGAGGTAGCGTGTCCGCCCCGCTTGCTTGCCCCGCGCCGTGGTACGATTTTTGAGTTTGAAAGTCCCGTCGCGCTCCGGCTGCCCTTGCAGCTTGTCGCGCGGCCGCACGTAAAGGAGCCATCATGGCCGGTATGAACATGCAGCAAATGATGAAGCAGGCTCGCAAGATGCAGGAGCAGCTTGCCGCCGCGCAGGAAAACCTTAAGTCCCAGACCGTCGACGCCTCTGCCGGCGGCGGCATGGTCAAGGTGACCGTTAACGGCGAGATGGAGCTCGTCAACCTCACCATCGACCCCGATGCCCTCGATCCCGAGGACGTCGATATGCTGCAGGACATGATCATGGCTGCCGTCAACGAGGCCGTCCGCGGTGTCAACGAGCTCGCCAACAAGCAGATGGGCGCCATCACCGGCGGCCTCAACATCCCGGGCATGCCGTTCTAAGACACGCATATATATGAGTGCCAACCATAGTCTGCAAAAATTGCTCGATGAGCTGGGCCGTCTGCCGGGCATTGGTCCCAAGTCGGCCCAGCGCATCGCCTATTACCTGCTCGAGGCCGATGCCGAGGAGGCGCGCCGCCTGGCCGAGGCTATCCTGGAGGTTAAGCAGGAGGTTCACTTTTGCAGCCGCTGCTTTAACTACGCCACGGCCGACGAGTGCTCCATCTGCCAGGATTCGATGCGCGATACCACTCGCATTTGCGTGGTGGGCGAGCCGCGCGATGTCCAGGCGATTGAGCGCACGGGCAGCTACCACGGTCTCTACCACGTATTGGGCGGCGTGATCAGTCCCATGGACAAGATTGGTCCCGAGCAGTTGCACATTCGTGAGCTGCTGGCACGCTTGGGCCACGAGGACATCCACGAGGTCATCATCGCCACCAACCCCAATATCGAGGGCGAGACCACGGCGAGCTACCTGGCCCGCACTATCAAGCCGCTGGGCGTTGAGGTATCGCGTCTGGCGAGCGGCCTTCCCGTGGGCGGCGACCTGGAGTATGCCGACGAGCTTACGCTTGGGCGCGCCATCGAGGCCCGTCGCACGATTTAGGTGGCGAGCCTGCTCCTGCCGTATGTCTTCATCGCGACGCACGGGGTAGCCATAATTTCCCCGTGCGACTGTAAGTTTGTTGTGCAACAAAGATGCTTTGCATCCGCTTATCGCATGGATGCTTCCACTCGCATCCTTAATTTGCCCATTCGTTGCGCAACCTTTTGGGTTCGCTGATACACTCAAATATGGATTCGAATGAATGCGCCGCTCCCGAGCGGCGTGTTTTTGTTGGAGGAGAACGCATGCGGCCCGGTGGCACTCAGACAAAGCGCGGCGCCGCGGTGCGCATGCGACGCCGACTGGGCTTGGCGCCGCGGGCGTACGCACTGCTGTCTTGCTCGCTGGTGCTGGTCATAGCTGGCGTTTCTGCCTATGGCATGACCGTGCCGTCCATGATGCAGGCACATGCCGCACGCGAACCGCGCGTGGGGCATGAGGTCAAAAGTGACCTGGGGACCACGACTGGATATGCTTGGGCAAGTGTGGTCGCGCATATTGTGTTTGGCACCGGCGACGCGGACGGCGCCGAGGCCCCGGACAACGAAGTCACGCTTGCCAATGGCAAAACCATCGTGCTCACCAACACCAAGATCATCGATCGGTTGTCCAACAATAGCGTGGCGGCAACGGTGAATAAGGTCGAGCAGCAGAAGGAGCAGGACGCCCAGCAGTCCGGAAAGCCCGGTAGCTCGGATACTTCTGGCTCCGGCTCGGATTCATCGAGTTCGGGCGGCGGCTCTGGGTCGGGTTCCTCTGCCGGAGGGTCTGGAAACGGCGGCTCGACGGGCGGAAACACTGACAACGATGCAAACTCCGGTGGCCTTTCCGCTGCTGAGGAAGAGAGCATTCACAGCTGGCTTGTGACCAAGTACAACATGCTCGACGGCTATGTTTCTCGTGCCAATGACGTGGTCTCGACCTATAACTCTACGGGAGATCCCAGGCCGTGCGACAGCCTGGTCGGGGAGATGTTTGTCATTCGAGCCGAGTTCGGTCGTCAGACATTCTCGCCCCGGTCAAAGTGGTATCAGCAGTATGCCAATCTGTGGGGCTGTTACACCAACCTATGTCAATGGGTCGGCCATTACGGCGATGATGACGTCGCGCTCGGTAACTTCAACAATAACGTGGCGGCGCTTGCCCTATGATGACCGATCTTGCATCCACCACACCACAATCGCTCGGTCGCGATCCCATGGTCGGCCTGCGCCTGGCGCGTGTCGACGGGTTTGAGCCGGCCATTGCGCTCGGTCAGGGCGAACTGCCTGCCTATCTGCGTCGTTTTACGATGCTGTTTGCCGACGATGCCACCATGCGCCGTGGCGGTATCGGCCGCGTGACGCGTGCCGTCAACGCCCAAGGCGAGGCCGTGGCACTCAAACAGCTCATCTTGCCGACGCGCGATGAGTTTGACGACGATGCCGCTCACGAGGCGCTGGTCGCCAAGTTCAAGGCGGCGTTTCGCGAGGAATACGAATGCCATCGCGCCCTTTCGGGCCTTAAGGGCTTTCCCCGCCTCTATGGCTGGGGCGAGGTCGACGGTGTGCCTGCAATTGTCATGGAATGGGTCGAGGGCGAGACGCTTGCCCGCTTGCGTTCGCGACTTGCCGTGGACGATGCCGGACGCCTGTCGCCGCTTGTGGCGGCGCGTCTGGGTCGCGACCTGTTCGATCTGCTCTGCCGTATGAGCCTGGTGGGCGAGGGCTTTGTCCATCGCGATATCTCGCCCGCTAATATTATGGTGCGTACGGCGCGTCTACCGCTTGACCGGCAGCTTGCCGAGGGCACCTTTGACCTGTGCCTGATCGACTTTGGCTCGTCGCTGGCGCTTGAGCCTGCGTCGGCCGTGGCCGGTACCGGCGGCAAGGCGTCGTTTACGGAGCGTTATGCCACGCTGCGTCGCGCGACGGTTGCCTATGCCCCGCCCGAGATGCTCACCGACGATATTCCCGACCTGCGCGCTTTGCGTATGTCGCCGGCGATTGACGTCTATGCCGCGGCAAGCACGGTTTACGAGCTCATTGCCGGCATCGCGCCATACGAAGCCGCGCCGAGCACTTCGGGCACCTCGGGTTCGCGCAAAAAGACGCGCGACATCGCGAGCCCCTACCGTCTCAAGATGGACACGCGGCCCGACTATCCCATTGGTGCCCATGCGCCCGGTTGCGATTTGACGCAGCTGCTTCATCGCGAGCCCGATGTGGCGCTCGCCGCGGCCGAGCAGGCCCAGCAGCTGGGGCTTGAGCCGGATTCCGAGGAGCTACGCGATGCGCTGGCGTTTGTCGATGCCCAGCTGTTCAACGTGGTGATGGCCTGTCTGTCCAGCCATCAAAAAGAGCGTCCCGAGCCGGCGGCGGTCGAGGCGGCGCTCTCGGCGTTTTGTGACCACTATGCGCAAAATGTCGGTCGTTCGCTCCGCGGCGAGCCGCTCACGCCGTGCCCCATGGATGCGTCCGGCCGCGCGGTTCGTCGCGCGCTGATGGTCGGCGCGGCGGTCGTCTGTGGCGTGGTTTGGGCTGCGGTCGTGGTTTCGGCCGCGCTGCTGGCGTCGGGCGCTCGCGTGACGGCGACTTTGGGATCGCTCGTGTGGCCTGGGTCGCTACCGGGTGTTATTGCCGCACTGGCGCTGGCGCTGCCAGGCATGGCCGGCGTTGTCGCGGGGGCACTTGCGCGCGATCGACGCTCGGGGTTCCTGCAGGGTGTGCTTGCGCTTTCTGCCTGCGAGGTTCCGGTACTGGCTGTGGCTGCATGTAGCGTATTTTCCCAACGCGCCGTGATGGGCGGCCTTGTTGCCGCTTTGGTTGCAACCTATACGCTTACGTGGTTTTTGCTTGCGATGGGCTTTGCCTTTGAACTTCCCGTTTCGGCACCGCGACGCACAAAAGCCCAGATGGCGACTCCGCTTGCCGGTGGAGCCGCAGCTGCCCGTACTTTTGGCGGACCTGTCGAAGTATCGTCCGATTCTATTTCTACGACCAAGGAGGCCTAGGTCATGGCATCTCAAGTTGAGCTCACCCCATGCGGGGCCATGTTTGACATCTTTAAGCGCGCGGCGCATCTGAGCCATATCGAGCTGTGCGGCTTGGTGCTTTCGTCCCGTCCGCTCGCCGACGGCCGCAGCCCGCAGAGCCGAGCCGCCGATCGCTCTTGGGTTTCCCGCTTTATCGTTCGCGCGCCGGTCGGCACGCTTCAGCAGCGCTACTTTGCCGAATACGGTACCTCGGCTGCGCGTATTATGTCGCAACTGGCCCTGCGCCAGCGCAATCCCATGGACTCCACGGCTGTGATCAATATGGTGTGCGGTCCTGCAGGTGAACCGATGGTACGCGCGCTCGAAGAGTGCCATCAGGACACGAATCTCTATCGCAACGCGCTCGATCGCCTGTCCCAGGCGGCGGAACTCATGCCCGCCGAGCGCGCCGAGGCCGTGCTGGTGCTGTTTGTCGCCGTCGGTTGTTCGGCGGATGTGCGGTCCTCGGTGAACTATGCCATCGACTACGCGCACGCGACCTGTGGCGGAGGCACCTCCACGCCGCGTTCGCTTGGCATGTCGATGACCGCGGGCGAACGCGAACCCGCTCCGGCGCACCCCTTGGGCTTGCTGCGCGTACAAAACAGTTTTGTCGTGAGCGCCCCGCGCTGGATTCAGCCGAGTGAGCAGGGTGTTGAGATTGGTGCGCTGGCCACTGGTGAGGGCGATATTACCGACGTCGGCGACGATGTCTCGGCCCGCCATGCCCATATCTGGTGCGATGCTCAAAAAATCTGGCACGTCGAGGACTTGTCGTCCACCAACGGAACCGTGGTGGTAAACGGGGCCACGCGCGTCTGCATTCAGGTCGAGCCCGGCCGTTCCGCCCAACTCAATCCCGGCGACGAGCTCAAGCTCGGCGAATCCACTACCTACGCCATCCTCTTCGGTGCCCTCTAGCCGGCAGATAGGGACGTTTCTTTTCTGCCGGCACTTGGGGACACTCCTCGGCGCGCCAGAGCCAGTCGCCCGGGGATGGAGGGGCCATTTTGGCCCTTGGCGGTCAGTCGGGGCGAAACTAGAAGATCTTTCCGATTCGCGGCTGTTCATGCTTGTAGAGCATCTAAAACAATAGGATGTTATTCTGGAATATGCCGGGTGCGTGAACTTGCCTGTCTTAGCCTTAATAAGGTATAGGGGAGTTTGGCTCAGGGGTTCCGTCTTGTTCTTCAGCGCAGTATTGTGGGACAGATTTGCTGAGATTGGCGCCTTACACCGCAGAGCGCACGGAAGGCTCTCGATTTGTGTTCTGGCCCCAGAATACAGGGCCTGATACTTACCAACTGTGGCATGGATGTAACATCTGTAGAAATCAACCCTTTTGTTGTCGACCTTTGTAAGAAAAACACTGCCATCAACTCTTTGGATGACGAAACTAGGGTGCTTGAGGGGAGCCTTTACTCCCCTCTGAGAGATGACTCATGTTTTTCGCTTGTCGTTGTGAATCCTCCGTTACTGCCGATTCCGGATGAGATTCCTTATCCCTTCGTTTGAGATGGAGGACAATCGGGTCTGGATAAAACACTTCGTATTCTTAAGGGTGGCGATACGCATTTAGAGAAAAACGGTAAATACTGCTAATAGGGGTGACGACGATGGTGCAGGGGCGACCCGCGATGCTCTCATCAATACGTCGGATACTTGGGAAATCAGGTCTAGATGCATGTATGATGATGCTGTGTGGCTATTCAATTAATCCGCGTTCCGAATGGGTGCAGGGTATAGCTGCGACATCGTATGCTTTTGACCCGGCGCGATACTCAGATATTTCTGAGGCGGTTGACGAAGTTTATACGCACTATGCCGCGCAAGGCGTTTCGGAAGTTTGCACATCTACGTTACGGGCTTAGGTTTCTTCAAGCGAGCAGGCCGGTTGCGTTATTTCGAGCGATTTTTCTAGTCTAGACGACAAAAGGCAAAGGATTTGATGGGTATAAAACGCGGACGTTTGTGGGCGGATGCTCAAATCTATTGTGGCAATCGGGCGGTTGAAAAAGATATTTCATCCGCCCGATTGCCAGGTTCGTCGGAGGAGATGTCCGATTCCGACTCTCTTGTAGGAAGAGCTTGAGATCGTATTGGCCCAAGGCAATCTTAAAGCAGTCTCATTGGCAAATCTTCGCTCCTGTTGTGTTGAGGTGTAAGGTATCAGTGATTGATGTTTTGTGGCGGGTAGATTGGGGCCTTCCTTGATTCGATGCGTTCTCTCGAGGTTCATCAGAGCAAAAGGGGCTTTCGTCTTCATTGCTATCACGGTGATTGGAACCGCTCTCTCCTATGCCATGCCATACGTGAACGGGAAATTCTTAGATTTTCTTCTCGGTAACCCCAGCGAAAGAGACGCCGTACTCTTCGCGCTCCTGGTTGCGTCAATAGGAGTTTTCTCCACCCTCTTTACTTATTTTGCAGGAACACTTTCCATTCGCATAACCACGAGACTTTCCTTTGATCTTCTCAGGGAGGCCGTCTTGCGTTTTGAAAGAGACGATTACTTGGTGAGTCGGACCATCGATCCAGCCTATACAACGCAACGGATTATTTCCGACTCCAGCGTGGTCTCATCCTTCGTTTTGGCGAATTTTATCAGTGCGCCGCTGTCCATTGTAGCCATTCCCATCGTATTGCTTATCATATGGTCAATTGATTCAACTCTCGCGGTGTTTTCCATCATTCTCCTCATCGTGTATTTCTGTGTAATTACTGGGTTGAGGAAACTTTTGTATAGGGTCACGTATGAGAAGAAAGAGGCGGACAGCGCCTTTTACGCCGCAATTGCATCGCAGCTTAATCAGATTCTCAACATTCAACTGACATCTTCGTACGGCAAGAGCGAACAAGCGCTCGACGCTGGGTTTAAGAGCTATTTTCCCAAAGTTTTGCGCTCCGGAAAGCTATCATATTCTCTGACATCGCTCGATGGTCTTTTCGCAGCGTTGTTTCAAGCGGTGATACTTGTTGTTTCCGGAGTACGAATCATTAACGGAACTATGTCAATAGGCGAGTACACTATCATCGGTACATACTTCGCGGTTCTCTTTAAGACTTTGAAAAGTATGATGTCATTGTTCAAATCCTATCAAGATGCCAAAGCATCATGGGATAGGACGGCTATCGCGAC
Organism: Collinsella sp.; assembly: GCA_019419665.1. GTDB lineage: Bacteria > Actinomycetota > Coriobacteriia > Coriobacteriales > Coriobacteriaceae > Collinsella. The sequence continues at coordinate 38,645 of DXZM01000059.1, forward strand.
GAGAGAAAAGGAGAGATCGGGGTGGAATCGGACCGATTTAGCTAAACTCGATGAAATAAATGACATTTCGGTATCTGATTTGGAATTCTCGGTTGCCCTTCCAGACGGATCTGTCCGAGAGGTCCTCGGCGGGTTTTCTTTCAAGTTTTCCGGTCCTGGTACATATTGCATAGTTGGGGAAAACGGAAGAGGCAAGACGTCACTTCTTTACTTGATGCTCGGGCTATACTCATCGAAAGGCAAAGTAAAATACAACGGCGTGCCAATCGAAGAATGCGACTTGGATTACATACGTGCGAGAGAGATATCGTGCTGCCCACAGTTGTGCTTCGCGCCGGACGAAACGGTGAAAGAGCTGTTAGAGTATTTCGACACGCCCTTTTCTTCCTATCACCGGGGTGTAGATGGCCTACTTTCGCTGGAAAACAGCGTGAAGGAGTTGCTCGGGAAACGTTGCTCCGCGCTTTCGGGCGGTGAGCTGCGCCGAGTGTACTTATGGTCGGCGATTTCACGCAAGTCGTCAGTTTTGGTACTCGACGAGCCCACGACTGGGTTAGACGCTGTAAGCCGCGCCGAGCTTGCGGCCTATGTTAAGCGCAACAAGCAAAGCCAGCTGATCATCGTTGTCTCTCACGATGACGAGATGGTCGGCGCGGTAGAAGGGGTAGTGGATTTAGGCAGCATGTACCAGGGTAAATGATGACAAGTGTAGTGCTACCCAACTGGCAGAGATAACAAAAAGGCGATGCAGATGCACGTAGCATTCAGGCGGTTCGGACTCGGTGCCTTCACGCCATCGCAACGCTTTCAGATATAGTTCTCGTTCTCTTACTAAAGGAAACTTTAGTCTACGTCATCTTGTCGAGACAGAGGTGAAGCGAAGTGTTGTCGCGACGTATCTTATTCCAGGTGGCTCAGTATCAGCGTGAGAATCGCACCAAAGTGTACTTACGATTCTCGTGTCCCACGGACAACATGAGCTGAGCATTGAGGTTCCACCCTTTGCTGCAACTACACGGGGTTGGACGGCAATGAATATGCCGGGCCGCATACCACGCGCAGCGGGGGTCCATGTCCCAGTATGTTGCCTACAGCAGCCTCGATGTCCACGCACACATCATCTCTGCCTTCGCGTTCAATCCATTTGCCGGAGAGTGCGAGGGTTGCCAGGCCGTAGAATTCGAGCCGAACAAATGAAATGCGGTATCAGCGCATAGGATTAAACTGACGATTGCTTTGCACTGAGAATACGCTTGGAAAGCCGCTATGGGTGGCGGCCCGGGTTAAATAGAGAAGCCCGTCCGATCACTTTCATGTGGCGAACGGTCGGGCTTCTTATTCCACTTGCCAATGCTCGGCTCATATTGGAAGAAAGCTACGCTAATGTTTGCGTGACACTCCTATTTTCTCCGAAGAAAGAGTCGGATAATGAAGAATAGAATTAAAAAAGGTGCCAGATATAACGCAAGTATAAAGGCTAATCCAACGAGACCTTGCAATAATGGCATAACTCCTCCCAGACACGAGATTTTGGTATTTGTTCCCATCTTATTCTGAATTGGACCAAATAGTTCCTAGCCACAAAACTACTCGTCAACTGGATCGCACCAATCTGCTGGCAAAACACAGCTTGATTCTTTATCGACATAGCACCAATCCGCAACAGGGCACTCGGCGATGTCGTAAAAATTGCATATATCAACTCCAAGACAACAAGGCTCAACGGGAGGATGTTCATTTGAACCAACAGGATGGATATGCTTCATAACAGCTCCTCACCTTAATCCAATTAGAGACTACGTTTGATCAATGCCACAGTGATCTACAACGCAGATGCTGCCGCCATCCATGTCATAGTCGCAGTAATCGTATGCACCACAGCCATCTGCTTTATCATAAACAGTACAGATGTCAGTAATGCCCAAGAGGCAGTCAAAAGACATCGGCTTCACGCCTGCCTCGTCGCCACTTCCTGGATTAATCGGATGAATATGCTTCACGACTACCTCCCTTTGAGTGCAGAAAAACCTCAATATTGTGTATAACAAACCAAGATGTCTAGTTCACCATATTTCTAGAATGGTTTCGGCGAACGTAGCAATAAGCTTCGCAGACGGTAATCAGAAGAACGAACACCTCCACAATGGTGACAGCAATGCGCTGAACCGCTTATTCCGATACAGTAGCTTCTCGTTGATTTTTCTCCTGCGAAGATGAGTGGCGGGAAATAAGGTCAAAAGCCATCTCGTAGCACATTTTTCTATATTCACATGATGCAGGGTGTAGACTCTTGGGCAAGTAGCCGTGCTCGCCTGCAGCCTCCCAGCTACAGCCCCCACCACAGAAAGACCGAGCCCAACAGTCCGTACAGTCAATTCTTTTTTCGACACCCTGACTCCAGTTTTCAATATACCTAGTTTCGTCAATTCCGGTGACGATGTTGCCCATTTTGAATCGCATCATCCCGACAAACCTGTGACAGGGGTATACGTCCCCTTCGGGAGTCACGGAAATAAAACGCCTGCCAGCCCCGCATCCGACAAAGGCGATCCTGTTGCTCATAATCAAATCAACTGCAGTTTTCAATGTTCTAAACAAGGGCTTTTCCCCTTGATCAATCTGTTTGAGATATTGATCCGCCAAATCTATTAGGCCCGCCCTGATTTTGTTTAATGAGTGTTCGTCGAGTTTGATATTCTCATCGAATGAGCTCACGGGCGAGAAGTAAATCCTTCTGAAGCCCATCTCTTTAAACTGAAGATAGTCTTCAACAAGGTTACAGTTATTATTTGTTAAGGTCGCTCTTGCGCCGAAGGGGAACGACTCGGAAAAACGACGAACGTTTTTGTCGATATCGGAGAAAGAGCCGCCTCCCGTCTTGTACGGGCGCGATGCATCGTGCTTGCATCCTGTACCATCGAGACTAATCGGAACAGAAAACCCGTGCTCCTTGAAAGAATTCACAGCAGTGTCATTCAAAAGCGTTCCGTTGGTCGTAATAGAATAGGTAAAGTTTCTATTGGGGTATATTCTTTTTGAATAGTCGACCGTTTTCCATATCAGCGGCTCGTTAATCATGGGTTCCCCACCAAAAAAGACGATCGCAAGCGTTTCGTTTCCGATGAACTTGCGACGAGGTAGTCGACCGCCTTGAAGGCTATCTCGTCTGTCATCAGCAGAGGAGACGTTCCATAATCTCCTTTACCGGCAAAACAGTAACTACAACCAAGGTTGCATGCATGTGAAACGTGGAGTTCGATGGATCTAAGTTTTCGAGGCGTGTCTTTTGTTAAGAGAGTCCGCTCAGACAATCGTTGATACTCATCAATGTCGTCTTCAAGTTCTGCTATGGTCGTTTGGTCGTAGCCTTTCGCAGCAAGTGACTTTGTTAGCAACTTCGAGTTGACCGTTCTTCCCGATGCTTCAAATATGCGAAGCGCATCTTCTGATGCTTGGTCAACCTGAAAGCAATTGCGAGTGACCTCATCGAAGCAGTAACGACGATCACTTACTGAGAAAAAATGCATACGTTCCTCAATTTCATGCTGGACTGGCACTAACCTTGTTTATTGTTGCGCAGCTATAAAAAACCACCAGCGGGGATTCGGTGTGCGGCCCAATCGGACTCCCAAAAGGTTCTATTTGAGACTGGCAAGCTTTGTGTTGTTGGCACTTCGACAGCGCTCTTTATTCCAACATGGAGCCTCGCAGTTTGAGTCGACTTGCCTCTGGAAGGTCCGATCTTAACTTGATTTAGGATGAAAACAGATTACAGGCGCGCTCCTCTAGAAAGAAAGGAAACCAATCGCCGCCTTTCACCAGGAAAGTTTTTATAGCCCACCTCGAGCAAAATGAAAGATGCGAGAGCGATTGGGGAACAACGCGAATCTCCCCTTTTGGGTGGGAGCGAGCCTTCAGCCACCGGCGAACGACTCGCCCTGGTCAGAATCTGGAAGTGGTGCCGGGCCGCTTGGGCCTCCCCGGTGACTTCGTGGGGCTTACCTGCCTGACGTCGAGGAGTACATCCGCAAGATTCGTTCCCTATGCCGTTTGCTCTCACGCCCGCCTTAGTTCCAAGTCGGGCGAGCCGCCGCGCTCATGCGACCCGTGGCGGCGACACGTCGACGCCGCGCTCGCTGAGCACATCTTCGGTCGCGGGCGAGCACGAGGTCGCGCCGGCGCATCCGCTGGGACTGCTGTGCGTGCAAAACGGCTACGTGGTGAGCGTCCCGCGCTGGATTCAGCCGAGTGAGGAAGGCGTTGAGATCGGCGCGCTGGCAACGGGGGAGGGCGGCATCACCGACGACGTCTCGGCCCGCCATGCCCATATCTGGTGCGATGCTCAAAATATCTGGCACGTCGAGGACTTGTCGTCCACCAACGGAACCATGGTGGTAAACGGCGCGACGAGCGTCTGCATCCAGGTCGAGCCCGGCCGCTCCGCTCAGCTCAACCCCGGCGACGAGCTCAGACTTGGCGAATCCACCACCTACGCTATCCTCCTCGGCGTCGGCGCCCTCTAGTCGGCAGATGGGGACGTTCCTTTTATGCCGGCACTCCGGGACACTCCATGGCGCGCCAGGGCCAATCGCCCGGGGACGAAGCGTTCATTTTGGCCCTTGGCGGTCACCCGAGGTAAACCTTTACCGCCCACCTATATTTGTCGAAATTACACTTGGCGGCGGGGTACAATAAACCCGCATGCGGATTTCCGTTGCGGGTGCCTCCCATCGCCGGGGCGTGCCCGGGAGCATCCGGCATGCGGCCTTTGCGGCGCTCGGTCATGTGCAAGACGGGCAGCTGGGCCTGTGGAGTGCGTGCAGCCCCCCTCGCCTCGGCATGCCTTCTCTCCACGCCATGTACCTGCTGCTGAGCCTGCCTGCCAGATGATTGGAAGCAACAGCGAAAATCCCATCACGCCAATATCCCGGCGATCGCCGGGGCCTGTATACCTATATGAGAGGAGAGGGGTATATGGCGCGTAAGTTTAAGTCTATGGACGGCAACGAGGCGGCCGCATATGTTTCGTATGCGTACACCGAGGTAGCGGGAATCTATCCCATTACGCCGTCCAGCCCGATGGCCGACCATGTCGACCAGTGGGCGGCCCAGGGTCGCAAGAATATCTTCGGCACCCCGGTCAAGGTCGTCGAGATGGAGTCCGAGGCAGGTGCAGCCGGTACCGTTCACGGTTCGCTGGGCGCCGGTGCTCTGACCACCACCTACACGGCTTCTCAGGGTCTACTTCTGATGATCCCGAACATGTACAAGATCGCGGGCGAGCAGCTCCCGGGCGTCTTCCACGTCTCCGCGCGTTGCGTCGCTTCCCACGCCCTGAACATTTTTGGCGATCACTCCGACGTCATGGCCTGTCGTCAGACCGGCTTCGCCATGCTCGCCGAGGGCAACGTCCAGGAGGTCATGGACCTCTCGCCGGTGGCTCACCTTGCCGCCATCGAGGGTAAGACCCCGTTCCTTAACTTCTTCGACGGCTTCCGCACCAGCCACGAGATCCAGAAGGTCGCCATGTGGGACTACAAGGATCTGGCTGAGATGTGCGACATGGACGCCGTCCAGGCTTTCCGCGATCACGCGCTCAACCCTGAGCACCCGCACACCCGCGGCAGCCACGAGAACGGCGACATCTTCTTCCAGAACCGCGAGGCCTGCAACAAGGTCTACGACGAGCTCCCTGCCGTCGTCGAGGGCTACATGAAGAAGATCAACGAGAAGCTCGGCACCGATTACGGCCTGTTCAACTACTACGGCGCTCCCGACGCCGATCGTGTCGTCGTGTGCATGGGCTCCTTCTGCGACGTGCTCGAGGAAGTCATCGACTACCTCAACGCTCACGGCGAGAAGGTCGGCCTGGTCAAGGTCCGCCTGTTCCGTCCGTTCTCCATCAAGCACTTTGTCGACGTTCTCCCCGAGACCGTCAAGAAGATTGCCGTTATGGACCGCACCAAGGAGCCGGGTTCCATTGGCGAGCCGCTCTACCAGGACGTCGTCTCCGCTCTCTACGAGGCCGGCAAGACGGGCATCAAGGTTGTCGGCGGCCGTTACGGCCTGGGCAGCAAGGACACGCCTCCCGCGTCCGCGTTCGCTGTCTTCGAGGAGCTCAAGAAGGACGAGCCCAAGCGCGAGTTCACCATCGGCATCGTCGATGACGTGACCAACCTGAGCCTGCCCGAGGCCGAGGATGCGCCCAACACCGCAGCCCCCGGTACCATCGAGTGCAAGTTCTGGGGTCTGGGTGGCGACGGTACCGTCGGCGCCAACAAGAACTCGATCAAGATCATCGGCGACCACACCGACAAGTACGTCCAGGCCTACTTCCAGTACGACTCCAAGAAGACCGGCGGCGTCACCGTCTCGCACCTGCGCTTTGGTGATTCCCCGATCCGTTCGCCGTACTACGTGACCAAGGCCGACTTTGTCGCCTGCCATAACCCCAGCTACATCGTTAAGGGCTTCAAGATGGTCCGCGACGTCAAGCCGGGCGGCACCTTCCTGGTCAACTGCCAGTGGAGCGACGAGGAGTTCGCCGAGCACATGCCCGCCGTGGCCAAGCGCTACATCGCGAACAACAACGTCAACGTCTACCTGATCGACGCTATCGACCTGGCGGCCAAGGTCGGCATGGGCAAGCGCACCAACACGGTGCTCCAGTCCGCCTTCTTCGCGTTGGCCAAGGTCCTGCCCGCCGAGGATGCCCTGCAGTACATGAAGGACGCGGCTACCAAGTCCTACATGAAGAAGGGCCAGGCTATCGTCGACGCCAACCACAAGGCCATCGATGCCGGCGCTACCGCCTTCCGTAAGTTCGAGGTTCCGGCCGACTGGGCTACTGCCGAGGATGCCGCCCCCGTCGAGCTCTCCGAGGAGACCAAGTCCGCTATCGCCCAGCAGGTCAAGAACCTGCTCGAGCCCATCGATCGCATGGACGGCGACAGCCTGCCTGTTTCCGCCTTCGTCGATTGCGCCGACGGCCAGTTTGAGCTGGGCGCCTCCGCATACGAGAAGCGCGGCGTCGCCGTGGTCGTTCCCCACTGGGACGAGACCAAGTGCATCCAGTGCAACCAGTGCGCCTACGTGTGCCCGCATGCCACCATCCGTCCGTTCGCGATGACCGAGGACGAGGCCGCCGCCGCGCCCGAGGCTACCCGCACGCTCGACGCCATGGGCCCCAAGGCCAAGGGCATGAAGTTCACCATGGCTGTGTCCCCGCTCGACTGCATGGGTTGCACCAACTGCGTCAAGGTCTGCCCCAAGGGCGCCCTCGAGATGGTTCCCACCGAGCAGGAGATGGACCAGCAGCCCGTTTGGGACTACATGGTCGAGAACGTCTCCGAGAAGAAGGAGCTCATCGCGGCCAACGTCAAGGGCAGCCAGTTTAAGCAGCCCTACCTGGAGTTCTCTGGTTCCTGCGCCGGTTGCGCCGAGACCGCCTATGCACGTCTGGTGACCCAGGTCGCCGGCGACCGCATGTTCATTTCCAACGCCACCGGCTGCTCCTCCATTTGGGGTAACCCCGCCGCCACCGCTCCTTACTGCAAGGACAAGGACGGTCACGGCCCGGCGTGGAACAACTCCCTGTTCGAGGACAATGCCGAGCACGGTCTGGGCATGGCCGTTGGCTATGAGGCCGTTCAGCACAAGCTGATCGCCGCTACCCAGGACATCATCGCTGCCGATGGTCCGTCCGATGAGCTCAAGGCCGCCGGTCAGGCTTGGATCGACTCCGTCAACGACGCCGAGGCCTCCAAGACTGCTGCCGCTGCCTACGTTGCCGAGCTCGAGAAGTGCGGCTGCGACGCTTCCAAGGCAATCCTCGCCGACAAGGCTTACCTCACCAAGAAGTCCTTCTGGATCTTCGGCGGCGACGGTTGGGCCTACGACATCGGCTTCGGTGGCCTGGATCACGTCCTGGCTTCCGGCCACAATGTCAACGTCTTTGTCTTCGACACCGAGGTTTACTCCAACACCGGCGGTCAGGCCTCCAAGGCCTCGAACCTGGGCCAGGTCGCTCAGTTCGCCGCTGCCGGTAAGGTGACCAAGAAGAAGTCCCTGGCCGAGATCGCCATGAGCTACGGCTACGTCTACGTGGCGCAGGTCGCCATGGGCGCCAACCCGGCTCAGACCCTCAAGGCCATCCACGAGGCCGAGGCCTACGACGGCCCATCCCTCATCATCGGCTACAGCCCCTGCGAGATGCACTCCATCAAGAAGGGCGGCATGCAGAACTGCCAGGCCGAGATGAAGAAGGCTGTCGAGTGCGGTTACTGGAACCTCTTCCGCTTCAATCCCGAGGCTGCTGCCGGCAAGAAGTTCTCGCTCGATTCCAAGGAGCCCGCGGGCGGTTATCAGGAGTTCCTGATGAACGAGGCCCGTTACGCTTCGCTGACGCGTTCCTTCCCCGAGCGCGCCGAGGAGCTCTTCAAGGAGAACGAGCAGGCCGCTATGGACCGCTACGCTCACCTGCTGAAGCTCAAGACGGTGTACAACGAGGCCTA
>DXZM01000006.1:0-6457 GCA_019419665.1 Collinsella sp.
GGCCTTCTTTGCGTGCGGAACTCATATCGAGCAAAAGCCCAAGCGGCCCTCTCGGCTCAGCCAAGTTGACGTAGCTGAGATGCGGCATGCGGTCTGCTCACTCCTCGAAGTTCTAAGCGGAAATGAGTTGACTTGCAACAACGCTTTGCTTGCGATGGCGGTTGAGTTGCAACAAGGTTTTTATTGGACCTCGAACCCTATACTCGATGTTCTCTTCGTTCATTGAGTTACCCTTTGCATGAGGCCGGGACATATCGTCCCGCCCGCAGTTTCGCAGGCCGAAGGCCGAGAATGTTTGAGGACGGGATGATATGTCCCGGCCTCCCGGGAGAGTTACTTATGAACTACGCGAACATTAAGTATTTCGACATTGCTGATGGGGAGGGCGTTCGTACTTCTCTGTTTGTGAGCGGGTGCCGTCGCGGGTGCAAGAATTGCTTTAATTCTGTCGCGTGGGACTTTGCCGCGGGCGAGCCGTTCGATCGTGCCGTCGAGGACAAGATTATCGAGAGCCTCGATCATCCCTTTATTGACGGCCTGACGATTCTGGGCGGCGAGCCTATGGAGCCCGAGAATCAGGCGGGGCTTGTTGACTTTATCGAACGCGTGCGTGCGGCCTATCCTGCGGGGTCGGGCAAGACCATTTGGTGCTTTACCGGTGACGTGCTCGAGGAGCTTATGCCGGGTGGCCGTCATCATACCGAGGTGACGGACCGTATCCTGGCCTGCCTCGACATGTTGGTGGACGGCCCGTTCGTTCAGGATCTGTACGATATCTCGTTGCGCTTTAGGGGCTCGAGCAATCAGCGCGTGATCGACATGAACGCCACGCGCGCTCGTGCTGCACGTGAGAACGTTGCGCTTTGCGACGCCGTGGAGCTTTGGCGGGACGATCCGGTCTATTCGACCCATACTATGTAGCTTGTGGCCGATGCCGGAGGGCGTGGTACCATAGTGCGAACGCAAAATCGGAAAAGTGAGGCCCAGATGGTCGATCAGGAAAAAGTCGAGGCCGCCATTAAGCTGTTGCTTGAGGGCATAGGCGAGGACCCAACTCGTGAGGGCCTGCTGGAGACCCCGGCGCGCGTTGCCCGTATGTATGGTGAGATCGCCGGCGGTATGGACCAGAGTGCCGAGGAGCACCTGTCCAAAACCTTTGCCGTCGCTTCGAACGATTTGGTTATCGAGCGCGACATCACGTTCTACTCGCTGTGCGAGCACCATCTGCTGCCGTTTTATGGCAAGGCCGCCATTGGCTATATCCCTAACGGTCGGGTGGCTGGGCTTTCCAAACTCGCCCGCACGGTTGAGGTTTATGCCCGCCGTCTGCAGCTGCAGGAGCAGCTGTGTGCGCAGGTTGCCGACGCTCTCATGGATTATCTCGCTCCCCAGGGAGCGATTGTGCTCATGGAAGCCGAGCATATGTGCATGACCATGCGCGGCGTGCAAAAGCCCGGTACCAAGACCGTGACGCTCGCTCGCCGCGGCGTCTTTGAGACTGATCCCGCGCTCGAGGAGCGGTTCTTTAGGATGCTGGGCCGTTAGCATGAGGGTCGTCAACGACTTTACATCGAAGACCGATGAGGGGACGTCGCGTCGCGGCTTTATGGCTTCGGGCTTGGCTCCCTTTGGTGCCATGCCTCGCATTGATTACATTTGCGCCAACGGGCTGTTCCGGCGGCACCTGGGTAACATTGCACAGTTGGAATCGGGGCGCATCTTCTGCCGCCACGGTATTGACCATCTTCTCGATGTCGCTCGCATTATGTGGATCAAGAATCTCGAGGAACAGCTCGAATTTGACCGTGAGGTCATCTACGCCACGGCACTTCTTCACGATATCGGCAAAGATGAACAGTATGAATCGGGTATATCCCATGATGTTGCAAGCGAACGCGTCGCTGATGCGATTCTCGGCGGCATGCCCGATGATGTGGCGTTTGAGCCGGCCGATGCCGCAGCCATTAAGACGGCCATTCTGGGCCATCGAAAGCTGCGTGTGAACAGCCAACCGCTTGAGCGTCTGCTCTATGCAGCCGACAAAGCGTCGCGCGCCTGCTTTGCATGCCCCGCGCGCAATGCTTGCAACTGGAGCGATGATAAAAAGAACCTGTCGATTCGCGTGTAGTTAGTTTACGCGGTCGGGGTTCTAAACGAAGGAGACGATCGCGATGAGCAACAAGAAACTGCCCGAGAATGCAACCAAGACTGAAGGCGCCGAGCTCGCCCGCCGTGGAAGGGGCGATATATCCACCGCAACGGCGGTGCCCCACGTGAGTTATGACGATCTGCGCCATGCTGACCGCATTACTATCGACGGTCTCGAGGTCTTTGCCAACCACGGCGTGTATCCCGAAGAGAATGCGCTGGGCCAGAAGTTCATCGTGTCCTTGGTGCTCTATGCCGACCTGCGTGCAGCGGGGGAGCACGATAACCTGGACGCTTCGATTGACTACGGCTCGGTGTGCCACGATGTCGATGGCTATCTGCGCGAGCATACGTTTAAACTCATCGAGGCGGCAGCCGAGGGTGTGGCCCAGATGCTGCTGCGTCGTTACCCCTTGCTGCTTGGCGTGCGTGTTAAGCTCGATAAGCCTTGGGCTCCCGTCGGTCTTCCCCTGGCAAGCTGCGGCGTCGAGATCGAGCGCGTGCGCTAACCGGTTCTAATACGTCTCTATGGGCGGCTGCTTGAGCCGCTGCGATAGAGCTCTATTGTTGGGACAGTACGTGTCGAGCAGGGCGTGAAACCGCTGATTGTGGCTTGGCTCGAGCAGGTGGACGAGCTCGTGGGCGACAACCATGCCGAGACACTCGATGGGATAGGCGGCAAGTTCGCGTGCGATGCGAACGGCACCGGATTTGGGCGTGCATGAGCCCCAACGCGTTTTCATGCTACGTACGGAAACGCGGGAAACGGCGACACCCATTGCGATTTCGTACGCGCGTACCATATCGCGCAGCGCCGTGGTGACCTCGGATGCATAGAGTTGGTCGATGCGGGTTTGGAGCTCATCGGACGTCAGGCCGTCGAGGGTTGCGCGCCGCTTGGCCTGTGGGCGTTCGTTCGATTTGTCGGCACCTATAAAACTTGCGAAGGTGGCCTGCTTGGGCCGCGGTGCGGGTGACTTAAAGTTGTGATCGAGCGCATCTTGTACCGTGATGGGCTTGCCCCAAAGTGCAATGATGGACGAGGGACTGAGTGACTCTCGCGCCGTCGCCTGACTTTGCTCACGCTGGGCAAGTCGGCTGATAGTCCAGGCGCTGTTGCGCTTCACAAACGCTTCGATACGCTCGCGGCTGGCGCCGAGCGGCGCGCTGGCGTGGACCTCACCGCTCGATGTGACGCGTAGGTTGAAGTTCTTGACGCACTTTTTGGTAACGACGACGGGGATGGGCGTCCCATCCGGTCGGGGTACGGAAATCGTAAACTGCTGCGTCAAAAGCGGTCCTTCAGATTGGGGACGGGCCGGCATGTCGACCGTTCGGCATGCCGGCCCGCTCAAGGGATGTGAAATTAATAACGCTCAAAGAAGGCAAGCGCGTTGTCGCTGCAGAGCTTCTGCATCACAGTCTTGCCAAAGTGCTTGGAGAGCTTGTTCTGGAACTCGGGCATCTTGCTGGCGTCGGAGAGGAAAGCGGGCACCGCGGCACCGTCCCAGTCGCCGCCGAGCGCGATGACATTTTCGCCACCCAGGTCAAGCCAGTGCTCGATATGTGCCGCCAGCTGGTCGAAGGTGACGTCTGCGGCTGTCTTGTCGGTTGCGTCGTTGGATAGGAACTCGCTGCAGTAGTTGAGGCCGACGATGCCACCCATGTCGCGAATGGTGCGGAACTGGTCGTCGGTAAGGTTGCGCTTAACGCCGCAAACTGCGCGGGAGTTGGAGTGGCTGGCGACGAAGGGGCGCGTGGCGTGGGTGACAACCTCGTCAAAGCACTCATCGTTGAGGTGGGAGACGTCGAGCACCATGCCGGCGTGCTCCATCTGCGTAAGCGCCTCGATGCCGGCGGCGGTGAGGCCGGCGTGGGTGTCGTGGCCGCTCGCGAGCGGTCCCTGCGCGTTCCAGCTGAGTGATGACATGAGTACGCCCAAGCTCTTGAGCACCTCGATCAGCGCGGGGTCCTCGGCAAAGAACGTGGCGTTTTCGATGGTGTGGATGCAGGCGACCTTGCCATCTTTGAGCGCAGGGCGAATGTCTGCCGCGCTGCGTACGTTGACCATGCGGTCGTGGTTGAGCATTGCCTGGCCGCTCATGTGCGCCATGATCTGCGCCTGGAAGCGCGCGGCGTGGGCGGTAGGAATCTCGTCGGGGACAAACGTGGCGAAGCACTGTGCCCACGGCGTGTTGCCGATCTTCGCGAGCGAGATGGCGCAGGCGTTACCCTCGATGAGGTCGAAATCTTGCGGATGCGTTTCGTCGCCGGGGAAATAACCGTCGGTGCCGGCGGTAAAGCGCAGGTCGAGATCGAGCGTGGCCCAGCCGATTCGGTCGGCGGTGTCGCAGTGTAGGTCAAATACGGGATATGCCATGGTTCCTCCGGTTGCAGCGTTTCTTTGCAAACTGTCATTGAATTGTATGACTAGGGTATAGTTAGCGCCATATGTTCACGGCGGCCCGCGTTGTGCGCCGCCCTTATCACGGAGGTTACCATGTCCAACCAGGGCAAGAAGGTCAAGACCCATTATCGCGGCACGCTCGATGACGGCACGCAGTTCGATAGCTCCTACGATCGCGGCGAGCCGCTGGAGTTCACCTGCGGCGCCGGTCAGATGATCAAGGGCTTCGACGCCGCTGTTGTCGACATGCAGGTGGGCGAGAAGAAGACCGTGCACATTCCTGCCGCCGATGCCTACGGCGAGCACAATCCCGAGATGGTTATTACCTTCCCGGCCGAACAGGTTCCCAACATCGAGCGGATCGAGAAGGGCGTGAAGCTTTTCCTGTCCACGCCGAGCGGTATGCCCGTTCCCGCCGTCGTCATTGACGTGACGCCCGAGGCCGTGACGCTCGATGCCAACCACGAGCTTGCCGGCAAGGACCTCAACTTTGATATCGAGCTCGTCGAGGTCGAGGGTTAGAGCATGCCTGAGCGCTTGGTTTCGACGACATGCTTGGGAAATCTCAACGATCCGTCTTATGAACTTCTGCTTCGCCGGAAGCTGGGCGGCGTCTTTGAAGTTGACGAGCTACTGCTCGATTGGGACCAGGCTGATGTATGCGCGTTTGTGGGCGTGACGGAGCTGGGGCGCACGATCGATGTTCGGCTGGATACTGCCGACGGCGGTCGTTTTGTCGACGGCGACGTGCTCACCGTCGACCGTTCGGGCGTGGTGCCCGTGGCGGTTGTCGTGCGCCTGCGCAGCGCCGAGGTTTATTTGGTCGAAGTTGACCGCATGGACCCGATTGCGCTCGCGCATGCGTGCTGGGAGATCGGCAACATGCATGCGCCGCTCTTCCGAGGCGACTCGGACGAGCATACCGTGCGCATGTATACGCCGGTGCAGCCTGTTTTGGGCCGCATGCTCCGGGGTGTCGAGGGTGTTCGGCTCTCGGTGGTCACACGCGAGCTCGATGCCAGCCGGCGCTTTGCGTCGAGTGCGGCGGAGGTCGTCGTGAGCATGGCTCCAGACTTTACCATCGTAAAAAAGGTGCGCGGCTAAGCGCGCGTATGCGCAAGATGGGCTTTGAGGGGCGACCAATCAAGGTCCGTCTTGCTGTTGATAGGAGGCTTTGGGGAAGCATATGGGTCTTGAGGGAATCAAACTGATTGCATGCGATTTGGACGGCACGTTGCTGCATCCGGGGGAGCGCGAGCTGCGTTCCGAGGCCTTTGAGCTTATCGATGAGCTGCATCGTCGCGGTATCGTGTTTATGCCGGCGAGTGGCCGTCAATATGCGAGCTTGCGCTACCTGTTTGCCCCGGTGGCCGATGAGCTCACCTATGTATGCGAAAACGGAACCCTGGTGATGAGCGAGGGGCGTGCCGTTGTCAAGCGCTCTATGGAGCGTAGCCTTGCTATGGCTATCGCGAATGCCGTGGTTGCGTATCCCCATACCGACGTGACCCTTTCGTGTGAGGGGCACATCTACGCCATGAGCGGTAACGATGCGTTCGTCGACCATTTGCGCTATGTGGTCCACTGCGATGTGGCGGTGGTCGACCGTCCCGAGGACATCGACGAGGATGTCATTAAGATTGGCTTCCAGACGCCCGAGGTGGATTATCCGGCAGCCCGGGAGTATTTCGAGCGCCTCTTTAGCGATCGTGTCGAAGTGATGACGTCGGGAACCGCATGGACGGACTTGATCGGTTTCGGTTCGGGCAAGGGCTCCGCGCTTGCCGATTACGGTCGTGCCCTGGGTATTTCGCCCGATGAGATGATGGCTTTTGGCGACAATGAGAACGATCGCGACATGCTCAACGTCGTGGGCCATCCCTATCTGATGGAGAGCTGCAA
>DXZM01000006.1:6557-61861 GCA_019419665.1 Collinsella sp.
ACGATCGCGACATGCTCAACGTCGTGGGCCATCCCTATCTGATGGAGAGCTGCAACCCCACCATGCGTGGCGTCAACGACCGCGTCCGTTACGTGCGCACGGTCGAAGAAGAGCTGCGTCGTCTGCTCGCCGAGTAAGTTTTCGGGACATACCTAGAAATCTACATTTTGTTGCAGAGTGCGGAAAGGTGGATTTTAAGGCATGTTCCAAACGTCTACCGGCAATCGGGGCAGAGACCCTCGAAGATGGTGTAGTGCGACGTGACGTGCCAGCCGATTTGCTCGGATGCTTTGGCGTCGAGCTGTGCATCGAAGGGGAGTGGTACGTCGATGACGCGGCTGCACGAGGTGCAGATGATATGCGCATGCGGCTCGACGGTGCGATCGAAGCGGCTGCCGCCCGGCGTCTTGATGGAGAGGATTTCGCCGGCGTCGGCCAAGAGATTGAGATTGCGGTAGACCGTACCGCGGCTGATTTTGTCATCCTGCGCGCGCACGACGTTGTAGATTTCGTCGGCGGTGGGATGGTTATAGCTTTGGCGCACGGCGTCAAGAACCAGCTTTCGCTGCTTGGTATTCCTTCTTTGCACCGCCATGCGCCTCGCCTCTTTTCTATTAACGGTCGTAGGTAAATGATACCGTATTTAGCACACAATACTAATAATGAGGAGTGAAACCGTCTTCATTGGCAAGTGGGGCTCGGGCCTGGGCATCTACGAGGCGAAAACGCGTTCCCATGCGCTCGTAGGAGGCATGAAGCGCCTCGAGATGAGATAGGATGTTTGCCGGAGCCCCCTGTATCTCCATCTCGACTGAGCCGTCTTCCATGTTGCGCACCCAGCCGGTGAGTGCGCGTGCCTGCGCGAGGTTGGTGTTGGCAAAGCGAAAACCGACGCCCTGGACTTGCCCCTCCCAGCGCAGGAAATAGCGCAGGGGAGCGTCTTGAGTGGCCTCGTCGCTTGCGAGCACAGTAAGCCTGCGGCGCAGCTCGAGCTCGACGTTTGATGGTTTTTGAGGCTCTCGACTGCCACCGGTGACGCTGGAGAAGAACGTATCGAAGAGACCCATCGCTATGCCTGCTTGCCTGCATCGGCCGGGAAGGTTATGCCGGCCTGCTGGCGCACGGCATCCATGATGCGCAGTGAGACGAGCGTGACATCGCGGTAGTGGCCAAGCTCGTGGCGTCCCGCCGGGGTCTCCCAAATCTCTTCCTTAACGTTATCGATGCCGCCGATGGCGCTGATAAAGTCTGTGAGTTCGTATTCCATAGTGTTGCTCGATTCGGGCAGGTCGAGCACGCGGCCGTTGTCGCCCTGTTCGCGCGGTGCCTCGGTCGCCGAGCCACGTACGACGTCGCCGCGGTAGTCGATGCGGACGTTGCGGGGCGTGGACAGATGATCGATCTGGATAGTGCCACGCTCGCCTTCGATCTGCGAGGGCAGCAGGTCATTCGTAATTTTGGAGTGCGCGAGCTCGACGGAGATACGGCCACCGCCGTAGCTGGCGAGGATGGATCCGCAGCCGTCGATGGGGCCGTGCGTGAGCTGTCGCGTGGTGGGGTCGAGCAGAGTAATCATGCTCGTAAGGCCGGAGGGCATGCCGAAAATCTCGACCATGGGCTCGACGGTGTAGACGCCAATGTCCATGAGGGAACCCGATGCCATATTGCAGTCGAAGATATTGGTGGCGCGTCCCGCGAGAATCTCGTTGTAGCGCGAGGAATATTTGCCAAAGCGCAATGAGGCGCGGCGGATGGGGGCGATCTCGCCCAGGGCGTCCTCGATGGCGTGGAAGGCGGGATCGTGGAGGGGACGCATGGCCTCGAGGGCCACGACACCTGCTGCCTCGGCAGCGCGGAAGACTTCCAGCGCCTGCGCTTCGGTGGCGCAGAAGGGCTTCTCGACGATGACGTGCTTGCCACCGGCGATGCAGGCAAGGGCCTGCTCGTAGTGAAGTGCGTTGGGGCTGCCGATATAGACGGCGTCGACGTCGGCGGCTGCCGCAAGCTCATCGAGTGAGGTAAAGTTTCGCTCGCCATCGCGCTCGGCGGTAAAGGCAGCACCGCGATTGGCATCGCGTGAAAGCGTGCCCACAAACACGGCTTGGTCGTTGGCGTTGACGACTTGGATAAAGTCGTCGGTGATCATGGATGTGCCGATGGTCGCGATGCGCAGCATACGTCCCCCTTGCGTTGTTTGGTCTACAGGATGAGTGTAGCGCGTGGGGATATAAAGCTGTACGAAAACGCTATTACAGGTCGCTCTCGTTAAAGCCGGTGTCGATATCGAGGTTGCTGCCGTCGGCCGCCGTGGTGGCGAGCTCATCGCAGCGCTCGTTGAGCTCGTGGCCGGCGTGACCCTTAACCCAGATGAACTCAACCTTATGCTTGCTTTTGGCGGTGAGTAGGCGCTCCCACAGGTCGCGGTTCTTGACGGGCTGCTTGTTGGCGGTTTTCCACCCGCGCTTTTTCCAGCCGTCGATCCAGTGCTTGTTAAAGGCGTTGACGACGTACTGCGAATCGGAATGGACTTCGACCTCGCAGGGGCGGTTGAGTGCCTCGAGCGCCACGATAACGGCCATGAGCTCCATGCGGTTGTTAGTGGTCTTGGCGTAGCCGCGCGAAAGCTCGGAGGTAAAGGTCTTGCCGGCGGGGTTGGTGTATTTGAGCACGGCGCCGTAGCCGCCGCGTCCCGGATTTGATCGGGCCGAGCCGTCGGTATAGATGATGACCTTCACGGGCTTCCTTTCGTTGGGTACGTTTCGTGTGAGTGACCATTGTAGCGCCATGCCCGCCGGGGGCTAGCAATCTACGATTTCTACCCCGTCTTCCGACAGTTAGTTGGCACGGATGATGCGGTTGAGCTCGTCGAGGTATTGCTGCAAGAGGGGAGAGGGCTTGCGCTCGTCGTGCATGATATAGCCTACGTGCATCGTTGGGGCGTCTGCTAACGGGATCGATGCCATACCCCATTGCATTTCATTGGAGAGGACACCGGTCGACAGGGTGTAACCGTTCGACGTGATAAGTAAGTTAGTAAGTGTTCCGCGGTCCGAGATTCGTATGTTGCGGTCGCAAGGGATATAGCTAAAAGGTTCCTCGGCGTAATAGAAGGAGCTCGAGGTGCCTTGCTCAAAGCTGTAGCGCGTATAGGGTGTAAGGTCGGCAAGGGACAGCTGCGGGCGGCGTGCGAGCGGGTGGCGCTCGCTAACGAAGACGTGGACCGTCGCGTCGAAGAGGGGATGGAAGCTTGCGCGGGCATCGGCGAAGGCCTTCTGCAGAACGCGGGCGTTAAAGTCGTCCAGATAGAGGATGCCGATGTCGCTGCGAAACGCGCGGACGTCATCGATGATCTGCGACGTGGTGGTCTCGCGCATGATGAATTCGAACTTGCTGTCCCGGCAGCGCTCGACGACGTTGACGAAGGCCTCGACCGAAAAAGCGTAATGCTGGGCCGAGATGGCAAGGCGCGCCTGGGGCGTGCCGCCGTCCTCGTAGCGGGCCTCGAGCATATCGGCCTGCTCTACGACTTGACGCGCATAGCCCAAAAGCTCGGTGCCGTCGTTGGTGAGCGTGACGCCGCGGCTGGAGCGCGTAAAGATCTCCAGATGGAGCTCCTGTTCCAGGCTTTTGACGGCGTTTGAGATGTTGGACTGAGCGGTATAGAGGCGCTGAGCTGCGGCGTTGATTGAGCCGGACTCTGCCACGGCGATAAGAAAACGAAGCTGCTGGAGTGTCATCGGTGCCCGTCCTTTCGATAGCTATCTAAAAAACCGATAACAGGTTAGCACTTTTAAGTGATTGACCGAGCGAAACAATGCTCGTACTATTCAAAACACACAAAGGCGGTAGGTAATTAAGCCGACCACGGAACCGGGATGTCAAAAGGAGGACCGCATATGAACTGCTTACCAAGACGAATGCCGGGCTCCTGTTTGCGCCCGTCGGCGTGATCAGGAGACAGCGACTTACTTCTCTCTTTTTATTTACTTTTGTTCGATCAAGGAGATCATCATGAGCCAGTTCATCAACAACCCCGAGCACACCTTTGGTTTCGATACCCTGCAGCTTCACGTTGGCCAGGAGAGCGCCGATCCCGCATCCGACTCCCGCGCCGTGCCTATCTACCAGACCACGAGCTATGTGTTCCGCAACTCCCAGCACGCCGCCGACCGCTTTGGTCTTGCCGATGCTGGTAACATCTACGGTCGTCTGACCAACTCCACCCAGGGCGTCTTCGAGGACCGTATCGCCGCACTCGAGGGTGGCGTGGCGGGTCTCGCCGTCGCCTCCGGTGCTGCTGCCATCACCTATACCCTGCAGGCTCTTGCCCAGGCCGGTGACCACGTGGTGGCTCAGAAGACCATCTACGGTGGCTCCTACAACCTGCTGGAGCATACGCTCTCCCAGTTTGGCGTCGAGACCACCTTCGTCGATGCCCATAACCTGGAAGAGGTCGAGGGGGCCATCAAGGACAACACCACGGTCATCTACCTCGAGACGCTCGGCAACCCCAACTCCGACATCCCCAACATCGACGCCATCTCCGAGATCGCCAAGAAGCACGGTCTGCCGGTTGTCGTCGACAACACCTTCGGCACCCCGTATCTGTTCCGTCCGCTGGAGCATGGTGCCAACATCGTCGTCCACTCCGCAACCAAGTTCATCGGCGGCCACGGCACCTCGCTGGGCGGTGTGATCGTCGACGGCGGTAACTTCGATTGGAAGGCGAGCGGAAAGTACGCCCAGATCGCCGAGCCCAACCCCTCCTACCACGGCGTTTCGTTTGCCGAGGCTGCCGGTCCCGCCGCCTTCGCAACCTATGTCCGCGCTATTCTGCTGCGTGACGAGGGCGCCTGCATCAGCCCGTTCAACGCCTGGGTCCTGCTCCAGGGCACCGAGACTCTGTCGCTGCGCGTTGACCGTCATGTTGAGAACACCAAGAAGGTCGTTGAGTTCCTGGCTGGTGACAGCCACGTCGCCAAGGTGAACCACCCGAGCCTGCCTGAGCACCCCGATCACGAGCTCTATCAGAAGTACTTCCCCAACGGCGGTGCCTCGATCTTTACCTTTGAGATTAAGGGTGGCCAGGAGGCGGCCTGGAAGTTCATCGATCATCTGCAGGTGTTCTCGCTGCTTGCCAACGTGGCCGACGTCAAGTCGCTCGTCGTGCACCCGGCTACCACCACGCATTCCCAGCTCTCTGCCGAGGAGCTCGCCGAGCAGAACATCACGCCCTCCACGATCCGTCTTTCCATCGGTACCGAGAACGCCGAGGATATCATTTGGGATCTGAAGCAGGCCTTCGCCGCGCTGGACGAGTAAGACGACTTGTGCAAGGACCCCTTGCGACCCGATAGGTATAACTGCATAAAATGCCTGCTCAAGGCGCCTGTGCGAACAATGGTTGCACAGGCGCCTTTTTTGCATAGAGCGGGTGCAAAAACAGGGTTTTTGACACGCTTTATGCATTCGAGTTGTGGAAAACTCCTGTTGAGAGGATGTGAGTTTTACGCAATTGACGTGCGCCTTTTGAGTAAAGCCGCAGGTCGCGATTTGCTCGGGGTACTATGCAGCGCGATTGAATCACACGCAGCTCAAACGCAGCAAAAACGCACTACGGAGGTTTCCAGCTACATGAGGATCGATTCACGAAAACCGAAAGCCGCCGCCCTTTCCGCCGCTCTGACCGTGGCACTTTTGGCGGGCGCCGGCGCAACTGATGCCCACGCCGCAACACTGTCCGATACGGTTGGATCTACACCGTCCGAGACGACGCTGGTACAGCCCGTTGACTATCGCGGCGATGGTTATGGTTCCATGCAGGAGTGGAACGCCTCGATGGAGGCTAAGCGCGATTCCCTGGAGATGCGCGCTCAGATCATCATGAACATGTACGGTGACTATGCCACCGATGACGAGCGCGCTGTGCTGCAGGGTTGCATCGACGGTGCAGGTAGCCTGTTGACGATGGGGGAGGTCGACGCCAAGTCGACCGAGCTCGACGAGCTTCGCTCCACGCTTGAGGATGCCAAGCGCGAGGCGCTCGAGGCTGCCGCAGCCGAAGCCGAGGCCGCTGAGACCGTTCAGGCTTCGTATTACAACGCCGGCTCCGGCTCGTCTTACGCGTCTGCTGCGTATTACGCGAACGGTTCGGGCCTGACGCGCTCGAGCGGCGTCAATAGCTATAACGGTCGCCGCGAGACCTATTACAGCAGCAATGTGCTTTATCACTATCGCACGGGCGAATGGACTCAGGATTCTGAGGGCTTCTGGCGCGATTCCGACGGCTATTACGTTGTTGCCGCGGGCGATATGGCCCAGGGCTCGACCTTTACGGGCTCCAAGGGTGACTGCAAGGTCTATGACTCCGGCTGCGCTGCCGGAACCACCGACTACTACACCGGTTGGTAATCTGCCATCAGAGCAAAATAGGCACATGATGAGCGGGCGTCTTTACTGGGCTTTTGGGCACAACGTAGGGGCGTCCGTTTTTTGTGCGTGCTTGAGTTAACAGAGCGCTTACCGTGGCAGTACGCCGCGCATATGGGCGCGGGGCACACTAGTTCATGAGAAATAAGGTCTTTCTCGTGGAGGAAGTGGTCTTGTGAACGCTCGAGATATCGCCGTTGCCGCCGTTGCATTGGCGCTTGGTTGTCTTGGTCCTACGGCCGCGCTCGTCGCGGGTATGCAGGGGTCTTGTGGGGCTGCCTCTATCGTGGTTGGCGTGTTGATCGCGGCCGCGCTGCTGGGAAGCGCGGGCGTGACCCTTTGCCGCGATGACGAGGACGAGATGCCGCAGGCGCGGCGCTAGCGGTTGCGAAACTGGTTTTGGTCATAGATGAAGAAAGAAGCCGCCGCAAGGGGAGTGCCCCTTGCGGCGGCTTTGCTCTTGAGGCTGTTGGCTGCGGTGCGTCGAGCGCTACCAGCTGGCCTCGATTTCGCGGATGCGCGAATAGAGCCATTCGTTTTGCGGCACTTGGATACCGTGCTTGGCCGCGAGGCGGCAGATGGTGCCCGCAAACTCATCAACCTCGGTTTTGCGTTGAGCGATGCGGTCTTGCGCCATCGAGGGCATGCCGGCGGGATCGAGCCCTTTTATGAGGTGCACCATCTGCGTTAGGTCTGCCTCGGTCAGCTCAATGCCCTCGGCGTTGGCGACCGCAAGCGTTTCGCGCATGGCGGAAACAAAGCAGCGGCGCTGCTCGGAGCCCGGCTCCGTGGCGCTTCCGTAGGTCCCGCCGTAGGCCATGCAGGTCTGGTTGATGCCGTCGTTGAGCATGAGTTTGGCCCACATGCGATGTGCGATGTCGTGCTCGACGGTATGGGCGATGCCGCAGCGCGTGTAGAGCCCGTCGATAGCGGTGACGGTCGCGGGGTCGGTGCCGGCGGCCGCACCAAAGCGGATCTCGCCCGCATTGGTAAAGGTGAGCGCGCCGTTGAGAAACACAGCGTCCATGCCTTGGCAGATTCCGAGGACGGTGTGCTCCCAGCCAAAGCGCTCGGCAATCTTTTGCTCGCTGGTGATGCCGTTGCATAGGGATGCGATGAGCGTGTCGGGCCCTACGATGCGTTCCATAGTCTTGAGCGCCTGGTCGAGTCCGGTTGTCTTGACCGTCAGGATGACCAGGTCGACGGGCGTCGCCTCGCTGGCGCGGACGGACTTGAGCGCGCAGGGCTTGCCGTTGACAGTGAGCGCATCACCCGCGTGGCGCTCAAAGCGCGCGTCGTCCATAACGTATTCGACGGCGTCGTTGCCGAGCGCTTGGGCGATCATGCTGCCGTAGAGCAGGCCCACGCCGCCCTTGCCGATGAAGGCGACCTTGTTGATCTGCATGTGAATCATCTCCCCATAAAAAGGCGCCCGCGTATGGGGCGTCTGATGGATTGTATGCCGCCGGGCCATGTCGCGTGCACCGGATGGCCGTATTTAGAAGAACAAACGCATGGGAACTTATGACGCGGGGCAGACCGCAAAGACACGTGCGGGATATCCGACGCCATCACGCACCTTGGGGAAGGT
The DNA here is from genome assembly GCA_019419665.1 of Collinsella sp. Classification (GTDB taxonomy): domain Bacteria; phylum Actinomycetota; class Coriobacteriia; order Coriobacteriales; family Coriobacteriaceae; genus Collinsella. Next base: position 14,578 of record DXZM01000006.1, read on the forward strand.
GCAGAAGATGACGGCGCCCGTGGCGGGAAGCTCGTCCAGATGGTCCATGACCTCAATCTGGTAACGGTCGACCGAGAGGATGTACTGTTCGCCGGGGTAGGGGTAGGCATCCTCGCGTGTGGTCACGGTTGCGGGGTCGGTGTCTGCCGGTTCGTGGCCGATGGCACCGATGTTGCGCTCTTCTACAAGCCATTTGATGGCATCGAGGTCCCAGCCGGGGTAGTGGGGTTGGCCGTCCTCGTCCTTGTTTTCGAGGTCGGCGAGCTTGGACCAGTCGGAGCGGAAGGCGACGAAAGCGTCCTTGGGAATGCGACCGTGCTCGTCCTCCCAAGCCTTGAGGTCATCGATGGTCAGGATAAAGTCGGGGTTTGCGGCGCACTCCTCGTGCTTGTCGATGACGCAGAGCGGATGCATAAACTCGATAGGTTCGATCTCGCCAAGGGAGCGGCCATCGACATGGAAGTGGCGCGGCGCGTCGACGTGGGTGCCGTACTGCGAGGCGACCGAATACTGGAAGCAACGCATGGGCGCGAGCATATCTTCGGGCGTGCCGGGCAGGTAGTCGAAGAGCTTGGTGGACTCAAATGGCTCAAAGCCAAACCAGTGCGGGGTGTCGCACGAGAGCGTATGGGTGAGGTCAACCCAGCGATAATCGGTGCTTTTGAGCTGGGATGCGAGGTTCCAAAGGTCGAGCGTGGGCATGGGTGACTCCTTTCATCGGGCTTTTTGCTGATGTTAATGCGGTGCCGTGACAGCTCGATTTCTGCTGCGTTACGATACGTTCTCGATTGCGATTCCACGATGTTTCGGCTGCGTGACCATTATGTTTCGCCTTGCCGGGGCGCTGATGGCGAAGGGAGGGGCCGTGCAATACCGCGTTGACCCCAAAAGCGGCAACCGTATCTCGGCGTTGGGGCTGGGCTGCATGAGGTTTCCCGGTGCGCCGGGACGCCCGGATGCGAAGACTGCCGACGCCATCATCTCCCGTGCGGTGGAGCAGGGGATTAACTACCTGGACACGGCCTATCTCTATCCCGGCAACGAGGCTTGTGTGGGTGCGTCGCTTGAGCGCCTGGGCTTGCGCGACCAGGTTTTGCTCGCAACCAAGCTGCCGCATGCTTCGTGCAAATGCGCGGAGGATTTCGACCGGTTCTTCGACGAGCAACTGCGCCGCCTGCGGACCGACCATATCGACTATTACCTCATGCACAACATTACCTCGCCCGCCCAGTGGGAACGTGTGGTGGCGTTGGGCATCGAGGACTGGATCGCGCGTCAAAAGGCGGCGGGGCGCATTCGCCAGATTGGTTTTTCGTACCACGGCAGCGCGGCGGATTTCCTGACGATGCTCGATGCATATGAGTGGGACTTTTGCCAGATCCAGTACAATTACGCTGGAGAGCGATATCAGGCGGGAACAGCGGGGCTCATGGCCGCCGCCGAGCGAGGCCTCGCGGTGTTTGTGATGGAGCCACTGCTGGGCGGGCGTTTAGCGGGCAAGCTGCCGCCACGGGCCCGCGCTGTGCTCGATAGTGCCCGTGACCCGCATTTGCGCACTCCTGCCGCCTGGGGACTTTCGTGGGTGTGGAACCATCCTCAAGTCACGATGCTGCTTTCGGGCATGACCGATACCGCGCAGGTGGACGAGAACGCGGCATTGGCGGATCGCGCACTGCCGGATTCGATGACGACAGAGCAGCTCGATACCATCGCGCGTGTGCTGGGAGAGTTTGAGAAATCGAATCGCGTGCCCTGTACGGGCTGCGGCTACTGCATGCCGTGTCCCAAAGGCATCAATATCCCTGGGTGTTTCGCCGCCTACAACGCAAGCTATGCGCACAGCTGGTTTACGGGCCTGTCGCAGTATTTTACGGCGAGCGCGGTGCGGACGAGTGAGCCCAAGTTGGTGAGCAATTGCGTCAAATGCGGCAAATGCGCACGTCACTGCCCGCAGCACATCGATATCCCTGAGCGTCTCGACGATGCGCGCCGACGTTTCCAGCCTGGCCCCGTAACGGCCGCGCTTAAAGCCTTTTGCAAAACGCGTTCCTGATGCCCCTTTTATAAGTTGCGGTGGAATAGTTCCTGTTTGCGGCAGAATAGGGGCCAAACGGGAACTATTTCACCGCAACTGAAGGGGGCTGTTGTGGGCCATCGGGATTCATGTGATGATTTGCGCGAGGTTCGTTGGGGCGTTTTGGGCGCTGGGCACATTTCGCATCGATTTGCATCGTCGCTCAAGGAGGTGGACGGGGCACGGCTTGTGGCTGCCGCCGGTCGCACCCCTTCGCATGTTGAGGAGTTTTGCAGGGCGTTTTCGATTGATGCCGCGCACAGTTATGCCACGGCTGACGATAGCGGCGATGCGGCTTATGATGCGCTGATTGCCGATCCCGATGTCGACGCAATCTACTTGGCTCTTCCACATGGCATGCATGCGCATTGGGTCTGTCGGGCACTGCGCGCGGGAAAGGCCGTGCTGTGCGAAAAGCCGGCCGTTTTGAATGAAGAAGAGGCCCATGCGATCGCCTCCGTTTCCCGTGAGTGCGGTGTGCCGTTTATGGAGGCGATGAAAAATCGGTTTTGTCCGATACATACTCGCGTGAAGGGTTTGCTTGCGTCGAGCGAGCTCGGCCGTATCGTCTCGATCGAAAGCGTGCAAAAACTCGATTATGGTGAGCCGCCTTCGAGTTATCTGCTCGATCCGTTGCAGGGTGGCTGTCTATATGACATGGGCTGCTATGCGGTCGGGTGGTTTGAGGATCTGCTTGCGGGTGCGTGCGATGTTTCGTCTCGTGAAGTTCGCTGGCGTGACGTATCGGGCGGCCGCGTGGATTGGGCCGATGAGATCCATATGAGTGTCGGCGGTATACCCATTCATATGGTGTGCGACGGCAAAGCAGCATATGAAAGCCGCTTAACGATTGCCTGCGAACGTGGCTCGTTGGAAATCGAGCGCCTCCATCGCCCCGAGCTCGCCCATGTGAAGTACTCCGACGGGCGAATGCTCGAAATAAATGCCCCGTTTGAGGTCGATGATTTCTACGGCGAAATTCAGCATGCGACCCAGCTCATCCGGGCGGGGAAACTCGAGAGTCCCGTCATGCCCCTTGCCGCCACACAGCGCTGCGCGCAGATCATCGATGCGATTCACTTGACGCTCTAAGCTGCGGTGCTGCTGCTCAAGGGGGCTCGGCGGACCGTGCCCCTGATGCCCCTTTTATATCTTGCGGTGGAATACGGTCTGTTTGCGCCAAAATAAGGCACCAATAGACCGTATTTCACCGCAACTGATGAGGGGGAGCTGGAGATGCTGACGATTGGGTGTCATCTTTCGACGACGAAGGGCTATCGGGCGATGGGGGAGACGGCGCTATCCATTGGCGCCAACACCTTTGCATTCTTCACGCGCAACCCGCGCGGCGGCAAGGCGAAAGATCTTGACATGGATGACGTGGCGGCCCTGCGCGAGCTTATGGAGAAAAACGACTTTGGCCCGCTTGTGGCTCATGCCCCCTATACCTACAACCCCTGTTCTGCCAAAGAGCGGGCACGCGAGTTTGCCTTGGAGGCAATGGCCGAGGACTTGCAGCGTCTGGAAGCGCTGCCCGGCAACTACTACAACTTCCACCCCGGCGCGCATGTGGGGCAGGGGACTGATGCCGGCATTCAGATGATCGTCGACACCTTGTGTCAGGTGATGTTTGAGGGGCAGCAGACGACGGTGCTGCTCGAGACCATGGCGGGAAAGGGTACCGAGGTGGGCCGTAGCTTTGAAGAGCTGGCGCGCATTATCGAGGGTGCTGCCGCCAGGCGTCCAGAGCTATCGGACAAGCTGGGCGTGTGTCTGGACACCTGCCATGTGAGCGATGCCGGCTACGACATCATCCATGATCTGGACGGCGTACTCGACGAGTTCGACCGCGTGGTGGGTATCGACCGCTTGCGTGCCGTACACATCAACGATTCGAAGAACCCCAGTGGTGCCCATAAAGATCGTCACGAGTGCATCGGCAAGGGCTACCTTGGCAGCGAGGAGTTTGGCGGCGGTATGCAGGTTATGCAGAATATTGTATCGAATGGCCGCTTGCGCGCATTGCCATTCATTTTGGAGACACCGAACGAACTTGCAGGTTATGCGGCTGAAATCAAACTGTTAAGGTCATTGCAGCAGTAATGACTGTCATAAAGTGGAGTGTTCCATTCACGTTATGGGTTTGTTTCAATCAGTTTTCTAATTGCGGATTCTTCCAAACGGGCGCATAATATCCAACAGTTTTTGCAGACCTCTGAATCAAACGGGGTCACCGGAAGGAGACTGATTATGAAGCTGAAGAAGCTTGGCGCATTTGCCGCCACGGGCGCCATGGCACTCGCCCTCGCACTGACGGGCTGCGGCTCGTCCAACGCCACCTCTGGTTCTGATGCCGGTTCCAGCAGCTCTGACGACGCTAAGGTCGAGAAGGTCGACGGCTCCAAGGAGTACGCGCTCGTCAAGGACGGTACGCTGACCGTCGGCACCTCTGCCGAGTACGCTCCGTTTGAGTACAAGGATGACAACGGCGATTATCAGGGCTTTGACCTTGAGCTTATCAAGGCTATCGGCGACAAGCTGGGCCTGGATGTCGAGTACGTCAACAATGACTTTGACACGCTGGTTCCGGGTGTCGCTTCGGGCGCCAAGTATGACGTTTCCATCGCGGCTATCACCGACACGCCCGAGCGTGAGAAGGAAGTCACTTTCTCCGATTCCTACTACATGGACGATCAGGCTATCGTGACCAAGGTCGATAACACCGACATCACGGCCGACAACTACAGCGAGAAGCTCAACAACGCCGACGCTACCATCATCGTCCAGTCTGGATCGACCGCCGAGGCCTTTGCTCAGGAAAACTTCCCCAAGGCTAAGATCGTTCCCTACAAGGACGCCACCGAGTGCTTCAGCGCCCTGCAGTCCGATAAGGGCGATGCCGTAGTCACCAACCGCTCCGTTGCCAGCCAGCTGACCGCCGAGCAGTTCAACACCTGCCAGACCATCAAGCAGGTCAGCACCGGCGAGGAGTACGCCATCGCCATCAACCAGGGCAACACCAAGCTCAAGGACGACATCAACCAGGCCATCAAGGACCTGACCGACGACGGTACCGTTGACGCCCTCATGGCTAAGTACAACATCAAGTAAATTAATGCTTGATTGCGCGCGGGCCCTTTCCGTTTTGCGGAGAGGGCCTTTGCGCCTCTCTTGACGGAGAGCGTTTCCGTCCCGTAATGTCGGCAACTTATACGTTAGGAGCCACCTTGTCTCGATTGAACGAAGGGGCCGCGGATCAGCGTTTTTCACTGCCCGCCTTGCTCCAAAAGCTAGCCTGCGTCATGGCCGTGGCGCTCGCGCTGGTGTGCGCGGGGGCATATGCGCCCACGACCGCCCAGGCGCTTGAGACCGCAAAGATTACCGCCCGACCCAACACCGGTTCGGGCAGCGCTGTGGTCGGCGGCACCGAGACGCGCATTACCTGGGAAGTTCAGGCCGATGCCGACGAGGAGCTGAGCGGTCTTTCGCTGACGTTTGTCGACGGCACGACGTTTGGTACCGATGACACGCGATTGACGATGCTCTCGGGCGAGGACCTCATGGATCGTACGCCCATGAAGCCCACGTGCAAGGCTGACGGCCAGACGCTCAAGATCGACTTTGGCGAGACGGCGCCTGCCGGCGGCTTTTTCCGTGTCGAGGTTTACGGCGTGACGTTTCCCGTCGAGGGCGGCGATGAGGCCTTCAGCGGCACCTATACGCTCGCCGACGGTTCGACCAAGAAGATTTCCAAGATTCCTTCCGTTGAGATTAAGGGCGTGACGGCATTCGATAACTTCCTGGCCGATCTTAAGGAGCAGCCGTGGGTCGAGGCATGGAATTCCAACATGTTCCTTCGCCTGTTCCTGAACCCGGTCATTTTGGTCCAGAGCCTGCCGATCGTCTTCAAAGGCTTCCTCATGTCGCTCTCGATCGTGCTCGTGGCGTTTCCGCTGGCAATTCCCTTTGGCTTTGCCTTGTCGCTCATGCGCATCTCCAAGTCACGCATCCTGCGTTGCCTTGCCGGCATCTATGTGAATATCATCCGTGGTACGCCGGCGTTCCTGCAGATTTACATCGCGTTCTTTGGCCTGCCGCTGGCCGGCGTCAAGGTTGATGACTATGTGCTGGGCGTCATCGTCATGGCCATGAACTCGTCCGCCTACCTGTGCGAGATCTTCCGCGCCGGTATTCAGTCGATCCCCAAGGGCCAAAACGAGGCCGCGCGCTCGCTGGGCATGAACGCCTTCCAGACACTACTCTACGTTATGATTCCGCAGACGTTCCGCAATGTCCTGCCTACGCTGACCAGTGAGTTCATTCTGCTTTACAAGGATACGTCGCTGCTCGCGGCCGTGGGCGTGGTCGAGATCGTCATGAACGCCCGTACCATCGTGGCCACGACGGGTTCCATTACGCCGTATGTGGTTGCCGCCCTGTTCTACCTGGTCATCACCCTGCCGCTTGCTCGCTTGGTGAGCGGTCTTGAGGCGAGGCTTCTGGGGACGGCCGAAACCAAGAAGAAGCGTCCCGCCAAGAGCGCTGGACAGGTCGTCGCGACGCCCGCCGACCACATCGCCGGTCTGTAAGGAGGTCCTATCATGAGCGAAACCAATAACTCGAACGAGGTCGTCGTCAGCATCAAGAACCTCCAGAAGGCCTTCGGCGATAACGTGGTCCTGCGCGATATCGATCTGGATGTGCACAAGGGCGAGGTCGTCGTAGTCCTGGGTCCTTCGGGCTCGGGCAAGTCGACGATGCTTCGCTGCATCAATCGTCTGGAGCATCCCACGAGCGGCTCGATCGTCGTTGAGGGCGTGGACGTTTGCGCCAAGGGCGTCGACCTTAACAAGGTACGTACGCATCTGGGTATGGTGTTCCAGCAGTTCAATTTGTTCCCGCACCTGTCAGTCAAAAAGAACGTCATGCTCGCACAGCAAAAGGTACTCAAGCGCAGCAAGGAAGAGGCCGAGAAGATCGCTATCGAGGAGCTGACCAAGGTCGGTCTTGCCGAGCGCATCGACTTTATGCCGAGCCAGCTCTCGGGTGGCCAGCAGCAGCGCGTTGCCATCGCCCGCGCCCTGTCGATGAACCCTCACGTCATGCTCTTTGACGAGGCCACGTCGGCGCTCGACCCCGAGCTGGTTCGCGATGTATTGGGCGTCATGCGCGACCTGGCACGCGATGGCATGACTATGATCGTGGTGACCCACGAGATGGGCTTTGCTCGCGACGTCGCCGACCGCGTCGTCTTTATGGACGGCGGCGTTATCGTGGAAGAGGGTACGCCGAGCGAGGTCTTCGACCACCCCAAGAGCGAGCGCACCAAGGCGTTCTTGGGAAATATCTCGTAGCCGCTTTATATGACTGACATAACAGAAAACGGGAGCCGGATGTGATCCGGCTCCCGTTTTTTGTTGGGATGCGAATGTGTTTTGGTGCAGAGCTCGTTATGGGCGGAGCTCATTGCCGCTAGGCGAGCTCGGCTCCAAGGGCGCGGCAGGCCGCCTCGCCCTCATCGTCGGGAGCGTCGTAGCAGATGACGGAATCGACGACGTTGACGCCCGCCTCGTCGGCGTCGGCCTTCCAGTTGTCCATCCACTCGCCCTCGGCCCACGAATAGGAGCCAAAGAGGACGACCTTCTTGTCGCCGAGAACCTCCTTGACCTCGTCCCACATCGGCTGGAACTCATCGTACTCGAGTTCCTCGGAGCCCATGGCGGGGCAGCCGAAGGCGAAGGCGTCGTAGTCGGCGGCCCTGTCGGCAGAGAAGTCGGCGCAGGGGATGACCTCAGTCTCGGCACCCGCGGACGTGGCGCCTTCGGCGACGAGGTTTGCCATGGCCTCGGTATTGCCCGTGCCACTCCAATAGACGACGGCGATCTTGCTCATATGTTTTCCTTTCGGTTGTGCGGCGTGCGGCCGCGTTTTGTATGCTCTATCGGGTTGCCTGGACAAGTTGTCCCAGGGTGCAGCCCTGTTGATAGATGTACGTAAGGTATTGCGTGCAGGCGCGATAGGAGTCGAAGGTCGTGAGCGCCTGCTCGACATTCGTGTATACCTTCCATGCGCCAAAGACCTTATAGTTTTCGCCGTGCTGGACGATAAACTGATGGACATCTTCGTAGGGATAGCCCAAAAAATAGCCAATTTCGTGGGGGAACTCGCACATGCACCCCGTATCGCAGTGCCTATTTCGCGCGAGTGCGCAGACGCTGCTGTCATAGGCGCTTTCTGCGGCATTGCTGCTTGCCAGCGTGATGCGCGCGGCGAGATGCACCAGGGATGCGGGCAGGTTGTGGACATCGTAACCTTCGGCGGTAAGCGCCGTCGTGGCGCGGGGGTCGGAGAGGTATCGCATGAGGTCCGCAGGGCGGTACACATAGATGAGCGCTCCGCAGGGGCGCCAGACCAAAACGCTCATATGGATCCCGAGTGGCTGGAGCTCGCGGTTGCATTGGGCAATGACCGCGAGCAGGCGAGAGCGTCGCTCTTCGATATGGGCGGCGCCGGGTTTTCCGCCTTGGTTGGCGTAAACGCCGGGATAGGTAAAGAGCGAGGCCGGCTTGATACCTGCGAGCGTAGGGGAGCAGTTGCGCACGACAGCCGTTTGGTATGTTGGGATGTCAATGGTTCGAGTCACGATGCTCCTTTCGGGTCCTCAGTTGTTAGCCTAGGAAAACTTATACACGAAAGTAAGCCAAGGTCAACTAAAAAGTAAGAAATAGGAAACTATTTGACGGAACTGACATGGGCTTGGGGTAAGATGGGGCCACCCCATGGGGGTATCGGGATTGGGTTGAAATGAGAGGTAAGCAAATGGATGAACTGCTTAAACCTGCAAATATCGTCGTGCTCGCGGTGATTGCCGTTGGTTTGTTTTTTGGTTTTCGCCGCATTGCCGCATCGACACGCGGTAAAAGCTGCTGCAGTGATGGCGTGAGTGGCAAAAAGGCTAAGAGGGTTGCGGTGGCCGATACCGACGAGTCGCACTACCCCTATTGCGATGAGTTGCTCATTGGCGGCATGAGCTGCGATGGCTGCGCCCAAAACGTTGAAAATGCCCTCAATGCGCTGGATGGCGTGTGGGCAACGGTAACGTACGCGGACCACACAGCACGCGTGCGCTCTAAGCAGCCGGTTGATCGTGGTGTCCTCGAGACGGCCGTGAAAGACGCGGGCTACTACGTCATGACGCTGTAAGCGCCGCCCTGGATGCGCTTCCTTGGCTAGGCTCGTCCGCGCAGTTCGATGTCTTGGATGTCGTCGAAGTTGATGGCGATGTCTCGGAGCTTGAGGAGCTTGAAGGCGGGGAGCGCCTCGTCGAGGATGCCGGTGCGGCTGCGATAGCCGTATGTATCGTAATAGTTGACACGAACCAAGTCGCCACGTTTGAGACCCTCGAGCTTTTTAGAAAGTACGAGGGCTTTTTCTTCCGTGAGCTCACGTTTTGACTCGACGGTGATTTCCTGCTTGCGCACGAGTTCGTAGTATCCCGTGAGGGCGGCAAAGGGCATAAACTGCGCGGCGCGGTTGGCGCGCACGGCACCGTTGGCAGTGAGCTTGGGGTCGGCGGCGCGGCGCCTGCCCTCGGGGTCCGCCAGGCGCTCGAAGGCGGTCGGCGGGCGCACGGGCTGTTGTTTGGGTTTAGGCACGGTGTCCTCCAACTTGGTCGTTGCGTTCGCGCGCGGTGGCGCCGGCGGTAAAGCTTAATCCCTTGACGAGCGCGTTCTTGCCGTACTTGCCTTTCACGGCCAGGACGGCGCGCGCCAGGTCGCGCTCGCGCTCATCGGCCTCGATATCGCTGAACAGATCGATGGTGGTAAATTCCTCGGGCATGAGGTTGCCAAAGCCAAGGTTGATGCGCTTGACCGGTCGTTTGGGATCGACGGTCTGCGCCCAGAGCTCATCGAAATAGCCCATGATTTTCTTAAACGAATTAGTGCGCTCGGGCAGCTTTCGCGAGGCGTTGGAGTGCGCAAAGAGTGCGGCATAGCCACCACGCGGTTTGCCGCCATGCTCTCCCACAAAGATGCCATCGATTGCCTGCGCTTCGCGCACCAGGCGACGCCTTTCGTCATCGCGCTGGACGGGCTTGGGAGCACGGGGCGCGAGCTCGGAGCCGTCGGTCGCTGCGGGTTCGATGCCCGAGGTGCTCGAGCGCAGGTGTCCGCAGCCGTCTATATACTGCGCCGTGCCGCTGGCGTTGAGCCGGCGTATGTCGGCGCGCTCGCTTGCATAGCCCACAAAGAGCGAGATGCTGTCGCACACCACGTGTTTGTCGATCAAATCCAGCACGGCGGCATCGACCATTTCGCGCAAGACGGTGTAGGCCTGCTCGTAGGCATAGCCCTTCGAGAGCACCTGCCCCGTGGTGGTCGAGGTCGCTTGCGGGCGATAGGCTTGGATATCGGCGATGGTCGTTGGCTCGCGCCCAAAGGCGTGGTCGATAAGATATTCGGCATTGACGCCGAGCTCATCGTAAAGCAGGTTTTCGTCGAGCGCGGCGACGCCCATCAGATCGTAGACGCCGTACTTTTCGAGGCGGGCTGCCACGCCGGGGCCGATGCCCCAGATATCGGTAATGGGACGATGAGGCCAGATCTCCTTGCGGAAGGTCTCGTCGTCGAGTATGCCGATGCGGCTGGGTACGTGCTTGGCGGTAATGTCGAGCGCCACCTTGGCCTGAAATAGGTTGGGGCCGATCCCGACCGTTGCCGTGATGCCCGTGCGCGCGAGGACTTCGTCGCGTAACATGCAGGCGAACCCTTCCGCATCGGTGCGATAGAGGTCCAGATAGGGCGTCACGTCGATAAAGCATTCGTCGATGGAGTAGACGTGAATGTCTTGCGGACTCACGTATTCCAGATAGATGCCGTAGATTTTCGCCGACACCTCCATGTAGTGCTGCATGCGCGGTACGGCCTTGATGCAGTCGATGCCGTCGGGAATCTCGAACAGACGGCAGCGGTTGTGTATCCCGAGGTCCTTCATAGCCTGTGTGATGGCGAGGCAGATGGTCGTGCGCCCGCGCGATTCGTCGGCAACGACCAGGCACGTAGTGAGTGGGTCGAGTCCGCGGTCGACGCACTCGACACTGGCGTAAAACGTCTTAAGGTCGATGCAGATATAGGTGTGACGCTCGTGCCCCACGCGTCCTCCCATCAAACACATGTTCTTATCGAATACATGTTCGATAATACCTGCTTGCGCGGACATCGTCAAAACCTGTCCCTCTTTGGCGGGTATGGTCGTGCGGTTGCATCGGGTTTTTTAACGCAGCTCTAAAGAGCGCGAAACAGCTCGGAAAACCTCGCTTCGTAGCATGAGTCTAACGATTGATACCGCCTATACGCACGGAAGGGTTGTGGGGATAATGGTCAACTATGGGTTTGGTATGCCGACGCGCTTGGTTGCGGATGGGGATGTGGCTCGCTGGTGCGGGCGATTGGTTGCCCACTATGGCGGCACCAAGGCACTGGTCGTGCTGGGAGGCGACAAGCACACGCGTGATGAGCTCGTTTCGGCGGCGCTGGGCTCGCTCGATCGCGCCCTGCTCGAGCGCGTGCTTTTCCGCTGCGGTTTGGTCGGGGGCGACGGGGGAGACGAGCTGATCGACGAAGCCGTGGCCCTGGCGACCGACGAAGGCGTGGACTTTGTCCTGGCGATCGGCGATGCCGATACGGCCGGCTTTGCGCGCGAGCTCGCCCGTCGTATGGCGGCGCTCGATGCCGGTGAGGACGGCTTTGTGCCTTATGGATGCATCGTCTCCGAGGGAAAAGTGCCCGCCGTTGTGGGCACCGGCGAGGTCCCCGTTTTTGCCATTATCGCGCCCGAACTGCTGGAGGACATCGGGTCTCCTCTGCGTGAGTTGCTCGGTAGCGTCTGCGCTGCGGCCTAATATTTGCCATAAAGGGACGGGTTATTTTTGGTTGGTAAAGCGTTTGACCTGCCAAAATAAACCTGTCCCTTTTTGTTCGGTTGCCGTTTGGGGGCCGATTGGCAACGCTCGCTGATTGTAGTCTTGACCTGCGCTAGAATAGTGGATATCTGAATGTCCGGGCGCATGGAGGCGTGCGCCCGTATGCTGAGGAGGACTCTATGGCAACTGTTGCCGCACCTATCGATGCTACGTCGACTGCCACTTGGAAGGCACTCGAGGCTCATCAGGAGAAGCTTGAGGCCGAGGGCATCGACCTCAAGGCCTGGTTCGCCGCTGACGCCGACCGCGTGAATAAGTTGAGCTTTGACGCCGGCGACCTTCACTTCGATCTGTCGAAGAACTTGGTGACCGATGAGACCGTCAAGCTGCTGTGCGATCTTGCCCGCGAGGTGAAGCTCGAGGAGCGCCGCGACGCCATGTTCTCCGGCGAGCACATCAACACCACCGAGGACCGCGCCGTCCTGCACACCGCGCTGCGCCGTCCGGCAAGCGAGAAAGGCCAGCTTATCGTCGACGGCCAGGATGTCGTCGCCGACGTGCACGAGGTCCTCGATCGCATGTATGCCTTCGCCGAGCGCGTGCGCTCCGGTGAGTGGAAGGGCGTTACCGGCAAGAAGATCGAGCATCTGGTGTCCATCGGCATCGGCGGCTCCGATCTGGGTCCGGTCATGGCCTACGAGGCCCTGCGTCCCTATGCCGACGCCGGTATCGACTGCCGCTATATCTCCAACATCGACCCCAACGACCAGGCCGAGAAGCTCAAGGGTTTTGATCCCGAGACCACGCTCGTGATTATCGTCTCCAAGACCTTCACCACGCTCGAGACCCTCACCAACGCCCGTGAGGTCAAGACCTGGATGCTCGAGCAGCTCAAGGCTCAGGGCGCCATCGACGGCTCCGATGAGCAGAACGCCGAGGCCGTGGCAAAGCACTTCGTCGCCGTTTCCACCGCACTCGAGAAGGTCGAGGCCTTCGGCATCGACCCCGCTAACGCCTTTGGTTTCTGGAACTGGGTCGGCGGCCGCTACTCCGTCGACTCCGCCGTGGGCCTGTCGCTGATCGTCGTGCTCGGCCCCGAGCGCTTCCAGCAGTTCCTCGAGGGCTTCCACGCCATCGACGAGTACTTCTGCAACACCCCGCTCGAGAACAACGCCGTCGCGCTGATGGGCCTGCTCAACGTCTGGTACGTCAACTTCTTCGGTTCCAAGAGCCACGCCGTGCTGCCGTACTGCCAGTATCTGCACCGCTTCCCGGCCTACCTGCAACAGCTCACCATGGAGTCCAACGGCAAGCACGTCCGCTGGGACGGCAGCGCTGTGACCTCCGATACCGGCGAGATCTTCTGGGGCGAGCCCGGCACCAACGGTCAGCACGCCTTCTACCAGCTGCTGCACCAGGGCACCGTGGTGGTCCCGGCCGACTTTATCGCTTTCGCCAACACTGCCAACCCCGCAACCGACAGCGGCCAGGATGTCCACGAGCTGTTCCTGGGCAACTTCCTGGCCCAGACCAAGGCGCTCGCCTTTGGTAAGACGGCCGATGAGGTGCGCGCCGAGGGCACGCCCGAGCAGATCGTCCCGGCCCGCTGCTTTGAGGGCAACCGTCCGACGACCTCGATCTTCGGCGACACGCTGACCCCGTTTGCGCTCGGCGAGCTCATCGCCCTGTACGAGCACATCACGTTTGTTGAGGGCACGGTCTGGGGCATCGACTCCTACGACCAGTGGGGCGTTGAGCTGGGCAAGCAGCTTGCCAAGCAGATCACCCCGGCCTTCCACGATGACGCCGCCAAGGCCGAGCAGGACGCTTCGACCCAGGCACTCATCGAGTTCTACCGCGCTCACCGCAAGTAGTCGCTGCTGTTAACGCATCGCGCCTTTTAGTCAGGGGCCCGTATCCTATCGGATGCGGGCCCCTTTGCTTTGCCGTGGTCCCGGGGCGCACGGCCTTTGTGGAACATCGCCGGGGCGCCGCGCGCTGCGAGAACCCTGCGCCTAGATCTCGGCCTCCGCATGGCCTCGCTGCGCCTCGGGCAGCTCCCCGTAGAGCGGATGGTCTTCGAGCCTAAAGCGCTCGACCTGTTCGGGAGTGCGACCGCGTACAAAGAGCCACGAGCGATCGATCGGCGTCGCCATGAGCGTGCTGGGCAGCGCGTCGGCGCGGTCGGAAAACACCCGGGCACTCTCGGGATCCTGGAACGCCAGCACCAGATGCGTGTCGCAGTTGCCCATGATGGAGCGTGCGCGTGCCTCGCCATAGAGCGCATCGAGCTGGTTGGTCGACTGCAGCAGCAGCGTTGCCCAGATGTTGCGGCTTCGGATAATCGAGAGCACGTTGTCGATCTGGGGGATCTGCAGATTTGCGAAGTCATCGAGCATAAAGTGCACGGGCACGGGCAGGCTGCCGTCGGGCTGTCTATCGGCCTCACGAATGAGGCCCATAAACGCCTGCGAAATAAAGAGGCCGGTCAGCGGGTCGAGATTGCGGTCAATATCGCTCACGGTTACAAACAGGGCGCAGGAGGTGTGTCCCATGGAAGCGAAGTCCACCTGATGGCACTCACGATAGAGCTGTGCCGCACCGTCGAATCCCAGACACATGACCTTTTCGGCAAGGATGCCGACGATGCTCGCGTGCATGCGCTCGGCATTTTGCGTAATGGCGTAGCGCCGCCATAGCGAGAGGGCATAGCTTTGGGGGTCGGTCGTGATCAGGTCGTCAAACAATCGACCCGTGGCACCGTCCTGCAGGTGCTCGATCAGCTTGATGACCGAGCTGATCGTCTGCTCGTCGGCGGGTAGCTGTTCGGTGACGTAGGCGATAAGACACGACAGTAGGTTTGCCGCCGCATGATCCCAAAAAGGCTGGTTGTTGTCCTCGATGGGGCAGATGGCCTTTGCCACCGAGAGGATGTCCTGCTGGTTGGGCCTGCCGTCCGCCTTGCGGCGAATGTGCCTCAGGGGGTTGTAGCCGCAGCGCTCGATGCCGGGCGCAAGGGCCGGGACGGTGTTGAGGTCGGCGAAGTTGAGGCATTGCACGCGGTAACCGTGGGCTGCCAGCACGGGTCCCACTTCGCGACAGAGCGTGCCTTTGGTGTCGAGCACGATGTAGCTTGCGTTCATTTGCAGCAGGTTGGGCTTGAGGACGTTTCGGGTCTTGCCGGCTCCCGAGGGGCCAATCACAAGTGCGTTGTTGTTGAGTCCCGTTTGGCGGGTGTCGCAGGAAAGCGTTCGATCCTTGGCGAGGATGGTGGACGATGCGGACTCAGATGCGGCGAGGCGGCTGGCGAGGTTAGACATGGGCGACCTCCTTGGTGGTCGAGAGGATTTCGTGGGCAAAGCCGAGCTCGACGGCGCGCTCGGCCGAAAGGTAGGTGTCTTTTGCAGTGAGGGACTGGATGCGCTTGGGCGTGAGGCCGCTGCGGTCCGAGAGGATTTGCGTGAGGGTCTTGCGGGTCTGCATGAGACGCCGGCTGGTTTCCTGCAGCGCAAGTGCCGAGCCGCCTGCCCCCTGGGGGATCAGCGGGTCGTGAATCATGAGCTCTGCATGGGGCGCCATACGGCGATCGTCGCCGCCCATAAAGATCACGGCGCCCATGGACGCGGCGAATTCCAGGCAGACGGTGCGGATGGGGCACGATGCGAGGCGCATGGCGTCATAGATTGCAAGACCCGATCGCACGCTTCCGCCGGCGCTGGCGACAAATATGGTGATGGGGCGGCTGGGGTCGGTGGCATTGAGCAGGCGGATCTGCTGGCATAGGTCGTGGGCCATCGGGGTTTCGATGTTTCCCATGACGGAGAGCTCGCGACGGGCGAGCATCTCATCGTAAATGCTGGTGAGCGTGATGCCTCGGGCGGATTCACGCATGGTGAGGGGGCTGATGATGGGGGAATGATTGGTGTCCATGGGGACTCCTTTCTGTTGGTTGTGTTGTGGAATAGGATTGTTGCCCGCGGAGGGGCTGGCGGGCTACAGGGTTCGTCCGAGCCTGAGATCGAGCTCGGTTGTGGGGCAGGCTGCCTGTTCGTGCGGCTCGCAAGCGCCAAGGGCTCCAAAGCGATAGAGCGTTGCGGCGGGCGTGGTGTAGGCGAGCCGCAGCTGATGCTCGACAGGGGCACATCCGTCATTTTTGTAATGAGCCGCGTAGTACTGCGCGATGCTGGCGTTCATCTCGCTGCCATTGCGATGGCGCTCAAACTGGCGTCTGCAGGTCTCGATGATCTTTGCTACCGATTTGGGTGCCGTCGCGGGAACAAGGGCGAGATAGCCCTCAAATAGCTCGTTGATGCTCAGGAGGCACAGCAGGTCGATCAGCGTCCTTATGGCTGCTCCCTCGGTAGAAAAATGCGCGGTCATGCGGTTATATCGGTTGCGGTCGACGATGGCCGCATGGGGTCTTGGAGTTTTCTGCCCCGTGGTCCCGGGCTTTTGCCGCGCCTGTGTATTGAGCTCGACGTTGCAGCGCTTGAGGCCGTCCAACGGAAGGAACAGTGCGGTGCGCAGGGTGTTCCGCTTGCTTTCGAGTTCATGACGCTCGTCGGGTTCCCATTCGAGCTTGAGTTTCGTGTCGAGCGCCGTAAGCATATGGGCTAGGCAGCCTACGGTAAGAACGTACGAATCGTTGTCGCGTTTTGGGGCATAGGGGTCTGTCAGCTTGCGAATGTCGGGGTCGCCCATGATTTTTGTGCAGCGCTTCAGCAGTTGAGGGTGGTCGGCCAAGAGCGTCGCGAGCGGTAGCGACGCGTAGTTCTTGATGGTCGCGGCGGCAAAGGCGGCGTCATATTCGTTTGCATATGCTCGCTCAATGCGGGCATCCAGAATGCTTTTCTTATCGCCGTCTTCAGCGTGGTGGTTTGTCATAGCTTCTCCAATCGGTTGATGTTCGTGCTGTTTGTTGATGTGTTGGTTGTCGTGAGTGATGTGCTTGCCGTGGGTGATGTGCTGACGTTGGGGTGCTATGCGGTTTTCAATGAGCCCGTGAGGCAGTTGCTGCAGGGGCGGGATGGAACGGCCCATGCAGGGCGGAAGGCATCGTGCTCAAAATCGAGACAGCAATGCCCTGGGTGCCTCACATGTGGCAGTTACCTCATTAAGTTGTCATTGCGTTTGGGGTTGTACTTTGCCGATCTTCCTTCTCTTACACGCTAAAACTCAAACTTCATATGCTCGATCTACTTAAAACCGCAATGGCGGTCTTTTATCAACTTATATGTCGGAACGCGTCTTTGCAAGTACTTTTCTGCGTTTGTTTCAAATGGGGTGGTTTTGCAACCGTCACGCGCCACGCTATGCGAACGTGCCCCGGCTCGGATAAGATGGTGCGATCGAGTTCTACCGCGCTCACCGCAAGTAGTCTTTGTTGCTGAGATAGGTCATGGCCGAAAGGGGCCCGTATCCGTTGGGATACGGGCCCCTTTGCTATTTGAATGGGCATGAGGGTGTATTGAGGGGGGGTGCCTGGCCGTCGGCATCCGCATGCGGCGCCATTCGCTTTCCGTAAATATACTTCTACGGCTAATTTCATACCACTTGCCGAAATACGGACGCTGTCCTTGCGTATCGGGCGTACATTGAACATGGTTTTTCGCGTGAAACCACAAATCGGTTGTCGGTCCTGAACAAGGAGGCCCAACATGACGCTTGCCAAACCCATCAATAAATACATCGACTATATCGACGCTCCCGAGGACACATTTGAGCAGTATGTCGAGAAGGCGCTAAAGTACAACTTCCGTTGTGTATTTGCGAACCTGCAGGAGTACGAGACGGGTCGCGCAATGCTCGAGGGCTCTGACATCATCCTTGCCGGCGCTATCGACTTTCCCCAGGGCACTATGACGCTTGAGGAGAAGCTTGCGAGGTTTGAGGAATACGCTGCGTGCGGCTTTACCGAGATTGACTACGTTTTGAATCAGGAGTCGGTCGAGAACCGCGATTTTGATGCCATCGAGCGCGAGATGACTGCCATTGCTGATTTTTGTCGCGCGCATGGCATCACTGACAAGGTGATCGTCGAGATGTGCAAGCTGGACGGCGACGATGCCGCCAAGCGTCGCGTCTGTGAGATTGCGTTGGAGGCTAAGCCGGGATTCCTTAAGACATCGACCGGCAGAAGCTTTGGCGGTGCTAAGCTCGAGGACGTGCGGCTGATGCACGAAGTGCTCGGCGATGCCGTGGCAATCAAGGCTGCGGGCGGTATCCATAATTACGAAGAGGCTTGCGCATTCATCGAGGCCGGCGCCAGCGCGTTGGGTGCATCGGCGGGCATCGCGATCGTCGAGGGAGCACCGACGGATGAGCGTCGCTAGCAGACGTATTTGACCTGAGCGATAAAGCTTCACGACCACGCGCCGTTCATGTTCGGGACAATATGACTTTTTATCCGTTGCAGACAGAGCCGCAGTAGGTGTTCTGTATGATGGCTCAGACAAGATTGTTCAATGACAGGGAGGCATATATGGCAATCAAAGCCATTGCAATGGATATCGACGGTACGCTCACCAACGACCAAAAGGTCATCAGCCCGCGTACGCGCGAGAAGCTGCTCGCGGCGCAGGAGTCGGGCATTAAGCTCATCTTGGCTTCGGGCCGTCCCGCATGGGGGCTGCACGCCTTGGCGCAGGAGCTCGACCTTCAAAACCATGACGGTCTGCTAGTCGCTTTCAATGGCGCGCATGTGGTCGACGCTCAGACCGATGAGGTCCTTTTTGACCAGGCCATGCCGGCTGACGAGCTGCACCGTCTGATTGATCATCTGCGCAATTTCGACGTGATCCCTATGATTTCGCTCGGTCGCGATTTGCACGTCGAGGACTCGTACCATTGCATGATCACGCTGCCTGACGGCTCGCAGAAGAATATCGTCAAGTATGAGCGCGATGCCTGCGATCTTAAGATTCGCGAGGTCGAGAGCTTGCATGAGGTCGTGGACGCTTATCCCGTGGACAAGCTGCTGACGGCGGGCGATCCGGCCTACCTGCAGGCGCATTACGAGGAGATGTATGCGCCCTTTACCCAGACGCTTTCGGGCATGTTTACGGCCGACTGGTACTTTGAGTACACGGCGCCCGGTATCGACAAGGCCCGCGCGCTCGAGGGTGCCCTGCCCAAGCTCGGTATCGATGCCAGCGAGGTCGTCTCGTTTGGCGACGGCCAGAACGACAAGTCCATGATTGAGTGGGCCGGCACCGGTGTTGCCATGGGCAACGCCGTCGATGAGGTTAAGGCAGTTGCCCAGATGGTAACCGCCAATAACAACGAAGACGGTATTGCAGTGGCGCTGGATAAGCTGCTGGGTTAGAATCGCCGATTAATGCATGGTTTGGGCGCCTGCTTGCGGGCGCCCTTTTGTTAGGGAGGGTGCCGTGTCCGCATTTCCGTTCGACGCCGTTATCTTTGACATGGATGGCGTCATTGTCGATACCGAGTATTACTACCTGGGCGAGACTGCCGCGTTTGCCAAGGAGCTTGGGCTTAACCTGACTCAAGAGGAGTTGAATGGGCAGATTGGTACCTCGCATCAGTTCTTCCTGCATATGCTGGTCGATTGGTTTGAGCGCGCCGGTAAGGGGCATTTTACTGGCGAGGAAGCGTTGGCCCGTTGGGATGAGTGGGCGCATAAGCGGCCGCGCGACTATCAGGCTTTGATTAACCCAGGCGCCGTGGATACGATTCGAGAGCTGCCGCGCCGCGGCGTTCGCGTGGCGCTTGCCAGCTCGTCTCCCATGGATAGCATCGAGGAAGTGCTCAATGCGTGCGGGCTGTCGGATGCCTTTGAGTATGTGGTGAGCGGCGAGCAGTTTAAGGAGAGCAAGCCCGAGCCCGACATCTACCTGCATGCGCTGGACCTGCTGGGGCTGCCCGCAAATCGCTGCTGCTGCGTTGAGGATTCGGTGCCTGGCATCACTGCCGGCAAGCGAGCCGGCCTGACAGTCATTGCCAAGCGCGAGGAGCGCTTCGGCTTTAGCCAGGATGCCGCGGACAAGATTATCGATCAACTGCCGGAGCTGCTCACGCTTTCTTAGAAGCGTGGTAGTTGCGCGTTTTTCGGGTCTGATGAGTAAATGCCCGACATTTTGGTGCGACACCTAGCATACTTTATGCTAAAGCGGGCTCAAGGGCTTGTTGAATGCCCTTGAGCCCGCTTTAGACTTAATTGTGCTGGGAGAGGGTATATGCCACCGACTGAAGGGCTAACTGACGGTAAAGCAGCGATTCCGCTGTACCAACAGGTTATCGATATCATTAAAAACGAAATCAACTCCGGTGCCTACAAGGCGGGCGCGCGGATACCCAACGAATTTGAATTGGCTGAGAGCTATAAAGTTGGCCGCGTTACCGTGCGACGTGCTATTGAGGAGCTCGTCCAGCAGGGCTATCTAACGAAGCGACAGGGGAAAGGCACGTTTGTCAATGCCCCCAAGCTCAAGCGCAAGATTCGCCAGAAGGATGACGTCCAGAGTTTTTCGGACGCATGCCGCGTTAACGGAATGGAACCGGGGGCGCGCGTCATTTCGAGAAAGATACTGCCGGCGGATTCCACCGAAGCGCAGTTCTTTGGTGTTCCCGTTGGAACTGATTTGATTTGCGTTGAGCGTGTGCGTACTGCCGATGGAGTCCCCGTCATGCTCGAGAACAACATATACGTTTACGAGGACAACGCTTATCTATCAACGGCACCTCTATCGAACCAATCCATTTTTGAGTTCGTGCGCAACCGGACGGGCCGTACGCCCGCGTTTACCGACCCGTGCACGCTCGAGATCGCGTGCGCGTCGCCCGAGGTCGCTCGGCTGTTGGCAGTTCCCGTTGGCGAACCCTTGTTTTATATGGAAGCCTTCTTTTTCGATGAGCAGCGGCGGCCGTTTATCATCGGTCGTCAGCGGATCGTTGGGTCTCGCTACGTTTTTGACATCTAGGACATTGCGTATGGAAGCGCCCGGTGGATCATCTCACCGGGCGCTTCCATACCGTTCACGGCGCGAACGCAACCGTTCAACCGCGTTGCGGCAATCAGTTTGAAATTATCTTGATGACGGGAAAAGCTGCTGGTAATCTATGGGACGTCATAGAACGTTTGCCTTATGCAAGCGTTGAAGCGAGATGCGATGCAGTCTCGAGTTCTTTGGAGGTATCTATGTCAGATACGAAGGCGAAGAAGACAAACAGACGTTTTAAGTTCAAATTACCGCATGTTTATACGATCATGTTCTTGCTGATCGTTGTCTTTGCGGTCCTGACTTGGATCGTTCCTTCTGGTCAGTATCAGCGCAAGACGATTTCGACAGCGGCGGGCGAGCGTGAAGTCGCCGTTGCTGGAACCTATGAACAGGTCGATAAGAACTACACCGATTCCGAGACCGGCGAGACCATCAATCTGGGTCAGGATATCTTCGCGGTCCTGCAAGCGCCCACTAAGGGCATCCAAGAGGCTGCCGACGTCGTTGCGTTCGTCTTATTGATTGGCGGATCGTTCGCAGTCATCACCAAGACCAACGCTTTGAATGCCGGCATGAGCCGTGTGATTAAAAAGCTCAAGAACAAGGACATCCTCATCATTCCCATCACGATGACGTTGCTGTCCATTTGCGGTACCACGTTTGGTATGTCTGAGGAGGCCCTGCCGTTCTATGCCATCTTCATTCCCATCATGATGGGTATTGGGTATGACTCGATGACGGCATTCATCATCTGCTTCCTTGGTCCTAACCTGGGATATTGTGCTTCGACCATCGACCCGTTTAACGTCTTGATCGCACAGGGCATTATCGGCATCGAGGGCAATCCGCAACTGTGGCTGCGCGCCGTTTCTTGGGTCATCTTCACTGCCGTCGGTATCGCATGGGCCATGCGCTACGCCATGCGCGTCAAGAAAAACCCCGAGTCGTCCATTACGTACGAGGACGATAAGCTCAAGCGTATCGAGTTTTCCGTGACCGATGCCTCCATCGAGGAAGAGTTCACTATCCGTCAGAAGCTCGTGCTTATCGATTTTGCTTGCGGTATGGGCATTATCGTCTGGGGTCTTGTTACCCAGGGTTGGTACATGAATGAGATTTCCGCCGTGTTCCTTGGCATGGGCTTGCTTGCCGGTATCCTGGGCGGTCTTGACCAGCAGACGATCGCCGAGGAGTTCGTTAAAGGTCTCGCCGACTTTGCGTACGCCGCCATCGTTATCGGTATCGCTCGCGGTATTCTGGTCATCGCCGAGGGCGGCATGATCATCGACACCATTCTCCAGGCGCTCGCTACTGCGCTCGCCGGTGCACCCGCCGCCGTCTACACCACGTTTATGTATATCGTCCTTGGCCTGCTCTCTTTGCTGGTTCCCTCGAGTTCTGGCCTGGCGGCGCTCACCATGCCCGTTATGGGCCCCCTGACCGAGCTCATGGGCCTCAATCCCGAGGCGGCCGTCACCGCGCTCCAGTTTGCCAACCAGACCATCAACACCATCAGCCCCGTGGCGGGCATGACGGTCGCCGGTCTTGCCGTGGCTAGGATTTCGTTTGGCCAATGGTGGAAGACCATTTGGAAGTTCTTCATTTTCATGGTCGTCTTTGGCCTGATCGTAACGGCAATCTCTGGCATGCTTCCGGTGTAGGTGGTTGTGATGTCTGATCGTTTGACGGTCCTGACGTCTAGGAGCGTCTTTACCGGTACGGGAGACCTGCCGTTTGAAGGTTTCGTAGCGGTCCGTGGCAATCGAATTGAGGCTGTTGGCACCAAGTGTGAGGTAGCTTCGTATTTGACCCAGGCGGACGAGGTAGTTGACCTGGGCGACCGCACTGTCATGCCTGGCCTGATCGATGTGCATACCTTCTATACGGGCTGGGCGCTGCGGACGTTGGGGTCTGATCTGTCCGGCGTCGCTGATGCCAAAGAGGCCGTGTCGCTCTTGCGTGCATGGAAAGATGATCATCCGGATTGCGCGGCGGCTTTTGGCCACAACCTGCCCGAAACGTTGGCATCGGATGCCGAGAACGCAAATACAGCAGCTGCGTTTGACGAGTGTTTTGGTGATATCCCCGTCGTCTGCTTTACACCGGGAGCGGAGACCTGCGTTCTCAATGCTGCTGCCAGTGCGCGATACGGCTTTACACCCCAGGCGTGCTATGCCGAGAAGATCTGGCGCATGATGAGCGATTTCCTCGCGCTGCCCGAGGTGCGTGCCGGGTATTCGGACTACATGAGCATGCTTAACGAGCGCGGCGTTACCGCCATCAAGGAGATGGCGTTTGATGACTACTACGGCTTTGCCGACGAAATGGCTCGCCGTGAGGAATCTGGCGAGCTGACGGTTCGCGTCTCTATGATGTCGCAGCCGGTGGGTGCCGGTGCAAATCTGGCATATGCTCGCGAGGCACGAGAGCGCTTCCGGGGACCGTTCGTTCGTTTTTCTGGCTTCAACCGTATGACCGATCGCGGCGTATGGGCGGGGCTTGCCGAGATGATTGACCCCTATGAGGACTCGGCCGATGCGGGCGCTGCCGGCAAGACGGTCGTCGAGGAGCCCGAGTGGGATCTGATTGAGAACGAGCTGCGTGCAGTTGATGCTGACGGCTTCCGATATTCCTTGCATTGCCAGGGCGATGGCGCCGTTCGTCGCACCGTGGCGCTCTATGCCTCGCTGCCTCGAGACGAGCATGGACGGATGCTTCGCCGCCATGCGATTACCGATCTCGAGAACTCTGACCCGACCGATCTTGTCGAGTTTGGCAAGTTAGGTGGAATTTGCGAGGTCTATCCGCAGATTTTGACGCTGGACCGGCGCGAGGATTGCCTGTCGATGATGCGTCGACAAATTGGCGAGACGCGACTTTTGCACAGCTGGAATCGCCGCGGCATGGAAGATTCCGGATGCACAGTGTGCTGTGGCACGGATTTGCCGCTGTTGATTCCGAGCCTGGGCGAGTCAATCTACAGTGCGTGCGGCGGATACTTCGACGACGGGCTGCCCGTGAATGAGGCCAACGCGCTGACGCTTGTCGAGCTCTTGCGCGCTTGGACTGCCGGGGGCGCGTACGACCTGATGCGCGAAGACGAGCTGGGTACGCTCGAGGTCGGCAAGCTTGCCGATATCTGCGTGCTCGATCGGGACGTGTTCGACCTCGATTATCGCGACGCACGCGATCTATCGGTTGATATGACGATGTCGGACGGACAAATCGTGTTCGATCGAAATAAGGAGGCATAAGATGTCTGAATCCAAACCGACGCTGCGCCGCGAACAGATTGCGGGCATGAATATCCACTACATCATGTGGTCGCTCGATTACTTCCTTGATGTGCAGCAGCGTTTGGGCTTTGAGTCCATTGAGCTGTGGTGTGCGGAGCCGCATGTGACGCTCGACCACACGGGCTACTTTGAGGCTGAGGTCCTGGCGAAAAAGGCTGCAGACCGTGGGCTTAGGTATCGTACTCTGTGTCCCGAGAATGTTGTCTATCCTTGGCAGTACTGCGCACGCAAGCCGCTGCATGAACAGCGCAGCCTGGCGTACTTTAAGCACGGCATTGAGCTTGCCGAGGTACTTGAGTGCGACCGTATGTCCGTCAACTCGGGCTGGGGCGACTGGGACGAGGACCGCGAGGAAGCCTGGAAGCGCAGCCGCGAGCACTTGTCCATTCTGGCGGAGTATGCCGGCGAGCACGGTCTGGTGCTTACGATGGAAAGCCTGCGTCCCGAGGAGAGCAACCTTGTGACGACGGTTTCCGATGCGAAGCGCATGATTGACGAGGTCGCGAGCCCGTACTTACAGCCCATGGTTGATACAACCGCGATGGGCGTTGCAGGCGAGACGCTTGAGGACTGGTTTGCCGCCTTTGGTGATGGGGCAATTCACGAGATGCACTTTATCGACGGCGACCCGTATGGCCATCTGGTGTGGGGCGATGGCAAGCACGATATGGACGCCTTCGTCGCCACACTCAACGCCCATGGTTTCGACGGCATGCTGGGCCAGGAAATCACGGACGGCCGTTACTACGATGACCCGGCGGCGGCAGATGCCAAGAACATGGCCGCATTCGAGAAATATCTGATTGACTAAAACAACTATCGGCCACGCAGCCAACGTTATTGATTGCGGACCAAACAAGAAAGGAACTGGATATGAACGCACACGATCTGATCAAAGAGGCAATTGCCGAGAAGGGCAAGTTCGACAGCGTCTACTGGATTGCTTGCGGTGGCTCCATGATCGATTTGATCCCGGCTCATGAGCTTCTGCAGCGCGAGGCAACCACCTTCACTTCGTATATCTATACGGCTCGCGAGTTTGATATCATGCGTCCGCGTCGTCTGGGCGAGAAGTCCCTGGTCATCGCCTGTAGCCACAGTGGCAACACTCCCGAGGTCGTCGAGGGCTGCGAGATTGCCCTTGCTGCCGGCGCTACGGTGATCGCCCAGACCGACAACGCTGGATCTAAGATCGACTCCGGCAAGTGGACCACGTGGGTCTACCCGTGGGGCGAGGGCGTGCCGCAGGCCGAGGTCCCCGCTGGTATTTCGCTGTCGCTTGCGGCAGAGCTGCTCGATCAGCAGGAGGGCTACGCCGATCTTGCCGATATGTATGCCGGTATCGCCGAGATGGATAAGATTCTTCCCCCGGCACGCGAGAAGGTAAATGCCGAGCTGGGCGATCGCTTTGCCAAGCTTTGCCAGGAGCACGAATTCTTCTATATTCTGGGCAGCGGTCCCAACTTTAGCCAGACCTACGGTTTCGCTATCTGCTCTCTTATGGAGATGCAGTGGCAGCACTGCAGCTACATCCACTCTGCCGAGTACTTCCATGGCCCCTTCGAAGCTACTCAGGATGGCGTTTTTTACTTCCTGCAGATGGGCTCCAGCGAGTGCCGTGCTATGGACGAGCGCGCCCTGGCGTTCCTTAAGACGCATACCGATACGCTGATGGTGCTCGATGCCAAGGAGTACGGTATGGAAGCCGTGCCGGCGAGCGTCCGTGCCTATCTGGACCCGGTGCTGTTCTACGCCATGAACTGCGAGCTGCGTGCTGCACGCGGCAAGGTGTTTGATCACGATCCCGATTTCCGTCGCTATATGGGTGTTGTCGAGTACTAGAAGGGACAAAGGCCATGGCATTTAACGTTAACGCGCTCGGATTTGGCGACAACGTCGTCGATCGCTACGAGCATATCCATACCATGTATCCTGGCGGCAATGCGGTGAACTTCGCCGTTTATGCCAAGAAATGCGGTGCCGCACGCTCCGCATACATGGGCATTTTTGGCAATGACGCCGCTGCAGAGCATGTCATTGCAAGCCTCGAGGATGAGGGTATCGAGCTTGACAAGTGCGAGCAGATGATTGGCGAGAACGGAGCGGCTCGCGTGACCGTCGTTGACGGTGACCGTGTCTTCCTTGGCTCCAACGAGGGCGGTATCCGTGGCGATGCGCGCTATGTCCTCGATCGCTTTGACCTTGCGTACATGAAGCAGTTCGATGTGGTTCATTCGGGCAACTATTGCTTTACCGAGCGCGAGCTGCCCAAGCTGAAGGCTGCGGGCGTTACGGTCTCTTTTGACTTTTCGGACGACTCCACCGACGAGTACTACGAGCAGATTGCGCCCTACGTCGATTTTGCTTTCTTTAGTGCGGCGGATGCCGCGAGTGAGGACGAGATTCGCGAGCGTCTGGCATGGGTGAAGGGCCTGGGTCCGCTTTTTGTGTCGGCTACGGCGGGCGCCGAGGGCTGCATTGCTTACGACGGCGAGCGTTATTACCGCCAGCTGGCTAAACCGGTAACGGACATGAAGGACACCATGGGAGCGGGCGACTCGTTCCTCACCTCGTTTTTGATGTGCTATCTCGATTCCGCCAAGCGTGGTGAGGATGGCGCCGAGGCCATCGAGCGCGCGCTCGACTTTGCTGCCGGGTTTGCCTCGACCGTGTGCGGCATGGAAGGTTCTTGGGGCCACGGAGCACCAATCGTCGAATAGCTTAAGAAAGCGTACGGCGGTCTGGCTATGAGGCCTTGGACAGCCGATGCAAAACAATAAGCGAAACGCGAAAAGGGGGCTCGCCATGTGGTGGGTCCCCTTTTGAACATTGGAGAAGACCATGGGTATTAAAGCGTGCGCGGCTGGTTTTTGCTGTGCGGACGTCTATCAAAACATCGGCGTGTTCTATCCGACTGGTAATGGCATTGACTGGGGTATCCATCTTGCACGAATGGGCGTTTCGGTATCCGCTGTGTCGGTTGTCGGCAAGGACGAGTACGGAGACAAGATGAGGGAGGCGCTGGCCGCCGAGGGGTTCGATATCTCACATCTGCGGGTGGAGGATGGCGACACCTCGGTGATGCTCATGGCGTTGAAAGACGGCGTCGATCGCGTACATCTCGAGGCAATCGATGGCGTAATGGAGACATATCGACCGAATGAAGATGACCGGGCGTTTATCCTAGAACATGACATCATTCACACCGACCTGTTTGGCAATTGTTTGGACCTCCTGCCCGAATGGCATGATGCGGGCAAGACGGTGGTTATGGACTTCTCGGTGTTCAGCCAGGATCCCGAATATGCCTGCGAGAACCATTTTCCCTACGTTGACTATGCGTTCATGTCGTTTGAAGAGGACACTCCGGAGCTACGAGATTGGGTACGCCACGTGCAGGGATTGGGACCGCGCGTTGCGGTTGCCACGCTTGGCGAGAAGGGAAGCATTGCCTATGACGGTGAGCGCTTCTATGAGTGTGGGATCGTACCGGCGGAGAAGGTCGTTAACACCGTGGGCGCCGGTGACTCGTATATCGCCGGGTTTACCAAGGGCGTGATTGATGGCCTTGATATTCCGGCGTGTATGAGGGCGGGCGCTGAGCTGTCGTCCCGAGTGATTGGTTCGTTTGAGCCGTACTAGGGTCAAATGCCTGGAAAGGAGTACGAAATGGTTATCGACATGTTGGTCCATCCTATGCTCTACGGCGAGATCTGTACGCCGGGTGATGAGCCTGATGGATTCGGTTTTTGGTCACGAGAATTTGGTATGGGGCATATGGGCCCCATGGATTGGGATGAGCTTCAAGTCGAGATGGACGTCTGCGACGTGCGAAAGAGCGTGCTCATGCCGCTCGATGTAACCACGGCATGCGGAGGGCACTTTGGCACCAATGACCAGATTGCCATGCTGGTTGCCGCGCACCCCGATCGTCTGTGGGGATTTGCGAGCGTAGACCCGCAGGTGAGCGGTGCCGCAGACGAATTGGAGCGCGCCTTTACCGAGTTGGGGGCAAAGGGGCTTTGCCTGCATCCGGCAAAGCAGGGTTTTGCCCCCGATGATGCTGTGGCCGAGCCGCTTTACGAGCTGTGCGAGCGCTATAACAAGCCGGTGGTTTTCCATGCCGGTATGTCTTGGGAGCCGGGCGCAGAGCTCTCGCGCAGTAACCCGCTTGCATTTGAACACACAATCGCAACGCATCCAAATGTGCGTTTTAGTTTGACCCACTTTGGCTGGCCCTGGGTGCGCGAGACCGTGGCGATGCTGCTCAAGTATCCCAACTGCTACACGGACACCTCTATCACTTACATCGATTCGCCCGAGGAGATGATGCAGCGTCTTTTCACGGTCGATATGGGACCGCTGTGGTATGAGCGCGCGCTATCGCATCAAGTGATGTTCGCCAGCAATACGCCGCGCTTCCGTGCGTTCAAACTCAAGCGGGCGCTCGATACCGTGCCGATGCGCGATGATGCGCGAGAAAGGCTCTACTGGGGTAATGCCCTGCGTTTTCTTGAAGGGGATGAGTAAACATGGTGACGCTCGAGACATTGAGCTATCTATCGACTGCTCCGGACCAGTTCATCGATATTACCGAAGACGTGCACGCTGCCATCGAACGCAGCTCGGTGACGAATGGCTTGGCAGCGATTATTTTGTCGCATACGACCTGTGGAATCGTGGTAAACGAGGGGCTGCCCTGTGTGGAGACGGATCTTATGGAGACGCTTGATCGCATCGCCCCACTCGATGCCCCCTATGCGCATGCACACTTCCTGCCGAGCTATGGAGCTACCGGCAACAACTCCTGTGGGCATATCAAGAGCATGATTTGTGGAAACAGTTGCTTCTTTCCCGTCCAAGATGGCCACATCGTGTGCGGAGGTGCCCAGAACATCTATCTTGCGGAGTTTGACGGTCCGCAGAAGCGAAAAGTGTACGTCGAAGTGCTGGGGGAGTAACGTCCCTGCAATAACCCTATGAAGGAGCACGTTATGTCGTTTCTAACTTCGATGTTCAAGACCGAAAAGCCGGTTATCGGAATGCTGCATCTGCGTCCTCTGCCGGGCGATCCACTGTATTACCCGGGCGGAAGCGTGTCACAGGTCGTGGAAGCCGCCAAGCGCGATCTCGAAGCGTTACAGCAGGGCGGTGTCGATGGCATTTTGATTACCAATGAGCTCTCGATGCCCTATGAGCAGCACGTTTCTCCCTCAACCCTTGCATCGATGGGCTATGTAATCGGGGCTCTGTCCCATGATATGTCGACCCCTTGGGGAGCTGAGGCTATTTACGATGGTGATGCCACAATCGAGCTGTGCGCTGCCGTTGATGCGCAGTTCACGCGCTGCAATTTTTGCGGTGCCTGGGCCGGTGATCTCGGGCTGATTAACCGAGATTTCGCTCACACCATGCGTCGCAAGGCGGCGCTGCGCTTGGACGACCTCAAGCTATTTCACTTCATCACGAGCGAGGGGGAGGTTTATCTCAACGACCGCACGACTGCGGACATTGCCGATTCACTTCTCTTTAATTGCCTACCGGATGCGATGGTCATCGGCGGTTCGGCTGCCGGTCGTGGCGCTTCGGGCGAGCTTGCCGATGAGGTCCGCGAGCGTGTTGGCGAAGTACCTGTGGTATGTGGCACCGGTTGTCGCGAAAATACCGTGGCTGACGTATTTGCTCACTACGATGGCGCGTTTGTCGGCACGTGCTTAAAGCGCGACGGAAAGCTAGATGCCCCGGTTGATGCTGAGCGGGTAGTTCGTTTTATGGCTGCCGCTCGTGCGGCGCGAGGGGAGTAGCACCTATGGCGTTTTATCTGGGTATTGATATTGGGACAAGCGCCTCTAAAGGCGTTTTAATCGATGATCGATGCAACATCGTTTGCCAAGCCTCTTGCGGACACGAGACGGACAACCCGCGTGACGGATGGTACCAGCATGATGCGGAGGCGGTTTGGTGGGGCGATTTTTGCCGCTTGTCGCGTGAGTTGGTGGTGCGATCGGGGGTTAACGCGGTGCAGATCGGATGCGTGGGCCTTTCCGCATTGGGTTGCGACTGCGTACCGGTCGATACCGAGTGCAACGCGCTGGCGCCCGCGATTTTATATGGAGTCGATGCGCGTTCGAAGCCGCAGATTGACGAGCTTCTTTCCGAATATGGGTCAGATCGCGCACGCGAGCTTTTCGGGCACGATCCCTGTTCGTCAGATATTGCTCCCAAGATCTTGTGGTTTAAGGAGAATATGCCCGAGGTGCACGAACGTGCCGCGAAGTTCCTGACGGCGTCATCGTTTCTATGCGCAAAGTTGACGGGGCGTTTTACGGTGGACCGTTATTTGGCGGAGGATTTTCTTCCCCTATATGACCGCTACACTTGGAAGGTTGATGCTCGGGAATGTGCTCGTTTCTGCCGGCCTGACCAGATGGCGGAGGTAATGTCGGCTACCGATATTGCTGGGGTGATTACGCAGCCTGCGGCTGAGGCGACGGGGCTCGCGGCGGGGACACCCGTCTTGGTGGGAACGGGCGACTCTGGTGCCGAGGCCATTTCGACGGGTGTATTCCGTCCCGGCGATATGATGGTTCAGTTGGGGAGCACGGCGTATTTCATCTACTTAGCTGATCATATGGTCGATGATGCTCGCCTGTGGCCAGGGACGTTTATCATTCCCGGAACTTACGGGATCTGCGCGGGGACCAATACAGCGGGTGCACTCACATCGTGGCTGCGCCAAGAGCTGTATCGCGACGCCGTGGAGGCCGAGGACCACGGTGGCCCCGATGCATATTCGGTTATGGCGCATGATGCCGCCGATGTGGCGCCGGGTGCCGATGGGCTCCTGTGTCTGCCGTACTTTGCGGGGGAGCGTACTCCGCTCAACGATCCCGAGGCGCGTGGCGTCTTCTTTGGCCTGACCGGAAGGCATACGCGAGCACATATGGTTCGCGCCGCCTTGGAAGGCGTCGCGTATACCGTTGCATCCCATGTCGACATTATCGAGCGAGAGCATGGACTGCCAATTGGGCGCATTATGCTTGTCGGAGGTGGAACCAAGAATCCAGTTTGGATGCAAGCTATCGCCGATGTATGCGGGCGCGAGGTCTCGGTTGCCAAGGTTACGGTGGGCGCATGCTTCGGCGATGCCATCATGGCGGCTCTCGCAGGTGGCGCCTATGCATCATGGGATGAGCTCGCCCAAGTCCTTGGCGTTGCGCAAACAATCGTGCCCGATATGACTGCCCACGAGTTATATGCGTCACGCCGTCATATCTTTGACGAATTGTATGCACGCAACCGTGATCTCATGCACGAATTGGTGTAATGCTGCCAAATTGTACTGCCTTCCAATAGGAACTGCGTTGTGCGATTCGCATGCCCCTTGGCATTTTTGCCCACAGGGGTTAGCGAAGGTCAAAAACAGAGTGCGCATTTGCTAAAACTGCCGACTCGATGCGCTTTGCGTCACAGTTTTTGAGTGAGGCAATGCGCATCGAGGTCCTTGCGAGCGATCTGATGAGCGACTGTGTGCTTGTCTCTGTGTTTGGTGCGGCTGGCGCATCGGTCTCGAGCAGTAGACGGTCGAGTGGAATCTGTCGGGCATATTCGCGTCCTCGTTTAGATGCGAGCATGCGTTCGTTGACGGAAAAATAGCAGCCCGCATTACGCGCGCGGGTGAGTTCGTCCGAAGTGCCGCTAAACCAGTGGAAGATGATAGCGGGGGAGTCGGGGTTTGGGATGAGTAGTCCATGCGATTCGAGGACGTCCAGTACGGTTCCTGCCGAACGAACGGCGTGAATTGATATCACGCGCCCGGTAAGAGGATGCTGCACGAGCGCATCGCAGAGCCGGTTAAGTGCCTGTATTTGTAGCGGCTCACTTCCAGCAAAGCGCGCGGAAAAGTCGAGTCCGACTTCGCCGATGTAGCGCTCTTGGGCAGCAACTTCGCAAAGCAGATTGACTTCGGCAGGACCGCAGCGGCCGTCGGCGAGCCACCAGGGATGGAGGCCGATGCCCTTGATGACGGTAGGAGGGCGATGGGTTCGCCCATGTGCGCTAGCGAAGTCGCGTGGATCGACGCCGCAATCAAATAGGCCCAAGCCCAGCGCCGTTGCCTCATCGGCAACGGCGTCCGGGTGAGCCATTAAATCAAGATGGCAGTGTGCATCAAATAACCGGGGTTCCATTTCGGCGCGCTCCGCTAGTTCAAGCGCTGGCCATCGGCGCGCACGCGTTCGCACCCGCGCCCGCTGATCTGGCGGATAACCTCGCCAGCGATCATCTGGCCCATGATGGGCGGCATAAAGCTCGCAGTTCCCAGCTCGGTGCGCTCGTGGATGTTGGAAGGGTCGCGGGGCTGTGTCTTAACCGATTCCTCGCAGCTAAACAGTACATGTAGGCTCTTGATTCCGCGCTTCTTACATTCTTTGCGCATAATGCGGCTCATGGGGTCACGTACCGTATCGAAGATGTCGGCAAAGCGGAGGCACTCGGGATGGAGCTTGTTGGCCCCGCCCATGGAACTAACCAAACGAATGCCGTGGTCCTGAGCATATTTGGCAATGGCGAGCTTGGCCGAGATGGTGTCGATGGCGTCGACGACGTAGTCGAGCTTGCCGCCCGTCTGCTCCAAAACGCTCGCGAAGAAATCATCGATGTTGTCGCTCAGCAGGTATTCGGTACGTTTGATAACGGTGGCGGCAGGATTGATATCGTGGATCATGGCTTCCATCACGTCAACCTTGCGCTTGCCGACGGTGCTATGAAAGGCGATGGCCTGGCGATTGATATTGCTGGGCGCGATGATGTCCTTGTCCAGAATGACGAAATGACCGATGCCGCCGCGGGCGAGTGCCTCGCAGCAGTTGGAGCCCACGCCTCCGCAGCCGAGCACCAACACCGTAGCATCGGCGAGCTTATCGAGTGCCTCGCGGCCCATGATGATCTCGAGCTTGGTGTCGCGTGTCTCGATGGCGGCTGCGGCAGTGGTTTCGGTCATAAATATCCTCCGATGGGGAAGCAGGTCGTGTTTTAGCTATCGCCATTATAGGTATTATTACGATTCCATTTGAACCCTTGGGGTTTGTTGAAATGGGATCGGGATTCGCATAAGATAAAGCAGATGGCACCCGTTGCAGCGGGTTGGCCAACTCCCAAACACGTTTGTAGCGTGAGAAGTGGCCGTCTTCGCATTACGCGGAGGCGGCTATTTTTTGAGTACAAGATTAGATAATTAGACAAACATCTAAACATCGAGTATAGTGTGCGCGTCGAACGAAATGCTGAGAGGAGGTCCTATGCCGGGAGAGGGTTTTAA
Organism: Collinsella sp.; assembly: GCA_019419665.1. Lineage (GTDB taxonomy): Bacteria > Actinomycetota > Coriobacteriia > Coriobacteriales > Coriobacteriaceae > Collinsella. The sequence continues at coordinate 48,152 of DXZM01000006.1, forward strand.
AGCGCTGGCCGATCCTACACGGCGGCGCATTTTGGAACTGCTGCGCGAGGGTAATTGTACGGCCGGGGAGCTTGCCGAGCATTTTGACATCAGCAAGCCGTCGCTCAGCCATCATTTGGCGACGCTCAAAAATGCCGGGTTGGTGACCGACGAACGACATGGCCAAAACATCGTATACAGCTTAAACACCACCGTCATGCAGGACTTGATCGGCTGGTTTATGGGTTTTACAAACACTGAAGGTGATGAGGATGAATAACGAAAACAAGGGCATTCACGCCACGGGGGTATCGTCGCGCGTGTGGATTGCGCTGGTCGCTCTATGCGTCGCCAATGTCGCAGCGCATCTGATAGTGATGCCGAGCTTGCCTGCGCAGATTCCCACGCACTGGGGCGCGAACGGCGCCGTCGACGGTTGGGGCCCTAGCTGGATGGCCTCCGCGCTCGGCGTGCTGCCTCTGGCACTTCTCGCGATGTTTTACGTCGTGCCACGCATTGACCCCAAGGGCGAGGCGTATCGGACCTCGGGCAAGTTCTATCAGGGCTTCGTAATCGCCTTCACCTTGTTCATGTGTGCCATAAGCTGGTTGGGTGAGCTTACGGTCTGGGGCGTGGTGCCGGCGGTCGGTTCGGTCAACGTGCTGATTTCCGGTGCTGTCGGTTTGCTGTTCATCGGCGTAGGCAACTACTTGCCGCGTGTGAAGCAGAACTATACGCTCGGTATCAAGACGCCTTGGGCACTTGCCGATCCCGAGAACTGGCGCCGTACGCAGCGTTTTGGCGGCGCCTGCTTTATGGTGCTGGGTGTTGGCCTGATTGTGATGGGCGTGGCAGGTGCGGTGCTTTCGAGTGAAGTCATCGCCGCAGTGATTGCGGTTTTGGCGTTTGGTTCGGTCGGAGCCGTCTACGTCTACTCGTATCTGCTGTGGCGTAAATCGCAGCGAGCCGTTCGCTAAGGTTGCGGAAAACTAGCGTACGCAGTTCATAGTATGTTCCGGGGGACTTTTCCCAGGTAGTATTAGGGGGTGTGGGCAACCATGCCCCTTTTTCGTTAAGTTTCAGAGCTGGTTTTCTCATTTCGTTTCCACTAAAGCGAATCAAAAATAGGGAAACAGCAGGTAGAAAGGATAGGACAGACATATGGCGGAGTTTATCTACCAGATGTATCAGGCTCGCAAGGCCCATGGCGACAAGGTAATCCTTGACGACGTGACCCTGAGCTTCTACCCCGGTGCCAAGATCGGTGTCGTGGGCCCCAACGGCATGGGCAAGTCGACCCTGCTCAAGATCATGGCCGGTATCGAGGAGGTCTCAAACGGCGATGCCAGGCTCACCCCCGGCTACACCGTGGGTATCCTGCAGCAGGAACCGCCGCTCGACGACGACAAGACCGTTATCGAGAACGTGCGCATGGCGTTTGGCGATATGATCGCCAAGGTCGATCGCTTCAATAAGATCGGCGAGGAGATGTGCGACCCGGATTGCGACATGGACGCCCTCATGGCCGAGATGGGCAAGCTCCAGGACGAGATTGATACCGCCGACGGCTGGGATATCGATTCCAAGCTCGGCCAGGCCATGGACGCCTTGCAGCTGCCCGATTCCGACATGCCGGTTAACGTGCTCTCCGGCGGCGAGCGTCGTCGCGTGGCGCTGTGCAAACTGCTGCTCGAGGCTCCCGACCTGCTGCTGCTCGACGAGCCCACCAACCACTTGGACGCCGAGTCGATCCTGTGGCTCGAGCACTTCCTGCACAACTACCAGGGCGCGGTGCTTGCCGTCACGCACGATCGCTACTTCTTGGATAACGTTGCCGAGTGGATCTGCGAGGTCGACCGCGGCCACCTTTATCCCTACAAGGGCAACTACTCCACGTATCTGGAGACCAAGGCCGCGCGTATTGAGGCGCAGGGCAACCGCGATGCCAAGCTCGCCAAGCGCATGGAGGCCGAGCTCGAGTGGGTACGCAGCTCGCCCAAGGCTCGCCAGGCCAAGAACAAGGCCCGTCTGGCTCGCTACGAGGAGATGGAGGCCGAGGCCCGCGCAAGCCAGAAGCTCGACTGGACCGACATCCGCATCCCTGTGGGCCCGCGTCTGGGCAACAAGGTGCTCGAGGCCCATCACCTGCACAAGGAGTTCGATGGCCGCGTGCTCATCGATGACCTTTCGTTCACCCTGCCGCGCAACGGCATTGTGGGCGTTATCGGCCCCAACGGTGTCGGTAAGACCACGCTGTTCAAGACGATTGTGGGCCTGGAGCCGCTGACTTCGGGCGAGCTCGAGGTGGGCGAGACCGTCAAGATTTCTTACGTCGACCAGAACCGTTCCGGCATCGACCCCGACAAGAACCTGTGGGAGGTCGTCTCGGATGGCCTGGACCACATGATGGTCGGCGAGACCGAGGTTCCGAGCCGCGCTTATGTGGCGAGCTTTGGCTTTAAGGGCCAGGACCAGCAGAAGCGCGCTGGCGTACTCTCCGGTGGCGAGCGCAACCGTCTGAACTTGGCGCTTACGCTCAAGCAGGGCGGCAACCTGCTGCTCCTCGACGAGCCCACGAACGACCTCGACGTCGAGACGCTGTCCTCGCTTGAAGCGGCGCTGCTCGAGTTCCCGGGCTGCTCGGTGGTCATTAGCCACGACCGTATGTTCCTGGACCGCGTCGCCACGCACATCCTGGCGTGGGAGGGCACCGACGAGAATCCGGGCAACTGGTATTGGTTCGAGGGCAACTTCGAGGCCTATCAGGCCAACCGTATCGAGCGCCTGGGCGAGGACGCAGCCCAGCCGCATCGTATTCACCGCAAGCTGACGCGCGATTAGTAGCAAGTAGAAAGGCCGCCAGCAAGGGCGGCCTTTCTTGTAGCAATTGCACTGCAGCTATGCCCTGGCTGCTGGTTTGATTCATAATCAAAGTCATCTCTTTGGGATTAAAGCCCGTTTTTGCTATGAGTGATTTTCTAATTCCGTTTAAAACGTAAAGACGTATTGGGCTACAAGGACATAAGCAAATCGAATTGAAATATAACCAGTGCTGTAACGTTACAAAAAAGGTTATAGAATAGGATTATCTTATAAGTCGCTCCTCTAGAAAGAAGAACATATGCTTTCGCGTCGTCGTTTTCTGCAACTTGTCGCGTCTTCAATTGTCGCCTTAGCCGCACGTCCGAAAGAGGTTTTTGCTTCGACGGGCAATATTGATGGTGAGCAGATACAATTTACTTCAGAAATTGCGCAAGAGCTTGCCGATAAATATATAAAGGGACTCCTCGGCTCTTCGTATACGCCCTCTGACCCTATTCCTTTTGTAGACGTTGATGGGTCCCCGCTTGGCTACATTGTTCCGGTTGTGACATTCAATAGAGCCGCGGGCTATTTGGTTTTAGATGCTTCAGATGATGAAATACTTACGGGATATCGTTTTGGAGACGGCTTAGTCAGCCCTATGGATCGGGGAGGAGATCTTGGTGTTGAGTCTTATTCTTTCAATAACCCAGTCGTAATGATCAATCCATTCGAATTCGGTGTGCAATCTTTGGACGGTTCAATAACAACAAATTGCGGAAGAACAATCCCGGCTGTTTCCATAGAAGGACGGCCTGTCGTTTTATCGAATAAACCTTCAAGCTGGAACGATGTCGTAATTTACGCAACTCAAATGCAGGATTACACAGTATCTGGATTTCGTTCCATTTCTCAGTTTATGTCATATGATGAAAGCGAGATTAAGAGACTTACTGCCCACTATGCTTGTATGGTGACAGCTTTTTCGAACGTTGCGGAACTGTATGGCATTGCCAATTTATATAGCGACCCTTCGCAATATATGCAGATATGGAATTACACCAATACCCATGCTCTTTCCGATGAAGAACAGACTGTTCCCGGCGTTGTTTTGGGCGGAACGCCGATATCAACCTGTGCAACGGGGTTTACAAATTACTGCGCAAGCAGAGGAAGTACTCTTATCGCCCGCACTGTCTCCTCTCCGGCTATCGCGAGCATTCAAAATGAGATTAACTCTAATAGACCGAATGTTTTACATGCGAGTTTGTACAACGGATCAGCCCATTCTGTAACAGCGGAGGCTTACGCCACACTTACTGGTAAGAAAACTGGAGAGACAAGGCAGATGATTGGCATAGCGGACGGCTGGAATTCATCTTTATCCTTCCTGAAGTATGATCAGAGCTATTATGCGTGGACTTATGGAACGACTTTTTCGAAGTAGGGCGATTCGTCTAGCTCTGTCTTTGGTGCTGATGGCTTCATTGGTGGGCTGTTCAACAAAGGAAGAGATATCGCGCGGAGGTTCCGGAGAAGTGACTGCGACAGACTCAGGTTCATTAGAAATAGCTGGCGGGCATGCCGATGTGATGTTACAAGGAGAAGGCGTGCTTAGGTCGATTGATGCTGAAGACGCTGTCTGCTCAATAGAGGATTTGAAGACAGGTGAAACTGCATCGTACCGAGTTTCAGATAATGCTGCGAATATGATTGAGTCGATACCGACTGGAGCGCAGGTTTCTTTTAGATACTTTGCTCCGCAACTTGAGGATGAGCTTGCTTCTCTGGTGTCTATATGCGCCGATGACAACTAAAAGGCCTGAATTCAAACGGCCTCGGATGGTCAATTGGCTATCCGAGGCCGTTTTTTACTCGACCGGGGCTTCGACCTTGTCGATGGCCCAGGTGGCTCCGAGGCCGCCGGTGGTGTTGCGGCGAATGCGTACGGTGACTTCGTGGCGTTTGCCGGCCTGTGTGTAGCGCAGGGGGAAGCTCGCGCGGTTACGGCCAGCCTCGATGGTACCGCGCTCGCGAGCGATCCAGTAGTACTCGCCGACGATGCCGAGGGTGTCGGCGCCGTAGGGGAGATAAGTCGACAGCTGGTGCAGCAGCGGACTAGGGCAGAAGACCTCGGTCGCGAAATCGATGGGGAAGTCCCCGGGGATGGTCGGTGCTGCGGGAGCGGGGGCCGGTGCTGAATTGGGGACCGGAGTCGGTGCAGGTGTGGGAGCCTGGTCACAGGCGGGTGCGGATGCGGACTCAATGACAGGTGCAGACTCGGGCGCCGGTTCTGGCTTAACTGCGGAATCTGTCGGTTCCACGGAGACGGATGTGTCTTCAGTCTCGGTTTTGGCGTCGGCTTGCGGGGCGTCCTCTGCCTCGACAGACGGCTTTGTCTCGACCGGCGTGGATGCCATGGTGGTGATGCCGGCGTTGGCGTTCTCGGGGTCATAGACGACCGTGAGCGAGATGGCGGGCTGCGGTGCCTCGGGCTCCGATGCCGCCTCGGTAGCGTCCTGTTCTGCGAGTTCTTCGGGCTGATCGTCCTCGGCCTCGTTGCCAAAGACATCGCTGTTTTGGAGCGCAGGCGTCTCGGGTTGGTCAGCGGCTTCTTCGGTTGTCGACTTGGGAACCTCGTTGAGCTCAACGGCGGCTTCCTGCTCAGCCATGACTTCGGGCTCGGTCGTGGCAGCGATTTCAGTTTCGACCTCTGCCGTTACTTCAGCAGTGACTTCAGCCTCTACCTCGGGCTCGGGCTCCGGAGCGACTTCGGCCACGGACTCGGGCTCGGGACGCTTAACGTGCTTGGGACGCACGGCCTTCAGGTCCTTCTCGCCGCGCTTTTTCTTTTTGTAGGACTGCTTGGCGCCCTTGGCGCCCTTGGCGGCCTTGGGCTTGTCCTCGCCCTTGGCAAGGGCAGCATCCCAGGCCTCATTGGCGATGACGGTGGCATACAGACGTCCGCCCTTAAAGACAGTCAGCTTAATGCAGTCGTCGAGTTCCTCGAGCAGCTCGCGCGTGGACTCGAAGCCCAGGTCATAAGCGGTCATATCGCCAGCGGCGAGTGTCTCCTCGACCTGTGTCATAAACGTTTGCTTGCCGCATCCAATCGCATCGCGCAGCAGGCGATACAGATAGATGTGGTTGCCCAGCGATAGCGTGGGCTTAACTATTGTCTTGCTCATGGCAAATCTCCTCTTTACACACCAAAGCATCTTACCATCGCGCAGGGCTTGCCACCTCGGCGCCCAAAGCAAACGGGCGCGACCGTTGCCGGTTCGCGCCCGTTATACAGGTCGGTTATCTGTGAGAGGCGATCGTGCTTAGTTGCCCGATGTCGTGCCTTGGCTCGAGCTGTCGGATGCCGTGCCGGATGCGGTTCCGCTCGAGCTGTTTGTGTTGCTGTTGTCGGTTGAGCCCGTGCCCGATGCATTGCCGCTCGTCTGGTCACCCGTGCTCTGCTGAGAGCCGTCGGTCGTTTGGCTGGAGTCGGTCGTTCCGGATTGTGTGCCGCCGCTGTTCGAAGAGGAATCGGTGCCTTGCGACTGATCAGGGGTGGTCGAGGAAGAATCGGTGGGTGCGGAGTTGGCCTGTGAGTCGTTCTGCTGGCTTTGCGATTGGCCGGCGCTGTCCGCGTCTTGCTCGGTCGTGCGCGACGAAAGGATTGGCTCGGGGCGCTCGCCCAGACCCTCACCGGCGGTGGTTATAAGGATGGCGCCGGCGCAGGCGATAACCGCGACGATGGCGATGGCGATCGAGAAGACGATGACCTTCTTTTGCGTCTGGCTGCGCTCTTCCGCCGCCTTGGCGCGCAGGCTGTTGGGGGCGACGCGCGCCGTGGTCGCGCGTCCCGCGACCTGACGCATCTCCTGCGTAGTCGCGGCGCCGCCCAGGTGCTCCTCGGCATTAAGCTCAACGGGCTCATAGGCGCCGGCGGGGTAGTCGACGGCGGCGTGCGTACCTTTGAGGGCTTCGGCGCTGGCAGAGATAAAGTGGCGGTAGACCTGCGAGGACACAACGGTGATGACCGAGCTCACGGCGGCACCAATTACTGAACCAGCGATACCAATCTTGGAGGCAAGCGCCACGCTCGTGGCGGCAGCTGCGGCGCCGGCGATGATCTGGGGAATGGAAATGTCATCGAACAGGCCCTTTTTGGGCGCGATGGCCATGGTCTGTCCGATGGAATGGTTCTCGTGCACGCCGTTGTTGAGCGATGCCGGCGTCATGACGCGCGTGCGCGGCGCGTCGGTGTACTTGGTTGTCATACGGGGTCCTCCCGGTGTAAATCTGCTTCGTTTCGTGTAGCCATCAGGGTACCCACCAGATGTGAATCATACGTGACATTTAACAGATACCATCAACTCATCAAGGGGGCCTGCTGTCTTTGGTGCAATAGCTTGATGCTAAACTGGATTTATGTTTGCGAGGTGGTTTACGTGATGTACCCGTATATGACATTCGAAGATGGAACCGAGGTCATTCATTCTGACCTGATTACAGATGGCGATATTGAAAAGGTTATCGTGCATTTTGAGCGACCGACGGCAGAGGGCTTCGACTCCGCTCGTTGTGAGTTGCCTTCCTGTTCGTGGACTGACTGGGAAGGGCATTTTACTCAGAGTGAAAAACGAGCTTTCGAAGAGTGTCTGAGCAAATAATTTAGATTAGTTCGAGTTTAGTTCGAATAAAGAAGCTGAATGCGATGACCTAAAGCGTATGCATTTTTAGTATTAGATGCGTATGAAATGGAGGATGTGAATGGATGAGCTAATAGACTTTAAAAAACGATTTCTCAAGAATGGCGAGCTGGTTTCAATTCCAAAAAAGGAAAGCTATAAAAGAATCATGCTGCTATGGGCCGTCTCTTTCTTTGAATTAAATACAAGTTATACGGAGCTTCAGGTTAATCGTGTGCTGTCACAGCTCTATCCTGATTATGCCGTGTTGAGGCGGTACTTGGTTGATTATGGATTCCTATTAAGGGATGAACGAGGCCTGAAATACGAGGTTAATCGTGATGTTCACGGTATTGAGAGCTAGCCGTCCGGTTCGGGTCCTATATATTGCTAGAGGGATAAGCGAAATAGGCAATTGGTGTGCGAATATTGCTTTGCCAATGCTGATTTACGAGGTAACTCACGATGTTTCTGCAACTGCTTTGATGGTCTGCTGCAGATTTGCCCCCTCTCTGTTTTCAGTTGCGCTCGCGCAGCTGCCTCAGAAGATGGGTATCGGGACACTGCAGGCCATGAGATTGGCAGACTTAATTCGCGCGGGATTATTCGTTTGCTATATTTTTGTTGATAGTAAATGGAGTATGTTTGCTATTACGTGCGCGGTATCGCTTTGCCGAACGGTAGAAATGCCCTGCTTTTACTCGTTGTTAAGAGCCAATACGAATAGTATCAATCGCGACGTAATTAATAATTCGTTTGGGTTCCTGCAGAATTTGATGATGGTTCTGGGGCCAGTTGCCGGCGGTTTTGTTGTCGCTCAATTTGGGGCGGAGGCTGTTCTTGCATTAGACGCGCTTTCTTTTGCCGCGTCGTTCTGGTTGCTGCGAGATGTTCCGTCGGTTATCGAGGTTAATGATAAAGAGGGAATAAGCAAAAATGAAAAAAACAGGACTGCATTTAGTGATCTTAGCGCGAAGCACTTGGCAATTGGTTTCCTATTAATCGATATTTCTAGTGGCGTGGCATTCGGCTCTCTGAATTCTCTTTTGCCAGCTATAGCGCAATTGCAATTTGACTCGTCATCGATACAATACGGATTCCTTCAGAGTAGTCTTACAATCGGACTGTTGTTCGGAAATACAATATATGGTCGTTTAATCAGTGGTTCCGATTGCGTTAAATCATATTGTTTTGTGACGTATCTTGCGCTCGGTGCGTATCTGGCGTTTGGCTATCGCTATGCGTCTGGGATATCGTTTATTTTCCTTTTTATCGTCGGTGCCGGAAACGCCATTCAAGATGTGCTTCTCATAACATCGCTGCAGGATTTGGCGAGAGACGGATCTGAATCGATAAGCCTGTTTTCAATTAGGGAGTCTTTGCAATCGGTTGCTGTTGTTATTTCAACACTTCTTGTTTCGCTGTTCACGAGCATCGCGATGTTCTCAATTCTCGTTACAGGACTTGGTGTATTTTCAATTATGATGGTAGTTGTGTTTCAATTGAATTATTTGCGAAAGATGTGACGTTGATATGCCTAAAACGCTTTTAGTATTTCCCCCAGGATGGAGTCCAGTGGGGCCGTATCTTGCCTTGCCTGTTTTGAAGTCATATCTTCAAGAGGTTGAACAATACAAAGTTGACATTGTTGACTTAAACGTGGAATTTTACGATGACCTCCTATCTTTTAGACATGTCGAAGAGTGCTGTAAAAGGTATCGGGAATCAAAGGATTCGTTTAGTTCGAATGTTCAATTAACAATCGAGTTGATACAAAAGTCGGCACTTAATGTTGACGAGGCAAAAGATATTTTCAGATCGAAGAGATACTTTAATCTAAAAGAAAGACAATAAGCTGAAAACATTTTTAGAAATGCACTCTATATCATAAATCACGTCTCATATGGAGTTAAATACACGTTCAACTCCATAGATCTGCCCTATGATTATTATTCGACACCAGAAATAATGAAATCGCTTGCGGATACCTTGCATAATCCGTTTATTTCCTTCTATGAAACTGCCTTTCTTAAGCGTATTCAGAGGGAAAAATTCGAGTTTATTGGGATTTCGGTGAGCGGCTGTTTCCAATTGATTTCTGCAGTTACGTTAGCGAAACTGATTAAGGAAGAATGTCCATCTGTTAAACACGTCTCATTGGGCGGCAATTACATTACTCGTTTAGCAGATGACTGCATGAAAGAATGGCATCCCTTTTTTGAATACATTGATTCGATAATGATGTATGACGGCGAAGAGCCGCTTGCACGTCTTCTTGAGGCTCTTGACTCTGGTGATGACAATCTCGACTGTGTTCCAAACCTTTGCCATGCTAAAGGTGGAAAGATATATAAAAACCATCGGATTGAGCAAACATTTATCAACGATACAGTTCCCGATTTCGATGGCTTCGCCCTTTCTAAATACTTCATGCCTGAGTTAATATTGCCGGTTTATTCCTCTAGGCAGTGTTTTAATCATTGCGCCTTCTGCACCATTCCCGGTGCCACCGGTGGTTGTTACCGAAAGATGCCTATATCGAGAGTATTTGAAATAATGTGTCGGTTAAATGAAAAATACGGCACGAGAGTTTTCTCTTTTGTGGATGAAACATTCGAAGGCAAAAGAATGGAGCAACTCGCGGATGAAATAAACGCATCGGGAAAAACGTTTTTCTGGCATGGAGAAACGAGGTTCTCTCCAACCCTAAGTACAGAAGTTTTTAACAAGATATACCAAAGTGGATGTAGGCAGATTCAGTTTGGCCTCGAGTCATACAACCAAAGAGTTCTTGATCTAATGAAGAAGAACACGAGAGTTGATTGGATTGATCGCAATGTCCATGATTGTCTCAATGCGGGTATTCCTGTTCATCTATTTTTTATGATTGGCTTTCCGACCGAAACTAAAGAAGAGGCTCTGAACACCTTAGCTTATACAGAGAATGTTTTGAATTATTCAAAACAGGTATGTGGTGTTCCATATTCCACGAGAGGATTTACGAATTTTGGTCTCGTTATGGGGTCGGATGTTTGGAATCATCCCGATAAGTATGGTGTCTCTGTAATGCCGAAGTCCCAATATGAGGATTTGCGCCTCGAAGTGGATTATGTTTCAGGCACTGGTTTAACTTTAAATGAAGCAAAATCCTTATCTGATGAGCATCATATTGATTTTTATATGCAAGAGGTCATAAACGGTAGCGACACAATTGACTTGCCCCAGCGGCTTCATATTTCAGAGGTGACCTGGATCCTAGATTCTATTCACGCTGTCAGGTATAAGGGACATTTGACCAAAGTAAAGCGACGGCTAACTAGTCTAAATCCAGCTGATCGAATCTGGCTGGATTCCAAGACCTCTGTCGTGCTCGTTGAGCCATTTGCCTACTTCTATAATTCTGAATACCATCATGTCTATGCTGTTTCCCAGTTGGTATACCTTAAGTTGGCCCGTTTATTGGAGGCCGATTGTAGCATTTCTCTTATTCTTGATCAGGGCGACCTCGAGCTGACAAGGGCGATAGAAGAACTGTTGCATTATGGATTGCTGAATACAAATATCGATGCCGATTATGTAATGCACGATAACGGTTTTCAATTGGTTAAAAGTTCGTTTGTTAAAGAAGTCGGACGCTCAAAAGAGGGGTTAAGAGTACTGCTGAGTTGTGCCACCCATAGAATGTGTGCGGTTAATGATTTTTCGTTCGCTTTGCTTTCGTTGTTTGAAAAGCCGATTACTAAGAACGAGGTGCGCGACATTTTGAAAAAAGAGGGACTATCGGCAAACGAGGAGCAATTAAACAAGTTGGTTGATAATTGCATGAAAGCAGATATACTACAATTGATTAGATAGAGGAGGTTTCTGCATGGACGTTATTAACAAAGATCTCTTGGAGCAACTGAAAGAGTCTCAGGAAGAGGGCGTCGTGGTAGAAGTGTTCGACTTTGAGGACTACATGGATAAATTCTGCCATTAGTTTCGGAATTTACTTGCCTCGCTTAAAGGAGAAGTCGATTATCGATTTCTCCTTTTTTAATTAAAGATATTTTTGGAATACATGCTTTAGCACAGGTTGGCGTCTCAGTAAACTGGGAGGTTGCTTTGGCTAGTTAGAGATATGTGAACGTCCGTTAGACTGAATCTCAGGGTAGAAGGGGCCTCCAGTGTCCAGATCAACAAGGCAATGCTGCGTTTCGGCTAATAAGAACGATGGCTTTTTGCGTGTGGCGGCGGCGTCGCCGCAGATTCGCGTTGCCGATGTCGAGGGCAATGCCGAGGTTGCGCTGGCGGCTGTTCGCGATGCTGCCGAGCGTGGCGTTCGCGCGTTGGTGCTGCCCGAGCTCAACCTGTGCGGCTATACCGCGGCTGATCTGTTCCATAACCGCACACTGCTTCATGCCTGCGAGGCGGCGCTGGTGCGCATCCTCGATGAAACCCGTGAGTTGCCGATCGTCTTTACCATCGGTCTTCCCGTTGCAGTTACCGAGAACATTTACAACTGCGCGGCCGTTTGCTGTGCGGGCGAGCTTTTGGGCCTTACGGCAAAAAAGTATCTGCCCAACTACGGCGAGTTCTATGAGCGCCGCTGGTTTGCTCCGGCGCCCGCCGATCCCGTGTGGGTTGAATTTGCCGGTCAGGGTCCGGTGCCGCTTGGCTCGGGACTTGTCTACCGCTGCTGTGATGAGGGTGCCGAGGATCTGGTGCTGGGTGTCGAGGTGTGCGAGGACCTGTGGGTACCGGCGCCCCCTTCGACCGAGATGGCGCTTGCAGGTGCCACGGTGATCCTCAACCCGTCTGCCTCGGACGAGATTATCGGCAAGGCAGATTACCGCCGCAGCCTCATCTCCAATCAGAGCGCACGCCTGTACTGCGCCTATGCCTACGCGGACGCGAGCGAGGGTGAGTCCACGACCGACATGGTCTTTGCGGGCGAGAACCTTATCTATGAAAACGGCTCGAAGCTCGCTGCTACCAAGCTGCTCACCTGCGATATGGCGGTGGCCGATGTCGACCTCGACCGCCTGGTTGCCGAGCGCCGTCGCTCGACGACGTGGACGCGCGCGGACGATGCGCCGGAGGCCACGACCGTTGAGTTCTCTTTTGAGGGCGTGCTGACAGACGAACCTGTCCTGCGCGATGCCTGCGATATCGACCGCGTTTTCCCGCGCGCGCCCTTTGTACCGGCCGACCATGGCGACCTAGCCGAGCGCTGCGAGACGATTCTCGACCTGCAGACTGCCGGCCTCAAGACCCGCCTTGCCCATACGGGTACTAAGGCAGCTGCCATCGGTCTTTCAGGCGGCCTGGACTCCACGCTGGCACTGCTTGTGACCGTGCGTGCTTTCGATGCACTGGGGCTGCCACGCACGGGTATCACGGCGGTTTCCATGCCCGGCTTTGGCACGACGCATCGCACTAAGTCGAATGCCGAGTCGCTTGCTCGCGACCTAGGCGTGAGCTTCCGCGAAGTCTCGATCCATGCAGCCGTGGAGCAGCATTTTAAGGACATCGAGCACGATCCGGCCGTGCAGGACGTGACCTACGAGAACAGCCAGGCCCGCGAGCGTACGCAGATTCTGATGGATCTGGCCAATCAGGCCGGCGGTTTTGTCATCGGCACGGGCGACCTGTCGGAGCTGGCGCTCGGCTGGGCTACCTACAACGGCGACCACATGAGCATGTACGCCGTCAACGCGAGCGTGCCCAAGACGCTTGTGCGCCATCTGGTGCGCTATGCCGCTGATGTTTTTGGCGGGCGTATTGCCGAGGTCTTGCTCGATATCCTCGACACGCCGGTGTCCCCCGAGCTTCTGCCGCCCACGGGCGACGGCGAGATTGCGCAGAAGACTGAGGATTTGGTGGGCCCGTACGAGCTGCACGACTACTTCCTCTACTACCTGCTGCGTTTTGGCTTTGAGCCGGGCAAGATCTACCGCATGGCGCTCAAGAGCTTCGAGGGCGCCTACGACGTCAAGACCGTTCACACGTGGCTGCGTACGTTCTACCGTCGCTTCTTTGCCCAGCAGTTTAAGCGCAGCTGCCTGCCCGATGGCCCCAAGGTGGGTTCGGTCACGCTCAGCCCGCGCGGCGATTGGCGCATGCCGAGTGACGCCAGCTCGCGCCTGTGGCTCGCCCAGATTGACGCGCTCAATCCGATGGACTAAGGTTGCCAAATTGAACCAAAACAGCGGGTGCAAGCGTTACACTTTTGCAATCTGATGGCCCGTATCGCGCGGCGCTCTTG
>DXZM01000006.1:61961-80587 GCA_019419665.1 Collinsella sp.
GGGTGCAAGCGTTACACTTTTGCAATCTGATGGCCCGTATCGCGCGGCGCTCTTGTCGGAGCGCCGCGTTTTTCATATCGAAAGGTGGCACCATGCAGGCATCGCAGCGTCTCGACCGCTTTGGCGCGGAGGTCTTCGCCTCGCTCAACAACAAACTGCTTGCGCTGAAGGCTCAGGGCAAGACCATTTACAACATGAGCGTGGGCACGCCCGACTTTAAGCCGTACGACCACGTGGTCGAGGCGCTCACGCAAGCGGCCCAGGACCCCGAGATGTGGAAGTATGCCCTGCGCGACCTGCCCGAACTCAAGCAAGCCGTGTGCGATTACTACGAGCGTCGCTTTGGCGTTTCGGGCATTACGCCGTCTATGGTGCAGTCGTGCAACGGCACGCAGGAGGGCGTTGGCCATTTGGGCCTTGCCCTGCTCGATCCGGGTGACACCATTCTGGTTCCCGATCCGTGCTACCCGGTCTTTGAGGCAGGTGCCAAGATCGTCGATGCCAAGCTCGAGTACTATCCGCTGGTGGCGGAGCACAATTACCTGCCCTATGTGGCGGGTATCGATCCCGAGGTGGCCGATCGTGCCAAGTACATGATTGTGTCGCTGCCCGCCAACCCGGTGGGCTCGGTGGGCACGCCCGAGGTCTACGAGGAGATCATCGCTTTCGCCCGCGAGCACGACCTGCTCATCGTCCATGACAACGCATACTCCGATATCGTGTTCGACGGCGAGCCGGGCGGCAGCTTCTTGCAGTATCCCGGCGCGCTCGAGGTGGGCGTTGAGTTCTTCTCGCTCTCCAAGTCGTTTAACGTCACCGGTGCCCGCATCGGCTTTTTGGTCGGCCGCGAGGACGTGGTCTCGGCCTTTGCCAAGCTACGCAGCCAGATCGACTTTGGCATGTTCTTCCCGATCCAGAAGGCTGCTATCGCCTGCCTGAACGGTCCGCGCGATGAGGTCGAGGCGCAGCGTCTGAAGTACCAGGAGCGCCGCGATGCCCTGTGCGACGGTCTTGAGGGCCTGGGCTGGGAGCGTCCCAACGCGCATGGCTCTATGTTTGTGTGGGCCAAGCTTCCCGGTGGTCGCACCGATTCCATGGCGTTTTGCGAGGAGCTCATGGAGAAGGCCGGCGTTGTGGTGACGCCGGGCGCGAGCTTTGGTCCTTCGGGCGAGGGGCACGTGCGCATGGCGCTGGTCCTGCCGCCCGATCAGATTGCTTTGGCTGTCGAGGCCATCCGCGAGGCGGGTCTGTATTAGAAACCTGTTTCGACTCGTCAATAGCTCGAAACCGATTTCGTGCAGTTATTTTACGAATCCTGCAAACAATTTCGGTAAACGGTCGATTTTTGGCTGCGAATAGGAGCATAATCAAAGTCCCGATTGGATGTATTGGGATTACGACAAGCCGCTCGGGTCGTTCCCGGGTGGCTTGTTTGTGGAGAGAGATGGGAGTTTCTAATGGTTAACGAGAAGAAGGTCGCTATTGTCGGCTGCGGTTTCGTCGGTTCGTCTTCGGCGTTCGCGCTGATGCAGAGCGGTCTGTTCTCCGAGATGGTCCTCATCGACGTGGACAAGAACCGCGCCGAGGGTGAGGCCCTGGATATCGCGCACGGCATGACGTTTGCCGAGCCGATGAAGATCTACGCCGGCGATTATTCCGATGTCGCCGACGCCGCCATGATCGTCGTCACCGCTGGCGCTGCCCAGAAGCCCGGTGAGACCCGTCTGGACCTGGTCAACAAGAACGTCAACATCTTTAAGTCCATCATTCCCGAAATTAAGAAGTCTGGCTTCGACGGCATTCTGCTCATTGTCTCCAACCCGGTCGATGTTCTGACCTATGCCGCCATCAAGATGTCCGGCCTGCCCGAGGGCCATGTCATCGGCTCCGGCACCGTGCTCGACACTGGCCGTCTGCAGCAGATGCTTGGTGCCCACGTCGAGGTTGACCCGCGCGATGTCCAGGCCTATGTCATGGGTGAGCACGGCGACTCTGAGTTTGTCGCTTGGTCCAGCGCCCAGGTTGCCGGCGTGCCGCTGAACACTTTCTGCGAGCTTCACGGTCATCTGGAGCATGAGGCTGCCGAGAAGCGCATCGCCGAGGACGTCAAGAACTCCGCCTACACCATCATCGAGAAGAAGCACGCCACCTACTACGGCGTCGCCATGGCCGTCAAGCGCATCTGCACTGCCGTCATGCGCGATGAGCAGACCGTTCTGCCTGTCTCCTCGCTCATGGTGGGCGAGTACGGCCTGTCCGATCTTGCCATCTCCATGCCGACCGTCGTTGGCCGCGACGGCGTTGTCTGCCGCGTCCCCGTGCCGCTGAACGATGACGAGCAGCATGAGCTTACCGCCTCCGCCAAGGCCCTCAAGGACATCATCGACAGCGTCGACTTCTCCTGCTAAATCAAGCTCTTTTGGGCAACAGGCTACAATGAAAGGCGTCCGGGTCCACACGGCCCGGGCGCCTTTTTGGTGCAAAGTAACCTGACCCCAATGCACCATAGTTGATGGGAGGGCCATGTCGGATTCGCCTAATTTTTTGACCTATGCCCAGACGGCGTTTGATCCGTTTGAGGAGCGGCCGTTCTGCGCGGTGGATAGCCTGGTCTTTGCGTGGTTGTCCTATTTGCGTTTGCCGGGTGATATGGCGGAGCTGACGAACTGGCAGGGCCTAGACGTACGCGAGTTGCTGCGTGCCGAGTGCTACCGGGACATGATTGGCGACTTGTGGGACCCAGAGGGGAGCAGGGCCTTGTTGGAGGCCGTGGCAGCAAGCCCTCGTTACCGTGGCGTGCACGTTTGCGGCTATCGTGCCGTGAGCGATGCGGTGGCGACAGAGCAGTTTGCAGCCATGGCGTTCCGGTTTCCGGCGGGGTTTAGTTATCTTTCCTTCCGGGGGACCGACAGTACGATTGTGGGCTGGAAAGAGGACTTTAACATGGCATTCCGGTGTCCTGTGCCGGCCCAGGAATCCGCGGCGCATTATGTGGGCGAGGCGGCGGATGCGATTGACGGGCCGCTTTTGTGCGGAGGTCATTCCAAGGGTGGAAACCTTGCGGTGTACGGTGCGGCGATGTGCTCCGATGTCGCCCGTGAGCGAATCGAGCGGGTGTATTCCCATGATGGTCCGGGCTTCGTCGAGGAGTTTCTGAACGGCAACGCCTTTGCCGATCTTTCCGGGCGAATCGACAAGACGCTACCTCGGTCGTCGATCTTTGGCATGATGTTCGAGACGCAGGAGGACTATGCCATCGTTGAGAGTACCGAGTTCAGCCTGCTGCAGCATAATCCCTTTAGCTGGGTGGTTGATGGTCGCGACTTCGTGTACTGTGAGCGCCTGTCCGCCGGTGCTCGATACGTTGATGGCTCCATTCGCGAGATGCTGCTTGCAGTGTCACCTAGCGAACGCGAGCGTTTTGTAGATGCGTTGTTCTCCGTGTTTGAGGCTACGGGTGCTGAGCGGTTTGCGGATATCGCCGGGAATCTGCGCGAGAGCCTGCCCGTGATGCTCCAGGCTGCGCAAGGCTTTGACGAGGATACGCGACGCTTTGTCTCGCAGACCATCGTGGCAATCCTTAAATGCGCACTGCTGCCCAAACGGCCCCAGATCGACATGCCCGCTGCCGGCAAGAGTTTGGCAGAGCAGCTCGAGGCCTGGCAGTCCGAGCTCCTGCGCTAACCATTGGTGCAAAGCAGCCTGTCCCCAATGCACCAAGCTTCGATGCGCCTGGGGCGGGCTCGACCGCTATACTGGTTCGTGCCGAAATCGATCTAGAACGGAATGCCGTATATGAAAATCAATCACGCGATTCTGCATATCCTGGACTTTGACTCTGCCGTCAACGTCATGAGCCAGCGCGAGCTCGATATCGAGAGCCGTACCGTGCGCAACTTTGTGACCACGCATCTGCGCCGCGCACGAACCTCGGCCGACAATAAGCGCGCCACGTTTGCCGAGAACTCTGCGTTTGGCGGCGAGCTCAAGGGCTATTTCTTTGGCGAGCGCGAGTTCGTGGACCTGTCGCAGCAGATTGCGGAGTTCATTTCCTCCGAGCTTACCAAGGCCGAGAAAGCCGAGTCCACTGACGTGCTTGTGGTGGACTTTGATGACGATGAGGATGCCCGCTGGTTTGCCGTGATGCTGCTGGGCTCCAAGCAGGCTTTTATGCACGAAGTGGGCCGCGAGGAGGGGGAGGTGCGCAACGACATCGCGCGCCACTACGCCATTCTGCCGAACCCCTCGCAAAAGGTGCCGAGCTATGCCATCGTGCGCGCGAGCACCATGGAGATCGGCTATGTGGACAAGAAGCGTAAGATTGCCGGCGAGGACCGTATGCTTATCCCCGATGGCCTGCTGCAGTGCGACACGGGCGTATCGGGCAAGGAGGTCATCGACACCGTGACGCGCGTGGTCGAGGAAGTCGCCGAGGAGCACGGTGCCAATACGGCCGTGGCGCTCGCTAAGGTTAAGGCTGCCGTTGCCGAGAAGGTTGAGGATGACGAGGAACTGCCGCCCTGGGATATCGTCGATGAGGTCTTTGAGGACGAGCCGGTCATCAAGGAAAGCGTGCGCGCGGCACTGACCGAGGAGAAGGTGCCCGAGCGCGTGCCTGTGGAGCGCAAGCAGGTCGAGCGTGCGGCCGTGCGCAATCACAAGATCCGTACCGACACGGGCATCGAGATCAGCTTCCCGGCCGAGATGGGTTCGAACTCCGAGTACATCGAGTTCGTCAACGAACCCAACGGCCTCATCTCCATCGAGCTCAAAAACATCGGCAGCATCGAGAACCGATAAACTGCTCTTGGACGCTGCAGAAAAACAAAGGCCGAAGCCTCGGATGAGGGCTTCGGCCTTTTTACTTGGGGCTTAATTACGCTACTGGTTGAGCATAAGTCAGCGAAAACGCCCCAGAGCGAGCAAGGTGACGTGAAAGAGGAGGGCATTGACCTTTTGGTCATGCCCGACGATTGAACGTCAGATTGCCGCTCTGGGGCGTTTGCAGCGTCGAGTCGTTACGGCGTTTGGTAAAACGCCGTAACTATTAAAGCTGGCGTAGCCCCTCTTCGAGGCCGGTCTTGCTGTCAGTCTTCTCGTCGCGCATCTTGATGACGCGGGCGGGGACACCGGCCACGACGGCACCGGCGGGGACATCCTCGACGCACACGGCGCCGGCGGCGACGACAGCGCCCTTGCCCACACGTACGCCTTCCAGGACCACAGCGTTGGCGCCGATCATGACATCGTCCTCGATGATGACGGGCGTGGCGCTGGCGGGCTCCACGACGCCTGCCAGCACGGTGCCGGCGCCGATGTGGCAGTTCTTACCCACGGTGGCGCGGCCGCCCAGGACGGCGCCCATATCAATCATAGAGCCCTCGCCGATAACGGAGCCGATATTGATGATGGCACCCATCATGATGACGGCGCGGTCGCCGATCTCGACGCGGTCGCGGATGATCGCGCCCGGCTCGATGCGGGCATTGATGCCCTTAAGGTCGAGCATGGGGACGGCGGAGTTGCGGCAGTCATTCTCTACGTCGTAGTAGTCGATGGAGTCGGCGTTAGCGTCGAGGATTGCCTTGAGCTCATCCCAGTCGCCAAAGACGGTCTTGCCGCGACGGCCGCCGTAGACATGCGCGTCGCCCCAGGCAACCTTCATGCCCGGCTTTTCGCGCACGTACAGTTTGACGGGCGTTTTCTTGGGCGCGGTGGCGATGTAGTTGATAATTTCCTGTGCATCCATCTCGGCTGCGTTGCTCATTTGCTGTCTCTCCTTTGGGTGGATTGGGTTGATACTTGGTTAGGCAAACATGACCTGGTCGAACGTGTAGAAGCCGGGCTCGCGGGTGACGAGCTTTTGCGCGGCGGCCAGCGCACCGTTGACAAAGATCTGACGGCTCGTGGCGCGATGCGTGAGCGTGACCTCCTCGTCCTGGCCAAAGAAACTCACCTCGTGCACGCCGGCGACCGTGCCGCCGCGCAGCGAGTGCATGCCGATTTCCTTGGGATCGCGAGCGCCGCACATGCCTTCGCGACCGTAGACAGGATGATAGCCAGCCTCAGACTCGGCCTCGACCACGGCGTCGAGTAGCAGCTTGGCGGTGCCGCTGGGGGCGTCGACCTTTTGGTTGTGGTGCGTCTCGACAATCTCGCAGTCAAAGCAGGGCAGTTCACGCGTGGCCTGGGCAACCAGATGGCGCAGGGCGGCGATGCCGATAGAGTAGTTGCCCGAGTGCATGACACGGGCATTCTGGCCCAGCTCGCGCAGGCGGTCCATCTGCTCAGGCGAATAACCCGTGGTGCCGGAAACGAGTGCCGCGCCTGTACGCTCGACATAGGCGACGACGGCATCGAAGGTCACGACGTTCGAGAAGTCGATGATGACGTCGGCTGCCGGGGCGCTCTCGAGTTCGGACAAGTCGAAGCCGATCTGGGCCACGATATCAAAAACGGGCTGCCCGGCGGCGTCAACAATGCCTTCGGCGGTAGTGCGGATGAGCGAGCCCATGCGGCCCGTTCCCATAATGACGGTCTTAATCAAGCAGACCAGCTCCCTTCAGAGCATCGGTAAGTGCGGCTCGCGTGTCGTCTGCCATGGGGCACAGCGGCATGCGGTAGTTTGCCTCGATCATACCCATCTGAGCGAGCGCTTCCTTAACGGGGATGGGGTTGACCTCGCTAAAGAGGGCATTGATGAGCGGCTGGCCGGCAATCTGGATGTCGCGGGCGCGCTCCACGTCACCGTCCAGATAGGCGCGGCACATGTCGTGCACGAGCTGCGGCTGAACGTCGGCCCACACGCTGATGGTGCCCGAGGCGCCCAGGCTCATGAGTGGCACGGTGAGCGCGTCCTCGCCCGAGTACATGCGGAAGTCGTCGGACAGCAGGTGGGCGATCTTGGCCGCGTAGGCAACGTTGCCCGAGGCTTCCTTGATGCCCATGATGTTGGGGTGCGCGGCCAAGCGCTCCACGTTGCGCTCGCTGATGCCGCAGCCGCAGCGGCCGGGAATGTTGTACAGGATGCAGGGGATGTCCACGGCGTCGGCCACGGTCTTAAAGTGCTGGTAGATGCCCTCTTCGTTTGACTTGTTGTAGTAGGGGGTAATGAGCAGCAGGCCGTCGGCGCCCAGGCCTTGGTAGGTGAGCGACTTGGTGAGCATGGTCTGCGTGGAGTTAGAGCCCGAGCCGGCGATGACGGGGACGCGGCCTGCAACCTGCTTGACCACCGCGGCGACAACGGAGTTGTCCTCGTCATCGGTCATCGTGGCGCTCTCGCCGGTGGTGCCCAGGGTGAGGATGGCGTCGGTACCGTTTTGCAGGTGGAAATCGATAAGGCGCTCGAGCGCGTCAAAGTCGACGCTGCCGTCCTTTTTAAACGGCGTGACGAGGGCGACGATCGAACCCTCGAGATTGCGGATATCCATGTTCTTCTCCTTCGCTTCCGCGATCTGGAGCGTTTGTTCCACTGAGCGGCGACGGCCAGGCGCTCGTCCTGGGCGCGACGGCGAGCGCTTTCGGCACGCGATTTGGCCAGCAGCTCACGGCCGCACGGCAGCACGTCGAGCGTGGAAAAATAATCGCCCGGGCGCTCGGCGCGGCGGATAAGGTCGGCCGAGCCATCGGGACGCAGCAGGACCTCGGCGGAGCGCAGACGTCCGTTGTAGTTGTAGCCCATGGAGTAGCCATGCGCGCCGGTATCGTGGATCACAAGCAGGTCGCCCATGTCGATATGCGGCAGCTCACGATCGATGGCGAACTTGTCGTTGTTCTCGCACAGATTGCCCGTAATGTCGTACGTGTTTGTGACAGGCGCCGTGGTCTTGTCGGAGCCACCCGGCTGGCCCATCACCGTAATGTGGTGGTAGGCGCCATACATGGCAGGGCGAATCAGATCGACGGCACTGGCGTCCACGCCGATATAGTCCTTGTAGATTTGCTTCTCGTGGATGGCCTTGGTGACCAGGCAGCCGTAGGGGCCCATCATAAAGCGGCCCATCTCGGTGCAGATGGCCACATCGCCCATGCCGGCAGGAACCAGGATCTCGTCGTATGCCGCGTGCACTCCTTCGCCGATGGCATGGATATCGTTGGCCTGCTGCTCGGGCAGGTAGGGGATGCCGACGCCGCCGGATAGATTGATGAAGGCGACGTGTGCGCCGGTCTCGCGCTCCAGGCGCACGGCAAGCTCAAAGAGGATGCGCGCGAGCTTGGGGTAGTAGTCGTTGGTGACGGTGTTGCTGGCAAGGAATGCGTGGATGCCAAAGTCCTCGGCGCCCTTGGCCTTGAGCGTGCGAAAGGCCTCGAAGAGCTGTTCGGTGGTCATGCCGTACTTGGAGTCGCCGGGGTTATCCATGATGCCGTTGGAGAGCTGGAACAGGCCGCCCGGATTAAAGCGGCAGCTGACCGTCTTGGGGATGGGCCCCGCAACGTTCTCAAAGAACTCGATGTGGCTGATGTCGTCGAAGTTGACGATGGCCCCCAGCTTGTCGGCGAGCTCAAAGTCGGCCGCTGGCGTGTCGTTGGATGAGAACATGATGTCGTGGCCGGTGATGCCCAGCGAGCGGGCGATCATGAGCTCGGTATAGCTCGAGCAATCGCAGCCGCAGCCGTATTCGTTGAGAATGGAGATGAGCGCCGGGTTGGGATTGGCCTTGACGGCAAAGTATTCCTTAAAGCCCGGGTTCCATGCAAAGGCGTCGCGCACTTCTTGCATGTTGCGGCGGATGCCCGCCTCGTCGTATAGATGAAACGGCGTGGGGAACTGCTCGACGATATGCTCGAGCGTCTCCTTGTCCACAAACGGCTGCTTGGCCGCATATGCCTCGTTGGAAGTCAATGACATGTCCCGTAAACCTCGCTATCCAGACGGCGCTACCTGCGCATCGAATCCGCATAGCGTGGACCCAATGTCCGGATAGCGCTCCCGCATTGCTGCAGACAGTCCTGCGGGTGTTTCCCGCAGGCCCACCAGGCTGTTCGTGCCCGAAAAACCCAGTTCGGCGGGTTTCGCCTCCCCGCGGGGTCAAAGCCTGCCGGCTCGCCCGCGGCTCTTCGTGCCCGCGCCTCTATCAAGTGGTAACGACCCTACCACGTTGCACTTTACCAAACAAGAGTATTCGTATATAACGTATAAAAAATGCAGGGATATGCTGGAAATAAGGGTGTAGCAATCTTGCGGCACAATAGATAGCAGCCGACGCGCACCTACGAAAGGAACCAATATGGCCGAGTTCCAAGAACTCCGTCGCTATCGCCGCGACTTGCACAGGATCCCGGAGCTCGACTTCGATCTTCCGCAGACGATCGCCTATATCGAGGGCGTGTTGGCACCGCTCACCTGCGAGGTGACCCATCCGTGCCCCAGCTGCGTCTGCGCTTTCTTCGATGCTGGCGTTGGTGCCGCGCATGCCACGGCGATTCGCGCCGATATGGATGCGCTGCCTATTGTGGAGGCGACGGGCGCGGCTTTCGCCTCGTCTCATCCCGGCAAGATGCACGCTTGCGGGCACGATGGGCACATGGCCATGGCGCTTGCCGCAGCGACGTATGTCGACCGTGCGATTCGCGAGCGGCCGGGTGTCATTAAGCGTAACGTGCTCTTTGTGTTCCAGCCTGCCGAGGAGACGACCGGTGGTGCCAAGACGGTATGCGAGAGCGGTGTGTTCGAGCGCTATGGTGCCGACCGTATCTTTGGCTTTCACGTGTGGCCCGACCTTCCCGCCGGCACGCTGGCGAGCTGTCCCGGTCCATTGCTAGCGCGTTCGAGCGAGACGCATGTGCACATTCACGGGATGAGCATCCATATCGCCAAGACCTATGGCGTACCGGTCGAGGAGTCGCACGATGCCGCATTGGCGGCAGCGAAGTTTTTGGTTGCTGAGCGCGAGCTGATGGACGAGTTGGGCGCCGACGAGCCCTGTATCGGTAAGTTTGGTCTGCTGCGGGCCGGTTCGGTTTGCAACGCGGTGGCGGGGGAGGCCCATGTGGCCGGAAGCCTGCGTGTGTTTACGGACGACATGTTCGACCGTGCACGCGAGGGTGTGTGCCGCGTGCTTGATGAGGCATGCGCTGCAACGGGCTGCACGTACGATCTCGACTTTGCCGAGGGCTATCCACCGGTCGATAACGACCCTGAGTTGTTTGCCCGAATCGCGCCCGCTCTGCCCGAATTGCAGCTCGTGGACGAGCCGCTGCTAATCGCCGAGGATTTCGCGTTCTATCAGCGGCATCTGCCGGGCGTGTTCTTCTTGCTGGGCACGGGCGTGCCAGAGGGGCAAGACAACCCGAGCGATTCGGATGGCTGTCCCGCCTATGCTACAAGCGCCCTGCATACCGATAGCATGCTCTTCGACGAGGAAATCCTACTCAAAGGCCTCGATGCCTACAAACGATTGCTTGGCTTGGAGTGACGATGGAGCGACGCCGACAGTCTGCCGTGTATAGTCCTGGTGGGTGTGGGTGCGGCTTGCTGCTGCTCCCGGTTATTGCTGTGAGCATTGGCGTGATGTTTGCGCTTGCTGGGCTGGCTGCGGCGGCACTCGTACTGTTTATCACTGCCATCGGCGTGACGATTTGGCTCTGCCGCAATCGCGAGCGACGCCGTGCCGACGGTAAAACCAATGTCGGCTGGGTCATCTTTCTAATCATTGCGTACCTGCTGAGTGTCAGCTACCTGGTGTTCTTTGCCCTGTTGATGATCAGTGCCTTTACCGGGGAATCCGTCACGGTGGGTTGATGCGCTGCTAGCAGACGGTCACGCAAAGTGCGTTTGCTCGGCGTTTAGATAACTGCATTGGCCGTTTACCGCAACCTTAGCTCTCAGCTAATGAATCCAAGTTCAATCCTTCCTACGATGTGCTGTGTGCCGGCACGGTAGCCGGATCGTAGGAAGGATGAATAATGGCAAAAGAGGGAAAGAAGCCGATCGGCAAGATTGTCCTAGGCATCATCGTGGTGCTGGTTATCGTCGGTGCCGTGGGCTCTATGGGTGGCAATTCAACCGATTCGTCTGCGAGCGATTCGGCAAAACCTGCCGAGGCGACACAGCAGGCTGAGGAGCAAAAAGAACCGCAAGAACCGTATACCATTGCTGACGAGGCTGAAGACACCTCCAATCAGTTTGCCTATAAGATCACGGGCACGCTGACCAATAACACGGACAAGGAAAAGAGCTACATTCAGATTGAGTATGTTCTGTATGATGCCGATGGCAACCAGGTTGGAACGGCTCTTGCAAACACCAATCATCTGAAGGCGGGCGGCTCCTGGAAGTTCGAGGCGCTGGGTACGGTGTCTCCCGACCAGGTTGCTAGCTGGGAGCGTTCGGACGTAAGCGGTTTCTAGCATGTTGCATGCACTGGGGGGTGAAGTCGTATGCCCGATAAAAAGCTGACCGAGGAGTTACTCAATGAGCTTCTCGACGCGCCAAACATCGATGGTTATATCAAAGAACACGACTTTGCCGCCCCGTCGCTTTCGGACTACCTGAAGCAGCTGCTGCAGGAAAAGGGTTTGGAGCGCTCGCGCGTGGTTCGTATGGCCGATCTCAATGAGACCTTTGGCTATCAGATCTTTACCGGTGCGCGTCACCCGAGTCGCAATAAGGTGCTGCAGATTGCCTTTGCGATGGCGCTGACGCTCAAAGAGGCCAACCGTGCACTGACGGCTGCCGGGGTAAGCGTCCTTAACTGCAAGGATCGCCGTGATGCGATTATCATCTTTTGCATCGATCGCGGGTGCAGCCTCCAAAAGGTCAACGAGGAGCTGTATCGCTTTGGCGAGGAGACGGTAAGTTAGCGGCTGATATCTGAGCCGGCGGAGCTGCCGAACAACGATGCAAACGAACGGGGCGCGGATGCCATGGGGTGTCTGCGCCCTGCGCTATGATGGAGGCTATGGATACTCAGACCCCAACATATTCCGATGACGAGCTGACCGCAGCGCTTGCCGAGCACCTGGCGTCGCTCGATCGCGACGACAGCTATCGCGTGGAGCGTGTACTTAAGCGCTCGTCCGTTGAAACAACCGAGCTCGTGTACTTTGAAGGAACCGGTGGTGGTTCTCTCGGCCCCTTTGTCCGTAAACGCATCGATGCCTCGGCTCAAATCGGCGGGGCATACGAGCGTCTGTTTGCCGCTCAGCGGGCGGGCAGGCGTTTTGAGCACCTGCCCAGAATCGTCGATTGTCATCGTGCGGGCGATGAGCTCAACGTGGTTATGGAATACATCGAAGGGGAGACGCTTGGGGCGCTGGTGGATCGTCTGGGAGCCACCCCCGATTATGCACGTGAATTGTATCCTGCCCTATGCGATGCCGTGGGCGAGCTCCACGCCGGTTTTGCAATGGCGGGGGAGACGTCGGCGCCGGTGATCCATCGCGACCTCAAGCCGTCGAATATCATCGTGACGGGTGCGAGCTGTACGCTCGATGAGGGCCTGACGTTTTCATCGCTGGTGATTATCGACTTGGGGATCGCGCGCGTATGGCGCGATGGCGCCGATGCCGACACCGTCAAGTTTGGCACGCGACCCTATGCGCCGCCCGAGCAGTATGGGTTTGGGCAGACGAGTGTGCGCAGCGACGTCTACGCACTGGGCGCCCTGTTGTTCTTCTGCTTGACGGGAGTCGACCCTAAACCAGGGCTCGACATACGCGAGCAATGCGAGGCGCGTGGCATTCCCACTTCACTTGCCGATGCCGTCTGCATGTCGATGGCGCTCGACCCGGCCAAGCGTTTTGCGAGTGCGGAAGCGTTGGGACGGGCGACGCGCTCGGCATACGATCTGAGCCGCCCCGCGCGGCCTCCTACACCTGCGCCTGTCCGTACTCCGGCCTCGGAGACGGTGTTGACGCTCCAAGGGCTCCAGAACCCCGCAGGGCTTCCTAGGCCTGCCGCCTCCGCTGCATGCGGTCTGCTCTCTCGCGTTCCGGAGTCTCTGGGGCGCATTTGGAATACGCTTGTCTGCTTCTCGCTACTTGTGTTCTTTGCCGGAAGTCACTTTGCCGTCTTTCACCCCACGGGAGCAAACCAAAGCTACCCGACGTGGCTTCTCATAATCGAGTATTTTTTCTTTGTCGATGGCCTTATGGTGCTTATGCATTTTGCGCTGCTCGATAAGCGCCGTCTTCGTCGGCGATTCGCACTGCTTGACAGCTATCGCGGCAAGAAACTCGCGAAACTCTGGCTCAAGGCATTGGGTGTGTTGCTCCTATGTATGATCGTCATAGTCGCGGTTGCCAATGCGACCGGCGTCGTCGATACCTCCGCTACCTAAAAGAAAAGGGCCCCATTGGGGCCCTTTGCAGTTGCACTTAGATGCGGTTCATCTGAGCGGCGACTTTGTTGTACCAGTCCTGCCATGTGGGCGGGCAGTACTTTTTGGCCGCTGCCGGGGTAAGGGTGGAGCCGTAGTTGGCGCCCAGATAGGCAACGTGAGCGGAGATGCCCTCGCTCCAGCTGCCAAAGCTGCGCCAACCGCCGCCACGGGCGCTCCAGCCCCAGGCGTTGTAAGAATTGGCGCAATAAGCACCCTTGGTGCTCTCGATACAGGCGATGGCGGGGGACCAACGGGGGTCGACACCGGTATTCCAGGCGGCGACGGCAAAGTTATAGCCCTGGCCTGCCATGGGGGAGCCGGCAAGATAATTGTCGATGCGGCTCGTCCACTCATTAATGAACGAATCGTAATCGGAGCTACCGGTATTGGAGTTGTTCACCGTGGTGTCGATGGTGGTGTTGGTGTTGGTGGCCTGGCTGCTGGAATTGCTGCCGCTTACGCCGTCGCCCGAGAGCTTCTCGGCGGCAGCGGCCTTATCGGCCTCAAGCTTGGCAAGCTCGGCGGCATTTTCCTGCTCGGCTTTTGCCTGTGCCTCGCTGCGGAGCTGCTGGGCCTGCGCCAGCGCATCCTCGGCGTTCTTCTGCTCTGCCTCAAGCTGTGACTTGGCCTGCTGGAGCTCGGCCTTGTTCTGCTCGAGTTCGGTTTGCATATTATTGAGCTCTTCGATCTCGTCGACGCTCGAGCTCGTGATCTGGTTGGTGTATTTGCAGGTCGTGATGAACTCACCCAGGCTCTGTGCATTGACCAGGAAGCTCACGATGGGGTTGGTGCCCTTCTGATACTTGTACAGATCGCGCATGGCGGAGCTTGCCTTGGCCTGCTGCTCGGGAAGCTTAGCCTCGATTTCCTCGATGCTTGCCTCATTGGAGTCAATCTGCTTTTGCAGGTCATCGAGTTTGGTGCGGGCGTCATTGTAGGCGCTCGTGGCGGCTTCGATCTTCTGCTGGGCTGCGGAAAGCTGGTCCTGCGTTGCCTGCGAGGCGGCATACGCCGCAACGGGGGAGAGCATCGGCGTGGCCGTCAGCGCAACGGCGAGCGCGGCGCTCGTGATGATACGAGCCGGCTTCGACGCAATGAGCGCTGCGGCGCGATGATTCGAATGCTGCATCCAGTCCCTCTGCAATCAATCGTAGGTTATGGTTCGAACGGTATTCTACTACTGCTTTCGACCTCAACTTGAACCTTAAAGGTTCCAAAGGGTCAAGTTGAACTTGAGGCTTTGGCTTTGACCTGCAGTTATGATGAATTGTTGAGAAACCATAGAGTTCAACTTTAACGTTACGGGGGCCTGTCCGAGAGGGTTTTTGTTTATCAAAAGTCGCCTCACGTGGGGAAAGATGCAATCGTGGGCAAGAAATGAGACTTGACGACGTGGATGCCCGGCATGGGCGGCGGAGGAGCAGGCAAACTGCTTCGCCTTGTTTGCCATAGATACGGTGGAGCTTTGGGCACCGGCGGCTCGGCACGCTAGAATAAATCAGTTGCGCAAAGACCGCCCGTTGTGTGGGCAGTTCATGATAGGAAGTTTCCATGGCATTGCAGTTTACAGAGCGCGAGTTCATTCCCGTGCTGCTCGGTGGCGACATCAACGCCTATTCGGTGGCGCGCGCCTTCTACGAGGAGTACCAGGTCAAGAGCCTGGTCTTTGGCAAGTACCAGACGGGTCCCGCGTACCGCAGCCAGATTATCGACTACACGCCCAACGTGGATATCGACACCATGCCCGTGATGCTCAGGACCGTCAACGGCATTGCCCAAGCGCATGCCGATAAGACGATTGTCCTTGTGGGCTGTGGCGATAACTATGTTGCCCTCGTGGCTCAGGCCAAGGATGCCCATGAGTTGGCGGATAACATCGTCGCGCCTTACGCTCCCTACAGCATGCTTGAGCAGTGTCAGAAGAAGGAGATCTTCTACGAGCTGTGCGAGAAGCATGGCGTGCCCTATCCGCATACCTTTACCTTCACCATGGCGATGATGAACGCCCAAGGCGAGGCGCCT
Source organism: Collinsella sp. (assembly GCA_019419665.1). Taxonomy (GTDB): domain Bacteria; phylum Actinomycetota; class Coriobacteriia; order Coriobacteriales; family Coriobacteriaceae; genus Collinsella. The sequence goes on from DXZM01000006.1 coordinate 77,306, forward strand.
GCCGAAGTGCTCGACCAGATCGATTTTCCTTACCCGATGATTCTGAAGCCTTCTGACGGCATCATGTGGTGGCAGCATGAGTTCGAGGGCCAGAAGAAGGCCTATGAGATTGCCGACCGCGCCGAGCTGGAACAGGTCATTCGCGATTCGTATGCCAGCGGCTACACCGACGATCTGATCTTGCAGGACCGCGTGCCCGGAAACGACGAGTACATGCGCGTGCTCACCAGCTATTCCGACCGCAACGGCAAGGTGCGCATGATGTGTCTGGGCCATGTGCTGCTCGAGGAGCATCAGCCTCACGGTGTCGGCAACCACGCCTGTATCATCACCGAGCCCAATGACGAGCTCATGGGCGGCGTGCGCAAGTTGCTCGAGGACCTTCACTTTGTGGGCTATTCCAACTTTGACGTTAAGTACGACGAGCGCGACGGCTCGTTTAAGTTCTTCGATTTCAACACGCGCCAAGGCCGCAGCAACTACTACGTCACCAACAGCGGCTTTAACGTTGCCAAGTATGTGGTGGACGAGTATGTGTTCAACCGCCCATTTGAGCCGGAGTTTGTGACGGCGCAGGACGAGGCGCTGTGGATGGTCGTCCCCATGGGCGTCGTCGACAAGTACGTCAAGGATCCCGAGCTGCGCGCTAAGGTGCATCGCCTGGACAAGGAAGGCAAGGGCGCCGACCCTTCGTTTATGAAGGGCGACTTTGTCTTTAACCGCTGGCTGCGCATGTGGCACACCAAGCTGCGCCACTTCAAGCTGTTCAAGACGTATTACAAGTAGATGAGTGCGGCGCCCGTCCGGTTTACATCGGGCGGGCGCGGGTATGATACGCGCAATTGCGCAAGCGTCACCAAGGAGGCGGCGATGGAAAAGCTGGGAGTTATCGGCGGCATGGGCGCCGAGGCCACGTCGTATTACTACGACCAGGTGGTGCGCCATACGGCTGCTGCCTGCGATCAGGAACATATCGACATGGTGGTGCTCTCCAAGTCGACCATACCCGACCGCACGCTTGCCATTAAGACCGGCGAGCATGCCAAGCTGCTGGCGACCATGAAAGAGTGTGCCCAGGCACTCGAGTCGCTGGGCTGTGCGCACATAGCGATTCCCTGCAACACGTCGCACTACTTCTACGACCAGATCCAGTCGTTTACGAAGGTGCCGATTATCCACATGCCGCGTGAGTCGGTGCGCTATGCCCTTGCGGGTGCGGTGATGGGGGAGTGCGAGTTCGACCCCAACCTGAGTATGCCGGCCGAGCCGGTGCACAAGATTGGCATTATGGGAACCGACGGAACCGTGGGCGCGGGCGTCTACGGCCGCGAATGCGAGGCTGCGGGTGTTAAGGTCGTCTATCCCAGCGAGAAACGTCAGAACGATGTGATGTCGCTTATCTACGATGATGTGAAGGCCGGACGTGAGCCCGATATGGATAAGTTCGACCGCGTGATGTGGGAGTTCGCCCGTAGCGGCTGCGACCGTGTCATTCTGGCCTGCACCGAGCTATCGGTGCTGCAGAAGTACCGAGAGATGCCCGAGATCACCCTCGATGCCATGGACGTCCTGGTGCGCGAATCCATCATCCGCAGCGGCGCCCCCTACCGCCTCTAGCTTCCGGCCTGCCAAAAAGGGACAGGTTTATTTTGGTAGGTTTTATCTGGTGAAACAATAAAGGCCTCGGCTCGTTTGGTGCGAGCCGAGGCCTTTTGCGTTGGGCGGTTGCTGTCGGTGACGAACTAGAACAGGAAGCCGATGGCGATGAGGGCGATGCTGACGATGAGTACGGCGATGTCCAGGCCCTTGATGGGGTAGCGCTTGTACGAGCTGGCGCGCGTGCGCAGATAGAAGCCGCGCTGTTCTGCCGCCAAGGCCGTGGCATCGGTCTTGCCCACGCTCGAGATGAGCAGCGGCACACACAGTGGCAGCATGAGCTTAAGCTTCTTGATAGGGTTCTTGGTGTCGTACTCGACGCCGCGCGCGGTCTGCGCTTCCATGATGGCGTTCATCTCCTGACCAAACACCGGCACAAAGCGCAGCGCCGTGGTAAAGGTGAAGGCATAGCGATACGGTACGTGCAGCACCTCGACGCAGGCGTTGGCAAGGTCGTTGAGCTTGGTCACCATGAGCATGAGGATGAGCGGTAACGCCACACCCAGCAGGCGCAGACAGGCCTTCGATCCTGTGATGAGGCCCGTGTCGGTGATAAAGCCCCACACAACGTTGCCATCGCGCATAAAGGCAAGCTGGAGCACCAGCATGATAAGCGCGAGCGGAATCAGCAACTTGAGCAGCGAGAGCAGACGGTCGACGACACCGGCATAGGCACCCAGCGCAAGGGTGAGTGCCAAAAAGCCCAGCAGCGCCACGTAGGTGTCGGACAAGAAGATGCCGACGATGATGGCGGCGGCGAGGCCCAGTTTGACGACGGGGTTCAGGCGATGCAGCAGCGTATCGCCCGGCATGTAGTCGATGACGTTAACCACGGCGGACCATCTCCTTGGTAATGCGAACGATATCGGTGACCTCGCTCACCTGCGCAAAAGCGGGCGAGACGGAAGATGCCAGACGGCGCGAGAGTTCAATAACCTGGGGCGGCTCAACATAGGCACGCCGCATGAGATCGATGTTCGAGAATAGCTCGTGCGTGCGGCCGCGGTCGAGGATGTGACCGTTTGCCATGACGACGATGCGCTCGGCAAAGTCGGAAACAACTTCCATATCGTGGCAGACCATGATAACGGCGCAGCCGCGCTCGGCCATGGTGCGCACCGTTTCCATGACGGTCATGCACTCGCGGTAATCAAGGCCGCTCGTGGGCTCGTCGAGCACGACGATCTTGGGCTCAACCACTACGACGGAGGCAAGCGCCACCATTTGTCGCTGGCCGCGCGAAAGTGAGAAAGGTGCCTCATCGGCAGGCAGGCCAAAGCGGTCGATAACGAGTTGAGCACGACGCAGAGCCTCGGCACGGTCGATGCCGGCAAGCTCCAGGCCAAAAGCGACCTCGTCGAGTACGGTATCCTTGCAGATCTGGCGGTCGGGGTTTTGGAAGAGCGTTGCGACTTCGCGGGCGATGCGGCTCGTGGGAACGGCCGCGGTATCCAGTCCCGTGACGCGCACGCTGCCCGAGGCGGGCTTGAGCAGGCCTGTGAGCAGCTTGGTGAGCGTGGTCTTGCCGGCACCGTTTTGGCCGACGATGCCCACGAGCTCGCCGGGATAGAGCGTCAGGTTGAGGTCGTGTACGGCGGCGCCGCCATTGGGATAGGCAAACTCAAC
>DXZM01000060.1:0-11342 GCA_019419665.1 Collinsella sp.
GCATCTTGTTAGAGCCAAACCGCTTGCCCTCGCCCGAAGCCATAATGACGCAACCGAGTTTCATCTCCGCAAACCTCCCCTGGCTGCTTTGGACACCATAGTTGCTATACCCACCATACCAAGCTCACACTCCGTCGGAACAGGCACGCACTCGTTTTCCAGCGAACGACCCTTGGCTCTCCATAGCACAAAGGAGGGCACCCCGCGACGCAGGGCACCCTCCTCAATGGTGCAGATATGCCTACTCAGCGTCGCCGGTAAACGTGGTACCGGTCTTGCCGGCAAGGCCATCGCGCGCCTTCTCGAGCAGTGTGATGAGCGCCGTGCGGCCCGGCTTGCTCTCGGCAAATGTCGAGGCTGCCTGGACCTTGGGCAGCATGGAGCCGCGACCGAACTCGTTGGCCTCGGACAGACGCTTTACGTCAGCCGCGGTCAGCGTGTCGAGCCACTGCTCGTGGTCGGTGCCAAAGCCAATGGCAACCTTCTCCACGGCCGTCAGGATAACCAGGGCATCGGCATCGAGCTGCTCGGCGAGCTTCTCGGCCGCAAAGTCCTTATCGATGACGGCGGCAGTGCCCTTAAGGTGGTTGCCCTGGGCCTTGGTGACGGGAATGCCACCGCCGCCGCAGGAGATCACCACATGGTTGGACTCGACGAGCGACTTAATGGTGTCGAGCTCGACGATGTTCACGGGCTTGGGCGAGGCAACCACGCGACGGAAGCCCTGCTTCTCGTCGTGGATGAACTGGTAGCCGCGATCGGCCTCCAGCTCCTTGGCCTCGGCCTCGCTCATCCACGGACCAATCGGCTTGACCGGGTCGGCAAAGGCCGGGTCGTCTGCCGCAACCTCGACCTGGGTGAGCACGGTGGCGACACCCTTGTCGATATTGCGGTCGAGCATTTCCTCGCGCAGGGCGTTTTGCAGGTCATAGCCAATGTAACCCTGGCTCATGGCGCCGCAAACGGACAGCGGGCAGGGAACGTATTTCTGAGGATTAGAGCGCGTGAGCTCGGCCATCGCGTTGGCGATCATGCCCACCTGGGGGCCGTTGCCGTGCACGACGACGACCTCGTTGCCCTCCTCGATCAGGTCGACGATAGCCTTGGAAGTCGTCTTGACGGCCTCCATCTGCTCGGGAAGGTTGGCGCCGAGGGCGTTTCCGCCCAAGGCGACAACGATACGCTTAGCCATTTCTCAGCCCAGCTTTAGGCCTGGAACCAACGGGCGGTGTTGCGCTCGTCGAGGGCCTTGAGGGTAGTGGCGGGATCGGCAACCTTCTGCAGGAACATCATGGCTGCGATGGCGTACGGCTTGTAGCTGGCCTCCTTGTACATGCCCACACGGTGCATGTCGAAGACGTCGGCGTTAACCTCGCCGTGCTCGCAGGAGACACCGGAGATGTCGGCGGGCAGCGGATGCATAAAGATGGTGTCCTGGCCGTTGGCGGTCTTCTCCATGAGCTCGGTCGTGGAGCACCAATCCTGATGCGTAGCGTTCTGGGCGAGCAGCTCCTTCTCGAGCGCAGCGATGCCGGCGTCGTCGCCCTCGGCGTACAGGTTGGTGCGCTTCTCCATGGCGGCAAACGGAGCCCAGCTCTTGGGGATCACGATGTCGGCGCCCTCGAAGGCCTCGGCCATGGTGTTGACCTGCTTAAAGGTGGTGCCGGACTCGGCGGCATAACCCTTGGCGCGCTCGACGACCTCGGGCATGAGGTCGTAGCCCTCGGGGTGGGCCAGGGTGACGTCCATGCCAAAGCGGGGCAGCAGGCTGATCAGCGACTGCGGGCAGGACAGCGGCTTGCCGTAAGAGGGCGAATAGGCCCAGGTAACGGCAACCTTCTTGCCCTTGAGGTTCTCAAGACCGCCAAACTCGTTGATGAGGTAGAGCATGTCGGCAGAGGACTGCGTCGGGTGATCGGAGTCGGACTGCAGGGAGATGAGCGTGGGACGGTGATCCAGAACGCCGTCCTCGTAGGCCTGCTGCACGGACTCGGAGACCTCGGCCATGTAGGCGTCGCCCTTGCCGATGTACATGTCGTCGCGGATGCCGATGACGTCGGCCATGAAGGAGATCATGGTAGCGGTCTCGCGGACGGTCTCGCCGTGAGCGATCTGGGACTTCTTCTCGTCCAGGTCCTGCAGCTCAAGGCCCAGCAGGTTGGCGGCCTTAGAGAAGGAGAAGCGCGTACGGGTGGAGTTGTCGCGGAACAGGGAGACGGCCAGACCCGAGTCGAAGATCTTGGGAGAGACGTTGTTCTCACGCAGCTGGCGCAGGGCGTCGGCGACGATGTAGAGCGCCTTGAGCTCATCGGTGGTCTTATCCCAGGTGTGCAGGAAGTCGCTGCCGTACATGCCCTTAAAATCGAGGCCGTTCAGCTGCTCGACGAGCTCGGTAAACTTAGCGTCCATGGAAATGTCCTTTCGAAAAGATGAAACGATCGCAATGAGTGGATGTGCTCCGGCATGCGCGTGTGGCTAGAACATGCCGAGCACTATGACGAGGACCCGCCACCGTTGAGGAAGCATGGGATATAACGACCGCGGGCCCCAAGTCAACAGGGGGTGCCGGGGACACGAGCGGTCCCCGGCTCAACAAAATCGAGGAATGGGACTAATCGATCTTGTTGTTGGTCAGACCGGCGCGGAACACGGTGGCGTCGCCATCGGCCTTGCTCGGATCGTAGAGGTTCAGGGCAGCCACGTACATGGCGGCAGCGGTGACCAGGTCGTCCTTGTAGGTGACCTCGTTGGGGGCGTGAGCCTGAGACTCGGCACCCGGGCCAAAGCCCACGCAGGGGATGCCATAGCGACCCTGGATGGAGACGCAGTTCGTGGAGAAGGTCCACTTGTCGCACAGCGGACGACCGGTACGCTTGTCCATGCTGGGCTCGCAGCCGATGCGCTCGTCACCGAACATAGCCTTGTGGGCGTCGACGAGAGCCTTGACGTGCGGAGCGGTCTCCTTGTTGATCCACGTGGGGAAGTAAGCCTCGGTCTCGTAGACCTCGCCGGTCCAGGACGGACGGTCGTACATGTACATGGAGACCTTCACGTCGTCGCCATACTTCTTGGCGGCCGGCAGGTTGCGGATCTCGTCCAGGCAGGACTCCCAGGTCTCGCCAGCGGTCATGCGACGGTCGATGGAGATGGCGCAGGAGTCGGCCACGGCACAACGGCTGGGGCTGGTGTAGAAGATCTGGCTGACGGTGCAGGTGCCGCGACCCAGGAAACGGGCATCCTCGTAGTGCTCGGGGTTGTACTTGGGGTCGAGCATCTTGACGAGACCCTTGATGTCGGTCGACTCGTCGCAGCCGTTGTTGTTGAGGGCGCGGACGTCGGCGATGATGTCGGCCATCTTGTAGATGGCGTTGTCGCCGCGGTCGGGAGCGGAGCCGTGGCAGGAGGTGCCGTGAACGTCGACGCGGATCTCCATGCGGCCGCGGTGACCGCGATAGATGCCGCCGTCGGTGGGCTCGGTGGAAATGACGAACTCGGGCTTAATGCCGTCCTTGTTGTAAATGTACTGCCAGCACATGCCGTCGCAGTCCTCTTCCTGGACGGTGCCGACGACCATGATCTTGTAGCCCTCGGGGATGAGGCCCATGTCCTTCATCATCTTGGCAGCATAGGTAGCGGAAGCCATGCCGCCCTCCTGGTCGGAGCCGCCGCGGCCGTAGATGATCTCGTCGGTCTCGTAGCCCTCATAGGGATCGGCATCCCAGTTCTCGATGTTGCCAATGCCAACGGTGTCGATGTGGGAGTCGATGGCGATGATCTTGTCGCCCTCGCCCATAAAGCCCATAACGTTGCCCAGGCCGTCGACCTTGACCTCGTCATAGCCAAGGCTCTCCATCTCGGCCTTGATGCAAGCGACAACCTCGCCCTCCTCGCAGGACTCAGAGGGGTGGCTAATCATTGCGCGAAGAAAACGCGTCATATCAGCACGATGAGACTCAGCCGCAGCCTTGATAGCGTCGAAATCGAGTTCTTTAGCCATTGTTCATAACCTTTCAAACGAAGGAATCTACCTGTGAGGTGGCGGAGCGATACCTATTTACTCCGCCCAGTATTAGCAAGTGGGGTATTCGCCTTCCCAGACGATGCGACGGTACTGATCCGGGTCCGTGTCACCTTCCGTGGAGAAGCAGAGCACGGAGCTCGTCTTGTCCAGGCCGATGAGCTCCTTGAGCTCGGCGTACTCGGGATCGAGCATGAGAGTCTCGACCAGACCGGTGGTCACAGCGCCGGACTCGCCAGAGATGACGCGCGGGTCGCCCTTTTCGGGAGCGCCCAGAGTGCGCATGCCGCGAGCGGTGACCCAGTCGGGGCAGGACACGAAGGCGGTGGTGTGGTTGCGCAGGATATCCCAGCCCAGAATGTTGGGCTCGCCGCAGCACAGGCCGGCCATGATGGAGGGCATGTCACCGTCCACGATACGCGGGTCGCCGTCGCCGGCGGCAGCGCCCTTGTACAGGCAGGCGGCAGGCGCGCACTCGACCACGACGAAGGTGGGCGGGTTATCGGGATACAGGTTGGTGAAGTAGCCCACTACGGCGCCGGCGAGCGAACCCACGCCAGCCTGGACAAACACGTGCGTCGGGCGGTTGATGGCCATCTCGCGCAGCTGCTCGGCAGCCTCGGAAGCCATGGTGCCGTAGCCCTCCATGATCCAGGACGGGATCTTCTCGTAGCCCTCCCAGGCGGTGTCCTGAACGATGACGCCGCGCTCGCAGGCATCGGCCTCGGCGGCGGCCATGCGCACGCACTCGTCGTAGTTGACCTCTTCGATGGTCACCGTGGCGCCCTCGGCGGCGATGTTATCGAAGCGGGGCTTGGTGGAACCCTTGGGCATGTGCACGACGGCCTTCTGGCCCAGCTTGTTGGCAGCCCATGCCACGCCGCGGCCATGGTTGCCGTCGGTGGCGGTAAAGAAGGTGGCCTGGCCAAAGTCCTTGGCAAGCTGATCGGAGGTCAGGTAATCGAAGGTGCACTCGGCAACGTCCTTGCCGGTCTCGTCGGCAATGTAGTTGGCCATGGCAAACGAACCGCCCAGGACCTTAAAGGCGTTGAGGCCAAAGCGATAGCTCTCGTCCTTAACGCACAGGTTGGACAGGCCCAGGCGCGCGGCCTGGCCATCCAGGCGGGCAAGCGGAGTGACGGTGTACTGGGGGAACGACTGGTGGAAGGCGCGGGCCTTCTTCACGTGGTCGAGGCTCATGATTCCCAAGTGCTTGTCATCGCTCTTGGGCATCGTGTTGCCCGCCCACTGGATCTTATCGGCCATACGGTGAACTCCTTAAGTTCTCTCTTGCCGGCCCCCGCATACGCGTTTCAGCCCGATCCCATTCACACGGCTGAACTTTTATGTGGATGCCAAACAAAAAGTTTGTTAGCACTGTTCTATCACACTTTTTGATTGGAAAACCTAACAAATTGTTTGTTGCCGTAATCGGTACCTTTTCGCCGCCGAACGGTCACATAACGCAGCGACGCTTTCGTTATTTGCGAACAAGTGTGGTTTATGGCAAAGTGAGCCCAAACTAATTATTAGGAAGGCACCCATGACCCCCGCACAGATTGAGTTTTATAAGCGCCTTGCACACGGCCTGGCGCTCCAATTTGGCCCCAACTGCGAAATCGTCGTCCACGACCTGGAGACCGAGGACGTGGACCGCTCCATCGTAGTGATCGAAAACGGCCACGTCAGCGGGCGCAAACTGGGTGACGGCCCCAGCCATATTGTGCTTGAATCCATGCATGAGGGCACCGCCGACGTGCACGACCGCGAGCCGTACCTCACCAAAACCGCCGATGGCAAGCTGCTCAAATCGTCGACGATCTTTATCCGCAACGACGAGGGCAAGCCCGTCGGCATTTTGGGCATTAACTTTGACATTACGCTCATGAAGGCTTTTGAGCGCTCGCTCGATGCCTTTACCGGCACCGGCGGCACGGGCTACACCGAGCCCGAGCCCATTACCAAGAACATCGGCGACCTGCTCGAGGACCTGCTGCACGAGTGCGAGCAGTTTGTGGGCAAGCCCGCGGCGCTCATGACCAAAGACGAGCGCATTCGTGCCATTGGCTACCTCGACCGTCGCGGCGCCTTCCTCATTTCCAAGTCGAGCGAGCGCGCCTGCGAGTTCTTTGGCATCTCCAAATACAGCTTCTATAGCTACCTCAATGAGGCCAAGGCGGCAGCAGGCGACAAGTAGGCACTCGCCTGGATTGCCCCTCCCCTTTTGGGCGCGAGTTCTGGAAAGCATGAATCCAAGACCGAGCCGCTTGGAAAGTTCCATATAATCGATGTCATTAGTATTTCGAAAGGATGGAACAGAATGGCGTTGAGCAAGGCATCATGCACCGGTCGCGGATTGATTCCGGCAATTGGTGGACATGTGCACCGCATGTTCGATGAGGGTGAAGACGACCTGTTTTCGCTGAGCCTTGACGACGTGATGGATGATCGCCCGTGGACCGCCGACGAACTCATGGGCGGCGGGGCTCGTCCGTCAAGCCTCAATCCCGCACTTGCGCCTAAGCCCGCATCTGCGCCGACTCCTGCGCAGTCGCCTGTTTCGACGCCCGCACTCACTTCGGCGACCACGCCCGCTCCCCGCCCCGCAAGCGACCCGTCCGAAACGGCGGCATTTCTCGCTGCAGCGACGCAGGGCAAATCGGCCGACAGCACCGTTATGTACAGCGCCCAGCAGTTGCCTGTTCCTGCGGCACGCAAGCCTCCGGTCACAAGGCTCGATGAGCCCGTTGCCCATCAGGTTGCCTACGATTCCTGGGCTGCAACCGATCTGGATGAGACCTCTACCGGCATGCCGGCGCTCGACGTTCCAGTTAACCCGCTTTTTGCCGCCAACACGAGTGCCGCGGACTATGAGAGCGGTACGGCATTTTCCGATTATTCCGATGGCTATGCTGGCAACGGTCGCATCGAGACCGAGGATTATGGCACCGCATCGAGCGATTATCTCAACGATCCGTACGCTGCCACGCCTGCACCGGAATATGACCCGGAGGCCGCGTCCGCGCCGGTGTATACCAAAAGCACAGGCGAAGAACGCTTCGCCGATTATTACGCCGAGGAAAAGGCGCTGCGTTTCTCGGAATTTCCGCAGGCAGTCAAGGTTGCCTTTATCGCCATTGTCATTGCCCTGCTCGGTGTCATTGCGTTTGAGGGATTCCGGCTGTTCTCCGGCCCCACCCAAGCGGAGTCGGAGACCCAGCAAAAAGAGGACGATAACGAGTATCTGGACATCAACACCCTCAAGGGCGACCCCAACGACGGGGACGACGAGTAGCGAGGGCTAAGGGAGGGTCGGAAGAGTCGGCGGCACGTTACGGCTCCAAAAGCCCTGCCATAAAGATGGGCAGATACAGCACGTCACCATCGCGGTGAAGATTACATTCCGCAAGTACCAGGGCGCGATCGATTCCGTAGCCCTTCGTTGCCAGTGCGTTATCGAGCGCCGCGTGGGACTTAAAACTCTTGCCCGATTTGACCTCGATGGCGAGCACTTCCCCATCGAACGTCTCTTCCACAAAATCGAGCTCACCGACCTTTTTGGACGTAAAGTAGCGCAATCTAAATCCGTGGGCTTTGAGCTCTTGGGCAACGAAGCCCTCGAATGCCGCCCCCATATTCATGCCAAAGGGGCCTTCTGCCTCCCCATCAAAAACGCCTTGGGCGACCCTTTTGGAATACGACGACATAAGCATTCCGGTGTCCAAGTAAAACAGCTTAAACAGATTTCGTTGCTCCCCCAATAAAAGGGGTGCCACGGGCGCCGTTACGTTATACACAGGAAGCGCGACACCCGCCTCCGATAGCCAGAGGAAATGATCTGTCACCTGCGAAAAACGTTTGACACCGTTAATCGATGACAGTTTGAATCGCTTGTTTTTGGAACCGGCCTCGCTGGGAATCAGATCATAGATATCGCGAATAACCAAGCGCAGCTCGGGCGGAGCGTACTTTGCGATGTCATCGCGATACAGGGCGTGAAGATCGCGGTGGATGTTTCGAACCTCGTCGACATTGCGCGTCGCCAAGAAGGAATTGACCGCGTCGGGCATGCCTCCCACCACCACATACTGATGGAACAGATCGAGCAAGCGGTCATACAGATAGCCGGGAAGCTCCCCCTCATTCTTTAGACAGCCCCTGAGCATGTCAAACACGCTGGCACCAACGCCATTTGCCCAGCAAAACTCCTCAAAGTCGAGCGGGTACATCTGGACCTGCTCGACATACCCCACCGGCAGGGAATCGATGCCCTCGAGCTCAACGCCAAGGAGCGATCCGGTAAGGATGTATCGAAAGTCGCCGCGCTGGACCAGATATTTGATAAACGTCACCACGTTGGGGCATCGCTGCACCTCGTCGATAACCACGACGGTCTTGTTCGCAACCATCGGCTGCGTCGCAGCGATAGACATTCGCATAAGCAGGTCGTCCGCACTTTTCGCCGCCAAAAACGAATCGCGCACGGACGCGTCGGCGATAAGGTCGAACGTCACGACATTTTCGAACGATTCGTTTGCAAAGACGTTGACCAAATATGACTTTCCTACCTGTCGGGCGCCCTTGACCAAAAGAACCTTGTTAGGCGACGAGGCAAGCCAAGATTCAAACCGTGCTTTCGCTTTTCTCTGTAGCATAAGAGCACCCCTTATTACGTGCTGTTTTAGCACTAGGATACACTTTTCCGTGGTTGTTAGATGCTTATTTCGACACTTTTTCGAGGTTTTTAAGTGTGTATTACGACACTTTTCCGTACTTTTATACCAGTCAATATTGCACTTTTCCGGATTTAGGCCGAATAATTGCCCGCGATTCCGACACCAACCGACCAAGAGCAGCCTCTCCCACCAGATGCGCTTTACGGTGAAGAGCCACCAACAAATCTGAGGCAATGAGGGCCGGGGGGCCAATCCCCGGCCTTCAACCTAGCACTGCTTTATGAGATCGAGCACCGCGGGAATGTCATCGGGATTCCGAAGGGCAACATAGGTCGGCAGGCCTGGACCGAATCCACCCTGCGTACGCTTGTCCTGGCACATGTCCTCTGGATCCGTTAGATCATCCACACTCTTTGCCAAGCCAACGGCAATCCAGCCGCCGTTGCTAGTCCTGCCTTCCAACACGGCATGCAGTTTTCGCTTGCCCGACCTGAAGCCTACATAGTACTTGGCTATGTAGGACTCCCACGAAGGGTTACCACTCAGAACGGACTCGCGCACCTCATCGAAAAGCTTCTGGTTGAGCCCACCTTCGGCAAAGGTGGGGTGGTTCTCCTGCAGAGTCCAGACAGAAGCCTCGTCAGACTCCCCACGAGAAGGACGGTACTTGTCGACGACGTCTGCCGGAAGGTCGGGATACTTCCATATCTCGCACGCTTCTTTCGCCAGCTCGTCCGCGCGCTGCCCAATCTCTTCCTCACCCCATTTTTCATGCGAGGCAAACGACTTGTTCAGGTAGAGCGGGCTGCATTTAAGTCCCACGTTCGGAAGATTGAGCTTGTCCGAGAACGACCGGTTTGAGTACTCCTGGTTGTAGCCCGTCAGCGTAAGGTTGCCCAGGTTGTTGCATAACCTGTCGTGGATGTCTTCCCAGTTCTCGCCAAGCGATTCCTTCCAGCCATGTTCACCGTCAATCGTCTGGGGCATGACGTGCTCGATTTGGTAATTGTCAGCCGAGATGGGCTCCTTCGGGTGGTGCCAGTTCTCCATGCGCTCCAGGTAATAGCGCTTTTTGGAGAAGCGGTTGTAGCAGTCACGCGTCTTAAACTCCTCGACAAAATGCTCGTCTGTCGGGAAGTACGCAGTCATACCGCTGCTGTGGATAAGGAGCATCGCCGTAACGTACTCCTCTATATCGTCCTGCTGCTCGAGGTTGCGATACATGCCGGCAAAGAAATTATTTAGGCCCGTGGTAAGCCTGCCGCAAACCGCCCGCCTGAACAGGAACGACTCGATAGTCTCGCAGATACGCAAAAACGCATTGTGGTTTAACATATTTCCCTCGTAAACCGAGTAAAGCAGCATCAAAAGAGGCCTGATCTGCTTCACATCAAGGCTTACGATTCTGCCGAATACTTGGTGCAGGCCATCGTCTTTCTCCTCGCCAAGGAACAACCTGGCATATCTTTGCGCATATTCGCGGAGCTCCTTCAGCAGGCCCTCGGTATCCCCATCGTAGTCATCAGCGAAATAGCGTTTGAACTCGTAGTAGGCCTCGTTTTCCTTTGGCATCCTATTGGGTACCTTGAGCCACAGCCAGTACCAGATAAATGCATTGAACTCTTCTTCGCCGCCTTTTCCGAACAAGCGCTCGAGCGGGTGCCAGTAACCCTCGTAAAGCTTGGTCTGCTCGTCATTGGGAAGAGACATAAGAACGAAGTTACGAATGAGGTCAATAGGCGTGAGCGGCTTGCCCTTGGAGTTCATGGACTCAAATATGAGCTGGGCATTATCAACGCCCGCGGTGAGCTTGGTGTCGATGACCTGCACGCGGTTTAGCCCCGCCCAAAGCCTTGCAGGGTCGAATGATTTCCCGTGCATCTTTTCACGGAAGAACGCATAGTTCTCGACGATCCGATCCGATTTTTCATCTGGCACGGGAGACCTAGATACGATGGAAAACAGCGTCTCTTTATCGTCCTGCGAAAGCACCAGCTTGTAGCGCGCCAGACCGTTGTAGTCATCATCGTTAAAGAGGTAATTCTTTCGCAGAGCCGAGATCTTGAGATCCCCAAGGAAACCAGCCTTGTCCGGATTGCTCTCCAAATAATCAGCTAAGGCGGCAATCATCAATGAGAACGTCGTCATACGCTGTTGTCCATCGATCAGGAGCACGCGCGAGATGCTTGTGGCCGAGCTCTCGGACTCAGGTATATAAAGCATCGACCCCACGAAATGCGGCACGTCATCACGACCCGCTCGCATGACGTCATCCCAAAGCACTTCGCACTCTTTTACGCTCCACGAATAAACTCGCTGGTACACAGGAATGACGAACTGCATCTTTGCCACGCCCATAAGGTCGAGCAGATTTGCCTCGGTTGCTTTCATTTGCGCTTGCTCCCTTTTCTTGTTTTACGTCACCTACCGTCAGTCCTCCACTGAACGGAGGGCGCTAAAGACGAGAGCATCGAAGCACAGAAGCAACCGGGATGCTCATATCACTAGATTTTACAACGCTTGTGCGGACGCATTTTATATGAATTTGAGCAAGGCGTTGGGACGCGATTACACGCAATTGGACGCCCGTCCAGTTCCGATGGGCTGCCCTATGAGAAGCAAGCAGACGGCAAGGGTGAGTCGACTCC
>DXZM01000061.1:0-20406 GCA_019419665.1 Collinsella sp.
AGCAGGTCAAGGGCGAACTGCTCGTCATCGGTGATGTTGAACTTCTTCACATCCATCTTGGGGAAGATATAGAACGCCGCACGCGGCTTGACCACCGAGATGCCGTCGATCTTGTTGAGTGCCTCATACACAAAGTTGCGCTGCTCGTAGACACGGCCGCCGGGACGGATGTAGTCGTTAACGGACTGATGACCACCGAGTGCCGTCTGAACGATCGACTGAGCCGGCACGTTGGAGCACAGGCGCATGTTGGAGAGCATGTTAATGCCCATGATGAAGTCGCTCATGCAGCGCTGGTTGCCCGAAAGCACCATCCAGCCAATACGATAGCCCGCGATCATGTGCGACTTGGAAAGGCCGCTAAAGGTGACGCAGGGCAGATCAGGAGCGAGCGAGGCAATCGAGACGTGCTCGTAACCGTCCATGCACAGGCGGTCGTAGATCTCATCGGCAAAGATCATCAGCTGATGTCTGCGTGCAACCTCGACGATGCCCTCGAGCACCTCGCGCGGATAGACAGAGCCCGTGGGGTTGTTGGGGTTGATGATGACGAGGGCCTTGGTCGCGCTCGTGATCTTGGACTCCATATCCTCCAGGTCGGGATACCAATCCGCCTGCTCATCACACAGATAGTGAACGGGATGACCGCCGGCAAGGGTTGCGCACGCCGTCCAGAGCGGATAGTCGGGGCTGGGGATCAGAATCTCGTCGCCATTGTCGAGCAGCGCGTTCATCGAAAGCTGAATGAGTTCGGACACGCCGTTGCCCGTGTAGATGTGCTCCATCTGAACATTGGGCAGGCCCTTGATCTGCGAGTACTGCATGATTGCCTTGCGCGCAGAGAACAGGCCGCGCGAGTTGGAATAGCCTTCGCAGTCGGGCAGCTGCTGGCGCATGTCCTTGATGACCTCATCGGGCGTGCGGAAACCGAAGGGCGCCGGGTTGCCGATATTGAGCTTGAGGATGCGCTCGCCCTCGTCCTCCATACGGGCGGCCTCGTCGACGACGGGGCCGCGCACGTCATACAGGACGTTATCGAGCTTGGTGGATTTAGAAAAAGTACGCATGGTGGTGCTCCTTGCAATTTGAGCTGTTGGGCTAGGTTCGGATTTGGCAACGGTATGGGACGAGGACGTCTCGCCTTGGTCGGCGTCACCGGCGAGCAGCCAGGTAACATCGACCTCCAAAATACGGGCGAGCAGCTCTGCCACATCGCGCCGCGGAATCGTCTTGCCGCTCACATATTGGCTCATCTGACTCTTGCCGAGCTTTTTGCCGAGCATCTCCGATGCGCGGATTACGTCCGACTGGCGAACGTCGCGATCGGACATAGTCTGTCGCAGGCGATCGCTAAACGTCTCTTGGGCCACAGGAACCTCCTTGCTGGCAAAGTTCAATTTATAGAACACGAATTGAACCGAAGTTCAATTTAGCAAGCAGTATAGCGCCATGCGTAGCGAGTAAGTTCAATTTCATAAGAAAATATGCTAAGCGCTCGCGTGATTCGACATCGGAGCAGCCCTCGCCAAACATGCTAGAGGTATTCGAGAAAACGAGCGGCGGCAAGTGAAACATCGGCCGTTCGATATATGGCGTTGATCTGCCGATGGGGATGTCCTTCGAGCGAACGAATGGCGACATTGAACTGGCAGCGGCGCAAGATGAGCGCCGGAAGGACGCTCACGCCCAGGCCGTCCTCGACCATGGCCATAATCGCATAGTCATCCCAGGTCGACAGCTTTGAGCGCACGGTCAGCCCCGCCCGACGGAACAGCGGCGTAATCTCGTCATCGTTGCCGCGTTCCAGCAGAATAAACTGCTCGTTGGCCAAATCGGCAAGAGAGACGACCTCTTCAGTGGCAAGCAAAGAGCCTGCCGGCACTACCGCCATCAACTCGTCGCGCACCAAAGACCGCGACGTCATGCCATTTTCTCGGGGCTCATGCGGGATAAAGCCCAGATCGCAGCGGCCCTCTGCCACCCATTGTTCAATCTCTGAATAGTCGCCCATCAGCAACTCGTAATCAATGTCTGGATAATCGGCACGAAAACGAGCAATCACCGGCGGCAACACGTGGGTCGCCACGCTCGAAAACGTACCGATGCAGATTTTGCCGCGCATGAGTCCACGCATCTCATCCACCCGTCGCTGCAAGCGAGTGAATTCCTCGCAGAGCGCCTCGACAGCCGGCATGACCTGCCTCCCGTCGGCAGAAAGAGCCACGCCCTCGCGACTGCGGTCGAGCACCTTAAAGCCCCAATCGGCCTCAAGATCGGCCACCATGCGGCTCACGCCCGATTGCGAATAGCTCAGGCGCTCGGCGGCGCGCGTAAAGCTTCCGGCGCGCACTGTCTCGAGCAGCACCTGCATCTTTTGAATATTCGTTTCCACAGCAGGCCTCCACCTTTACATGAGTTTTTGTCATGTTATCCATGCATTATATTCGCTTTTCTTCTAAAGCCAGTTCACCCATAGTGAACATGCTCGGCTATAGAGGGGATGTCAGCACATGAACAACGGACTGTTTACGTACTTAGCAGCATTGCTATTGTTTGGCTCCAACGGCATCATCGCCGCTGCCATCGCGCTGCCGAGCTCCGATATCGTACTGTTGCGCACGTTTTTGGGCGCTCTCACCCTTGCCGCCATCCTCTTCATAACCAAGCGCCATAACCTGCAGGCGCCATCTCGCCCCCGCGAGGCCGCAGCGCTCATCGTCTCGGGCGCCGCGCTGGGCGCCAGCTGGATTTTCCTGTTCCGCGCCTATCAGACGATCGGCGTTGGCATCTCCTCGCTGTTGTATTACTGCGGCCCCATCATCGTTATGGCCCTCTCCCCGCTCATTTTTGGCGAAAAGCTGACCGGCGGCAAAATCGCCGGGTTTATCGCCGTTGCCTGCGGCGCCTTTCTCATTGCGGCGCAAGGTCTAGGCGGCAATATGCCCATTGCGGGTATCGCTTGCGGCATCGCCTCGGCCTTCTGCTACGCGTTGATGGTCATCGCTAGCAAGGGTGCGCCACACGTCGAAGGCCTCGAAAACTCCGCGCTCCAGGTGAGCGCCGCCTTTATGACCGCGCTGGTCCTTACGCTCCTCACACAGGGCGCTCCCTCGTTCCTCTCCCCCAGCATTGCCGCCGGCATCGATTGGCGCGCCGTCGCCATGCTCAGCGTCGTCAACACCGGCATCGGTTGCCTGCTCTACTTTAGTGCTGTCGCCAAGCTGCCCGTGCAGACCGTCGCGGTTGTCGGCTACCTCGAGCCGCTTTCGGCCGTCGTGTTCTCGGCCGTCTTTTTGGGCGAAGCCATAACACCGGTCCGCCTGATGGGCGCCGCGCTTATCATCGGCGGCGCGCTCTTTTGCGAACTCGCCGGCAAACGCGCAAACGCCAAGGCTGGCATCGCCCAGATAGCACGTGCTTAAAAGCCCCTGCTTTGAAATGCTACCTGCGTAGATAAATAATCCCCAGCTGAGGATTATTGTCTAAAATAACCCGATGTGCCAAACTGCTCTTGTATGTATAAAGACGGCATAAAGTTTTTTGTCCTAGACAGATAACCGGATGTCTAAGGGAGTCCTCGTGGCACACAACAAACTGGAGGCAAACCTCCAAGACCAGCGCGGGCAAGGCGGGCACGGAGCCATCCCCCTCTCCGCTGGCATGCTGCTCGTAACGCTCGGCGTCGTCTATGGCGACATCGGCACGAGCCCTATGTACACCATGAAATCGATCGTCGCCAACAACGGCGGCATCGGCACCGTCAGCGAGGACATGATTCTGGGCGCACTTTCGCTCGTCATCTGGACCATGACGCTCGTGACCACGGTCAAATACGTGGTAATCGCCATGAAGGCCGATAACCACAACGAAGGCGGCATCTTCGCCCTGTTCAGTCTCGTGCGCAAGGTGGCACCGTGGCTGATCCTTCCCGCCATGATCGGCGGCGCGGCGCTGCTCGCCGACGGCATCCTCACCCCCGCGGTCACGGTCACCACGGCCATTGAGGGCCTGCGCACCATCGAGTGGGGTCACGCGCTTTTGGGTGACGGGCAAACCAACGCCATCATTATTACCATCATCATTATCTGCGGCCTATTTGCCATGCAGCGCGCCGGCACCTCGTCAATCGGCAAGCTGTTCGGCCCGCTCATGACGCTGTGGTTCCTGTTCCTGGCAGGCGCCGGTCTGTTCAACATGCTCGGCAACCTGTCCATCTTGCGCGCGCTCAACCCCATCCGCGGCATTATGTTCCTGTTCTCGCCCATCAACCATTCGGGCATTATGGTGCTCGGCTTTGTCTTCCTGTCGACAACCGGTGCCGAGGCACTCTACTCGGACATGGGCCACGTGGGCAAGGCAAACATCTATGCATCCTGGCCGTTTGTTAAGGCGGCCCTTATCCTCAACTATCTGGGTCAGGGAGCTTGGCTGCTCGCCAATAACTCCAACCCCCAGATGCTCGCGATGGATATCGTCAACCCGTTCTATATGATGCTTCCCGAGCCCCTGCGCCCCTTTGCCATCGTGCTTTCGGCCGTGGCGGCCATCATCGCCTCGCAGGCGCTCATCACCGGCTCGTTCTCGCTAGTATCCGAGGCCACGCGTCTCAATCTCATGCCGCACCTGCGCATCCACTACCCCAGCGACACCAAGGGTCAGCTCTATATTCCACTCGTCAACAACATCATGTGGGTCGGCTGCATCTTCATTGTGCTGCTGTTCCAGAACTCCGAGCGCATGGAGAGCGCCTATGGCCTCGCCATTACCGTGACCATGCTTATGACCACCACGCTGCTGACGAGCTATATCGCCGGCATCCTCAAGCACAAGCTGGGCGCCTGCGTCTTCGCCCTGCTCTTCGGTGCCATTGAGCTGTGCTTCTTCGCCTCGTGCCTCACCATGTTCTTTGACGGCGGCTATGTGATGATCTTCTTGGCCTCGCTGCTGTTTGGCCTTATGTACGTGTGGCGCCGCGGCACCGCCATCGAGCGCACGCAGACGATCCTGCTGCCCGTCTCCAAGTACATCGATCAGCTCAACCGCCTGCGCAACGACGAGACCTACCCCGTGCTCGCCGACAATCTGGTGTTCCTTACCAACAGCCCCGACCCGCTCACGCTCGACCGAGACGTGCTCTATTCCATCCTGGACAAGCACCCCAAGCGCGCCAAGGCATATTGGTTCATCAACGTGCACGTTACCGACGAGCCCTATACGCATGAGTATTCCGTTGAGACCTTTGGCACGGACTTCCTCTTCCGCGTTCGCCTGGACCTGGGCTTTAAAGTCAACCAGCGCGTCAACGCTTATCTGCGTCAGATCGTCGGCGACTTGATGGCATCGGGTGAGTTGCCGCCGCAGCATCACACCTACTCTATCTACGAGACACGCGGCAACGTGGGCGACTTCCGCTTTTGCATGCTGCGCAAGATGCTTGCCCCCGAAACGGACATCAACCGCAACGACCATCGCGTCATGGCCATCAAGTACGCCGTCCGCCGCGCCTGCGGAAGCCCGGCACGCTGGTACGGTCTCGAGAACTCGGCCATCATCATTGAGTACGTACCGCTCTTTGCCCGCATGCGCCCGGCCGTCAAACTTGTGCGCACCCAGGTGCCGCTCGAGGTTCAGATCGAAGAGGCCGAGGAAATGGAGGTCGACATCTTCTCGGACGACTTGGTCAACGGCAACGAGGCCGGCAAGAGCATGAACGTCGATCCCACCGAGCTGCTCGAGAGCGTCGCCGATACGCCCGAACAGCAACTCGACGGACTCGAGAGCACCCAGTTCAACGACGCCAACTTCTAACACGCCACCAGCCATTGACGACAACGGCCTCGCATCTCATAAGAGGTGCGAGGCCGTTTTATGTCGCAACGGACCAGTGAGCTACGAACGGCGCGGCTCGGGAACCACGAGCCTATCGGGGCTCGCGCCCTCGGCATCCATCAGGCTCACGTAGCGAATCGACGGATCCTCATACATCGCGTAGTAATAATTGCCCGTGCGCGCGCTAAAGCATCCGGTATAGATAGTCTTCTCGAACTTGCCATCGCCCATCCTGGACGCTCCCTCGATCATCACCACACCCTCGAGCGAGCGGAACATGCGAACGACGTTTTCGGTCTCGCTCTCCTTTTGCGGGTAATTGGCATTGAGGTACGCCGCCTTTACAAAACGGCTCGGCGAATAGCAATCGCCCGGAATGCCGCGCATGCCGGCACCGGCTCCATAGGGCTTAAGCTCGGCGCCACGCCATGTCGCCGTCTGCGGAAAATCGCTTGTGGCGGTGATATAGGTGCGCAGGTTTTCCATGTGCCACGGGAAGGTCGGCTGGTTGGCAAGGGTGTCGACCGGATCGTCGTATACATGCAGGCCGTCAGCCATCATCTCGACCACGATACTGCGCTGGCTGTCGCCGATAATCCAATGGAGCAGCGACACGCCCAGCCCCTCTCCGGCAGATTTGGCGACAATCACCGTGTCGCGCAGCGCGGCCTCGACCTCATCGACCGTCGAGAACGTCGCTGCCACCCACAGGGGAAACTCATAGGCCGCGATATTGGTCTTGCCGTCGACAGGGTCCTCGGCATACTCGGCATAACCCGGGAAATTGAGACCCGCCACGGCGAGGCCCGCATCGTTGCCGCAGTCGAAGAACATAGGGTAATTCTTGTAATCGATGCACATACCGATCACCGCGTGTGCCGCTGTCGCGTCGTCGATAAACGAATACGGAATGTGAAACCCGCGCGGCATCACGCGAACCTGTTGGCCGTAGTCAAAGCTCCAGTCGAGGTTGCGGCCCAGATACATGTGGCCAGAATTATCGGTAAATCGAATGCTCGTACACATAGCGCCTCCTAGCTTTACGTTCTTGCTAAGGTTATTGTCACCAAACAAAAAGGCGCTAAACACAAAAGCCCGGACATGACAACAATGTCACGCCCGGACCAAAAGAGACGAAGTGCGGTGCTTTGGTCCCCTTAGACCAACTTTCCAAGACAGTGGTCGATCATATGCTGGACCATCTGCGCCTCGAAGCCCACAAAGTCCTGCTTGCGCTCGCGCATCTTGCCATCGACGATCTGGTCAAAGGCAACCTTGCACTTGATATAGCGCGTGGACTTGGTGACCTCCTCGTGCGTCAGGCAGCTCTCCTCCATCTTGCTGGCGCCCAGGCCAAACACCAGACGGGGGTTGTAGAGCACGTGGGGCTCGCCGGCATCGTCCAGGTAGACGCAGACCTTCTTGGTAACGCCAATCTGGTTGGCGGCCAAGCAGCCGGCATCATCGAGCGACTTGATGGTATCAATCAGATCCTGAGCGACCGACTCGTCCTCGACAGTCGCAACCTCGCAACGCTGAGACAGGATAGCCTCGTCGCAGCAGAGCTCTTTAATCATACGTTCCTCCATAGGGGTCGTTGTAACCGCTTAAGTATACGGTACCTACACAATTTCATGCGAAAGATACCGCCCGTCCGTTACAAACCGCCGAACATCAACATGTGAGGAACACCAACTTCACAAAGGCGATATAGTGGGTGAGTTCGTGTCAATCGGCCTAAACTCGGGGCCGAACAAGGAAAGGGTATGCATGGACGAACTATTTCACGTCAGTGAGCGCAAGTCCACAATCGGGACCGAACTTCGCGCTGGACTGACAACATTCCTGGCGATGGCCTACATCATCGCTGTCAACCCCGCGGTACTCTCGGGCGCTGGCATCGATGCGGGAGCGCTCGCCTGCGCCACCTGCCTGGGCGCCGGCATCATGACCATCTGCATGGGCATCTTCGCAAACCGCCCGCTCGCCTGCGCGTCGGGCCTGGGCATCAACGCCATGATCGCGGGCATCGCCACCACCATGTGCGGCGGCGACTGGCACGTGGCCATGAGCGTTATCTTCCTCGAGGGCATCGTCATCTTGCTGCTCGTCCTGTGCGGCCTGCGCGAGGCCATCATGGACGCCATCCCCGTGGTCCTGCGCCACGCCATCTCGGTGGGTCTGGGCCTGTTTATCGCCATGATCGGCCTGTGCGACGCCGGCATCATCACCGCTGGCGCCGGTACGCTTGTCGGCCTGGGCGACATCACCTCCCCCACCTTTATCGTCGGCATCATCTCCATCGTCGTGACGGTCGCCCTGGCTTCCCGCAACGTGCCGGGCTCGCTGCTCATCGGCATCATCGTCGCCGTTATCGCCGGTATCCCGCTGGGCGTCACTCATGCGCCCGAGGGCCTCATCGCACCGCTCGACTTCTCGACCTTTGGCGCCCCGTTTGCCAGCACCGCCGATGGCAACATGGCCATCGTGAAGGTTCTGACCGACCCGATGCTGCTCGTCGTGGCCTTCTCGCTGCTCATGAGTGACTTCTTCGACACCATGGGCACCGCGATGGCCGTCGCCAAGCAGGGCGAGTTCCTGACCGAGGACGGCAATGTCGAGGACATCCGTCCCATCCTGGTCGTCGACTCCGTGGCCGCTGCTGCCGGTGGCTTTATGGGCGTCTCCTCCATCACCACTTTCGTCGAGTCCACGTCCGGCGCTGCCGACGGTGGCCGCACGGGCCTCACCTCCGTCACCACCGGCGTGCTGTTCATTCTCGCCGCGTTCTTCTCCCCCATCGTCACCATCGTTTCCAGCGCCGCCACCTGCGGTGCTCTGGTCTACGTCGGTTACCTCATGATGAGCGAGGCCTCCGAGATCGACTGGTCCGACGTGTCGCAGGGTTTCCCGGCGTTCATGATTGTCGCCGGCGTGCCCTTCACCTACTCCATCTCCGCCGGCATTGGCCTGGGCTTTATCGCCTACGTGATCGTCGCGCTCTTTAAGGGCGAGGCCTCCAAGATCAAGCCGCTCATGTGGATCGCAGCCCTTGCCTTCCTCGTCTACTTCTTTGTAGCGTAGCGGCATAGTCTGCCAAAGCAGAACACCAAAGCGCGGAGTCGCATCGAGCGGCTCCGCGCTTTTCTTTTAAGCCCAGGCACCGCACGGACGCGCGATGTATTGCCTCCCAAGTTTTGGACATTTTGCCCTCCAAACGGCACTACCGCCGGCTACATCCTGCAGATATGCTGGGCGTAATCGCATAGGCCCTATGAGGATGGGAGTAACCATGGCCGCCTTGTTCACGACCCCCAAGCGCAATGACAAAACCTCTGGAGCCCATTTTGTCGAGCCCGACGTGCGCCGTCGCACGCTGCTCGCACACGGCAGCTGGCGCCGCGTGACACGCCGCATCGTCTGCGGCCTGGCCTGCGCGCTCACGGCAAGCTCGCTGCTCATGCCGAGCGCTTCGCTCGCGGCGGAGTGGATCAACGTCGGCGGTACCCAGTACAATGCCGGCACCGCGGCGGGCGACGCCGCCGGTACATGGAGCTGGGACGGCGCCGACGATATGAAGCTCAACGGCTATGACGGCGGTGCGATCCAGGCTGCGGGCAAGCTCAACGTGAGCTACGAGGGCAACAACACCGTCACTAACGACGACGGCCGCGGCATCAAGGTTAAGGATGGCGCGAACGAGAACGCCGAGCTTAATATTCAGGGCGACGCGTCCAGCACGCTCAACGTGACATCTTCTCGTGACGCCATCACTTCCGTCGGCAACATCAACATCGACGGCGCTGGCACTGTCAACGCCACGAGCACCGAGCACGATGCCATCGATGCCGGGGGCGATGTCACTATCAAGGGCTCGGGAAACGTTAACGCCACGGGCGATTCGGATGGCATCAGGGCCGACGGCAACATCACGATCGACAACAGCGGAACCGTCACCGCCAAGGCCACCGAGGATCAGGGTATCGATGCTAACGAGAACCTCATCATAAAGGGCGGCGGCAAGGTAGAGGCAAGCTCTATCGAGGACAATGCGATTTGGGCCGACGGCAATATCGAGATCTCGGGTGGCAGCCAGGTCAAGGCAAGCTCCGAGGAAGACGCCGCCATCGACGGTAAAAACAGCCTCACGGTCACGAACGCTTCCCTCAACGCAAGTGGCGTTGGGTATGGCATCTATGTCTACAAGGGCATCACGCTCGATGGCGCAACCGTGACGGTCCGCGCAAGCTCAGATGGCGGGGAAGTCAGCGCACTCTTCACCGATGAGGACGACATCGTCATCAAGAACGGCTCGACCGTGGATGCGCTCGCAGAAGGCAGGTTCTCGGTTGCAATCTCCACCAGTAATTTCTACTCCGGCGAAGCGGGCGGCCATATCTACATCAGCGACTCCGTTGTCAAGGCCATAGCCCGCTATGCCGAGACCGGCGGCGACGGCCCCGACCACTACAGTGCAGGCCAGGATGGCGAAACTAACCCTCAGCCCCGAGGCATGAACATCGGCATCTTTGCTCAGACCAAGGAGGGCATCACGCCCGCAACCATTTCGATTCTCCGCAGCAAGGTCACGGCCGAGGGAGACACGGCGGCAATCTTCGCCCTTGCCATGAGTGCGGATGGTAAGGCGATTGGCACCATCGAAATCGAAGGAGCCACCATCCAGACGCCTGAAGGCGGCAAGGTCATTGACTATCGCAACAAGGAAGAACTCAGCGACGGCATCGTCTACGAGGCGGGTCAAACCATCGGCACGGGCGACGCTGTGATCGACTCCCCCTATAACGAAGCTGTCGCCAAGAGCACGGTCATCGCGCCTCCCGAGGAGACCAAGCCCGAGGGTTCCAAGTCCGAGGGCACGAAGACGACCAAGACCGTTGCAGTTGCAGCCACGGGAGCCAAGATCGCCGGCAAACTCGCAGCAACCGGCGACGCCTCGAGCGCAGCCATCGTGGCAGCCGCCCTTGCAGGAACAGCCGCCATCGCCGCGGGCGCCCTGGCGAGTCGCAAACGCTCGTAAACACTTTTTCGCACAGGACGGGTGGATCGTGGCCCTTGCCTTCCTCGTCTACTTCTTCGTAGCGTAAGGGCAAGGCTGCAAAAGCTGAACAATAAAGCGCGGAGTCGCCATGCGGCCCCGCGCTTTTCTTTTAGCGTCGGTCCCTGCGCCGGCGTGCGGCCTATTTCTCCCCCATTT
The DNA here is from genome assembly GCA_019419665.1 of Collinsella sp. Taxonomy (GTDB): domain Bacteria; phylum Actinomycetota; class Coriobacteriia; order Coriobacteriales; family Coriobacteriaceae; genus Collinsella. Next base: position 11,045 of record DXZM01000061.1, read on the forward strand.
TGGCCATTTTGCCCTCCAAACGGCACTACCGCCGGCAACATCCAGCAGATACGCTGAACCTAGCCGTATAGGCCCTATGAGAACGGGAGCAACCATGGCAGCCTTGTTCACGACCCCCAAACGCAATGACACTACCGCCGGAACCCATGTTGCCGAACCCGACGTTCGCCGTCGCATAGGACTCGCGCACGGCAGCTGGCGCCGCGTGACGCGCCGCATCGTCGTAGGCGCCGTGTGCGCGCTCACGGTGAGCTCGCTGCTCATGCCGAGCGTCTCGCTCGCGGCGGAATGGGTCAAGGTCGGCGAAACCAAATACAACGCCGGCACTGCGGCGGGCGACGAGACCGGCACCTGGTCGTGGGACGGCGCCGACGACTTGAAGCTCAACAACTATAACGGCGGCGAGATCCAGGCCGCAGGCAAGCTCAACGTGAATTACTCGGGAAACAACATCGTCACTGCCGACTGGATCGAAGGCATCAAGGCTTCTCATGGCAAGAATGAGAACGCCGAGCTCAATATCCAAGGCGACGCGGGCAGCACGCTCAGCGTGACATCTACTGAGGACGCCATCCTCTCCACGGGTAATATCAACATCGACGGAGCCGGATCCGTCAACGCCACGAGCGCTGGGTTTGATGCCATCGACGCCGAGGGCGATCTCGCTATCAAAGGTTCGGGCAACGTCAACGCCACGGGCGTATCGGATGGCATCAGGGCAAACGGCAATATCACGATTGACGACGGCGGGGCCGTCACCGCCAGGGCTACCAAGGACAAGGGTATCGGAACCGACAAGAACCTCACCATCAAGGGTGGCGGCACAGTCGAGGCAAGCTCAGCCGATGGTGAGGCCATTTGGAGCGGCGGCAACATCAATATCTCGGACGGCAGCCAGGTCAAGGCGAGCTCCGAGAAAGACGCCGCCGTCGAGGCCAAGGGCAGCCTCGCAGCCACAAACGCCTCCCTCAACGCAAACGGTGTTGAATATGGCGTCTATGCCCACAAGGGCATCACACTCGATCATGCAAACGTGACAGTCCGCGCAAGTAAAGGCAGATACGGTGGCGCCATTGCCCTCTTCACCTACCAAGACGATATCGTCGTCAAGAACGGCTCCACCGTGGACGCGTTTGCGGAAGGCGAGGTTTCGGCTGCATTCTCTACCAGAAACGATCGACCCAACGAGGAGGGTGGCCACATCTACATCAGCGACTCCGTTGTCAAGGCCATAGCCCGCTATGTCGAGAACGGCGACGGCCCCATCCCCTACAGCGAAAACCAAGATGGTGAGACGAGCCCCGAGCCCCAAGGCGAGAACATCGGCATCATCGCCCAGACCAGCGAGGGCGTCACACCCGCAGTCATCTCGATCATCCGCAGCAAGGTAACGGCCGAAGGAGATACAGCGGCAATCTTTGCCCGTGCCATGAGCGCTGACGGCAAGACAATCGGCACCATCAAGATTGAGAACGCCGCCATCCAGACGCCCGAAGGCGGCAAGGTCATTGACTATCGCAAGCTCCGTGACGGCATCTACGAGGCAGGCCAAGCCATCGGCACGGGCGACGCTGTGATCGACTCCCCCTATAACGAAGCTGTCGCCAAGAGCATGGTCATCGCGCCTCCCGAGGTAGCCAAGCCGGAAGACCCCAAGCCCGACGAGACCAAGCCCGCAGAAAGCAAGCCCGCGGAGTCCAAGCAGAACCCCAAGCCTGAGGGCTCAAAGCCGACCAAGGCCGTTGCGACTTCAATCACGAAAGCCAAGACTACCGGCGTGCTCGCGGCAACCGGCGACACCTCGGGTGCGGCCATCGTGGCAACCGTCCTTGCGGGAACAGCCGCTATCGCCGCAGGCACCATGGCGAGCCGCAAGCGCTCTTAGACGCCTCTGCGCACATGGCAGCTCCCGCGAAGGCCCCGAGTCCCAGCACCGTTTAACAACGCCACCGCCGAGCTCCCCTCCGGCGGTGGCGTTTCCTGTTTGCGCCCGCACGACGCGCGCGCGAATGTTCTTGATGCTGTCCAACCGGCATACGCTGGCGTGCGACAATTGGGGCTGCCGATATCACAACACTGAGAGAAGCAGACCATGGAAGCGCATCAAAAGCAGATAACCGTTCATTCGGAGCATACGGAAAGCGCGCCTGTCATTTACCTCCCCGTGGTCATGGGCGACGGTAGTGATGTTTATGACCGCTGCCGAGAGCTCGGCTGTCCGCCATTCACCCTCGTCGCCATTGGCGGGCTCGATTGGAATCGCGAGCTGAGCCCCTGGGCATGCGACGGGACCGTACGCGATGCCGAGCCTTTCGGCGGCCAAGCTGCCGGTTTTCTTGATGAGTTGCTGAACCGGATAATCCCAAAGATCGAATTATCGCTCCCACAGCCACCTGCTTGGCGTGGCATTGCCGGTTATTCGCTGGCGGGTCTCTTTTCGCTTTGGGTCCTCTGGCAAACCGATGCCTTTGACCGCGCCGCAAGCGCATCGGGGTCCCTGTGGTTTCCTGGCTTTATCGACTATGCTCACGAGCACGCGATGGCAGTTACACCCGACGCCGTCTACCTGTCGCTCGGCAAAAAGGAGACCAAGACACCCAACCGCATGATGCGGCATGTACTCGACGACACACGCGCGATGGAAGCGTCGCTCGTCGAGCGCGGCATTCCAACAACGCTGGAGCTCAACCCCGGCAACCACTTTGCCCAAACCGATCTGCGCATGGCACGTGGCATCCACTGGATGTTGACGCATTAAAAATGGCGCCCGCGCGTACGCATGGGCGCCATTTTTTGATTCAGCTGGACGCAGTTGTTACTCAGCAGTCTCCTCAAGCTCGGAAGTATCGAACTCAAAGTCATTACCGGGCAGGATGGCGTTGAGCACAATGCCCACCAGCGAGCCCACGGCAAGGCCCGAAAGCGAAATCGTCACGCCGCCCAGCTCCAGCACGATGGCACCGGCGGTACTGTAGGCAATGCCGAGCGAAAGCACGAGCACCAAAGCCGCAACCAGCACATTGCGGTTGTTCTGGAAATCGACCTGGTTTTCGATAAGGTTGCGAACGCCCACGGCACTGATCATGCCGTAGAGCACGAGCGACACGCCGCCGATTACACACGCCGGCATGGCGGCGATCACGGCAGCGAACTTGGGGCAGAACGAAAGCACGATGGCACAGCACGCGGCAATGCGAATCACGCGCGGGTCGAACACGCGCGTCAGAGCGAGCACGCCGGTGTTCTCGCCATAGGTGGTGTTGGCCGGAGCGCCAAAGAGCGAAGCCAGGATCGTGGCAAGGCCGTCGCCGAGCAGCGTGCGATGCAGGCCAGGATCGGCGATGTAGTTACGCTCGCAAGTGGAGCCGATAGCCGAGATATCACCGATATGCTCGATCATGGTCGCAAAGGCCAGCGGCATGATGGTAATGATGGCCGTCGTGGCAAGGCCGCTATCGAACTGCGGGCCAAAGAGCGCAAACACGGTGTTGTCCCACACGATGGGCAGACCGACCCACGGAGCGGCGGCAACGCCCGAAAAATCGACCTCGCCGAGCGCGGCGGCAACGGCATAGCTCACCACAACGCCCAGCAAAATCGGCACGATCTTGACCATGCCGCGACCCCAAATGTTGCAGATCACGATAACGGCAACGGCAATAACAGCCACAAGCCAGTTGGTCTGGCAGTTGGCAATAGCGGAGCTTGCCAGAATCAGACCGATGGAAATGACGATGGGGCCAGTCACTACCGGCGGGAAGAAGCGCATAACGCGCTTGGCACCAAACGCGCGGAAGAGCGCCGCCAGCACCGGATAGAGCAGACCGGCGCAGGCTACGCCCAGGCAGGCGTAGGGCAAAAGCTCGGCCTCGCCGTTGGGCGCGATTGCGGCATAACCGGCAATAAAGGCAAACGATGAGCCCAAAAATGCCGGCACCTTACCGCGCGACAGGAAGTGGAACAGCAGTGTGCCCAAGCCGGCAAACAAAAGCGTTGCCGAAACCGAGAGACCAGTGAGCACGGGCACCAGTACCGTGGCACCAAACATGGCAAACATGTGCTGTAGACCGAGCAGGAACATGCGCGGGCGACCGAGCGACGATGCGTCGTAGATGGCATCGGTGACGGCAGGCGTCGAAGACTGGGGCATGGATGTCCTTTCGAATGGAAGGGCGATCGGGCATATCGGATAACCTGCCCGAACGATACGATCCGAACCATTGTACGCGATACGCCATGTCTCGCACGCGCCGTCACCTGCAACCGGTAGCGTTACTTCCAAACGCGCTCGGCAATGCGCTTGACCAGCGCGATCTTTGCCCATTGCTCGTCCTCGGTCAGCTTGTTGCCAATCTCGCAGCTGGCAAAGCCGCACTGAGGCGACAGATACAGGTTCTCGAGCGGAACATACTTTGCAGCCTCGCGGATACGCTCGACGATAACATCCTCGTTCTCGAGCTCTGCCGCCTTGGTGGTCACCAGGCCCAACACAACCTTCTTGCCGGGGGCAACGTACTTGAGCGGCTCAAAACCGCCGGCGCGCGGCGTATCGAACTCCAGATAGAACGCATCGACGTCCTCATGCGCAAACAGGTACGGCGCGATGGGGTCGTAGCCGCCCTCAAAAGCGTAGGTGGAGTGGTAGTTGCCACGGCATACATGCGTATTGATGACCAGGTCGTCGGGCTTCCCCTCGATGGCGGCGTTGTTGAGCGCCACGCCCAACTCGCTTACCTTGTGCAGGTCGACCGGGCTCATGCCGGTTTTGGCGACAAAATCGGTATCGCAGTAGATGCCCCAGGTGCAGTCATCAAATTGGATGTTGCGGCAGCCTGCGGCATACAGGTCGGCAATCACCGTGCGATATGCCGCGGCGATGGCATCGGCGAGATCTTCGTCGGTCTTGTAAACGGCGTGCAGGCTCTCCTGCTGGCCATCGCAGCGGTCGAGCGTAACCTCCGAGAACGTCTGGATCGGCGCCGGAATGGTCTGACGCGCAACCTGACCCTCCCCCTCGAGTGCCTTGACAAACTTAAAGTGCTCGACGAAGGGGTGGTTCTCGCCGCTGATGGGGCCGGTCACCACGGCGGTGTCAGCCGTGGTCTCCTCGTCGTGGAACATATAGCCCGTACGCGAGGTGCGGCGTTCAATGCCGTTGAGTCCCCACATAAAGTCGAGGTGCCAGTAACTGCGACGAAACTCGCCATCGGTAATCACCTGCAGGCCAGCGGCCTTTTGCTTGTCCACCAGGTCGCGAATAGCCTCATCCTCGACGGCCTTAAGCCCCTCGGCATCAAGCGTGCCTGCCGCATAGGCAGCGCGGGCATCCTTTACGGCCTGCGGACGAAGAAAACTGCCGACGATATCGGCACGAAACGGCGCGTTCGGTTGAATCGAAGTGCTCATAGATATCTCCCTTTGCATTGGTTGCTTTACTGGGACAGAGTATGAGCGCTCATATAGCCATCGTAAAATATACGTTTATAACAGTTTGATATAGATGCTTCCTATATCAGTTGGGACTGCCATGAAGAGATTTGACCTGTACAGGACGCAGCAGTCTAGATATGCTGACGGATCGCGTCGATATAGGCTTGACCGTAGCGCGTAAGCGTCGTGTTCTTGCGCGTGATGATGCCGATCTCCATGTACTCATCCACATCGAGCGGAATCGAGATAATGCCGGGGCCGTTGAGTTCGTGGCTAATCACGCCCGAGCACACCGTGTAGCCGTTGAGGCCCATGGCCAAATTGAACAACGTCGCACGGTCGCGCACGCGGATATTCTTGCGACGCTCAAACGTCGAGGTCAGCTCCTCGGAATAGTAAAACGAGTTGTAGCTGCCCTGCTCGTAGGACAGGAACGGGTAGTCTTCCAGATCCTCGAGCGTCACGCTGGAGCGGTCCGCCAGCGGATGGTCGGCACAGACGAAGATATGCGGCGTGGCACAGAAGAGCCCTTCGAACACGAGCTCGTTGGCCGCCAGCATGCGCTCGATAACCTCGCGGTTGTGCTCGGACAGATACAGGATGCCCAGCTCGCTTTTCATGTGCGCAACATCCTCGATAATCTCGTGGGTCTGCTCCTCGCGTAGGGTAAAGTCATAGCGCGCGGCATCGAACTCGCGGATCACATCGACAAACGCGTTGACGGCAAAGGAATAATGCTGGCAGCTCACACTAAAGTGCGGCACCTGCTCGGACGCGCCCTTGTACTTGCCTTCGAGCAGATCCGCCTGATCGAGCACCTGGCGCGCGTAGCCCAAGAAGGTCTCGCCCTCCTCGGACACAATGACACCCTTGTTGGTGCGCTCAAAGATGTGCACACCCATCTCGTTTTCGAGATCGCGGATCGACGCGGTAATCGAAGGCTGCGACACAAAGAGCCGGCGCGAGGCCTCGGTGATGCTGCCGCATTCGGCAACTTTGACGACATACCTGAGCTGTTGAAGCTTCATGATGGCCTCCCTAGACGTCCGCGAAACCCGAACCCGCCGCATCTGCCTGACGCATAAACGACGGCATCTCCCCCGTCGCGGCGCAGGCGGCAATCTGATGCAGAGCCCCGGCAACCGCATCGTCTGCCGCAGCGCCGATATGCCAGCGCGCGGCAGCCGTGACGGCCTCGTTGGCATTGGCGACTGCAACGGAGTTGGGGACGGCACCGATCATGGGCAGGTCGTTATCGGAATCGCCAAATACGGCCACCTCGTCGGACGTCAGGTCCAAAGCGCGCGCCAGCTCCAGCGCAGCGCAACCCTTGTCCCAACCTGCTGGAAGAATGTCGAACAGGCGCACACGATTGTTGGGAAACACGAGCGAGAGTTCCGGCACCTCGGCGGCAACGCACTCGCGTAGCTCCGCGAGCTCCTCACGCGAACGAGCACTCCAGATATTCGCCTTGAACACCGGTGCGTCATCGACGACAGGACGGCACGGGGCCTCTTCGCCCTTGAGCCATGCGTTGCCGCCCGACTCCATGGCGCGGCGCACGCGCTCGGGGTCGCTCGTCACACAATAGGCATCGTTGCCCCAAAAGTCATCACCCAGGCCGTAGGCCTTCAGATACGTATCGTCGGTCTCTTGCTCCAAGTAGTCAGCCAAGCGCATAAGGGCGGCGTTGTCGGTCGCATGCGAGGCTACCACCTCGCCGTCCACAAACATGACCTGGCCGTTGCAGAACGCGCCGGTCGAGAAGCACTCGGCGCGATTGCGGAACATCCAGCCCATCGCGGAGGGCTGGCGACCCGAAACCGGGCCAAAGTGCAGACCCGCCGCCTGCATGGCATGAATGCCCTCGATGGCGTAGTCGCTGGCGCCGTCATGCCCGGCTGGAATCAGCGTATCGTCCATATCGGTCAGCACAAGTTTAATCATAAGGCCCCCTCGGTCATTCTTAATCCCGTCTATTGTACCGACCTGCCAAAAAGAGACAGGTTTATATTGGCAGGTTTTATCTGGGAAAACGCAAAGCCCCAGTTGTTACCTGCCAAAATAAACCTGTCCCTTATTGGCAGGTGCGCTAGTATAGGGAACAACAGATTCGATGCGGGAGTGCCGGCGGTGCAAACCACAAGGCTGAGAGGGCATAGGGCCCAATCCTTTGAACCTGTCAGTTAATGCTGGCGTAGGGAGCATGCCGCCTTTACAGGGGCGCTGTCTATGCACAGCGCCCCTTTTCTATGCCAAGGAGGCATGTGCAGTGATCGATTCGGAACAGCTTAAGCAAAATGTGGTCAAGGCCGTGGAGAAGATTCGCGCCACCAATCCCATGGCGGGCTCCATCACCAACACGGTGACGATTGACTTTGTCGCCAACGCACAGCTCGCCGTGGGCGGATCGGCCGCCATGGTCTATCTGCCCGACGAGGGCGAGGCACTCGTTGCCGGCGGCGGCGCCATCTATCTCAATATGGGTACGCTCTTCCCCATCTACGAGCAGACGATTCCCCGCGCGGCCAAGGCGGCACACGACGCCGGCAAGCCCTGGGTGCTCGATCCGGTGGGCCTGGGCATCGGCAGCCTGCGCACCCAGCTGGTAGGCGAACTCAAGCAGTACAAGCCCGCCATCGTGCGCGGCAACGCCTCCGAGATCATTGCGCTCGCCGGCCTGTGGGGTCTTGAGGGCGAGGCGGCCGACATGAGCCGCGTGCGCGGTGTCGATACCACCGACACGGTCGACGCCGCCCGCAATGCCGCCGTGGCGCTCGCTCGCTACACCGGCGGCGCCGTAGTGGTCTCGGGCGAAGTCGACCTAATCACCGACGGCACGACCGTGGCCAAATCCCACGGCGGCAGCCCGCTCATGTCAAAAATCACCGGTTGTGGCTGCTCGCAGGGCGGCGTGCTGGCCGTGTACGCCTGTGCTACCGATCCGTTTACGGCGGCAGTCTGCGGCACCGCCGTCTACAACGTCGCCGGCACGCGTGCCGCCGCTGTCGCCGATGCCCCGGCAAGCTTTAAGGTCGCCTTTATCGACGAGCTCTACCGTGCGACCGCCCAGGACATTGCCGATAACCGACTCGAGCTCGAGGAGGCATAAGCCATGTCCGAGGTCGCAACTAGCACTGGCATGAATACCCTTGTCGCCGTCGCCATCGCCCCGTGCGGCACCGGCGACGAGCTCTCCGCCGAGGTCGCCGAGGTCGTGCGCGTCATTCGCGAGAGCGGCCTTCCCAACCGCACCACCTCGATGTTCACCGAGATCGAGGGCGACTGGGACGAGGTCATGCAGGTCGTGCGCGACGCAACCTTTGTGTTGGCGAGCAAAGGCATCCGCACCGAAGTCGTGCTCAAAGCCGATATTCGACCCGGATTTACCGACACCATGACCGGCAAGCTCGAGCGCATGGAAGCGCAGATCAAAAAGCAGGAGGACGCACAGTGAGCATCCGCGACAACCTTGATATCTCGGCCTATCTGGTGCTCGGCCCCGAAAACACCCTCGGGCGACCCGTGGGCGATGTGGTGGCCCAGGCACTCGACGCCGGCTTTACCTGCATCCAGGTGCGCTCCAAGGTGGCAAGCGCCCGCGAGATCATCGCGTTGACGGGCGATGCCGCGCAGGCTATCGCGCAGGCTGGCAAGACCGGCCAGGTCGCTCTGCTGGTCGACGACCGCCTTGACTGCGTACTCGCCGCGCGCGAGCAGGGCATCGCTGTCGACGGCGTGCACGTGGGTCAGAGCGATATTCCCGTCGAGGTCTGCCGCAAGCTTCTGGGCCCCGATGCCATCGTGGGTCTCTCTGCCCGTTGCGAGGAGATGCTCGAGTACGTCAAAACCGCCGACATGAGTCTGGTCGACTACCTGGGCATCGGCCCGCTCCACGAGACCGAGACCAAGCGCGACTGCGGACGCGCGGC
>DXZM01000062.1:0-16304 GCA_019419665.1 Collinsella sp.
ATGATTGGTTGTTGAGCGTTGGTCAAAATGGTTGTTTTTACAGTAGCGCTAACACGCTCGCGCGTCCGCCCCCCGGGGCCCTCCGGCCTGCCGCGGCGTCCCGGCTCGAGCGCCTCCGGCCCGCCCTCGCGGTACAGCCTGCACCAGCGGTCGAGCGATGTGGCGGCGGCGATGCCGAAGCGGGCCATCGCCTCCGACCGCGGCATCCCCTCGTCCACGACGGCCCTCGCGACGGCGAGCTTGGTCTCCATGTCGTAGGTCCTGCGGCTCTCGCCCATCCCGATCAGCCCCTTCCTCCCGGTTGCCCGGTACGCGTAGAGCCATTTTCTCACCGCCGGGGCGGGAACGTCGAGCTTCTTGGCCGCGAGTTCGAAGCCGAGGCCGGCCTCGAACAGGTCGGCGGCGCGTGCCCTCATCTCGCGACCGTATCTTGCCTTCTTCCTGCGGGGCATTTCCGATGCCTCCCTTTTCTCGAACCTTAATTTCAAAGTCCAAGAAATGGGATGCAGTTCAATTTAAGTCTGTCCCCAATGAGTAGGTTGGAAAAAAGTCGCGCACGTCGCTTAAAAATAGTTCGCCCAGGTTTACTATTACCTTAGAAAAGTAGCAGAAGGCTAACAACGGGGGATAGCATGGCGACAAAGCATGCCTACGTCCAGGTCAACGGGCTCAAAAAACACTACGGCGACGGTGATGCGCGCCTGACGGTACTCGATGGCATCGACACGTCCATCAACCGCGGCGAGATCTGCGTCATGCTGGGGCCCTCGGGCTCGGGTAAGTCGACCTTTCTCAACCTCATTGGCGGCCTGGAGGATGCCGACGGCGGCTCCATCATGGTGGACGGCTGCGACCTCACGGTGCTCAAACCTACCGACCTGGGCGAATACCGACGCCGCGAGCTGGGCTTTGTCTTTCAGTTCTACAACCTGGTGCCCGATCTCACCATCAAGGAGAACATCGAGGTCACGGCGCACCTGTCCAATAACCCGCTCAACATCGATGACCTGCTGCGTTCGCTGGGCCTCTACGAGCACCGCAACAAGTTCCCGCGTCAGGTCTCGGGCGGCCAGCAGCAGCGCTGCGCCATCGGTCGTGCGCTCGTCAAAAACCCGGGCCTGTTGCTGTGCGACGAGCCCACGGGCGCGCTCGACTACAAGACGTCCAAGGAAATTCTGCAGCTCATGGAGGACGTCAACCGCACCTACGGCTGCACCATCATCATCGTCACCCACAACGCCGCCATCGCCCGCATGGCCAACCGTGTGCTGCGCCTGCGCGACGGGCGCATCGTCGAGGATGAGCTCAACGAGTCGCCCGTTGCGGCCGCCGAGCTCGATTGGTAGGCGACGCCATGACACCTCTCGCAAAGCGATTCCCGCGCGAGCTGCGCCGCAATATCGGTAAGTACCTGGGCATCTTTTTGCTTATGTGCGGAAGCATCGCCCTTACCTCGGGCTTTTTGCTCGCGGCGCATTCCATCGGTTGCCTTATCGACGACATGCGCGATGCGTACACAATCGAGGACGGCCGCGTGACCACCTCCTTCGAGGCCACCGAAGAGCAGCTCAAGGCTGCCGAAGACGCGGCGAAGGACGTCGACGGCGTTACGCTCTACAAGAACTTCTCTATCGACGCCATCATCAAAAAGGCGGCTGGCGACGACGGCACCAAGCGCACGCTGCGCACCTACGCGCATCGCACCAAGGTCGACATTGCGTCCTACTGCGAAGGCAAGCAGCCAAAGGCGGACGACGAGGTGGCCATCGACCGCGTCTTTGCCGCCAACAACGACCTCGCCATCGGCGATAAGGTCGAGCTCGAGGGGCGCACCTACACCATCTGCGGCATCATGACCCAGCCCGATAGCCAGGCGTTGTTCCTCGACAATTCGGACTTTACGGTGAACACCATCACGTATGGTGTCGCCGAGGTCACCGACGCCGGTTTTGCCGCGCTCGAGGATGCCGGCGGCGCGCCTGCCTACACGTACTCCTTTACCTTTAACGACCGCGACCTCCCCACCGCGGATCGCATCGATGCGGAGCAGGATATGGTCGAGGCGCTGACCGATGCCGATGCGCGCGTGGACGATCTGATCGATGCCGATTCCAATCAGGGCATTGGCTATGCGCGCGACGACGTGGACGGCGACTCCATGATGTGGATGACGTTGCTCGACATCATCATCGTGATCATGGCGTTTGTCTTTGTGGTGCTCACCGACGCCACCATCGAGGAGGAGAGCGCCATCATCGGCACGCTGCTCGCCAGCGGCTATCGCCGTCGCGAGATCGTGCTGCACTACCTGGCACTTCCCGCCATCGTGGGCGTGCTCGCGGCACTTTTGGGCACCGCGCTCGGCGTTGCGTTCTTTACCGAGCCCATGCGCGGTCTCTACTACGGCTCGTACAGTCTGCCGCCCTTCCAGGTGTACTGGAGCTGGGAAATCTTTGTGAAGTGCGCTGTGATCCCCGCCGCCGCGCTCATCCTCATCACGCTGGTGGGTCTGCTCTGCAAAATGGGCAAGACGCCGCTGCAGTTCCTTCGTCACGAGGCGAGTGGCAAGTCGGGTACCAAGCGCGGTCTGCAGCTGCCGGAACGCATGGGCTTTGTCTCCCGCTTCCGCCTGCGCGTCTTCCTGCGCAACCTGGGCAACTTCGCCACGCTCTTCGTGGGCATCGCGTTTGGGTCGCTGCTTTTGCTCTTTGGCCTGGCGATCCTGCCCACGATGACGCACTATGCGGACAACCTGGAGACGAGCCTGGTCGCCGAGCATCAGTACACACTCAAGGCGCCGCTGGAGCTCGAGGGCACTACCGAGGAGCGCGAGCAGTGGTCGGCACTCGAGCGCTTGCAGTCGGTTGACGGCGCGCTGCTTTCTGCCGCCCAGGATGCCGATGACGAGCTTGACGGCGCGGCCGATGCGGCGCAGACGGCAGCCGATGCCGCGACCGCATCTCCGTCTGCCGAGAGCCTGGCCGCAGCGCAGGATGCGCTTGCCAAGGTCCAGGACAAGAAGGATGCGCTCTACGCGCGCCTTGACGATCTTGCCGATGCCCTCGGCTGCAACCGCGATGAGGCCATCGATCTGATCGACAAGGCCTCTAAGATCGACACTGACAACGACGATATCCACCCGGTCAATACGACCGACAACGGCGCGGGCGCAATCGCGCAGGCCGAGAAATATGCCGTTCACCAGCTGCAGTACGACCGTGGCGACGGTAATGGCGAGGAGACGATTTCTGTCTACGGCATCTCGTCCGATTCGCGCTACTGGAAGGGCCTCAACATCGGCGATGGCCGCGTCGTCTTTGGCGGCGGTCTGCTCGATAAGTTTGGCTGGAGCGAGGGCCAGAAGGTCACGCTCAGCGACAAGTACGAGGGTGAGCATTATTCCTTTGAGTACGCGGGCAAGGACTGTGCCTGGGGCTCCAAGTCGGACATGAACATCTATATGAGTATCGACGACTTTAACGAGCTGTTCGACAACGACGCCGCCTACTTTAACGGCTATGTGAGCGACGAGAAGCTCGACCTCGACGCGCGCTACTTTGCCGGCGACACCACGCCCGACGACATGCGCGCCGTGGGTGACCAGTTCATCGGCATGATGAGCAAAATGATCGGAATGATGATCGGGCTCGCGGTGTTTATCTTCCTGCTGTTTATGTACCTGCTGACCAAAGCGGTGATCGACCACAGCGCCCGTTCGATCAGCTACATGAAAGTCTTTGGCTATCGCGATAGCGAGATCTCGCATCTGTACATCCGCTCGATCACGCTGTGCGTGGCGGCGTCGCTCGTGCTGAGCCTGCCGGTCATTATTGGCTCGCTCACGGCCATCTTCCGCTCGATGCTGCTCGCCTACAACGGCAATATCGAGATCTACGTGCCCGCTTGGTCCATGGCTGCATGCGTCGGCATCGGCTTTGCGACCTACCTGGTCGTGGCGCTGCTACACACGCGCTCTATCAAGCGCGTCAGCCTGGCCGAAGCCCTCAAGGTGCAGGAGTAGTCATTGGGGACGTTCTTAAACGACTAGTCGTTGGGGACAGTCTTTGCCGGATCGCCGGCTCGCCGGCCGGGCGGCAAGCACTCATTTAAGTCTGTCCCCAATGAGTGCCTAACGACTCGGTGTTGTGCTTGACTTCAACCCCACTTCACCGGGTACCATCCTCTATGTCTGTAACGCCATATAGACCGAGGGGATAGATCTATGACCGCAACTGCACCCGCAGCACCCGCTAAGGTGTACTTCACCAACCTGCGCACGCATGCTCGCGAGAGCCAGCTCGACAAGCTCAAGCGCCTCATTCGCCGCGCCGGTATCGAGCAGATCGACTTTGAGAACAAGTTCGTCGCTATCAAGATTCACTTTGGCGAGCTGGGCAACCTGAGCTTTCTGCGCCCTAACTACGCCCGCGCCGTCGCTGACGTGGTGAAGGAGCTGGGCGGCAAGCCCTTCCTCACCGACTGCAACACGCTCTATGTGGGCAGCCGCAAAAACGCGCTCGAGCACATCGACACCGCCTACCAGAACGGCTTTACCCCGTACGCCACAGGCTGCCAGATCATCATCGCCGACGGCCTCAAGGGTACCGACGAGGCACTCGTCCCGGTCGAGGGCGGTGAGTACGTGCGCGAGGCAAAGATCGGTCAGGCGCTCATGGATGCCGATATCGTGATCAGCCTCACCCACTTTAAGGGCCATGAGCAGGCTGGCTTTGGCGGCGCCATGAAGAACCTGGGTATGGGAGGCGGCAGCCGTGCCGGCAAGATGGAGCAGCATGCCGCCGGCAAGCCGAGCGTCGATACCACCAACTGCGTTGGCTGCCGTGCCTGCGAAAAGATCTGTGCGCACAACGCCATCTCGTTTGACGATACCCGCGAGCGCGAGCTTGCCAACGGCAACGCCCGCACGGTGCACGTGGCCGCCATCGACCACGATCGCTGCGTGGGCTGCGGACGCTGCATTGCGGCGTGCAACCAGGACTGCATCAAGCCCGACTATGATGCCGCGGCCGACGTACTCAACTACAAGATCGCTGAGTACACGAAGGCCATTGTTCAGGACCGTCCGAGCTTCCACATCTCGCTCGCCATGGACATCAGCCCCAACTGCGATTGCCACCCCGAAAACGACACGCCCATCGTCAACGACATCGGCATGTTCGCGAGCTTCGACCCGGTCGCCATCGACCAGGCCTGCGCCGACGCCGTCCTGGCGTCCGAGCCGCTGCCTAACACCGAGCTTACCGACAGCGCGGCCAAGATGGAGCATAATCACGAGCGTCTGGAGGGCGAGCAGGCCAAGGATCCCTTCTGCATCACACATCCCGACACCGACTGGCGCGCGTGCATCGCGCATGCCGAGAAGATCGGCCTGGGCACGAGCAAGTACGAGCTCATCGAGGTCAAATAGCACCTAACTATTGGACATATCAAGCGCTTTTGTAGCGCAAAGTTAGTAAAAGCCGCCCGCGAGCACAGCGCTCGCGGGCGGATTTTCGGAAGTGCTAGGGGTCAGATAGACCAGTAAACCGTACTATTTGCCTAAAAATACTCGTCGAGGAAGTCGTCGACCGTATTCCAGTAGAGCTCGGGGTCGATTTGCGCACTCTTGGCGTGGGTGGCGCCATGGATGGTGAGCTTTTGCTTGACCTTGCTGGCGCACGCGTCGTAGTTTTGGTCGAGCATGTCGTACGGCACAAAGGTGTCCTGGTCGCCGTGGATAAACAGCATGGGAACCGTCGCGTGTTTGAGTTGCTCCACACTGCTCGCCTTATGAAAGTCGTAGCCCGCGCGCACGTTGCACACCAAGTTTGCTACATCGAGCAAGGGAAAGCTGGGCAGCCCGAACACGTCCTTGAGCTGCAGAGAAAACTCGTCCCAAACACTCGTATAACCACAGTCCTCGATAATGCATTTCACGTTTGCGGGCAGAGATTCCCCCGCGACGTCCATGGCGGTTGCCGCACCCATCGACTCGCCAAAGACCAGGATGCGCGCCTCGGGGTCAGCCTGAACGATCCGCCCAATCCATGCAACGACATCGAGCCGCTCGGGCCAGCCCATGCCGATATAGTCGCCGCCGGAGCGCTCGTGGGCGCGGGCGGCGGGTGCGAGTACGTTCATGCCGCGGTCGTGGAATCGTTTGACGTATCGGGCCATGCCGATGGGCTCGTTGGTATATCCATGCAGGCAGACGGCGTAGTCGTGCGTGCTCTCCGACGCAGCAAAATACCAGGCGGCAAGTTCGGTCCCGTCGTCCGCGGTGAGGCTGCTGCTCTCGCGGTTTTCCTTAAACCACGCCCGTGCCTCGCCCTCCTCGGCGTCAATCTGCTCGCCCTTTTCGGCGTCCTTGCCGTCCTGCATCATCTTCATGGTGTAGGGCGCTTGGGGATTCAGGGCAAAGTCGAACAAGAAGTTGCCGGCAAACCCCAGCAGCGCGACAACGAGCACCAGCGCAACGATGCCGGCTATCTTGAGCTTTCGATGGGAACGTGCGTTTTGAGACATAAGAAGCTTTCCTATAAGATGTTAATACATCAACATTTAATGCAAGCGCATTATGGACGTTCACCGTTGATGCGTCAACAGGCAAAGAATGGGTAAACAAAGGGTCACGTATGGTGCAAATTTCGCACGCACCCAGACGCTTTGATATAGTGTTGAGAACTCTTTACGTTGGAGGATGTAACCGGCATGTCCGATTCGAGCGACAGTTCCAAGCCGCGACCCAAGGCCGCGGCCGTTCCGCACTACACGGTGGGCGAGGAGATCATGAACTCCGTCACCCATGGTGTCGGCTGCTTGCTGGGTATTGCGGGTCTGGTGCTCCTGATCGTATTCGCTGCACTGCGCGGCGGTGGCCCGGCCCACATGGCCGCGGCAATTGTCTATGGCGTCAGCATCATCCTCGAGTACCTAGCCTCCACGCTCTACCATGCGATTCAACCCGCGCGCGCCAAGCGCGTGTTCCGCATCATCGACCACAGCTGCATCTACCTGCTCATAGCCGGCAGCTATACGCCGTTTTGCCTCATCACGCTCGCAAACGACGGCGGCCCTGCGCTGTTCTTTGCCGTATGGGCCATCGCCATTATCGGCATCGCCCTCGAGTGCTTTATGCGCGAGCGTCAACCGCACTGGGTAAGCGGCCTGGTCTACCTGCTGATGGGCTGGCTCGTTGTCTTTAAGCTGCCCGAGCTCGTGTCGTTGCTCAACCCCATGGCACTTGCCCTGCTCGCCGTCGGCGGCGTGTGCTACACCGCGGGCGTGCCGTTCTATATCGCCAAAAACGTGCGCTATCTGCACAGCGTGTTTCACCTGTGGGTGCTTGCCGGCAGCATCTTCCAGTTCATGGCGGTGATCCTCTTCGTAATCTAGCGACCATGCCTGCGCGCCCGCGTCCTCGTTTGGGCGCCGGCGCAATTGCCGTATCCGTCATCAACGTTTTACCCTGACGCCCGAATCTTGGAGGTTCGAGAAACTCCCGATGGACATAACCATCTCCCTTATCACCACCCTCGTTTTGACCCTCATTAACGGCTACTTCTCTATGTCCGAGATGGCGCTCACCACGGCCAAGCGCGCCGTGCTGGAGCACGAGGCCGAGGAAGGCGACAAGCGCGCCGAGCGCGCCATTAAGCTGGCCGCCGATTCCGACCAGCTGCTCGCCACCATCCAGGTCGCCATCACGCTCGTGGGCTTCGCCTCGTCCGCCGTCGCCTCGACGAGCCTGTCCGACCCACTTGCCACGTGGCTCATGAGCTTTGGCATCGCGCCGCTCTCCGCCATCGCGCGCGGCCTGGCGCCGGTCATCATCACCGTCGCGGTCGCCTTCGTGTCCATCGTGATCGGCGAGCTCGTCCCCAAGCGCATCGGCCTGGCCAATGCCGAGGGCGTGTCCAAGCAGGTCGTGGGACCGTTGTCGTTTTTCCAAAAGATCGCCCGTCCGCTCGTGTGGCTGACTGGCGCTTGCTCCGATGGCCTGGCCCGCATTCTGCGCATCAAGAGCGCCGACGACCGGCAGAACGTCTCGGAAGAAGAGATCAAGTACATGGTCTCGGAGCAGGACGACCTGCTCGACGAGGAAAAGCGTATGATCCACGAGATCTTCGACCTGGGCGACACCGTTGCCCGCGAGGTCATGGTGCCGCGCGTGGACACCACCATGTGCGAGGACGACGAGACGGTCGCCGACGTGCTGTCTACCATGCGCCAGACCGGCTTTAGCCGCATCCCCGTCTATCACGAGGATCCCGACAACGTCGCGGGCATTGCGCACATCAAGGACCTGATCCAGCCCGCGCTCGACGGCAAGGGCGACCAGCCCATCGCCGGCTTTTTGCGCGACGCCACCTTTGTGCCCGACACCAAGGACATCCTGCCGCTGCTGTCCGAGATGCAGACCTCGCACGACCAGATCGTGGTCGTCGTGGATGAGTACGGCGGCACGGCCGGCATCATCACCATCGAGGACATCGTCGAGGAGATCGTGGGCGAGATCGAGGACGAGTTCGACCCCGACAACAAGTACCTCACGCGCCTTTCGCGCCGCGAGTGGCTCGTCGATGGGCGTTTTTCGTGCGATGACGCGATTGAGCTTGGTTGGCCGCTCGAGGAAAGCGATGATTATGAGACCATCGCCGGCTGGATTTTGGAGCTTTGCGACTCGGTGCCCGACATCGGAGAGGTGTTTGAGGTCGCGGGGTACAAGTTTAAAGTGCAGTCGATGCGTGGCCAGCGCATCTCGCTCATTCGCGTGATCGCTCCGGCCGAAACCGATAAGAAGGATTCCGAGTCTTCGGTAGACGAGCCGACGACGTCGGGTGCGGGTTCCGCGAATCCGCACGACGGCGACGAGTAGGACAAGGAAGAGTAGGGGAGAGTTATGGCAGGCCTGTTCAACATCCTTAAGGTCACCGTCAGCGAGGACAAGATCTGCGCGCACGTGCTGGTGAACCCCGGCATGCCGCTCATGACCTCGGAGGATATCGAGGCCACGGCGCGCGTGTACTACCTGGTGCCGGCGATTGCCAAGCACCTGTGCCTGGGCGATTCCGGCCGCGAGTTCCAGGACTGCATGGGTCAGACCGAGCTCTGCCACCTGCTGGAGCATGTGACGGTTGAGCTCATGAACGAGACCGGTCTTGCCGGTAGCATCTCGTGCGGCCGCACGCGCGTAAGCGAGCATGACGAGCGTGTCTTTGAGGTCGAGCTTTCGTGCCCCGATGACGCACTGGCCATCGGTGCGCTGTCGTCGGCCACCTTTATGATGGACTGGGCGTACCTGCACGCCGACCAGCCTGCCCCCGACGTGGAAGGCACGGTCGCGGGCCTACGCAACCTGGTGCTGGGCATGCGCGCCGAGGCCGAGGGCAAGGATCCTCACGAGGCCGTCGCCGCTGCGAACGGCGAAGATACTGCCGAGGACGAGGGCGCTGACGAGGGCGATGTGCCGGTTGACGCCGAGCCCGTTGCCGATGCGACCGCCGAGCCCGTTTCCACCGAGCCCCAGGGCGTCCCCAACTTTGACGACGAGCCCCAGGTGGCGATTGATACCGAGGGCGCGGTTGCCGAGAACCACGAGGCCTCCGCTGCCGTCTTTGGCGGTGCGGCGACGGTTCCGGCGGGACCTGCGCATGAGGGCGGCCTGCCGCTCGTGGACGGCGCCGGCGAGGACCCGGGTGCCACGGTGGCCATGCCGGCTATGCCCCAGGAGTAGGCCTACGCGTTTATCACCATCACGTACCTGCGCCTTTGCCGTACGCAGATGAGCGGAGCGGCAAGCGATGCGCTGCGGGTATAATGGACAGCATTCAAACGGTGGGCACCGACGTGCCCGCAGGAGAGGAATGATCATGGGTAAGACTTTCAGCTTTGTCTCCGGCGCACTTTTTGGTGCCGCTGCCGGCGCTATTGTCGGCGTTGCTCTGGCCCCGCGCTCGGGCGCCGAGACCCGCGCCATGGCTGCCGATATCGCCAATGACGCCTGGGACAATATGCGCGACACCTACGAGCACAGCGCCGAGGAGGCCCGTGCTGCGGTGAATGACTTTGGCCCGATGGTCGACGCCAAGACCGACGACCTGCGCGCCAAGGTCGACCTGGCCCGCGAGCGCATGGACCAGCTGCGCGAGCAACTCAACGACGCCATTTCGGGCGGCAACGTGACGCCTGCCGCCGACGTCGTGGTCGAGAACGCCGTCGAGGCTGATACCGAGGCTGCGGAGCCCTCGACCGAGGCATAATGCGCGCCGGGGATTTTGTCGGCGCCAAGATCTATCGCAAGCCTACCGAGGACAAGCGCACCAAAAAGGACGGCACGCCGCGCAGCCCTAAAAAGCTCGGAAAGATTCACTTTCCGGTCTTTACCCCGGGCGGTACGCGCGTGGTCGGCTTTATGGTCCGCCAGTCCGATATCGCGGGCATGATCGAGCGTCCCGATCGATTCGTAGCGCTCGACGCCATTGGTGTCTACGAGGGCGCCATTGCGGTCGATGACGTCAAGGACACGTACGATGCCGCCGCCGCCAAGCGCCTCGACATCAACCTGGACGATTGCATCATCTGGGTCGGTATGGACGTGCGCACGGAATCGGGCGACGTCGTGGGCTATTGCTCGGACGTTGAGTTCAAGCCACGTTCGGGCATCGTGCAGGCATTCTATGTGACCGCCGGTGCTGCTTCGAGTGTTTTGGTTGGTGACACGCAGGTGCCGCCGACGATGCTACGCGGCTACGAGAACGGTGCGATGGTCGTCTCGGACGAGGTCAAGTCGCTTGGGTATTCGGGCGGTGCGGCCGCCAAGGCCGCCGAGGCCAGCGTCGTGGTGGGCGACAAGGTCAAAAAGGGCGCCAAGGTGCTCGACGACAAGGGATCGGTCGCCGTGGACAAAGGCAGTCGCGCACTGGGCAAGCAGCTCGGCAAGACGCGCGGCATGTTCAAGGCCTTTAAGGACGAATACCAAAAGGCGAGCGGAGGCTCGTCAAAAGCTACAAAATAGCGACGTACCAAATGATGGGAGGCAAGCCGGAGACCTGTTGCTCCGGCTTGCTGTGTTTATGGGGGAGGGCACATGCGCCAAAACGGATCCAACTTAAACGGGCGTTCGGGTGCGCGTCCGACGGCGCGCCGCGACCTGGGGCAGCTGCCCAGCGGTCAGCGCCGTCGCCGCCGTAAGCCCGGCGCGATGTACCTCAACCATAGCCGCGGGTTTAGCGACCGCAGCGCGCGCATCGGCAACGGGCGCTCGCCGCGCCGACCGTCCCGTCTGCCCTATGCGCTCATTGCCGTGGGCTGTGCGCTCGTGCTGTTTATCGCTGCCGTCGTGGGCTACGTCAACCGCAGCGTGGACGTGGAACTTAACGGGCAAAAGACCGCGGTGCGCGTGGGCTCTACGCTGCAGAATCTCATCGACGACCAGGAGTTGACCGATACCTACGACGCAGGCGACCTGCTGGCCGTCGATGACAGCGTGCTCAAGCGCCATGGCGGCGAAAAGCTGTCGGTTAAGGTGGACGGCAAGCGCATAAAACAGGGCAAATGGGATAGCCGCGAACTTGAGGGCGGCGAGAAGGTGACGGTCAAGGATGGCCGTAACACCTACGAGAAGCACGAGGTTCAGGCTACGGTTATCGAGCCCAAGCTCAAGGTCGAGGGCACGGGCGCTATCGAGTATGTGCAGACATGGGGTGTCCAGGGCCGCTCCGAGGTGTGGGTTGGTGAGCAGTCGGGCAAGACGCAGGACCGCGGCGAGG
Source organism: Collinsella sp. (assembly GCA_019419665.1). Classification (GTDB taxonomy): domain Bacteria; phylum Actinomycetota; class Coriobacteriia; order Coriobacteriales; family Coriobacteriaceae; genus Collinsella. The sequence goes on from DXZM01000062.1 coordinate 11,772, forward strand.
TTGTGCCCGCCACCGATTGCGTCGTTGCGTGCGCCAGCGTGGCGCCCAAGGGCAACAAAAAGTACGTGGCGCTGACGTTTGACGAGGGTCCGAGCGGCGCCACCAAACAGATCTTGCAGGTGCTCAAGGAAAAGGGCGTTACCGCGACGTTCTTCCTTTCGGGCGATGCGGCCGAGGCCTCGCCTGCCACGGCCAAGGCGATTGTCGATGCCGGGTGCGAGATCGGATCCAACAGCTACCGTGACGATTCGCTCAAGGGTCAGGACCGTGAGACGGTACGCGAACAGATCACGAAAGGCACCGATGCGATTAAGTCGGCGACCGGCGTGAAGACGATGCTGCTGCGTGCTCCCTACGCTGCCTTTGACGAGCAAAACTGGATTGATGCGATGGACCTGGTCTCCGCCGTGGTCTCGTGGAATATTGACTCGGGCGACTGGCTGCTCAACGGTGCCGACGAGCAGGTCTCAACGGTGCTCGATTCGGTGACGCCGGGCAATATCGTGCTGCTCACCGATAGAGACGAATGCGCCGAGCAGACGCTCGAGGCGCTGCCGCAGATTATCGACGGTCTTGTCGCCGACGGATACAAGATCGTGACGCTCAGCGACCTGGTCAAGACGGACACATCGCTCAGCAAAAAGCTCACCTCGCTGACGAAGGTCACCATGCCCAAGGACGCCGTGTTCCCCCAACTTGCCGAGGACGATGACACCACAGAGTAGTCATTGGGTAGTCGTTTAAGAACGTCCCCAAGGGCTATGTCACGGATACGTCAGCGTTTGGTATGCCTGCAATGTGCAGCGCATAAATTCGATGCCGCAGGGCGATGCTGATGCTATAGTTACTGCGGTTAATGAGGGTCAAGAGAAAGGTTACAGGTGAAATCCAAACCTCGACCATACAGTCGATGACCCCATGCAGGTGCTTTTTGCGCATGCACGGGGTGTAAGCGTCGAGCGGCGTGCCGCCCGCGCATGCGTATACATATCCAGAAGCCCCCGGACGCCGCACGCGCGGCCGCGTCCGGAGGAATAATGATGGGGAGCACCATTGAATTATCTGAGTGAGATGCTCAAATTGCCGGTCTTGGACGTCGACGGCGAAAAGCTCGGCGTGGTCAACGATTTTGGCATTGCTACCGGCGAAGTTTTTCCGCACGTGACGTCGCTCGCGTTCCGCGGCCCCGGCAAGACGCCGTTTATGATCAGCTGGCGCAAATGGGTCGACCGTATCGACGAGACGGGCGTGTATCTCAACACGTCTGCCACCAATATTCGCTTCTCGTACCTGCAGCCGACCGAGCTCCTGCTGGCGCGCGACGTGCTCAATAAGCAGATCGTCGACACGCAGGGCATGAAGGTCGTGCGCGTCAACGACATCAAGTTTTCCATGTCGGGCGAAAACCAGCTGCGCCTGTTGGGTGCCGAGGTCGGTGCCCGCGGTCTGCTGCGCGCGATCAGCCCCGCACTCGAGCACGTCGTCGAGGGCTTTATGAAGCACCTGGGCAAGCCGCTCAGCGAGGACATCATCGCTTGGTCCTACATGGACCTGCTCGACCGCTCGACTAAAAACATCCAACTCTCGGTGTCGCACAAGACGCTCGGCGAGCTGCACCCTGCCGACATCGCCGACATTATCGAGCAGCTCGACCCGCGCCTACGTGCGCAGGTGTTTGCGCAGCTCGATACCGCCCAGGCAGCCGAAGCTATCTCGGAGTTCGATGACGACGAGCTTATGACCGAGATGCTCGAGGGCCTGTCCGACACGGACGCATCGTCGATGCTGGCCATGATGGACCCGGACGACGCTGCCGACCTGATCGACGAGCTTGATTACGAGAAGGCCGAGAAGCTCCTGCGCCTGATGGGCGTCAAGGAGGAGAAGGCGATTCGTAACCTGTTGGGGTATGAGGACAACACCGCCGGCCGCATCATGACCTCGGAGTTTGTCTCCCTGCCCGCCACGGCAACGGTCGGTGACGCCATCGAGGCGATTCGCGAGCTCGACGAGGACTTCGAGAGCGTCTACTACGTCTATACCGAGGATCCGAGCGGCATGCTGACCGGTGTGCTTTCGCTGCGCACGCTGATCGTAGCCGACCGCGACGCCACGCTGGGTCAGCTGGCCTATCGCGACCTGGTCTACGTGTCGCCCGACGAGGACCAGGAAGACGTGACGGACGAGATGACCAAGTACGACCTGGTCGCTATCCCCGTCTGCGACGAGAACCGTCATATCCTGGGTATCGTAACCTTCGACGACGCCATGGACGTTATCGCCGAGGAGCATCAGGAGGACCTGCAGATCGCCGGTGTCGGCTCGGGCGACAGCGCGTCGGACGACTCGACGAACGTGCTCAGCTGGTTCGTGCATCGCCAGTACTGGGTTGTTGTATGGGGCATCGCGTCGTGCATCATGGCGACCGTGCTGGGAACGGCGCTCGGCTCCGCGCATCTGGTGGTGTTCCCCATGTGCGCCATGCCGCTCGTGCTGCTGGCGGCCTCGCGCATGGTGTCGTTCGTCAAGAACTACTTCCTGGAGTATGACGGTCACGACGACGAGCCCAAGCCGTATCTGGGGTTCTTCTTCCAGAGCACGGGCATGGGCCTGATTCTGTCGCTCGTGACCTACCTGTGCGCCCAGCTGGTGCGCACCGCTGCGTTCCTCGATGCGCCCATGTTTGAGGAGCAGCTCTTTACCGGGTGCTTTAATATCGCTGCCATTATTTGCCTGGTTGGCAACATGAGCGCCGTGATTTACCTGATGGTGCTGTTCTGGCGTGACGAGCATGACCTCAACACGTCGGGCACCGCCATGAACGTCATTGCCGTCATGATTTCGTGTGTGGCGTATTGCATCGCCGCGGTGCTGCTCGCCATATCAGTCATGGGTTAGGTGGTCGCGTGCAAAATACCAAGCAAAAGTCGGGCACCAAGCAAAAGTTGACCATCGCGGCCATCTTTGGCGCTATGGGTCCCGGTCTGCTGGCGGCGCTTTCGGGCAATGACGCCGGCGGCATTGCAACGTATTCCAGCGCGGGCGCCAGCTATGGCTACAAGATGCTGTGGATGCTTCCTGTCATGACTGTGCTGCTCATCGTGACGCAGGAGACCGCGGCGCGCTGCGGCTGCGTCACGGGCAAGGGCCTGGCATCGCTCATTCGCGAGCGCTTTGGCGTGCGCAAGAGTGTACTTGCTATGGCGGCGCTGTTGATCGCCAACACGGCTGTGACCATTTCGGAGTTTGCGGGTATTGCGAGCGGCCTTGCCCTCTTTGGCGTGCCGGCGAGCATCTCGGTGCCGTTGGTGGCGCTGCTGGTGTGGATGCTTACCATGTCGGGGAGTTTCCAGCGCATCGAGAAGATTCTGCTGCTGGTGAGCTGCGTGTTCGTGACCTACATCGTCGCCGCGTTTATGGCTGGCCCCAACTGGGGTGAGGTCGCGGTCGACCTGGTCGTGCCTAACATTCAAAATGACCCCAGCTACGTGTCGCTCGTGGTCGCAACGATCGGTACCACCATCGCGCCGTGGATGATTTTCTTGGCGCAGAACAACGTGGTCGATAAGAACGCGGGCGAGGACGATATCGTGCTGCAGCGCATCGATACCGTGAGCGGCTCGCTTGCCGCTGATGTCATTGCCGGCTTTATTATCATTACGACCGGTACGGTGCTGTTCCCGGCGGGTATTCAGATTAGCGATGCTGCCGATGCTGCCCGCGCGCTGGAGCCTATTGCGGGTCAGTGGTCTACGGTACTGTTTGCCTCGGGCCTGGTCGCGGCGAGTTTCTTGGCTGCCTGCGTGCTGCCGGGCGTTACGTCGAGCGCTATCTGCGAGGCATTTGGCTGGGAGCGCGGTGCCGATCGCAGCTGGGACGAGGCCCCGGTCTATCGCGGCATCATTACGGCCATCATCGGTATCTCTGCCGTGCTGGTGCTTATGCCCGGCGTCGATCTGTTCCAGATTATGATGACCTCGCAGGTCATCAATGGCGTGCTACTGCCCGTGGTTCTGGTGTTCCAAGTGGTTATCGCCGCCGACCGTCACATTATGGGCGCCAACCGCAACGGCCGCGTGTGGAACGTGCTCACGTGGGCGACTATCGCCGTGATTACGGTGCTCACGGTCGTCATGTTTGTCCTGCAGGCGATGGGTTACAGCGCTTAGCGCCCACTTTTGCTTCCGAACAGGCCGCAGCGATGGACTGCGGCCTGTTTTTTGCCCGCTATAGGGCATTAGCTATATGGCAGTGGACAAAAAATGCCAAATATGAGTACTGTTGCTAAGTGAATAGCATTTACATCCAAGAAGATAATGGACATAGCCGATAGTATGTTCATTAAAATTGGCTCCAATATGTCTTAAACCAGTCAGGTTGGCTGCTTTAGGGGGTTGTAGGGGTCGCTCGGACGTCATTTTGGGTGGTTTTGCCTGCTACTAAAATGGTAACAGTACTCATATTTGCCCCTTTTTGTCCACGACCCCTTGGAGCCGGCTCGAAAAGAGTGATTTTGGGTTGTTTGCTGCGGGT
>DXZM01000062.1:16404-45015 GCA_019419665.1 Collinsella sp.
CACGACCCCTTGGAGCCGGCTCGAAAAGAGTGATTTTGGGTTGTTTGCTGCGGGTTACTTGTCGGTGCCCAGCTTGTGCGGCTTGAGAGCGAGCGCATTGACGAGCGCGTCGGTGGCAGACTTGACGGCCGCCGGCTGCGGATCGTTGACGTGATCCTCGGGATGCACGGGCAGGTCCTTCTTGACTGCATCGTGGATCAAGTTGAGGTACTCAGTCACGCCAGTGGTCGACAGGTGCGTGCCATCGCCATCGAACAGGTCGTTGCGATTGGCACTGTATCCGTACCAGTCGATAACGCGCACGTTCTTGTAGCGCGTAGCAGCGTTGGCGATGGCCTGGTTGGTAGAGCCAACCCACGGCTGCGGGCTGCGCGTGTTCACAAACACCACAATACGCTTATCTCCTGCATCGGTCATGATGGCGTCGATCTGGTCGTCGGTTACCAAGCCGTTGGTGCCCAGTGCAAAGACCACGATCTTGCCGGCAAGGTTCTGTTGGAGATAGCCCTCAAATGTCGCGCGGCCCGCATCAAACTGGCGGCCCTTTTCGGCATCGATATGGCTGTGCGGGAACACGCCGTCAAAGGAATCAACGGCGCGCAGCGACACGGAGTCACCGATCATCAACAGGTCGTAGGAGCCATCGGGGAAGCCGTCGTTGTCCTTGTCGGTGTCGTCGGCCGCCTGTTGGTCTGTGGGCGCGGTGTTTTTGGCTTCCTTGTTGAGGACTTCGGCGCCCTCACCGCTCAGCGCAGACGTCTCGGGCACAAAGATCAGGCCGCCCAGTGCAACGACCAACACGACAGCGCAGGCTGCGCAGACAGGGACGTGCGCGCGCACCCAGTTGGCGGGCGCGGTGGTGCCGTCGCGGAACTCGGATACGGTGCGCCCAAAGGCGCCCTTTCTAAACGGCGTCTCGATAAAGCGATATGAACATTCGGCTACGGCGACCACCAACAACACCTGCAAAATGTACTGCCACCACGGCGTATCGTTGATGTTGGCGACCGGGTTCATGAGCAACAGTAGCGGATAGTGCCACAGGTAGATGCTGTACGAGCGCTTGCCAACCCACACGAGCGGCTCGGCGGACAGTGCGCGGGCAACCATTCCCTGGGGCTGCACGCAGGCCGCGATGACCATGAGCGTGAGGACCGAGCATAGCAGCGTGCCGCCGCGATACTGGAACGCGGTGTAGCCGTTGGTGAGCGCGACCATGGCGGCAAGGCCAACCAGACCCACGACGCCCAACACATCGATGGATGTGGGCGAGGACCAAAAGCGCACGAGGGCGCTCGGCTGTGCCGGGACGGTCTCGGCTGCGTTGTCGGCCTTCTCGCCAGGCTTGCCCTCGGCGTTCTTGCCGTGCTTGGCGGCGCCAGCCAGGCGATTGAGCCCCAAACGATGAGCGAGACGCACCGGCGCCAGGTCGCGATTGGGGATAAAGGCCATCCAGGCGCCCAGCAGCAGCGAGAAGACGCGGGTGTCGGTGCCGTAGTACACGCGGCTGGGGTCGGCGGCAGGGTTGTAGAGCACCATCATGGCAAGGGCGGATACCGCTGCGAGTCCCAGGACCACACGGCGCGTGTTGGGTTTGCTCACATGCATGGACACCATGGCAAACAGCAGCGGTGGCCAAACCAGGTAGAATTGTTCCTCGATGGCGAGCGACCAAAAGTGCGTAAGCGGCGAGGGGTCGCCCAGGGCGTTGAAGTACGAAACGTCCTGCATAATCTGCCACCAGTTGTTAAAGAACAGCAGCGACGGCAGAATGTCGGGACGCATCTTGGTGAGCATCACGTGGTTGAAGACGGTGCACAGCGCACAGGTTACAACCACAACGGTCACCACGGCGGGGACCAGGCGACGGATGCGGCGGATCCAGAAGCTCTTGAGGTCGATGCGGCCGGTCTTTGATACTTCGTTGATGAGCAGGCGCGTGATCAGGTAGCCCGAGAGCACAAAGAAAATCGTGACTCCAAGCAAGCCGCCCTGCGCCCAGGTGAGGTTGAGGTGATAGAGCACCACCGCGACGACGGCAAGCGTGCGCAGACCGTCGAGGGCGGGGATATACCGAGATTTGGGGCGCGCGGGCACCTGCTCTTTTGTGGCGCTGCTGGCGTGGGCGCCCTTGTTGGCAGACGCGCGATGGGGGTCTGCGGCTTGGCGCGGCTCGGAGGTTTGGCGGCTGGCGCGCGAGCGTTCGTGCGGCGCCTGTTGATCGCTCGAGTGGCGTGAGCTGCGCGAGTTCGATCGCGGGAATTGTTCCATAAAACATCATCCAAATGACGAGAATAATCAGCACGCCTTTATTGTAGCCGCCTGCTCCTGTGAATGCTTGCTGCTGGCGCAAGCTCAAGCGCGCGTCCACATCAAAGTGAACTAAAGTTATAGAGGCGTGAGAGCGCACGATCGACGACCGGCAGCGGGTGCAGAGCCCGCGGACGAGGAGGTTTCCATGGCAGATTGCGGCATCGTCGCGGTGTTCGGCAGCATGAACATGGACCTTTCGGTGGCGTGCGAGCGCATGCCGCGTGCGGGCGAGACCGTCGGCGGCAGCGGGTTTATCACCAACGCCGGCGGAAAAGGCGCCAACCAGGCCGTAGCGGCTGCGCGCATGGGCGCGCACACATGCATGATCGGTGCGGTCGGTCGCGACGCGTTTGGCACGTCGCTCGTGACGGGGCTCCAAGACGCTGGCGTGAGCTGCGATTTTGTGGCGCGTCGCGACGACGTGGAGACGGGAACGGCGACCATCATTCGCTTTGGTGGCGACAACCGTATTGTGCTGTCGCCGGGCGCCAACCATGCGCTTACGGGCGAGGACGTTGCCTGCGCGCTGAGGTGCCTGGTGGCCGATGAACTCGACGGCGACGCCAGCAAGATTGCCCCGGCTGCCGGAAGCGTCTTTATCGCCCAGGGCGAATGCGACCTGGCGGCGACGGCCGAGGCACTCGTTTGCGCTCACGAGCTGGGGTTCTATACGGTCTTTAACCCGGCGCCGGCAAGTGACGTGCCGGCAGGGGCTTGGACGGCGGTCGACCTGGTCTGTCCCAACGAGACCGAGTGCCAGGTGCTGACGGGCATCTTGCCCGCGGATGATACGAGCTGCGCCGCAGCGCTCAATGCCCTGCTCGCCAAGGGTGCCGGAGCTGCGGTCATCACGTTGGGCGGTGCCGGGTCGGTTACGCTCGGCGACGACGGCGAGCTGCTGCGCATGCCGGCGCTTTCGGGCACGGTGGTCGATACGACGGCCGCGGGCGATACGTTTATCGGTGCGCTTGCCGCGGCTCGTCTGGAGGGCCTGCCGCTCTTTGAGTGCATGGCCGCGGGTGCCCGTGCCTCGGCGGTGACGGTGTCGCGCTTGGGTGCACAGCAGTCGATTCCCACGCGTGGCGAAGTCGAGCGCGCGTTTGGTTTAGACGATTACGTACAAGACGGAGAAGCGGAGTAGAACAATGGCAATCAAGAAGCTGATCCTTGATCTGGATATGGGTGTGGACGATGCGATGGCGCTTGCCTATGCCATCGCGAGCCCCGAGGTGGAGCTCGTGGGCATCACCACGTGCTTTGGCAACGTGCGCGTCGAGCAGTCGGCGCATAACTGCCTGGCGGTGCTCGACCTGTTGGGTCGTCCCGAGGTGCCGGTGTATCTGGGTGCCGACCGTCCCCTACAGGCGACCGAGCCCTATACGCCACCGGCGTCCACCACGCTCATCCACGGCAAGAACGGCATCGGCGGCGCGAGCGTGCCCGCGTCTCCCTACGAGCCAGTGGGGGCGACCTCGGCCGATGGCAATGCCGCGGTCGATTATCTGATCGATGCCGCGCGCACCTATGGGCCCGATCTGGTCTACGTAGCGACCGGCCCGCTCTCCAACCTGGCACTTGCCTTGGAGCGCGATGCGGCGGCGATGATGTCTATCGGCCGCATGGTGGTGATGGGCGGCGCCCTGACCGTGCCCGGTAACGTGAGCGCGGGTGCCGAGGCCAACATGGCAAGCGATCCCGAGGCCGCCGATGCCGTGCTGCGCTCGGGCCGCAAGCTCACCATGGTGGGCCTGGACGTGACGCATCGCGTGGTGCTCACGCGCCGCGATGTTGCCGGCTGGACAGGCTCGGGCACCATGGCGGGCTGCGCATTTGCGAGCATGGTCGAGCACTACATTGGCTCGTACGAGATGAACGCACCCTACCTGGGTGGTTGCGCACTGCACGATCCCCTGGCCGTTGCCGTGGCGATCGACCCCACGCTCGTGGGTGCGCTCGGCTGCAATCTGCGTGTCGACCTGCTGGGCGAGTACCGTGGCCGCACCATCTGCGACGAGCACCGCCTGTCCGATCCCGACAAGAGCGCGCTTGTGGCGCTGACCGTTGACGCCCCGCGCTTCCTGTCCGAGTTTAAGGCGCGCATGGCCCGCGTCCTAGGTTAAACGATTCCTGCACCCCGCCCCATGTAGTCAATTTGGGACGGGGCTTTTTTAGCTACCGAGCAAATGCGCCCGTTGGGGGAATAGTCGTGCCACTTCGCTTGACAACAGGCTAAACTAGCTCATAAACATTTACTATTATGTTTAGTTTGAATTTGCGGCCGTTTAGTTGCCGAGCCATCGAGTCGCGATGCTCCACCACGGCCGCCGCTAGGGGGACCAATGGCCAAAGCAAGTGTTCGCGAGATCAGCCGCATTACCGGTTTTTCGCCTGCGACCGTGTCCAACGCGCTCAACCGCAAGCGCAGCGTGAGCGAGGAGACCGCCAAGGTCATCCTGGAGTGCGCGCAGTCGCTCGGCTATCAGCAGTCGACGCAACTCGAGAGCATCCAGTTTGTGCTCGCGCGCAAGACGGGCGCCATCCTGGACGAGAGCACCTTCCATCCCGCGGTTATTGAGGGCGTGGAGCGCCAGGCGCGTCGCCACGGCATGAGCACGAGCTTTGTCTCGCTCGACTTTAGCGACCTGGACGCCGTGCGTCCGCAGGTCGAGGGCCTGATCGCCGATCCGTCCGCCGCCATCGTGCTGATGGGCACCGAGCTGGGCGAAGAAGACTACGCCCTGTTCGCTAACGCCGCTGCCCACCTGATCGTGCTCGATGGCTGGAGCGACCGCCAGTACTTCGATGCCGTAGTCATTGCCAATACCGATTCGGTGCTGCGCGCCGTGGACTACCTTATCGAGAAGGGTCACAGGCAAATCGGCTATCTGGCAGGCGATCTTCGTATCCGCAACTTTAAGGATCGCGAGCGCGGCTATCGCCAAGCACTTGAGGATGCGGGCCTCGAGGCAAACCCGGCATGGCGCGTCACGCTGGGCACCACGCTCGAAGGTGCCTATCGCGATATGGGTGCATGGCTCGACAGCGTCTCACGCGACGACCTGCCGACGGCTTTCTTTGCCGAGAACGACGTGCTCGCCGTGGGTGCCATGCGCGCGTTCAACGAGCACGGCATTCGCGTGCCCGAGGATGTCTCGATCATCGGCTTTGACGACCTATCTCTGGGCGCCTTCTCCAACCCGCCACTCACCACGGTGCATGTTCCCAAACACGAGGTGGGCGAGATCGCGGTGCGCCGTCTGGTGGGTAACATCCGCAATCCCAAGAGCTATACCTGCAAAACGGCCGTGTCGACCTATTTTGTCGAGCGCCAGAGCGTGCGCGAAATCTAGGCGGAGACGGCATTGCCTGCAGCGTGCCAAAGCTCGCTAGGGCAGTTAACATAGTGCCATTCAGAAGAGGATCCTTCGGGGTCCTCTTTTTGTTTCCCTTGTATGTTCAGTTTGTTTACATACCGTTTAGGCTGATTTCTCTACCGCTTACGGGTATTTTGCGCTAAACTTCTAAACAAAAGAGTAAAACATTTAGTAAACAGAACAAAACGAAACATGCGTCTGTTTACTGAACATGTGACTAGGGGAGGACGTACATGGACAAGATCAAGCTCGGCTTTGTGCCCACGCGCCGCAGTATCTTTAGCGCGCCGGACGCGATCAAGTATCGCGGTCTGACGGCTGATCGCCTGCGCGAGATCGGCGTCGAGATTGTGGATATCGACGACATCAACGACGAGGGCCTGCTGTTCGACGACAGCCATATCGCGCCTATCGTCGAGAAGTTCCGCGCCGAGGGCGTCGACGGCATCATGCTGTGCCACGCCAACTTTGGTACCGAGTATGTCTGCGCCCGCCTTGCCCGCGAGCTCGGCTTGCCCGTGCTGCTGTGGGGGCCGCGCGACGAGCGCCCCGAGCCCGACGGCACCCGTCTGCGTGATAGCCAGTGCGGCCTGTTCGCCACCGGCAAGGTCCTGCGCCGTTTCCAGGTTCCCTTCACCTACATGACCAACTACCGTCTGACCGATCCCGAGTTCGAGCGCGGCGTCTGGGACTTTTTGGCCGTTTGCAACGTGGTCAAGACCTTCAAGCACACCCGCATCCTGCAGATGGCCACCCGTCCGTTCGACTTCTGGTCGACCATGTGCAACGAGGGCGAGCTGCTCGAGAAGTTCAACATCCAGCTTTCGCCTATCCCCATGACCGAACTTGTCCAGGCTGTGCGCGACGCCCAGGCCGACGAGCAGGCCATGGCCGCCATGCTTGCCCACATCAACGACAGCTTTGAGATCTGCATCCCCGAGGACAAGGTTCCCGCGGTCGCCGGTCTTGCCATCGCCATGAAGCGCTTGGTCGAGAAGTATGGCTGCAACGCCGGTGCCATTCAGTGCTGGAACGCTCTGCAGGACGAGCTGGGCATTATGCCCTGCGCCGCCAACGCCATCCTCAACGAGATGGGCATTCCTATCGTATGCGAGACCGATATCCACGGCGCCATCACCGCGCTGATGGTCGAGGCCGCCGACCTGGGCCGTCACCGCGGCATGTTCGCCGACTGGACCGTGCGCCATCCCGATAACGAGAACGGCGAGCTGCTGCAGCATTGCGGCCCCTGGCCCTGCAGCTGCGCGGCCGTCAAGCCCAAGCTCACCTACCCGCTGGCTTTCGATCACCCCGGCGCGCTGACGGCCGAGGCCAAGCACGGCGACCTCACCCTTGCCCGCTTTGACGGTGACAACGGCGAGTACTCGCTGCTACTGGGCAACGCCCGCGGCATCGACGGCCCGGCCGGCATGGGCACCTACCTGTGGGTCGAGGTCGACAACCTCAAGCGCCTCGAGGCCAAGATCGTTGAGGGTCCCTACATCCACCACTGCGTCGCCATTCATGCCAACGTGGTGCCGGTGCTCTACGAGGCGTGCAAGTATATCGGCATCGCCCCCGACCTGTACGACCCCATCGAAGAAGACGTTAAAGCCTACCTGCGAGGAGAGTAGAAATGGCAACTATCGAAGAGCTTGAGTCCCTGCGTTGGGACCTTCGCCGCGATTGCGTCGATATCATCATGGCTGGCGCCGGCGGCCACATCGGCGGCGACATGTCGGTGATCGACGCCCTCATGACCCTCTACGCCAACCACCTCAACATTTCGCCCGAGACCGTCGACGATCCCAATCGCGACCGCTTCGTGCTCTCTAAGGGCCACGCCATGGAGGCTTACTACGCGGTGCTCTGCCACGAGGGCTATCTTGACCTCGACGACGTCAAGGCCCGCTTCTCCAAGTTCGGCAGCCCCTACATCGGCCACCCCAACAACAAGCTCAAGGGCATCGAGATGAACTCGGGCTCGTTGGGTCACGGCCTGCCCGTGGCCGTGGGCATGGCGCTCGCCGGCAAGATGGACGGCCGCGACTACCGCGTCTACACCATCATGGGCGATGGCGAGCTTGCCGAGGGCTCGGTCTGGGAGGGCGCCATGAGCGGCGGCAACTACCAGCTCGATAATCTGTGCGCGCTCGTGGACCGCAACCGCCTGCAGATCAGCGGCAGCACCGAGGACGTCATGAAGCAGGATTCGCAGGAGGAGCGCTGGGCCGCCTTCGGTTGGAACGTGCTGTCCATTCCGGGCAACGACGTCCAGGCCATCGACGCCGCGCTGACGCTGGCCGCCGAGACCAAGGGTAAGCCCACGGTCATCATCCTCAACACGGTGAAGGGCTACGGCTCGCCGGTTATGGAGGACAAGGCCGCCTGGCATCATCACCTGCCCAACGATGAGGAATATGCCCAGATTATCGCCGATTTCGCTGCCCATAAGGAGGCTATCAATGGCTAACAAGATCGCCAACCGCAAGGTTATCTGCGACACGCTGCTCGAGGCCGCCGCAACTGACAAGGACATCGTCGTCCTGTGTTCCGACTCCCGCGGCTCTGCATCGCTCACGCCGTTCTTTGACCAGTATCCCCAGCAGTCCATTGAGGTCGGCATCGCCGAGCAGGACCTGGTGAGCATCGCCGCCGGTATGGCCTCGTGCGGCAAGAAGGCCTGGGCCGCCTCGCCGGCGTCCTTTGTGACCACGCGTTCGTATGAGCAGTGCAAGGTCGACGTTTCGTACTCCAACATCAACGTCAAGCTCATCGGCATCTCGGGCGGCGTGTCCTACGGCGCTTTGGGCATGAGCCATCACTCCGCGCAGGATATCGCCGCCATGAGCGCGATTCCCAACATGCGCGTGTATCTGCCGAGCGACCGCTTCCAGACCGCCGAGCTCGTGCGGGCCCTGGTCGCCGATAACAAACCGGCCTACATCCGCGTGGGCCGCAACCCGGTCGAGGACGTGTACACCGAGGACGAGTGCCCGTTCCAGATGGATCGCGCCACCTGGGTACGCCGCGGCACCGATGTAACGCTCGTCGCTACCGGCGAGATGGTCCGCCATGCCGTGGACGCTGCCGACCTGCTGGCCGAGCAGGGCATCTCGGCAACGGTACTCGACATGTACTGCGTCAAGCCGCTCGACGCCGAGGCCGTGATTGAGGCCGCCGGTGCCACGCGCGCCGTCGTGACCGTCGAGGAGCACAGCCCCTTCGGCGGTCTGGGCTCTATGGTCGCGCAGGTGGTGGGCGAGCATTGCCCGCGTCCGGTCAAGTGTCTCTCCCTGCCCGACGCGCCGGTCATCACTGGCACGAGCCCCGAGGTCTTTGCGCACTACGGTCTGACGGGTGTCGGAATCGCCAAGACCGTTGCCGAGTTCCTGCCCGCAGAGTAACTGGAATGTGACAAAGGGACCGTCCCTTTGTCACATTCGTTTTGAAAGGGGTGGCCATGGGCCGCTACATCATCGGAATCGATCAATCCACGCAGGGCACCAAGGCGCTGCTGGTGGACGAGGGCGGCCATTTGATTCATCGTGCCGACCGTTCGCATCGCCAGATTGTCAACGAGGCCGGCTGGGTGAGCCATGATCCGGCCGAGATTGCCACCAATGTGCTGGCCGTGGCGCGTGCCGTGGTGGAGGAGACCGGGGTCGATCCGGCCGACGTCGCCGGCATCGGCATCTCCAACCAGCGCGAGACCACCGTTGCATGGAACCGCACGACGGGCGAGCCACTGTGCGACGCCGTGGTGTGGCAGTGCGCCCGCGCCCGCGAGCTGTGCGACGAGCTGACCGCGCGCGAGGGTGTGGCCGAGCTGGTGCGCGACACGACGGGTCTGGTGCTCTCGCCCTACTATCCGGCGGGCAAGATGGCCTGGATCCTTGCGAACGTTCCCGCTGCTGCCGAGGCCGCGGCGGCAGGCGAGCTGTGCCTGGGCACCATCGATGCCTGGGTGGTCTGGACGCTCACGGGCGGCGCGGAGTTTCGCTGCGACTGGTCCAATGCCAGCCGCACGCAGCTCTTTGACCTGCGCCGTGGCTGCTGGAGCGAGCCGGTGTGCGAGGCCTTTGGCGTTGACGTGGCCTGCCTGCCGCAGGTGACCGATTCCGATGGACTGTTCGGCACGACGGATCTGGGCGGCTTTTTGCCGGCGCCCGTGCCCATTCACGGCGTGCTGGGCGACAGCCACGCGGCCTTGTTTGCCCAGGGCTGCCATAGCCGCGGCATGGCCAAGGCGACCTATGGCACCGGCAGCTCGGTCATGATGAACGTCGGCGACGAGTTCGTTGCCAGCTCGCACGGGCTTTCGAGCTCGCTCGCATGGCGCATGGACGGCGTGACCGAGTACGTGCTCGAGGGCAACGTGAGCTACGCCGGTGCTGTCAAGACGTGGCTGCGCGACGATCTGGAGCTCATCAATAACCCCGAGGAAGTTACCGACCTGTGCTACGCTGCCAATCCGGCGAGCCGCGTCTACTTTGTGCCGGCGTTTACCGGTTTGGGCGCGCCGCACTGGGCGAGTGACGCCGAGGGCTGCGTCTTTGGCATGACGCGTACCACGGGTCGCGCGGAGTTCGTAAAAGCTGCAGACGAATCGATTGCCTATCAAATCTTTGACGTAATTGACGCAATGGTCGAGGATTCTGGCGCGGCACTTGCCGAGCTTCGCGTTGACGGCGGTCCCACGCGCGACGCGTACCTGATGCAGTTTGAGAGCGACTTGGTTGGCTCGCCCATCCGCATCGCGAGCAATGACGAGATGAGCGGCCTGGGCGCGGCCTGGGCCTGCGGTATTGCGCTGGGCATGTACACGCGCGATGTCGTCGACGTCTACGGCGCCCGCGGCATCGTGGAGCCGTCGATGCCCGCCGACGAGCGCGCCAAAAAGATCGCCGGCTGGCGCCACGCCGTGAAATCAACGATTGCCTACACAGCCTAGAATGGTTTTTCTGGGACGGGGATTAAAAAATCATTGGTCCTCGTCCCAGGTAGTCAATTTGGGACGGGGCTTTTTGACTGGTATGATTGGTGCGACCATTCGAACCAGCTAAAAGAGCCCGTCCCAATTTGACTATCGAGAGGATCTGCCATGGAGCGCATCGCGAGCTTTTCTGTTGACCATCTGCTGCTTGAGCCCGGCGTGTATGTGAGCCGCATCGACCGCGATCCGGCGACCGGCGCCGCCGTCACCACGTTTGACCTGCGCCTGACCACGCCCAACAAGGAGCCGGTCATGAACACGGCCGAGTGCCACACCATCGAGCACCTGGGCGCGACGTTCCTTCGCAACCATGCCGAGTGGTCGAGCCGCATTGTCTACTTTGGACCCATGGGCTGCCGCACGGGCTTTTACCTCGTCGTGTTTGGTGAGGTGACGAGCGAGGAGATTCTGTCGCTCGTGCGTGAGCTGTTCGAGTTTGTCGCCGGCTTTGAGGGCGATGTCCCCGGTGCCGCTCCCGAGGAGTGCGGTAACTATCTGGACCAGAACCTCCCCATGGCAAACTGGCTCGCACGCCGCTACCTCGACCGCGACCTGGCCGATATCGACGAGAAGCACCTGCATTATCAGCAGGCGTAAGGGCTTTATCGCCTAAAACGCACGGATTGGGCGCCTTCGCTTATGCGGGGGCGCCTTTTTGTTGAGTGGTCAGGACGAGCGTTCAAAATCGCTCATGTTTGTTCTAGAATGTTCGTATAGTCACATTTACGAACAGGAGTGAACATGCATATCTACTCTGTCTCTGATCCCGAGTTCAAGTCCTATGGCCGCGTGTGGGATGACGTTCCGTCCAGCCTGACCGCTCCACTCGTCGAGGCACTCGCGGCTACGCCCATCCCCGAGGGCAGCAAATACGTGGCCTCCGCGCCCGAGCTCGAGCAGGTTGAGGGCGCCGACACGCTCGGCCTGCTCATGTACGGCGGCCGCCCCTTCCAGCTCGGCTGGTGCAACGGCCACAACACACGACTCAACTGTCTGGAGTATCACCGCGCGAGTGAGTTTAACCTGGGCGCCCGCGACTTTATCCTGCTCGTGGCGCATCGCTGGGAGATCGAGGACGGAAAGCTCGATACCGCGTTCGTCAAGGCGTTCCGCGTGCCGGCGGGCAAGGTTGTCGAGGTCTTCAACACCACGCTCCACTACACGCCGTGCATGGTCGATGAAAGCGGCTTCCAGGTGATGGTGGCGCTGCCCGCCGGTACCAACGGTCCGCGCCCCGAGGCCGCAACCGACATGCCTGCCGCCGGTGACAGCTACTGCTACTGGAAGGCCGACAAGTGGGTCCTCTGCCACGCTGACAGCCCCAAGGCAGCCGAAGGCGGCTACGTGGGCCTCATCGGAAAGAACCTCGACATCACCGTGGACTAGAATCTTCTGTCTCAATCTGTAACACCTAGCGGGCTAGATCGTCTCTACCTGTTACAGATTTAGACAAACTGCAGGGGACAGGCCGAACAATCTCAATCTGTAACACCAGGCCCGGTTTTGGCGGCCTAACTGTTACAGATCGAGACAAACGGGCCCCAGCCATCACAAAGGTGACTGTCCCCTTTGCGGTGGCTGGGGCAGGTGGGTATCAAAAAGTGTCAGACGGGGTGGTTGCCGGGCGCCTGCACGCGAAAAGAAGTATCGGCCTGCGCCGTTGCCGTTGAGCGACGCGTTGTTTGCAGGGATACTGAGCCTATGACAACAGCGTGCGAAAGGATTGATGCATGGCTTTCCGTAATGACTTCCTGTGGGGCGGCGCGACGGCTGCCAACCAGTGCGAGGGCGCCTACAACGTGGACGGCCGCGGCCTTGCCAACGTGGACGTGGCTCCGCACGGCCCCGAGCGCTATGCGGTGGTCTCCGGCCAGCGTAAGATGCTCGACTTCGAGGACGGCTATTACTATCCCGCGCAGACCGGCATCGATTTCTACCACCATTACAAGGAGGACATCGCTCTCTTTGCCGAGATGGGCTTTAAGACCTTCCGTATGAGCCTGGCTTGGACCCGCATCTTCCCCAACGGCGACGAGACCGAGCCCAACGAGGCTGGCATGGCCTTCTACGAGGATGTGTTCCGCGAGTGCCAGGCGCACGGCATCGAGCCGCTCGTGACTATCACGCACTTCGACTGCCCGATTCATCTCATCAAGGAGTACGGCGGCTGGCGCAACCGCAAGCTCATCGACTTCTACAAGAATCTCGCGACCACGATCTTTACCCGCTACAAGGGCCTGGTGAAGTACTGGCTCACCTTTAACGAGATCAATATGATCTTGCACCTGCCGTTTATGGGTGCCGGCCTGGTCTTTGAGGAGGGCGAGAACAAGGAGGCCGTCGAGTACCTGGCCGCCCACAACGAGCTCGTCGCCAGCGCTTGGGCAACCAAGATTGCTCACGAGATCGACCCTGAGGTCAAGATCGGTTGCATGCTTGCCGCAGGTAGCTACTACCCCTACAGCTGCCGTCCGGGCGATGTGCGCCAGGCGCAGCTCGACAACCAGGACAACTACTTCTTTGTCGACGTCCAGAGCCGCGGCTACTATCCGGCTTATGCCGTCAAGAAGCTCGAGCGTCTGGGTATCGACGTCGGGATGACCGACGAGGACCGCGAGATCCTGGCCGCCAATACCGTCGACTTCATCAGCTTTAGCTACTACTCCACCCGCTGCTCTGCCGGCGCCGATAATCCCGATGTCGAGCGCACCCAGGGCAACGCCTTCGCCGGTGCCAAGAACCCCTACCTGCAGCAGAGCCAGTGGGGCTGGGCCATCGATCCGCTGGGCTTCCGCATTACCCTTAACGACCTGTACGACCGTTACCAGAAGCCGCTGTTTGTGGTCGAGAACGGCCTGGGCGCCAAGGATGTTGTCGAGGAGGACGGCTCCATCAACGACGACTACCGCATCGACTACCTGCGCCAGCACATCCAGACCATGCGCGACGCGGTGACCGAGGACGGCGTTGACCTGCTGGGCTACACCACCTGGGGCCCGATCGACCTGGTGTCTGCCGGCACAGGCGAGATGTCCAAGCGCTACGGCTTTATCTACGTCGACCGCGACGACGCCGGCAACGGCACCCTCAAGCGTTCCAAGAAGAAGAGCTTTGACTGGTACAAGAAGGTTATCGCCACCAACGGCGAAGATTTGGCCTAGGCGTTCTCAACAGCAATAGCATCCTAACCAAGGCGCCCGGCGAGCAGCCTATGCCCGTCGGGTGCCTTGTTAAAAGAAGTAAAAACTTGCAATTGCACTACGGCGCGAGCACATCCAGCGGAACAACTTGGACGCCGCGGTCAGTGACATAGGCTTGTGAACCAAATCCAATGATTACGACTTTCGAAACTGGCGGGTTGTTTCCGGCGGCAACCATACGCTTCTCGACAGCAATAAGGCTGTCAGACGCCTCTTCGATTTGGGCGGAGCTGAGCTTGATTTCGACCGGGATCCACGTTCCACCGGGAGCCGCAATGACTGCATCGACTTCTAGATCGCGAGAATCGTGATAGTGATAGAGGCCCATTCCATTTGCCTGCGCATAAACCCACAAATCATGAAGGGCCAACGATTCAAAAAGCAGCCCAAGCGTCTTGAAATCTAGCAGCAATGTCGCCGGAGTCGCTCCGAGCGCAGCGGCCGCCAGTGACGGATCAGCGAGATGATGCTTCTTCGATTCTCTTAAGTGCACGGGAGATCTCATTGCGGGGTTCCATGCGGGAATATCGCGAACGAAACTAACCCGAGCGAGAAGGGATATATATGATGCCGCCGTTTGTCTCGATACTTCTCCACCAAGATCGGCTACGAGCGTCTTGAGTGTCGCCAAAGTGGATTCATTGCGCGCAAGCGATTCGATGACAGCTTTGACCTTTTCAGGGTCGCGGCGAGAGCCGTCGACACGAGACAAATCTTCTTCGGCGACTATGCCGATGTAACGTTTCGCCATCGCCGACGCAGCCAGCGCATCGCGACCGACCGCCGCGGGCCATCCGCCACGGACAACGTACTCGGCAATCGAGGCGGAATCCAGCGATCCGAAAGCGCCATTGAACTTTTCGCCAGAAATAATGCCCGACAGCTTAACCGCGCCGCTGGATTTCCCAAGCTCGAAAAGCGTCATGGTATCCATGCGCAATTTAGCGAACCTTCCAGCGCCACTGTGCATTGGACGTTCGTCGTCTCGCGGTGTCGCTGACCCCGTAAATATGAACTGGCCAGGCTCGCCGCTGCGGTTGTCGCACTCAAACCGTGCCGCGTCCCAAAGTTTCGGAACCTCCTGCCACTCGTCAATCAGCCGCGGCACCTCGCCGGAAACGGCAAGAGCCGGGTCAGTCTCGGCACGCAAGCGATTCTCGAAGTTGCGGGACGGGTCCATGAGAAGGAGCCTGGACGCCGCACGGGTCTCGGCCGTGGTCGTCTTTCCGCACCATTTCGGTCCTTCGATGAGAACGGCGCCGAATATACCCAGCAGCTGGTCAAGCTCATTTTCGATAATTCTAGTGTAGTACTTCTTTGGCATAATTATCACCATTGTTTACCAGTACATTTAACCAAATATACAGTTACTATTTAACCAAATATACAGTTACTATTTAACCAAATATCAATTCTTTGGTTAACCATATTTACGCATTTCAATTAACGAAACAGATTAAACATGTACTGTTTGAGTTGGCACTTGGGAAATCTCTCGCTGGGCAATCCGCTGCTACGGCTGAGGCCTCTTCGTCGAACCGACACCCCCGGCGAGCAACTTATGCCCGCCGGGCGCCTTGTTAAAAGAAGTGAAAGAAAGCAAAAGAAGTTAAAACTTGCAAAAGAAATTAAAGCGGGGGTGAGGGGCGTTTTTAGCTGTTTTGGGCCGCCGCGGCCAGCGGGGGCGGGTCGCGGCGGCCCAAACATCCTTGACGAGGGTGCCGGTGAAGTTACAGCAGCTCGCCGTGGCGGGCGATGTAGCGGCGCTTGGCCAGCTGGGTGAGCGCGATGTAAGCGGCGACAATGCCGATGAGCAGCGCGAAGAAGATTGGCGGCAGCGGCATGAGACCCAGCGCATCGGCGATGGGGCTTGCCGGCAGCCAGGTGACGAGCACCAGGCCCAGCACGGTGAGGAGGCACAGCGCGGGCGCGGCGTGGTCGCGCGGGCGTGGCAGGCGCGGGGAGCGCAGCATGTGGACCACGAGCGTCTGCGACCACATGGACTCAACGAACCAACCGCTCTGGAAGAGCGCCGCAAAGGCCGCCATGCCTGCGACGTCGCCCGCGGCGGCAAGCTCTGCCCAGCTCGCGCCCACGGCGGCGGGGCATACCACAAAGAAGAGTACGGCAAAGGTCACGATGTCAAACAGCGAGCTCACAGGGCCCAGCTCGAGCGTAAAGCCCTTGATGGACGCGGCGTCCCAAGCACGCGGACGGGCAGTCCAGGCGTCGTCGACGGTGTCCCACGGCAGCGTGATGCACACGATCTCGTAGACCAGCGACAGCAGCACCAGCTGCAGAGCGCTCATGGGCAAGAACGGCAAGAACAGACTCGCGACGGTCACGGATAGCACGTTGCCAAAGTTGGAGCTCACCGTGGTCTTGAGGTACTTGAGTAGGTTGCCGTAGGTGCGGCGGCCTTCGATGATGCCGCGCTCGAGCACGCCCAGGTCCTTCTGGAGCAAGATGATATCGGCGGATTCCTTGGCGATATCGACGGCCGAATCGACCGAGATGCCGCAATCGCTCGCACGCATGGCGGCGGCGTCGTTGATGCCGTCGCCCATAAAGCCCACGGTGTGGCCGAGCAGCTCGCGCATGACGCGCACCAAGCGCGCCTTCTGCAGCGGCGAGAGCTTGGCGAAGAGATGGGTGTTCTCGGCGCGCTCGGCAAGCTCGGCGTCGTCGAGCGCATCGATCTCGGAGCCCAGCAAGACGTTGCTCGCGTCGATGCCGATCTGTTCGCAGACGGTGGCGGCGACACGGTCGTTATCGCCGGTCAGGATCTTGACCGCTACGCCCTTGGCCTCGAGGGTGGCGACGGCGCCGGCGGCACTTGCTTTGGGAGGATCGAGGAAGGCCAAAAAGCCCATCAACACCATGTCGCATTCGTCGGCAATGCCAAACTCGCCCACGCAGCGCGGATTGGTTTTCTGCGCCACGGCAATCACGCGCAGGCCCTCGGCGTTGAGCCCGGCGACCTGCTTGCGAATCTGGGCGAGCTTATCTTCGGTAAGCGGCTGGGCGGCGCCATCGACCTCGACAAAGGAGCAGATCTCGAGCATTTCCTCGGCAGCTCCCTTGGTGACCATCTGGGTTTTGCCCTGGGCGTCGGCGACAACTACGCTCAGGCGACGGCGCGAGAAATCGAAGGGCACCTCGTCGACCTTGGTATAGCGGTCGCGCAGGCTCTGGCCCAGCATGGAATCGGGCACGACGGTCGAGGGCGTCACATCGGCACGGTCGATGACGGCCAGGTCGATAAGGTTTTTGAGGCCGGTCTGGAAGAAGCTGTTCAAAAACGCATGGCGCAGCACGCGTGCATCCTCGTTGCCGTCGGTGTTGAGGTAGCGCTCGAGCACGATGCGGTCTTCGGTGAGGGTGCCGGTCTTGTCGCAGCACAGGACGTCCATCGCGCCGAGGTTTTGGATCGCCGGCAGTTCCTTGACGATAACCTGGCGACGGGCGAGGTCCTTGGCGCCCTGCGACAGGCTCGTGGTCACGATGACGGGAAGCATCTGCGGCGTGATGCCCACGGCCACGCTCGTGGCGAACAGCAGCGCATCGATGACGTTGCCCTTGGTGGCGGCGTTGATGGCAAAGACGGCCGGCGCCATAACGAGCATGAGGCGTACGAGCAACATGGAGACGCTCGAGACGCCGCGGTCAAACGCGCTCTTCTCGCCGCGCCCGTTGAGCATCTTGGCGATGCCGCCCAGGTAAGTGTCCGAGCCGGTGGCTACGACAAGTGCCATAGCGGTGCCGTTTTGCACGGAGGTGCCGGTAAAGACGATGTTTTTGCAGGCAGAGAGCGGCAGTGCGGAGTCGTCGGCGCCCTCGACGACGGTGATGGCAGCGGTCTTCTCGACAGCCTCACTCTCGCCGGTGAGTGCGGACTCGATCACAAACAGGTCGCGCGCGGTGATGATGCGGGCATCGGCCGGCACCATGTCGCCGGCAGAGAGGCGGATCACATCGCCGGGGACGAGCTCGTCGAAGGGAATCTCGATGCGCTCGCCGTCGCGCAGGGCACAGCAGGTGTTGGAGACCAGGTCCTTGAGGGCCTCGGCCGCATTGCCGCTGCGGGCCTCCTGGATAAACTTCATGCCGCCCGATACCAGCAGCATGATGCCGATGACGATGACCGTGGAGGGGTCGCGCTGCGGCTCGGGTACGGCGAGCACGTCGATGTAGAGCGAGACCAGTGCGAGCGCGGCGAGGATACCGGCGAAGGGGTCGATGAACGCGTCGGCGATGCGGCGCGCAAGCGTCTTGGTCGGCGCCTCGATGGTGCTGGGGCCGACGGCGCTCAGGCGCTCGGCGGCGTGCTCGGCAGTGAGCCCGCCAGCTGTGGCGTCGAGCAGCACGAGGGCGTCCTCGGCGCTATGGGTGGCGGCGAATATGATGTTCTTGGACATGCCGGCGCGAGCGGCGGGGCACGCCGTGCGGCGGCGCTTGGAGATGGCTTCGAGTACCGTGGCGGTTTTGAGCATCAGCATAGGGTCCTCCTTGTTGAAGGGAGTTAGCGTACGTGTCGTATTTGCTTCAAAAAACCTAGATGTCGCTCACGTCATGCTTTCAAACCACCACAAAGGGACAGGCACCTTTGTGGTGGTTTTGACGATCGGTTAGTGGCGCTTATGCGTGCGCGGAATCCTCGCGGCGTGCCGAGGGCGACATGCAGGTTTTTCGACTATGGCTGCCTTCCATGGCACACCCCCTTAAGGCCGGGCGCGGCGCGCTTTGGGTATCTCGTACCCGTTTTAATCCGCCCGTATTTTTGATGAGGGGGTTTGCCGTGTCAACCCCTTTGTTTGGAAAACCATTGCCCCTGACAAAGCCTTTACAGAATGCTGAGGCCCCAAAGCGCGCCCGCAACGCGCCTTGCCTGCGCTAAACTGGAAGACACGTACGCGATTACGAGAGGAGCCCGCATGGAGGCTTACAAGCAAGAGTTCATCAAGTTTATGGTCGAGTCCGATGTTCTTAAGTTCGGCAGCTTTACGCTCAAGAGCGGCCGTCAGTCCCCGTTCTTTATGAACGCCGGCGCTTACGTGACGGGCTATCAGCTCAAGAAGCTGGGCGAGTATTACGCCCAGGCCATTCACGATAACTTTGGCGACGACTTCGACGTGCTGTTTGGACCGGCCTACAAGGGCATTCCGCTGGCCGTCGTGACCGCCATTGCCTACCACGAGCTGTACGGCAAGGAGGTCAAGTACTGCTGTGACCGCAAGGAGGCCAAGGACCACGGTGCCGACAAGGGCAACCTTTTGGGCTATGAGCCCCAGGACGGCGACCGCGTGATTATGGTCGAGGATGTCACCACCTCCGGCAAGTCCATCGACGAGACCTACCCCAAGGTCAAGGCTGCTGCCGATGTCGAGATCAAGGGCCTTATCGTTTCCCTCAACCGCATGGAGGTCGGCAAGGGTGGCGTGACCACCGCGCAGAAGGAGATCGAGGCCAAGTACGGTTTCCCCGTCGCGAGCATCGTCTCCATGGCCGAGGTCGTCGAGACCCTCTACAACCACGAGATCGACGGCAAGGTCGTCATCGATGACGAGCTCAAGGCCGCTATCGACGCCTACTACGAGCAGTACGGAGTTAAGTAGGTTACGGCGTTTTACCAAACGCCGTAACCGGCCGACGCTGCGCGGGCCGCATTTGGACAATCTGACGTTCAACTTCAAGGGCGCGACCAGAAGGTCAGCGCCCTTTCGTTTCACGTCACCTTGTCTCAAATGCGGCCCGCTCGCTGTCGTTGCCAAGACATCGGCACTCCCGTTGCTGGCGATGCGGCATCTGGGGACACTCCTGATGTAGTCATTGGGGACGTTCTTAAATGACTACTTAGGATGAGCGTCCAAAATCCGCGCTCGTTCGATTGGCGCATGTCTACGCAGCGTAGGTTGTCGAGCCTGGCCTTCAAATGGATACTGACTGTCGAACCGGTTCACTCCATTTCTTCAATTTGATTGGACAGCCCATGAACCAGACACGGCAAACCAATGCCTCCCATACTTTTTTGGCAGCGCATGCCATTAAGCAGCTGCGCGAAGAGCGCGGCCTCACCCAGCGCGCCCTGGCGGAAAGCCTTGGTGTGACCGATAAAGCCGTCAGCAAGTGGGAATCCGGCCGCGGCCTTCCCGACATTTCCCTCGTTGAGCCTTTGGCCCAGAGACTCGGCATAAGCGTGGCTGAGCTTTTGGCTGGTGACATTCGGGCCAACGCCAACCGTGCAGGCAATATGCTCAAAGGCGTCTTTTACGTTTGCCCTATCTGCGGAAACGTTGTGCACGCGCTCGGAGAAGGCAGCTTTAGCTGCTGTGGCTCCACGATGTTTCCCCAGGAGGCCGAAGAGCCGGACGCGGACCACGCCTTTTCCATCGAGCGCATCGAGGACGATTGGTACGTCACGCTCGATCATCCCATGACCAAGGATCACTACATTAGCTTTGTGGCATATGCGACTATGGACGGCGTCTGCTTTAAGAAGCTCTATCCAGAGCAATCGGTGCAGCCGCGCTTCCATATTACCGGGCGCGGCAGGATATATCTTTACTGCAACCAACACGGGCTCTTTACGTCGCTGACGCCTCGCAAATAACGGCTGTCTATCCGCCCTCCTCATGCGTTTCCCAGGGGACCCAAAATGAGCGTGGATAATCTCCCGGTTTTGGCCTGTGTGCGGGCTCAAAGTGGGAGATTATCCACGCTCGTTATCTGAGTGTCCAAAAATCCACGCTCGTCGTTACTTGAGCCCGGGCAGGCGGGTGTAGGGAAACGACCGCTCGAGGAACTCGGAACAGCGGGCGTAATCTTTGGCAAAGTAGCTGCTGTAGAGCGAATCGAGCACGTATTGCACGGCGATGTGGCTGGCGAACTGCGTGATGCGGTGCGTCATACTCTCGTGGTCGCTCACCATGAGATAGGCGGCAAAGCCGGGGTGAATGCGGGCGCAGTACGGTGTGCCGATGACGATGACCGGGACGCGTCGACTGCTGAGGATCGGCAAGATCTCCCTGAGGTTGGGGGCAAGGCCGCTGTAGGAGATGACAATCGCCACATGGTCGGGGCCCGAGGCGAGCGCCGTACGCACCTGCGCCTCGACGCTGCCGTAGCACGTCGCGCTTTTACCGGCGGAAAGCAAGCGATCGCGGAACATTCCCGCTGGATACAGGTTATGCGAGCCCGTGTAGATGTCCACGGTGTCGGCGCGCATGACGAGCTTGGCGGCGTAGTCGAGCTGTGCGGGGTCGAGCAGTTCCTGCGTTTCGGCCAAGGTGGTCTGGTAGAGCCCCTCCATGCGCTCCATTACCTGTGCGGGGGTGGAGGTGGCATCGAAGGGAAAGTTGATGTCCACGTCGCGCCGATTGCCCGCCTCGGTCGCCTGGCGGATGAGCTCGACCTTGAGGTCTTTGAATCCCTCGAGGCCGAGCTTTTTGCAAAAGCGGTGCACGCTCGCGACCGAAACGTTGGCGCACGCGGCAAATTCCTTAATGGAAAGCCCGCGCACATCCTCGCCCATGGCGAGGGCCGTTTGCCCAAGTTGTTGCTCGGTGGGGGTGAGGCTTTTGCCCTGCGTGATCTTTCGCCTGATATCCATATGGCTCCTATGCGTTTGCGTCGCGATAAACCAATCATAACGATAAATAAAACGTTCGGCTTGGCTGGGAGTTTTGGTCCGCCGGTCTATGAACGACGGACCGCTCGACGCCGTGCGGGCTCAACATGGGGGCACTGTCCTTGTTGGGCCGTTTGCGCCCGGGGCGTTACCCGAGCACACGTACGGGCCCCAAGAGGCCGCTGGGCTCGGAGGGCTCGGTCATGCCGAATATGTCGGGGACGGCGTG
Source organism: Collinsella sp. (assembly GCA_019419665.1). GTDB lineage: Bacteria > Actinomycetota > Coriobacteriia > Coriobacteriales > Coriobacteriaceae > Collinsella. The sequence continues at coordinate 38,144 of DXZM01000062.1, forward strand.
ATCGAGGGTGTTGATGATGTCGATCGTAAGCGCGTGCTCACCGGCCAAAAGCGCGCCGACCTCAAAGCGGTAAGGCGGACAGATACGGGTGCCGAGGGATTTGCCGTCGAGGGCGACGGTTGCGGTCTCAAAGACCTCGCCAAGGTCGATGACGGTGCTGGTGACCGCTTCGCCCAGGACAAAGGAGGCCTGGTAGCGGAATGTGCCGGCCTTGCCGGGGAACTCGGCCGAGGAAAGGTCGTGCAGGTCTGCAAGCTCAACAGGCTCGCCAAAGGCATCGGTGCCAGGGGCAGAGAAGGCAACCGCCCAGGGCCCGTCGATGCATGCGGCTTCGTCTCCAACGGTTGCCGCGCCGGCGGAACCTGTAGCCCCAAGGACCACGATGCAGCTCTCGTAGGGAGCCAACTCGAGCGTGCCGTCAAAGGCGGCGGGCTCGGTGCCGTTGAGCAGGTCGAGGCGCGCGCCTGCAACGGGTGTGCCGTCGGCAAGCGCAACCTGAGTGGAGATACCCTGCTTGGGATGCTCGTTGACGAGCATCAGATAGCTCTCGCCCGCCCGCTCGTAGCGCAGTGCGCGCAGCCAGGGCTGGGGCTCGGCGCAAACCACGGTCTGCATGCCGGTATTGGCAAGTGTGCCTGCGAGCCCGGTGGTCGCCAGGAGTTTGATGCCGGCGAGCGCGGTTGCATCCAGGGAGGCAAAGCCCTCGCGGCCTGCAGTGTCGCCGTCGTAGCGCTTGTTCGGCAACTTATCCAGCGCGTACACGGCAACGCCCGCGGCTGCGGCGCGCGCGGCAAAGTCGAGCACGGCTCCGCCGACAAACTCGGCTCCGGGCATCACCAGGCAGCGGTATGCCTGGCCGTTCACGCTAAAGCCGCTACCGTCTGCGGCAATTTCAACGGCATAGCGCCCTGCGTCCTCAAATGCCTCTGCTGGCACGATGTCAAAGTCGACCTGCGCGCGCATAAGCTCGGAGGCGGCATGCTGCATAAAGTTCGCCTCGCCTGCCCACTCGGCGTCCGCATGGTAGAGAAGCGCCGCCGGGGTCGTTGCACGCCCGCCGCTCAGCAGACTCGCCGTACGGTTCATGTAGCTCATGAGCTGCCCAAAGTGTGCAAACTGGGGGTTTTGGCCATGCGCATAGAAATGCGGCGGGCAGTCCCAGTCGGGGAAGGCGGCCATGCTAAAGGCATGCGGCACAAACCAATTGACGCCGCGCACCAAAAAATGATCGGCGATCCACTTCATCTCGCGCAGGCCTTCGTGCCATCCAAATGCGCCAAAGACCTCGGCCATGCAGCGCCCCTGCTTTTTGGGGTCGAGGTGTGCTGCCGAGGAGCCCAGCTTGGGCAGCACGTAGTTATAGAACTCGAGGTCCCATACGCCGCGTCCGTAGCTGTGAAGGCCGCGGTCCATGCCGGGCACAAGCTGGTTGATCACGATGTCGACGCCCGCCATGTCCTGACCGCCCACGGCGCGGAAGTAGTGCCCGGCGCCCACGCCCAGGCGCGCGTGGCAGTCCTTGTCTTCGATTACGTGACCGATGTATTGCACGCCGTGCGCGCGGCACCAGTCGCCGAGCTGGTCGCAGAAGCACTCCTTATAGAGGGTACTCGCGATGTCCATATAGACGTGGCGTACATGCGCGCCGGCCGGCTCGCGGTCCCACAGGTGCGGGAGCTCGTCCAGGTAGCGCTCGCCCAGCGCCGTGCGCAGGCGACGCTCAAGCTCGGCCGACCAGGGCAGGGGCGCGGTGGCCTTGCCGATGAGCGTATCCGAGATGCCGTCGGGGCCCGTGGTGCCCTTCTCGTTGGCAAATCCGGGCTCATCGGAGAAAAAGCCCAGGATCGTCTTGCCAAACTCATCGCCCAGATGCTCAAAATGCGGCTCGTAGACAGCATCGATGAGCTGCGCCACCGAGGCGCGGTCGACCATATTGATGTAGTCCTCGTTGTAGGAGGTCTTGCCGCTCGTGAACATCACGCATGCCTGCGTGAGGCCCGCAGGTGCATCGAAGACCAGGCGGCTGGGGTTGCCGTCTGCATCGTCGATTACTCGGTAAGCGACGTCGACGGGGCTGCCGTCCTGCATAAATGTCACGCCGTAGAAGTGCTCGGTTTTGTCGAACATGTTGGCGAGCGCGATGCTTGCGGCGGACGTGGGACCCACGATGTTGAGTGTGCGGTGCGTGAGAACGATCTTGCGGAGCTCGGGCACGGCCTCCTTGACGGCGCCGTTGGCAAAGCCCGTGGGGAAGTGCGCGTCGTCCAAGATCCAGAGCTTAAGGCCCAGCTGCTTGCACTCGTCAATGACAAAGCGCAAGTCGCGCCACCAGCCCTCGCCGCAAAAATCGGGGTGTGGGCGGCTTTCGAGACAGACCTCGTGGATGTCGGCGCCGGCGATCTTTTCCAGATACTCGGCAATGGTCTTATGGCTCTCGCCCTTCATCCACAAAAACGGAAGCACGTGGTTGTCGTATGTGCCCTCGAGCACCTGCTGGTAGTACGCGGTCATGGATCCTCCTTGGCTCGATCGATCTGCTGTATAGCACAGATTATGGACGCGTCGGCGCGTTCTGCTAATATCTGAATCACGACGAACTATGACCAAATCAACGATTGGCAAGCCATGGAGATCGACGAGCTCGAGCGTAGGCTCAGCGAACTGAGCGCCAGTGAGATCGCTTATAAAGACGGCATGGCATTTGATTGGTCGATTATGACCGAGCATGTCGAAATCGACGGATGCCCAGTGCGCAAGATTGGGCAGCCAGGGTTTGCCTACGCCCAGCCCGGCATGCCGCGTGGCCTGACGATAAGGAAAAACTCGCGCTTTAATGCAGTTCCCGAGCACGTGCATGATTACGTGGAGCTGAGCTATGTGTATCGCGGACGCTGCCCGCAGACGGTGGCGGGGGAGAGGCTCGAACTGGGCCGCAACGAGGTGCTTTTGCTCGACGCCCTCTGCCCGCATGCCGTGGCGGCGCTTGGTGAGGACGATATCATGCTGAGCATGACCGTTTCACGCTCTTTTTTGCGCCGGAGCCTCGAGTCGAGCCTCTCGCGCGAGAGCGCGGTCTCGCGGTTTTTGTTCAACGCGCTCAACAGCGAGACGGACCATCGGGGCCATGTCCGTTTTCATTGCGGCGAGAGCCGTCGGATTCGGCGCTACATGCAGGAGATGCTCTGTGAGCTGTATGACCCGAGCCCTAATGGTCCCGAGATCGTCCTGCGTCTGTTTCAGCTGTTTTTGGCCGAGCTCATGGATTGCTACGAGCGCAAGCTGGTGCGCGGCGCGGCGGACGGCGCGGCGGGGCCCACTGCCCTGGTGACGGGAATGCTCGGCTATATCGATCGCGAATTCGCTGCATGCTCCCTCGAGGGGATGGCGGCGGAGTTTGGCTTGAGCCCTAATTATGCGACGGCGCTCCTCAAGCGGCATGTGGGCAAGACCTTTAGGCAGCTTGTGCAGGAGCGACGCCTGGTGCGTGCGGCCGAGCTTCTGCGCGGTGGCGCCACGGCCGGGGCGGCTGCGCATGCGGTGGGCTATGAAAACATGAGCTTCTTCTACCGTAAGTTTCACGACAAGTATGGCTGCACCCCCGCGGCATACCGCCGGTAAGCGCGGGGCGGATCGTCTTCGCTCCTTCGGTGTCAAAAAGTTTCAGCTGCAGCGCTGTTGCAGCGCGCGTCTGCGAAAAGAAGTGTCCAAATCGGCGCCTTCGCCCTGGCCTGGAGCGACTCGGCGGCATACTCGTTTCATCAGCAACACGCATGAGCGAGGAGGCACTTATGGGATTCCCCGAGGGTTTCTATTGGGGTGGCGCTACCGCCGCCAATCAGTTTGAGGGCGCTTGGAACGTGGACGGCCGCGGTCCTTCCGTCGATGACCATTTTTTGGGCGGCAGCTACAAGGAGCCGCGTCAGATTACGATCGACATCGACCCCGACCGCTTCTACCCCAATCATGACGGTATCGACTTCTACCATCACTACGAGGAGGACATCGCACTGTTCGCCGAGATGGGCTTCAACATGTTCCGCATGTCCATCTCTTGGAGCCGCATCTTCCCCAACGGCGACGACGCCGAGCCCAACGAGGCCGGCCTCGCCTTCTACGATCGCGTCTTCGACTGCCTGCGCGCTCACAATATCGAGCCGCTCGTGACCCTGTCGCACTACGAGATGCCCTATCACCTGGTCGAGAAATACAATGGCTGGGCGAGCCGCGAGCTCATCGGCTTCTTTGAGAAGTACTGCCAGACCGTCTTCGACCGCTATCAGGACAAGGTCAAGTTCTGGCTCACCTTCAACGAGATCAACTGCGGCACCCAGGACATTGGTAACCTCTTTGGGACCAGCATGATCCAGGGCTTTGAGGGCCCGGCTTCGGCGGTCCACACCACGCCGCAGGCCCGTATGCAGGCCCTGCATCACCAGTTTGTCGCCAGCGGCCGCGTCGTGCGCTATGCCCACGAGCACTATCCGCAGTTTAAGATGGGCAACATGGACTGCTTCGTCCTCTCCTATGCCGCCACGTGCGATCCGGCCGACGTGTTCGCCACGCAGCAGGAGATGAATACCATGAACTGGTACTGCTCCGACGTGCAGGTGCGCGGCAAGTATCCGTTCTATGCCAAGCGTTTCTGGGCCGAGAATGACGTCGAGCTCGTGATGGAGGACGGCGATCTGCAGGATATCGCCGACGGCAAGGTCGATTTCTACACCTTTAGCTACTACATGTCCGGAACCGTGGGCACCCACAAGGACCACGAGATGACCGAGGGCAACATGACCTTTGGCGGCAAGAACCCCTATCTGGAGTCCACCGACTGGGGCTGGCAGATCGATCCGCTGGGCCTGCGCATCGCCCTCAACGAGATTTACGCCCGCTACGAGATTCCGCTGATGGTGGTCGAGAACGGCATGGGCGCCTACGATGAGGTCGAGGAGGACGGCTCCATCCACGATCCGTATCGTATCGCCTACTTGCGCAGCCACATCAAGGCCATGGGCGAGGCCATTGCCGACGGCGTCGACCTGATCGCCTATACCTGGTGGGGCCCCATCGACCTGGTTTCTGCCGGCACCGGCGAGATGCGCAAGCGCTACGGCTTCATTCACGTCGATAAGTACGACGACGGCACCGGTACCTACGAGCGCCGCCGCAAGGACAGCTTCTACGCCTACCAGAAGATCATCAAGTCCAACGGTGCCGAGGGCCTGGATTAATCGACAATATGAGTGCCACCGGGGAAAAGCGTTGGGATGGGCTCGCGATTCGAGTCCCCACCTTAGCATTTGAACCATTTGGCACTATAATCACCATAGGCATGCGCATAACGTTGCGCTTAATCAAGAGGAGAAAACGTATGGGTCTGTTTGACATGTTCAAGAAGAAGGCTGAGCCCGCGGCTGCCGCTGCTCCGTCCTCCATCTCTGCTTCTGCCGGCGCCGACGTGCTGTGCTCGCCCGTCAAGGGCAAGGTCATCAAGATGGCCGACGTGCCCGATCCCGTCTTTGGCGGCGAGGTTCTGGGCAAGGGCTGCGCCGTGTGGCCCGAGGACGATCTGGTCTACGCTCCCTGCGACGGCAAGGTGACCGTCACCATGGGTCACGCCGTGGGCCTGCAGTCCGATAGCGGCATCGAGGTTCTGGTGCACGTTGGCGTCGATACCGTCAACATGAACGGCGATGGCTTCGAGGGCTTCGTCAAGGCCGACGACGTCGTGAAGGCTGGCCAGCCCATGCTCAAGATTGACCGCGCCAAGATCGCTGCCGCCGGTTACAAGGACTGCGTCGTCGTGGCCGTGTCCAACACCGCCGAGTTTGCCGATGTCGAACTCGCCGTCGAGGCCGACTCCGCTGTCGCCGCCGGTGACGCCATCGTTAAGGTCGTCCGCAAGTAAACTGCGGCATCCAAAGGATGTGCAAAGGTGGTCGGGTTTTCCGGCCACCTTTTTTATTGCACCGTGGGGAAGCGTTTTATTGCACGTTGGGCGGGCTTGCAAACCGTTCGGACGCTAAAACGAACCGACCGCGCCTTCGCGTTGCCGAGGGTGTTCATAAGCGGATAGTATGGGCTTACTTATTACAACGTGCGCCGCGTCTGGGAAGCGCAGTGCCGCTCATTGGGAGGAACAACATGAAAAAGAAGCTGCTGCTTGCGCCCCTCATGGCCGTCTTGGTTGCATGCGTGGTCGTGCTTTCCGGTTGTGGAGGCCCTTCGATCGAGGAACTCATCACCGAGGATCTTACGACTCAGTTTGACGAGGTCAAGAACGGTGGCGACGAGTTCCTTTCTGGTCTGGAGGAGGCTTCGGGCGACGAGTTCGAGCAGTTGGGTATCGATCCCAAGGAGTATGCCAAGACCTATCTCGAAGGCTTTGACTACGAGATCGGCGACGTGACGGTCGACGAGGACAAGGGTGTCGCGACCGCCGAGGTCTCCATCACCTGCAAGTCCATGAACAAGATCGTCGAGGACTTCTCCACCCAGTATCAGGAGAAGGTCGCCGCGCTTGATACGGTTCCCTCCGATGACGAGCTGTACAAGATGGCCGGTCAGGTTATGGTCGATGTGACCAAGGCCACCGAGCCCAGGAAGACCACGGTTATCTTCAAGTACACCTGCAACGACGACGGCGAGTGGTCTGCCGACGACTCCGTCAACTCCGAGATGATGGATGCAATGCTGAGCTAGTTCGTTGCGGCGTTTTACCAAACGCCGCAACTGCTCGACGCTGCGCGGGCACCAGAGCGACAACTTGTCATTCAAAGAGGACGGCATGACCAGAAGGTCTATGCCGTCCTCTTTTCATGCCAATTTGTTCGCTCTGGTGCCCGCTCGCTGTCCGTCCTCTACCTGCGGCGTTG
>DXZM01000063.1:0-4725 GCA_019419665.1 Collinsella sp.
GTGGTTCTGGCGCCGTTGCCATTATGGCAGCGGCGCCTTTTTTGTCCGCGCGGCGCGGTAGAGTGTAGACGGTTTAAATTTGCGTCCATCGAGGAGCTGCCATGAACGAGATCAAGTGCCCGCATTGCGGCGAAGTTTTTAAGGTCGATGCGTCCGGTTATGCGGATATCGTCAAGCAGGTGCGCGATGCCGAGTTCTCGCGCGACCTGGACGAGCGTGTGAAGGCAGTCCAGCGCGAGGGCGAGCAGGCGTTGGAGCTTGAACGCTCACGCTCGACGGCTGCTTTGCAAAGGGCAGAGTCTCAGCGCGATGCTCAGCTTGTCGAGCAGAAGAACGCCGCAGCTCAACAGCTGGCGCAAGAGCTCGCCAAGCGCGATGCGGAGCTTGCCGAGCTGCACGCCAAGCTCGAGGGCGCTGCCGCAGAGCGCGAGAGCGCAAGCCAGCGCGCGGCGGTTGAGGCCCGTGCCGACGCTCAAAAGGAGAACGCCGAGCTCCAGCGCGAAATCGACAACTTGCGTGCGCAGCTGGGGCGCAAGGATGACGAAGCCAAGCTTGCCGAGTCGGCGGCGCGCAATGCTGCTCAAAACGATGTAGCTGCACGAGATGCCCAGATTGCCGAGCTGCAGGCCAAGCTTGCCGCAGCGGACAAGGCCCAGGAGATGGCGCTTGCCGCTGCCGCGGCTGAGTCACAGCGCGAGCTCGATGCCGCTCGCAGCGAGGCCGAGCGCACGCTTGCCGACTATCAGGCTAAGGTGCAGGAGAAGTTTTCCGCCGCAAAGGCTCAGTCTGAGCAGGAGGCCGAGGGGCTGCGCGCCCAGCTGCGCGAGCAGGAACTGAGGGCAAAAATGAATCTGTCGGAGGCGGTTGCCGCGGCGGAGCGAGAGCGCGACGAGGCGCGTGCCAAACTGACGAGCGAGCTTGCGGTGCGCGATTCGCGCGAGGAGCAGGCCAAGGCGGCACACGAACTCGAGCTTGCGCAGACCAAACGGGCGAACGATGAGCTGATTCGCTACAAGGATGAAGAGATCGAGCGCCTTAAGGACATGAAAGTCCGCCTGTCCACCAAGATGGTGGGCGAGTCGCTCGAGCAGCACTGCGAGACCGAGTTTAACCGTCTGCGCATGACGGCGTTTCCTAACGCGTACTTCGAGAAAGATAACGATGCGTCCGAGGGCACCAAGGGCGACTTTATCTTCCGCGAGTGCGATGCGAGCGGCAACGAGATCGTTTCGATCATGTTCGAGATGAAAAACGAGAACGACGAGACCGCGACCAAGCATAAAAACGAGGACTTCTTTAAGAAGCTCGATCACGATCGTCGCCAGAAAGGCTGTGAGTACGCGGTGCTCTGCACGCTGCTCGAGCCCGAGAGCGAGCTCTATAACGCGGGGATCGTGGACGTGAGCTATCGCTACGAGAAGATGTACGTGATCCGCCCGCAGTTCTTCATTCCCATGATCACACTGCTGCGCAACGCCGCCATGGGTTCGCTTCGCTATAAGCAGGAGTTGGCGGAGTACAAGCAGCAGAATATCGATGTTACGAACTTCGAAGCCAAGATGGAAAAGTTTAAGGATGGCTTCTCGCGTAACTACAACCTGGCGAGTAAGCAATTCGAGTCGGCGATCAAGGAAATCGATGCCGCCATCAAGCAGCTCGAGAAGACCAAGGACGACCTGCGCCGCAGCACCGAGAACCTGCGCCTGGCCCACAACAAAGCTGATGAGCTTACCATTCGCAAGCTCACATGGGGCAACAAAACCATGAAGGCCGCGTTTGACGAGGCGCGCGAGGCCGCGCCAGAGACAAACGATGATCCGGCCGAGGCAGATTCGTATGAGGTCGAGGATGCCGAGTAGGGCATAGCAGATCGTGTAAAAGCGGGGCCGCCGGCGATGTTGCCAGCGGCCCCGCTTCGTTTCGCTTCAATATGTTCGGCTAGTCCTCGAGCAAGTCCTCGATAAAGCCGACGCGGTAGTTTTTGAAGACGACCTCGCCGCCGTCTTGCGTGGCGTCCAGATCGACATCGCCCATGATGCCAAAGTCGTGGTCGCCGTCCTCGTCGGCAAAGACCTGGTGCACATGCCATAGGTGGTCGGCCTTCTCGTCGCTCTCGTCGATCGAGAACATAGCAGAGGAGCGCGCGTCGCCGTTGGTAAGAATCTCCTCGTGCTGCTCATGATAGGCATCGAGCGCTTTTTGCCAACGGATTTCGCTCATGCCCCAGTCGTCGTCGAGGTCACCTAGGTCGCGCACGTGCCCGCGGGCGGCAAGGGTCACGCGGCGGAAGAGTGCGTTGCGCACCAGCAGCGTGCAGCCACGGCGGTCCGCCACGACCTCGTCGATGCCCTGCGGCGGCGCGGCGTCGAGTGCGGCCGGGTTGCCGGCGTTCTCCCACTCGTCCACTAGGCTCGAGTCCACCGAGCGCACCACAAAGCCCAGCCACGAGATAATGTCGCGCAGACGCTCGTCGCGCTTCTCGATGGGCACGGTGCGATCGAGCGAACGGTAAGCCTCTGCCAGGTAGCGCAGCAAAATGCCTTCGGAGCGGGCAATGCCCAGCTTTTGAATGTAGCCCTTAAAATCGCTTGCGCTTTCCAGCATATCGCGCAGGACGCTCTTGGGAGAGAGCTGGTAGTCGTTTGCCCAGGGTACTTCCTGGCAGTACTTGTCAAAGGCGGCGTCGAGCAAATCCTCGAGCGGCTTTTCGTACGTGACGTCTTGAATGCGCTCCAAGCGCTCCTCATACTCGATGTCGTCGGCCTTCATCTCGGCCATAGCGCGATCGCGTGCGGCGCGCTCCTGTGCGCGCAGCACCTGCTTGGGATCCTCGAGCGTTGCCTCGACCATTGAGATCAGGTCCATGGTATAGGTCTCGCTCTCGGGATCGAGCAACTCCAGCGCGGCAAGCAAAAACGGCGAGAGCGGCTGGTCGAGTGCGAAGTCCTCGGGCAGATCGACCGTCAGCGCATAGTCGATGTCCGGTGCGGCGTCGGCCGGGGCATCCGGCGCGGGCGGCACTTCGGTGCGCACGACGACGCCGGAATCGATAAGCGTGGCGAAGATTTCGTCGGCGCGAACCTCAAGCTTGGCCTTTTCCTCGGGGGTCTGCAGGCTTGTCTCGATAAGGTCGTGCACGCGGGCGCGGGCGTTACCGCCCTGCTCGACCACGCTAATTACCATAGAGTGCGTGATGCGCAGGCGCGGCTTGAGCGTCTCGGGCTGCGTCTCGATCAGGCGTTCAAAGGTTTGCTTGTTCCAGGAGACAAAGCCCTCGGGGGCCTTTTTCTTTTTAATCTTACGGAGCTTTTTGGGGTCGTCGCCCGCCTTGGCCATAAGCTTGGCATTCTCGATCTCGTGCTCGGGTGCTTCGGCAATCACCATGCCCTCGGTATCGAAGCCCGAGCGGCCGGCGCGGCCGGCAATCTGGTGGAACTCGCGGGCGCGTAGGCGACGCATCTTGTAGCCATCGAACTTGGTGAGCGCGGTGAGCACCACGGTGTGGATGGGTACGTTGATGCCGACGCCGAGCGTATCGGTGCCGCAGATGACGGGCAACAGACCCTGCTGCGCCAAGCGCTCGACCAGCAGGCGATAGCGCGGCAACATGCCAGCATGGTGCACGCCGACGCCGCATCCAAGCAGGCGTTTGAGAATCTTACCAAAGGCCGTGGAAAAGCTCGTTCCCTTTGCCGCTTCTTTGATGGCCTCGCGCTGCTCCTTGCTGGCGATGCCAAAATTGGCGAGCGACTGTGCCGTCGCAAGGGCAGCATCCTGGCTAAAGTGCACGATATAGAGCGGGGCCTCGCCTCGGCGCATGGCGAGCTCGACCGTGCCCTCGAGGGAGGTCGTCACATAGTCGTAGCTCAGCGGAACAGGACGCGGGGCATCGACGACCAAGTCGCAGGTAGCGCCGGTGTGCTCCTCGAGTGAGGCGGCGATGGCAGTGACATCGCCGAGCGTGGCGCTCATGAGCATAAACTGCGTGTGAGGCAGGGTGAGCAGCGGTACCTGCCAGGCCCAGCCGCGGTCGGGGTCGGCAAAGTAGTGGAACTCGTCCATGGCGACGCAGCCAACATCGGCATCTTCGCCCTCGCGCAGTGCGTCGTTGGCAAGGATCTCTGCCGTGCAGCAGATGACGGGCGCCTTGGTGTTGATATGCGTGTCGCCGGTGATCATGCCAACGTTATCACGGCCGAGCACCTGTACAAGGTCGAAAAACTTCTCGCTGACCAGGGCCTTGATGGGGGCCGTGTAATAGCAGCGCTTGCCCTGAGCCATGCCCATAAAGAGCATGCCCAGCGCGACGAGCGATTTACCCGATCCGGTCGGTGTGCCTAAAATGACGTGATCGCCGGCGGCCAGGTCCATGAGGGCTTCTTCTTGGTGATCCCACAGCTCAATGCCGCGATCGCTCGTCCATTCAAAGAAGCGCTCGAAGGCTTGATCGGGCGTGAGCCACGGTTCGGGATCGCTGCCGTCCTCGGGCTCCCACCAGGTGGGGGAGAACGCGCCGAGCGAGCCGAATTCGGCTTCGGTTCCCGTGCCGCCCGAGAATGAGCTGGCGGCGCCGGCACCGGAGACGGTGCTGGCAGCGGTATCTGTCGTGGTCTGTGCCATGTGTTTGCTTTCTCTCGCCGTTTGTCCGCCAACTATTATGGCGTAGCGGCGGCGCGGGGTGCTAGCGCGCGAGAAAATGCAGGAAATGGGCGCGGGGTGCTAGCG
>DXZM01000063.1:4825-33021 GCA_019419665.1 Collinsella sp.
GGCGCGGGGTGCTAGCGCGCGAGAAAATGCAGGAAATGGGCGCGGGGTGCTAGCGTTCCTGAGGCAGGCACTTTTTGCCCTTGCGGGCGCGGTTTTTAAAGTTCTCAACGGCCTCTTCCATGCCCAGGGGTACATAGGCGAGCTCATCGAGGTTTTCGGGCAGGTAGCAGGCAAGACTTTGCTCCTGCGCACGGCCCGCCGCGAGCTGTTCATCGCTGGGCCGTGCGCCGGGTGTGGCGCAAATGCCATAGACGACGGCACCCATCTCGCGCGTGCGGCATTCATATTCGGTCTCGGGATGTTCGGGATGGTCGCGGCGCACGTCGTCACTTACCCAAAGCGTGTCGTAGCCGGCTGCGGCAAACTGTCCTAGGGCGTAGTCGCGCAGTGGCTTGCTGTCGGTGCGCAGTGTGACGGTGGCGCCGGCTGCAAAGAGCGGGCGGTAGAGCATCAGATGGTCGACATGGACGAGTCGTTTTTTGGCGTACTTGGCCTTGGGCTGCGGCGTGGGAAAGTTGATGGTGATGGCATCGAGCTCGCCTGCGGCAAACAGCTGCGGCAGCGATGCGGCACCTCGGGGCAGGACGAGCGCGTTGGATAGCTCTTGCTCGCAGATTTTCTGCGCGGCATAGGCGATGCAGATGGGCTCCTGGTCCATGCCGATAAAGAGGGCGTTTGGCTCGTGGGCCGCGCGCTCTACAAGGTACGTTCCCTTGCCGCAGCCAAGATCCAGGTGAAGGTGTTCGAAGGGCTTGCTGCCAACTGGCGCGCAAGCCTCGCGCCAATCTCCGGCATAGGCCTCGGGGCTCGTCTCAATCGCATCGGCGTAGCGCTCCAGGCGCTCCTCGAGCACAAAGTTCTTGGGCGTGCGAACGTGGACGGCTCCCATGAGGCTCCTTGGTCATACGTATGGAACGCGTGGCTGCGCGTTCCGTCGGTGGGTTGGAAAACGGATGGGCATAGCTTACCCAAAAGATGCGGCGCGGCTCGGCGGCGAGTCGTCGGTGTCTACAGACGCTTGAGAATCACGTAGCGGTTGAGCTCGCCGCTGCGACCGTCGGCATGGAAGCGCTCAAGCTCGCGCACGGGGACCTCGCCACTCTTGTAGAACGTACGCACGCCGCGCACCAGGTCGGTGATCTGCTGATCGTCAAAGTGATGGCAATAGCGGTAGGCGTGGCGGTCGTTTTGCCAGCCGATGAGGTGGTCGCCGGCTTCAAACTGCGCGGAATCGTAACCCTCAAACGGCGGGGTGAGCTCGGCACGGGCCTCGGCGCGAACGGCCTTGCGCGCCATGCGCTCGTCGTTCATAAACTCCCAAAAGCTGATGGCGATGATGCCGCCTGGGCGCGTCTGGCGCACCAGGGCGTCGAGCACGCGTACGCGGTACTCGCACGACGGCACGTGGTGCATAAAGCCAAAGCAGACCGAGATGTCGGCGAGCGGGGCGTCGAAAAGCACGTCGGGTGTCTCGGCGGGGTTGAGCTTCATGAGGGCATCGAGTACGTCGAGTTCCTGGAAGTGCAGGTTGGGAATGCGCAGCGCGTGGCCATGTGCATCGATGGCCAGGTCTTGGCACGAGTCGACGCCATAGAACTCGAAGGGGCAGCTGGCGTCTGCCGAGGGGTTTGCGCCGTCGACGCCCTTGGCGGCAAGTGCGCCGCCGGCGGCAAAGTTCTCGAATCGCATATTGCCGCAGGCGAGATCGAAGACGCGGACGGGATGCTCGATCGTGGCGACGTCGAGCTGCTCGAGCGCTATGTCCATGGTGCGTACCCAGCCGGGCCACGGTGCCTGGCGCGTATCGGAGAAGGAGGCGGAGTGCTCGCGATAGAACGTATTGTTGAGCTGAATGAGCGATGAGGCGAAATCGCGGTTCACGGCGCGGAACTCCCTCCGTTGGCGGTGCGGAATAAACAGTACGACCATACTACCGTTAACGCCGCAACGGGGACAACCGAGCTGCGGGTCATTGCTTTGTTTGGACACATTTCCGCAGCTCATATATGCCCGCAACCGCCGGTTGTCAAAAATCTCACTAGAATAGGTGGCATGCTTTTGGCGGTGGCGGATAGATTTTTAACTGTGCAAGGCGCCTTAAGAACAAAAACGGTCCGGCGGCACGGCTGGCATCGCATAGGAGGAACCATGAATGTAGAAACTGCGCAGCGGCTCGCCGACCTTCGCCGCAGCAAGGGCTTTAGCCAAGAAGGGCTGGCGCGAAAGCTGGGGCTGTCGCGCCAGGCGGTCAGTAAATGGGAGCGCGCGGAGAGCTCGCCCGATACCGAGAACCTGATTTCGCTCGCCAAGCTCTATGGCGTGAGTCTGGACGAACTGCTCAATCCGAGCGATGAGATCGAGGACGATATCGAGTTTGAGAACGAGGACCGCGCCCGCCAGCGCGAGGCCGAGGCGGCAGAGCGTGCTCGTACCCATGAGGCGGCGGCGCGCGCCACGGAGGCGGCAACGCAGGCGAGTGATGCCGCGGCCAAGGCGGCGCAAGCGGCAAGCTGGAGCGCGCAGGCAGCTAATGCGGCGACGGCTCAGGTGACGGGTGCCGGTGCGACCAGCGTGACGCCGGTGAAGGGCCCGTTTCAGTCGTTTCCGTATTGGGCCGTGTGCTGGCTGCTGTTCTTTTTGCTGATGTTCCTTTTTGGTGCCGGCCCCTTTGCCGCGCTGATCTTCTTTACGATTCCCATCTATCACTGGGTGGCGCGTGCGCTCGATGGCGATTGGGCGCGCGGGGATATCCAGGTTGGTCCGGCGCCGGTGGCGATCAAGGCCCAGGGGAAGGATACTTCTGCGGAACCTGATGCTGACGTGGCTACCGCGACCACCGCTGCGCCGATTTCCAAAGAGGGTGACGAATGATGAAGCTTTCGCATGAATCCAAGGTACGCCTGGGCGTTGGCATCGGGGCGTTTGTGCTCATTGTTGGGCTTGTATTTGGCGTTTCACGGACATTGATTCATTTTGATGGCCCGTGGGATCTCGACGATGTTGTATCCGGCTTGTCCGGTAGGGACGATGTGGCGGACGAGGGCGATCTTTTGGATGACGGTAACTATTCCGCTCAGCCTCAGCAGCTTTCGAGCACGACTTTTGATGCCGATATGTTCCGCTACCTCGATTTCGATATCAATGCGGCTTCGGTGGACGTCAAGGTTGTTGATGGCAACAAGGCTCGCGTTATCGAGCGGGGGCGCGTTGCCAAGGGTATGGATGCCTCCAAGGCCGCGGCGCAACACATCGCATCCGTCGAGGACTCGACGCTCAAGGTTTCCCAGTTTGGAAGTGATGACGGTAAGGCAATCGATCGCTCGGTTACGGTTGAGCTGCCACGCCGTGTTGCCGAACATCTGAAGGGAATCAACGCGCACGTGGGCTCGGGTGATTTGCAGATCGCCGGTGTCATCTGTGATGGTTTTGACCTTTTCCTGGGTGCGGGAGATGTAGAGTTTACGGGCAGCGTGACTGATGCGCTCAGTGCAGAGGTCGGTTCGGGCGATGTGACGTTCGAGCTCTACCAGGCCCCCGCGAAGTCGATGAACGTAAGCGTGGACTCGGGCGATGTGGAGGTAACGGTTCCGAACTCTACGGGCTTTACGGCGAGCCTTACTCTGGGTAGCGGTGACTTCGAGAGCGATTTCCTTCCGGATAGCTACGATGACGAGGCGATTTCGAGCCTCGAGTTCGAGAATGGCGACAAGTCCGCCACGTATCGCTTTGCGGTTGGTTCGGGCGACATGTCGTTCAATCCGGAATGACGACGGCGGACTAAGTCCGCAAACATAGATGCTTATACGCGCTGTTTGATGTAGGTGCCGGAGCCGTGACGGGCTCCGGCGCCTTTGCCTTTACAATGGGGTCATGGAACAGATTATTTTGAACATACTCGATGCCCTGCGTCGCGGCGAGACCGTGGACGACAAGGCACTCGTCAAACTGATACATGCCGAGGCGCGCCGTGAGGGTGCCGACAAGCGTGATCTGGCCAAGCGCCGTCTGCTGCCGTTTTACCAGCGGGTTAAACGCGAGGAGCCGGCTCGTTGGACTGCGTGGAATGTCGATGCCGATCTGGAACGCCAGTTGCTGCGAGTGCTGAGGATGAAGCCGCGCCGCACGGCTTCGGGCGTGGCGACCATTACCGTCATCACCAAGCCGTGGCCATGCTCGGGCGATTGCCTGTTTTGCCCCAACGATCTGCGCATGCCCAAAAGCTATCTGCATGCCGAGCCGGCATGCGCCCGTGCGGAGCAAAACTGCTTTGACCCGTATTTGCAGGTGAGCGCTCGCCTGACCGCACTTTCGCAGATGGGGCATGCGACCGACAAGATCGAGCTTATCGTGCTCGGTGGCACCTGGAGCGACTATCCGCAAGGGTATCAGACGTGGTTTATGTCCGAGCTTTTCCGTGCGCTCAATGACGATGCCGTCGCCGGCGTGGCGGCAAACCCCATGTTGGCGCGTCCGGGCATCAGCCGTGCCGAGGCGGGGCGCCTGCTCGATGACGCTCCCGCCGATGCCCTGCCGCCGGTGGTAACAGAGCGCCGCGAGTGCTATCGGGCTGCCGGCATTGCGACAGACGAGGCCAAGCTCGCTGCCGGCGTTGCCGACGAGCAGGAGCGTGTGGATGCTGCCGTGGGCGGCTATAACCGCGCGGTGCGTCGTCTGTACGGCCCCGGTACGCCGTGGGGCGAGGTCACCGAGTGGCAGACGGCAACGATGGAGGAGCTCGAGCGTCAGCAGCGCATTAACGAGACGGCGAAGCATCGCGTGGTGGGACTCGTTATCGAGACGCGCCCCGATGCCGTAACGCCGCAGGCGCTCACGCTCATCCGCCGACTGGGCTGCACCAAGATACAGATGGGCATCCAAAGCCTTGACCAGCATCTACTCGATATCAACGAGCGTCGCATTTCGGTGGCGCAGATTGAGCGGGCGTTTTCGCTTGCGCGCCTGTTTGGCTTTAAGATCCACGCGCACTTTATGCTCAACTTGTTGGGTGCTACGCCTGAGGGGGACAAGCGTGACTACGAGCGCTTTATGACCGAGGGCGCCTTTATGCCCGACGAGGTCAAGGTCTACCCGTGCGCGCTCATCGAGGGCTCGCGTCTGGTGGGCTGTTACGAGCGTGGCGAGTGGCGCCCCTATACCGAGGAAGAGCTGCTCGACGTGTTGGCCGATGACATCGTGGTGACGCCGCCGTTCTGTCGTATCAGCCGCATGATTCGCGACTTTAGCTCCGACGACATCATGGTGGGCAACAAGAAGCCCAACCTACGTCAGCTCGTCGAGAACCGCCTGGCTGCTCGGGGTGACGGTGCGACGGTGCGTGAGATTCGCTATCGCGAGATCAGCACGGCGGGTGCCGACCTGGACGAGTTGACCCTTGATGAGGAAGTGGCGTACGAGACGCCGGTGACTTACGAGCACTTTTTGCAATGGGTGACGCCGCGGGGCAAGATCGCGGGCTTTTTGCGGTTGTCGCTGCCCGATCGCGCTTTTGTTGCCGCGCATGTGGACGAGCTGCCGACGACGCCGGACGAGGCGATGATTCGCGAGGTGCACGTGTACGGCATGGCGGCGCGCGTGGGCGATCAGGGTCAGGCGGCGCAGCACCATGGATTGGGACGTTTGCTCGTGGAGCGTGCGTGCCAGATAGCTCGGGATGCCGGTTATGCGCACATCAACGTGATCAGCGCGATCGGTACGCGCGAGTACTATCGCCATCTTGGGTTTTATGACCATGGACTCTATCTGCAGAAGGAGCTCTAGATGAACAAGCCAAGTGTTTCTGCCGGCGTCGTTGCCGGCGTTGCCCTGGGAGCCGCGGCGCTTGGTGCGGCCGCCGTCGCTGTTCGCGCTGCCTGTTTGCAGGTCGCACGTACCCGCAACGGGCTGGCGCGGGTGAAGCGCATGCACAATGAGGGCGGTGACGAGGTCCGTGTGCTCGTGCAGGGCGGCGTTTACCAAAGCGCGAGCTATGTTGGCGAGCGTTGGGCGGAGCCGGCCTTTGCGTACTATCGTGCATTTGACGATGTGTTTGAGGCCGAGGATGCAATGCGCGACGCTTATGGTCACGGCATCGACCGCATGCTTATGCTCGGCGGCGGTGGGTTTTCCTATCCCAAGTTTGCACTGTTGTCGCATGAGGGCTTGCGTATGGACGTCATCGAGTATGACGGAGAGATAACGCGCTTGGCGCGCCGTTGGTTCTATCTGGACGAACTGGAGCACACGGTGGGCGATCGCCTGCGGGTGATTACCGCCGAGGCTCGCTCGTATCTGGGTGTGACGAGCGTGGGCCATCGTCGCTACGACGTCGTTGTGAGCGACTGCTTTGGCGGTGCCGAGCCTGTGCGCGAGCTGGCGACCGTTGAGGCGCTGCGCCTGGTGCGGGGCAGCCTGAATGCCGGCGGCATCTACGTTGCCAATATCGTGAGCGCAAACGAGGGGAGCGATGTGACGTTCCTTCGCGACTGCGCTGCCGCGGCACTCGAGGTATTCGTCCACGCCTGGGTGGTCCCATGTGGCGATGCGAAGTTCGGCGGCGAGGAAAATTACCTGCTCATCGCCAGCGACGGCGACTACGCCTTTGTCGAAACCGTGCCCTTCGACGCCGACTTCCTCGGCACCGTTCTTCACGACAAGTAAGTCTCCCCGTCCCAAAAAGACTGGTCTTAGGCGTGGTCGCGCCAGCTGAGGACGCGCTGCTTCATACCCTCGATGTCGAGCACGCCTTCGGCGAAGCCTTTGCGCACAAGCTCCTCGGGAACGTACTCGTCGTAGCGATCAAAATAAGGCACCTCGCCGGGATAGACGAGCTCGATGGGGTCAAAGTCCTTTTCGGCCTCGGCGGCGAGCACCTCAAAGAACGTCTCCTCATCGGCCTTCATCTTAAACTGCATAAAGTATGGACGCGACGGATCGAGCCCGCGAAGGCCCAGCTCCGCGGCGCATTTAATCTTGAGCATGCGCTCGAGCGCCAAAAAGGCGTAGCTTCCCAACCAGGGGAAGAGCACCCAGGTGTCGCCGCCCAGGTTAATGAGCGGCTTGGTTCCCGCGCCCGAAATCTCGGCGGTATGACGAGCCTGTGCAAGGCGTGCCCGTGCGTTGCCCATGAGGTACGGATATGCCGCGTGCTCGTTGAGCGCCTTGCGCATGCGCTCGAGTACGTGTGTATTGATGTCGCCGGGGCAGTCGCCAAAGTAGGCCGGCACACGGCCCTTGACCTGCGTGGCAAAGACGGTATGACGCTTCCAGTCCACTTCCTCGACAATCCAGCAGTGTCCGGCGATGGCGATGCGCTCACCGGGCGGTGGGGGATTGACGATCGTGCCCAGCTCGGCCGATTCGCTGCGAACGGTAAACTCCTCGTTTTCCTGGAACACGGCGTAGAACTTAAAGTTGTTGATGATGCGCTCGCCCGCGAGGCCCACGATGAGCCCACCGCCCTCGGTGACCTGGATGTGGTCGATCTTGATGAGGTGGCGCAGCAGTACGCGATAGTCATCGGCCGAGACGCGGTGGAAATAGCTGAGCGTGAGCACGCGCTGAGCAAGCTCGGCCGGTGTGAGCTCGCCGGTGCTGGCGAGCGTCGACATGGTCTGGTGATAGAGCAAACTGTAGGGGAGTCGATCGAGCTCGGGCGGCTCGACCCACTTTTCCTCGCGATAGAGTTGTACGAGCGCGATGCCCTGGAGGAGCTTCCACGGAATGGTCTCGGGCATCATCGTGCGCGGCTCGGGTTCCTCCTCGCGCATGACAAACCACATCTCGGGCGGAAGATCGCGGCGTCCCGTGCGTCCCATGCGCTGCAAAAAGGAGCTGACGGTAAACGATGCATCGATCTGGAACGCGCGCTCCAGGCGACCGATATCAATGCCGAGCTCCAGCGTGGAGGTGGTGACGGTTGTCTGCGCCTGTTCCTCGTCGCGCATGAGCTCCTCGGCGGTCTCGCGCAGCGATGCCGAGAGGTTGCCATGATGGATAAGGAAGCGGTCTGGCTCGTGCCGGTTTTCACAGTAGCTGCGCAACATGGAGCACACGGCCTCTGCCTCCTCGCGCGAGTTGGCAAAGACCAGGCACTTGCGGCCGCGGGTATGTTCAAAGATGTAGCCCATGCCGGGGTCGGCGTTGTCGGGTGCGGTGTCGGTGGGGTTGAGCAGTGCCTGTTCGGTTGCCTGCGGGATGTCGACTTCGCCCTCGGGGGCTGAGGAAGCGCGACTGTCCTTGGGGGCAGCCTTGCCCCGTGCCCGCTCACGACGTTGACGGCGCTCCTCTTGCGTGAGCTGTCCGCTGTGGCACATGTCTTGGGCGCCGGCGGGCAGTGCCGCGGGTGGTGCCGCCTCAATGCGCTCGCATGCGAGCACCTCAGCTTCCTGCGGGCCTGTGCTCGTGAATCTTCGCTGCTGTGCCTGGGGGCCCGAGTTGTAGAAGTGCTCCATGGAGATGCGCCATACGCGGCGCGGTTCCTCAAAACGGGGGATAACGCAGTTGCGCCCCGTTCCCTGCGAGAGAAAAGCGCCCGTGCGCTCGGGGTCGCCGATGGTGGCCGAAAGGCCAATACGGCGGGGCTGCACGCCCGCCATGCGCGAAAGGCGCTCAATAAGGCAGAGCGTTTGCCCGCCACGGTCGCCGCGCATGAGCGAATGGACCTCGTCGATGACCACATAGCGCAGGTCGCAGAACATGCGCGGGATCGCCATGTGCTTATGGATCAGGAGCGCCTCGAGCGACTCGGGCGTAATCTGCAAGATGCCGCTCGGTTTTTTGATGAGCTTAGCCTTGTGCGACTGCGAGACATCGCCATGCCAGTGCCAGACAGGGATATCGGCCTCTTCGCAGAGGTCGTTGAGGCGGACGAACTGATCATTGATGAGCGCTTTGAGGGGGCCGATGTAGAGGGCGCCCACGCTCGCGGGCGGGTTCTCCCAAAACTCGGTCAGGATGGGAAAGAAGGCTGCCTCGGTTTTGCCGGAAGCCGTGGATGCCGTCAAGAGCACATTATCTTGCGTGTTAAGGATGGCGTCTGCTGCTGCAACCTGGATAGAGCGCAGACTCTCCCAATCGTGGGAGTAGATGAAGTCTTGGATAAACGGGGCGTAGCGGTCAAAGGCGTTCACGGGGCCTCCTCTCAAATACGAATCTCTTAACGCGGTGAGCAGTGGCTCGCTACATTACTGTCTCGACGTTTGCCCAGATAAAACCTGCCAAAATAAACCTGTCCCTTTTTGGCAGGTTAGATGGTGAACTCGGCGAAGTTGCGCGCGTCGGATGACGCGGGCGATTCGCCGGCTGGCGCGAGAGTATCGCCGCCGACGCTTTGCAGTAACTCTGCCACGTTAGCATCGGGGTTTTGACACAGGATATCGAGCAACTCGATAAAGTCGCGAATGACCTCGCGCGGTGTCAGATGCGTATCGGCCCCCACGCGGCCGAACTCAATCTTGAGGAAGTCCACCAAGTCGTTCTCGGTAAGCGTGGGCGTCCAGCCAAAGTAGCCGGCGTGAATTTGCATGAGTTTTTCGATGAGCACCAGTAGCTCCTCGTAGGTGAGTGGCTGCAGGCGGATGATGGGCGCGAGCATGTCTTTGAGATCATCGCGCGCAAAACGGCCCTGAGCGAGACGGCTCCGAAGGGCCTCGTAGGAAAAGACGCCGCGGCGGCGGTCCTCGATAGAGGTCGGCGTGCCGCCCATGATCACGCCCAGGTACTGCGCCTTGCCCTGAAGTGTGTCGTTGTACATGGTCAGGATCTTCTCGTAGTTGTACTGGCGCGTGATGGCATTGGGAATCTTATACAGATTCACGAGCTCGTCGATGAGTACCAGCATGCCCTTGTAGCCGCTGCAGACCAAAAAGCGCGCAATGAGCTTAACGTAGTCGTACCAGTCGTCATCGCTGATGATGGTCGAGGAGCCCAGCTCGGCGCGTGCCTCGCTCTTGGTGCGGTATTCGCCGCGAATCCATTTGGTCACGCGGCTCATGGTCTCTTCGTCGCCCCCGGATGCGGCCATGCGATAGCGGCGGAGCATGCGGGTGAAGTCGAAGCCGTGGACCATCTCTTCGAGCGGGGCCAGTTGGGCATTGACGACCGACTCGTCGACGTCGGCACACGAGGCGACCCAGCGATCCAGAATAAGGTTGAGCGCACCGCCCTCGGGGCGCGTCTTGGTCGATATATTGCGGATGAGCTCGCGGTAGGTGGCCAGGCCCTGTCCCTGACCGCCCTGCAGGCGGCGCTCGGGCGACAGGTCGGCATCAGCGACGACGAATCCCTCGCCCATGGCGTGCGTGCGGATAGTCTGGAGCAAAAAGCTCTTGCCGGCGCCGTAACGACCAACCAGAAAGCGGAAGCTCGCGCCACCGTCGGCGATGAGACTCAGATCGGTGAGCAGGGCGCGGATCTCGACCTCGCGCCCTACGGTGATGTAAGGAAGGCCGATGCGCGGGACCACGCCGCCCTTGAGCGAGTTGAGAATGACGGCAGCGACGCGCTTGGGCACGCGAGGTGCTGCGGATGCGGTATCACTCATGGTCTAGGTATCCTCTCACGTCTGCTTCGTAGTCCTCGATAATCTGCGGCCCTGCCGCGCTAAATTCAATTACGGTGTCGCCCACCAGGTCAAAGAGCGCCTCGTTGATGGTATCGACGAGTATGTCCTCGCTCTGCTCCGATTGCACTACCGCCGATTCCGCCTGTACTGCGTTGTGCTCGAGCAGCGCGCGGAGATAGGCGTCTGCGGCGGGCGCGAGTTCGTTTGTGGCGTCAGCGGGCGTAGCAGCTGCGAACGCGGGCGTCGGCGCGAGAAGCGGTGCCACGACACCAAACTGTTCGGTGGATATGGTCGGCTCGTCGGACTCGTCCTGCCCTGCAGCCGCCGCGACCGCCTCGACCATCGCGTCGGCTACGGGCTCGGCTTCCGGTTGCCCTGAGTCCGCTGCCTCGGCTTCTGCGGACGCGCCGTCCTCGCGTTCCTCGTCAATCAAAAGCGCCTCGCGCGTTTGTGCGGCGGCGCTCCGAATATGCCCCAGCTGACTCAGATCGATATCGATCTTGACGGGCTGGTGTGCGGCGTCCCACGAAAGCCATGCCACAATCTCGTCATCGATAATCTTGGCCAGATATTTGGGGACCTTTTCTTCCTTAAGGGGATGGGCAGGGTCCAGCGCCAGGCGCAGGCGTTGGTCGCAGGCGCGCATCATTTCACCGAGCTTGCTGCTCTTTTGCCTACTACCGTGGATACGCATGCATTCCCAAAAGCCGTTTTGGCAACGGTAGATATGGATGGGGTCCAGACGGTATTCGCAGTCCTCGTGGCGCTCGGGCGCAAAGAATACGGCCGAGGCAAACATGGTGTAGGGCATGGCCGTCTCCTCCCCAAATAAACTTGCCACGATGCCGGTCTTTCGGTGCGTGTCATAGTAGCGCACCATGCGGACATACACGGCGCACGCCACGTGGCGCAGATCGCGGTGGTGGCTGCGGTCGAGCCGCGAGCTACTTAGGTTGTACGTGGAGAGGGCGTTGATGGCGGCCATGAGTCGCTCCTCGCGCACCTCATCGGGCGGAAGGGGGAGCGTGGGCTCGGAGGTTTTGCGACGCTTAGGGGTCTGGCCGGACGGTGCCGGTACAAGGTCTCGTGCCGCGCGCCGCAGTTCGATAAGGGCGTTATCGAACATGACGGTTTTAGAGTCGCGAAGCAGCTTGGGGTCGAGCCCGTGGAACACGGCGTAATCTTGCAGCCACACGCGCGCAAACCGGTCGATGCCGGGCTCGAAGGCGCGATAGACATCCCAAAAAGCCTTGATCTTGTTAAAACCATCGAGTGGATTATCTACGCCAATGCCGCAGATCAGCTCATAGAGATACAGAAAGGCAAAGGACGTAGACGTTTCCTCGACGGTTCCGCGGCGCACTTGGGCACGCCAGGTAAAGTAGCCGCGCAGTTGCCGGTCGCTCATGGCGTTGTAGGTGGGAAAGTACGACTTAAAGGTGCCGTTGTAGGGACAGTCGTCCTCAAAGTCGGCCATCAGCAGGCCCTGGCGGTAAAAAAGCTCGGCTTCCGAAAGCCAGCGGCCCGCACCGCCCTTGGGGTCATCCTGCCAGCGTGATATTTCGCGCATCTTGCGGTACTGGTCGGGGAGGAAGTTCTGCATCTGTCGACCGGTCTTGAGAATCGGCTCGTCAGCATAGATTTCGTTTGAGAAGCGGGCGGACTGATGGTTCCGGGCCTCGGCCATAATGCGCTCGATGAGCATCTTGACGTCCTGGTCGGCCACCGCCCTCTCCTCTCCCTATATGGTGTCGGTTACCTCATATCATAGCACAGCATCAAACAGGTGTTCGAGATATCACTATGCTGATAGTTTAGAACAGGAGGGCGTAGATGACGGCGATGACGACGGAGGGAAGCATGTTGGCCGTGCGGAAGGTCTGAGGTCGAATAAGGTTAACGCCAACACAGAAGATGAGCATGGAGCCTACGAGCGAAAGGCTGTTGAGGGCTGCCGTGGTCATGATAGGGGAGAGTGCGCCGGCAAACAGCGTAATCGTTCCCTGGAATACGGCAACGGGCAGGGCGGAGAAGATGCAGCCGCGGCCAAGTGAGGCCGTCATGGTGCAGACGATGATGCAGTCCAGCGCGCCCTTGAGGGCAAGCGTGGACCAGTCGCCGAGCAAGCCGTCTTGGATCGATCCCACAATGGCCATGGCGCCGATGCACACGGTGAGTGAAGTCGAGACAAAAGCGTTGGTGAACTTGTTATCGCCCTCACTGCCAGTCTTGCGCTTGAGCCATTCGCCAAGGTTCTCGATGGCGGCCTCCAAGTTGATGGCCTCGCCGATGAGCGAACCGAGCGCAAATGAGACGATGAGCATGGTGGTACCGGTGGTCGCTAGCGCCTTTCCATCGATGATGAGCATCTTTTGCATGGTGCCGCCCAGGCCGATAAACAGGACGCACAGCCCCGATGCTTTCATGAGCGTGTCTTGGATGTGCGGTGTAATGAAGCGGCCGCCCGCTAATCCCAAAAGACCGCCCGCAACTAAAAGCGCAACGTTGATGATTGTTCCCAAGCCCGGCATGAGCCCTCCTGTATTGATGCCAACGTGGCAATCGTAGCAGAACGAAATGCGAGGCACATCGCGACTCATCTAATACGTTATATAAGTGGTATTAGGAATGATGCGCAGCATTTAAGCCTCAGGTGGTTGTCGGGACATAGGGGTAGTAGTCAAAGCGCAGTGTCATAAGCCGCTGCGGGGATTCAATAGCCGCGGCGATGATATTGGCATCGCGGGCACGATCAAACCCTTCGAGTTCGATCTGATACGAGACGTCTTGCATAATGTCCAGACGTCGCCAGGCTAGAAGTGTGTCGCCATCGAATTCCAAGGTCTTGCCTCCGTCTGGGGCAACGGCGTATAGACGCAGTTTAGCGGTGGTTGCAGGGTCGACAACCGTGACCTTTTTAATTTCGTTTCGAGTATTCTTGGCGCCCAACAAGGTGAGCAGCGTTGGGGCCACGACCTCGCCCGATGGCAAATAGACGACTTCGATGGATTCGGGAAATGCGATGATGGCCGACTTGCGGACGGGCTGATTGGCGGCGGCAACTTCGATGTTTGCAGCATCGATGACCTCTGTGTGGTCGAGGGCGGCAAGCACGCAGCAGTTACCTTCATCGATCTCCTGAGGATCAGCAAGCCCCAGACTGTCCGCGAGCTCGGGATCGTTTGGACCGGTAGCGGGCTCATTTGGTGCTTCGAAAGAAGCTGGGACGCTGTTTGTCGGCGACGGCGTGTCGCCCGCACCTGCTTCTTTGTCCGTGCTCTCTTCTTGTATGGTTGCGTTGATGGGTTCGTCGTTTGAGGGGAGCGTCTTGGCGTCAAGCGCGGAGGGGACAATCCCGACGGCTCTGGATCCGTTCCACTCCATCTCGAGAAGCGCCGGGTCGGCAAGAATGCGTTGCCTGCCTAGCGTGTGGGTATCGATCGCAATAGGGCCTGCCTCCGTCCCGCGCGTAAGGCTGAGCGATCCGGCCGGCTTCTCGAAATGAATGTCTGTGTCTTCGGTACTGGCGGCGTAGAACAGCAGGGATGCTTCTCCCGCCGCGATGGCATCGGTGCCCGCCTTGGTCAGCCGCAGCGATGCCGTGAATGAGAGGGTGGGCTGCACATCGTCTGCATTCGCGGCGGCGCAGCCCAGACATATACCGCCTCCTTTCTCGAAAAACGCACCGTCGAAGGCGACCTTCGCTCCGTTCGCCGAGTCATCGACCGAAGCGATATCGATGCGCAACCCCAAATCGCACGGATCGCCATCTGCATCGAGCACAATCGAGCGCCACGTGCAGACGGCGCACCCCGCCTGGGAGCCGTTTGCCTTGTTCGAACGATTGATATCCACGACTATCGAGCCGTCCGTATTACGACGAAGGCATCCCGAGGTTGAGATTGCGGCCTGTGCGAACGAAAAACGCTTGCACGCAATGGCGCTCGACGGATTTGGTGCGGAGCTTAGGGCTGCTGGTAAGGAGTCTGCCATGACGGGAGTCGCCCAAGCGGCGACAGGCGTTCCGGTTGCGAGCGCGCCGCAGAGTGCGACGACGGGCAAAAGGTTCTTCGATGCCATGGGGTCTCCTTAGCTAATTTAGTGCGGCCTGTCCGTGTTTCGTTTCTGGCTGCGTTTGATGTGCAGACCGAGGCCGGCGGTTCCCGCGCCTGCTGCCGTGGCGCCTGCTGCCAAGAGCCATCGTCTGTCGTCTGTCTGTGCCAACGGTTCCTTGCAGTTGCCGCGGTCGAGCTCCGAGAGGTCGACCGTCACCTGCGTGGCGGCCTGCGCCTGTTCTTGCTGGGCAAAGGCCATGGCTGGCCCAAACGCTAGGATACTGACGGCGGCGGCCAGGGCGACGGCCTTATGCCGTGTGCGCACCGGGCTCGACCGTCCAGGTGATCGTTGCAACCTGATCGCCTTCGCCGGTTACGCGGAAGATGTCGCGCGTGACGCGGGCGACGTTTCCGCTTGTCTTGAGCTTAATTTTGTCCGTGCCGCCGGCAATGCCCTGGTAGCCCATGTCGAAGGCTGCATTCTTGGAAAGATCGAGGCCCGTCTCCTGCATTGCGGCGCTGGCGTTCTGGAGTGCGCCGTCGGGGCCGACCTTAAAGTCGATGGAATTCTGCGCGGTTCCGGCCTTGGCGTCGGCGGCAATGGTCCAGGTGTTCATGGCGTCGATCTTCATGTTGGTGACATGGATGCCGTAGGCCGAATGATTGTCGATGGTGGTCGCGTCTTCTGAGGGACCCTGAAGCGTGCCGTCGGCCTTGGCGACGAAGGGAATAACCGTCGGAACTTTGAACTCTACGTTGTCGATCTCGGTCCTGACCATTACTTTCGTGGTTCCAACGCGCCCGGCTGCCAGAGCTGGCGTCGGGGCGGCGCCCATTGCGAGCGCGAGCGCGAGCCCTGCGCCCACGACGAGCGCTCTGGCTCCGTTCATGTTCCTGGTGATGTCCATGGTCGTTCCTTTCTATTCGCCGCGGGCCGTCCCCGCGATGATTGGACGAATGCTGGTGAATTGCGTGCGGTGCCGCGTCGGCCGAAAAAGCTAGTTCTCGGCTTGCTCAACCCGTACCTTGACACGTGTCGGATTGCCGTGGCTGTCGAGGGTCTTGGCATCGAGTGCCTGAATCTCGATATATGCCTCGCCTTCTTGGATATCGCCGGCGGGGCAGGTCTCAACCGTCTTGCCGGCTTCGACCACACCGGACTCATAGATGGTCTCGTCGTTTTGAATCACGCGGAAACGCTGGGGAAACTTGTTGTCTTGGACGTTTTGCACGTTGACGCACAGCTTGCCGCCTTCCTGCAACTGTGCGACCGGCGCGACCGAGATCGTCATCATGTTGTCGCGGACGATGGCGTCGAGCTCATCCTGGATTTCTTGGCGCGATTTACCCTCTGCCGTCGTGACTGAGGCGCCTGCTTCGGGCACGGGCTGCGACTGCCAGGCGTATAGCCCTACGGCGATGAGGGCACAGACGATAGCCAGGCACACAACGACGAGTTTCTTGCGACGCCCCAGTCCTGCAAGGCGGGGCGGCTTCTTCGCACTCATGCGGCGTCCTTGGTGGTGTAGACACGTGCGAACGTGGACGGGTCCGCTCCAAAGAGCATGTGAAGCATCAGGCGGCGCGAGTAGATGAGCTCGTCGAAGTCGTGGGGGAGCTCGATGTTGTGGATGCGCGCGATGTGGTGGGCGAGCGCCGAGAACGACTCGGGGTCGCAGATAACATCGGTGGTGACGTGGTAGACCGCCGTATCGGGGAACGCCTCTTCGTCGAAAGGCAGGAGATAGGGATCGTCGTCGACCTCGATGGCGACGCCGTACTGGGGCCAGTAATATGCCATGGGAACCTCCCTGCTTCTGGGGCCAAAACTTCCATCGGTTTTGGCTGTTGATGCCGACCGTATCAGTCACTACTTGACCAATTTCTGACCAAATGCTTGACGGATTGACATCTCCGCAGGTAAAAGGTGGTAAAAATTACTTCAACTTTTTTCGAGCGACAATTGCGTGGTCGCTGGCGGTAAAGCGACATGTGTCAAAAGCATCGTCTGCCGAGGAAACCTTGCCGCTCGCCGAATTGCACGAACGTAAAAAACGCCAATTATGGAGACGGTCTCGAACACGTCGTCGAAACGATGCGGTAACATCTCCCTGCAAACACTGTAGTTAGCTAAAGGGGGAGTTCGCGTGTCTGCAACTATCAAACCCTTCACCGACGAGTTCGAAGAGTATGGTCGCGATGAGTCTCGCACATCGGGCGAGGCCTCGAGCATCTCGTTTCCGACAACGGAGGACGAGGTCCGCGCCATTTTGAAAAAGCTCCATGCCGAGTGTGTCCCGGTGACGGTTCAGGGCGCCCGGACCGGTCTTGCCGCCGGCGCCGTGCCTCATGGCGGTCACATTCTCAATACTTCCCGCATGAATCGCTACCTGGGCATTCGCCGCGATGAGCAGGGCCGCTTTCTTTTGCGTGTGGCGCCCGGCATCGTGCTGTCTGAGCTGCGCAAGCAACTGGGCAAGAAAGTGCTGCCGACTGCCGGCTGGGACCAGGCATCGCTTGAAGCCTACGAGGAGTTCCAAGAAGCTCCCGAGCAGTTCTTTCCCACCGATCCCACCGAGGCATCTGCCTGTCTGGGCGGTATGGCGGCGTGCAACGCCTCCGGTGCCCGTAGCTACGCTTACGGCCCCATGCGCCCTCACGTCACGGGCCTTCATGTCGTGTTGACCGATGGCGACCTGCTCGAGCTCCACCGTGGCGAGGCTTTTGCCCAGGGTCGTCACCTGTCGCTCGTCACGGTGCAGGGCCGCACGCTCGAGCTCGACCTTCCCGACTACACCATGCCCAAGACCAAAAATGCTTCGGGCTTTTTTGTTGCGGACAATATGGACGCCATCGATCTGTTTATCGGTGCATGTGGCACACTCGGCGTCATCACCGAGCTCGAGATTGCCCTGCAGGCGGCGCCTTCGGTCGTTTGGGGCGTGAGCTGCTTCTTTGACAGCGAAGACAAGGCCGTGTCCTTCACCGATTCTGTGCGTCCCGTCCTGTCCCACGCGGCTGCCATCGAATATTTCGATGCAGGTGCCCTGGATATCCTGCGTCGTCAGCGTGAGCAGTCGACCGCGTTCGCCTCGCTGCCGGCGCTCGACAAAGACGCCAAGGTCTGCGTCTACGTGGAACTCGACTGCGACGACGAGGCGCAGGCGACCGAGGAGCTGTACCACTTGGGATGGGTTTTGGAGCTTGCGGGTGGGCGCGACGACGCGACCTGGGTCGCGCGCACCGAGGTCGATCGCGAGTGCCAGCGGTTCTTCCGCCACGCGGTGCCCGAGAGCGTCAACATGCTCATTGACGAGCGTCGCCGCACCGACCCCACCATTACCAAGCTGGGATCGGATATGTCGGTGCCCAATGCACGCCTTGCCGATGTCGTGGCCCTCTATCGCCGCACGTTGGCCGAAAGTGGGCTTGAATCTGCCGCCTGGGGGCACATCGGTAACAACCATCTGCATGTGAACATTCTGCCGCGCGATGCGCAGGATTACCGCCGCGGCGGAGAACTCTTTGCCCAGTGGGCTTTCGAGGTCACGGCCATGGGAGGCGCCGTCTCCGCCGAACACGGCGTCGGCAAGATCAAGGCGGGCTTCTTGGAGACGATGTACGGTCACGAGGCCATGGTCGAGTCGGCGCGGCTCAAGCTTCAGCTCGATCCTGCCGGGCAGTTGGGTCGTGGCAACCTGTTTTCGGAGAAGCTCTTGGATGAGCTCGTCCAGAAAGGAGGCGCGTGAAGATGAGCGATTTCCATATGGTGGTGTGCGTCAAGGCGGTGCCGGGCAGCACCGAGGTCAAGATGGACCCCAAGACCAATACCATCGTGCGCGATGGCAAACAGGCGGTCATTAATCCCTTTGACGCGAGCGCTTTGGAATGCGCGCTGGCGCTCAAGGACGACTTTATCGGCTTTGGCATGGATGTGCGCGTGACGGTGGTGTCGATGGGCATCCCCGCGACCGAGTCGCTGCTGCGCGACTGCATCGCCCGCGGCGCCGATGACGCGCTGCTGCTGACCGATCGCGCCTTTGCGGGTGCCGATACCCTAGCCACCACCTATGCCCTCAAATGCGGCATCGAGGCACTCGATGAGGACTTTGACCTGCTCATCTGCGGCAAGATGGCGGTGGACGGCGATACGGCCCAGATCGGCCCCGAGCTGGCCGGCGCCTTTGGGGTCCCCTGCGTGACCGACGTGAGCTGTGTGCAGAGCGCGGGATTTACGACGTGTGGCTCGCTGGCGCTCGTTCACGGCTGCGATGCCGGCGAGGAGACGGTGTACCTGGAGATGCCGTGTGCGATGACGACTGCCAAGGAGATTGGCCAGCTGCGCATGCCGAGTATTGCCGGTATTCGCGCGGCCGAGGATGCAGACGTGCGTGTGGCCAGCGCTGCCGACGTAAACGCCGATCCCTCGCGTTGCGGCCTTGCCGGATCACCGACGCAGGTCGTGCGCTCGTTTGTGCCCGACCGTGACCAAACGTGCGAGGCCGTTGAGGGAACGGCGTCCGAGCAGGCGGTAAAACTTGCCAAGATTATTGAGGGGATGGCATAGATGAGCGGGCTGATTATCGATAGCGAAGCCTGTATCGGCTGCGGTCGCTGCGTTCGCGCCTGCGCCTCGGGCGGCATTGTGGTGGAGGGTGAGCGCCCCAATCGCTGTGCCCGCGTAACCGACGGCTGTATCCTGTGCGGTGGGTGCGTCGACGCCTGCCCCGTCAACGCCATCTCGATTGAGCGCGACGAGGCCGCCGGCGCGGCAGACCTTGACGCATATCGAGACATCTGGATCTTCGTGCAGACTGACGAGCACGATGCCGTTGCATCCGTGGCCTTCGAGCTCATGGGCAAGGGGCGCGAGCTTGCCGATGCCCGCGGCTGCCGTCTGGTGGCACTGGTCGGCATGAGCCCCGAGGGCTCACTCGGGGACCTGGAGCATCTGATTTGCGCCGGTGCGGACGAAGTTCTGGTCTGTCGTGACGAGCGCCTGCGTCAGAACGACGCGGAGGTCTACGCTCGCTTGATCTGCGATTTGGTAGCCGAGCGCAAGCCCGAGGCCATTCTGTACGGCGCGACCGCCTTTGGTCGCGAGCTGGCGCCCGGTGTGGCCGTGCGCTTGCAGACGGGTCTTACGGCCGATTGCACGGTGCTTTCTATGGATACGGAGACGGGTCTGCTGCAGCAGACGCGCCCGGCGTTTGGCGGCAACCTGATGGCCACCATTATCTGCCCCAACCACCGTCCTCAGATGGCAACGGTGCGCCCCGGCATCTTTAAGGCGCCCGAGTTTGACTATAGCCGCTCCGGCACGATTACCCAGGTAGTGCTCGCGGATGACGTTAAGGCCCGCGTCGAGATCTCGATTCCCGCCGAGGAGTGGGGACAGCAGGCCTCAATTGCCGATGCCGAGCGTCTGGTCGTGGTGGGCCGCGGCATCGGTTCCAAGAAAAACCTACCGCTGATGCGAAAGCTTGCCGAGGCTCTGGGTGCCGAGCTTGGCTGCACGCGCCCCGTGGTGGAGGCCGGCTGGCTGGGGTATCGCCACCAGATTGGCCAGACGGGTGTATCGGTCTCGCCCAAGCTCCTCGTGAGCATCGGTGTCTCGGGTGCTATCCAGCATCTCGCCGGCATCGGTGGGGCGGAGTGCATTATCGCCATCAATGAGGACCCGGATGCCCCCATCTTTGGCGCCGCCCAGTACAAGGTTGTTGGAAACGCCGTCGAGGTCGTTGAGGAGTTGCTGGCTCAGCTCGAGTGCTAAGCGCTTGTCAGCCAGCGGCGCAGCTCGTCCTTAAGGCGGCTCCAGGTTGCCTGTGCGGTGGGGTCGGTAAAGGGCCGCGTAATGCCAAAGGGCGCGTCGAGCAGGCGATAGATATCGCCTTGCTCGCGCGCCAGCGCACGGCTTGCCGGATAGACGAGCTCAAACATAAAGCAGATGAGTCCCACCAGGTAGTCTGCGGGCTCGTTGCGTTCATCGCGTGCGACGCAGCGGTGCTCGTCAAAGGCGGCCAGCGTCGGTGCCGAGAAGCGACTGGCTAGAAACGCGTCCTCATCCACTTTGAGGATAGTGTCGACAGTGCTGTCGGCGATGGTGCGCATAATGTCGATCTTGTCGCCATCGCGCACGATATCGCAGAAGCTCCGCGTGCGCTCGTCGAGCTGCGCGGGTAGACGAAAATCACTGTGATAGGCAATGCTCGCTCGGATGAGCTCATCTTCTGCGGGGTCATCGATAAAGTCGCGGATGCTCGTTATGGCGGGTGCATCGGCGGGATTCTCGCCAAAGAGGACCTCGATGCCCAGCGCCGCATGGCTCATGCTCTCGGCGTCCTTAAAGGTGTCCCAGCGTCGCAACTGCTCAAAGCGGCCCATATCGTGTAGTAACCCGCAAAGCCACGCCAGGTCAATGTCCTGCGCTGGCCAACCCTGTTCACGCGCCACGGCATCGCATACTTCGGCAACGTGGTACGTATGCTCGATTTTGAGTGCGATGCGTGGGTTGGTGGCGTCGTAGGCGTTGGTATAGGTCTTGAAGGCCGCAGCCGCCCGCGCACGATCGATAGCTGTCATAATGACTTCCTAAAAAGTTGTGTCTTTCGATCCGGTGGCAATTGTAGGCGAACTTTATTGCCACCGGTTGATATTTCTGCTGCGTTGCGAGACGCGCTGCAGACGACTTACCAGAATGGGGGTGGCATGGTCCTTAGGATCGTTAAAACCGTCTGGCCGGTGATGCTTGCCTATGTTGCGATAGGTGCGCCGTGCGGAATGATTATGGCGCAGACGGGGATGGAACCATGGATGGTTTTTGCCCTGAGCAGCACGTTTGTGACGGGCTGCGGACAGTTTATGGTCTGCAACCTGCGGCATCGATCGCACCGCATCTGGCGGGCGCCTCGAAGCGTCAGACGCTGGCTGTTGCCGCGACACTTACCGAGGAGGCATATGGCATCTCGCTTGCCAAGTTGGTTGAAGGGGAGGATTGGGGCCCGCGCGAGTCCTTCGTGCTCAACGTGATTCTCATCGCAACATGGGGCGTTTCGTGTACGATGGGCGCCATCGTCGGCGCCGTTGTCGATGTTCCCACCGCCATTGCAGCCTTTGTCTGCACCTCGCTCTTTATCTGCCTGCTCTTTTCGCAGCGGCTGTCGCGCGGCAACGTTGTCGCGGCGGTTTCGGGCGCGGTGTCCGTCGCCGTATGCAAGTTCTTGGGCCTCACGAATATTGCCGTGCCGGCAAGCGTCGTGGCCGGCATTGCCATTGCGTTGGCGTGCGATGCTGTATTTGACGGAAGAGGTGCCCGCGATGCCCGTTAACGAGTTCTTGGTTCTGTGGCTGTCGTCGTGGGCTGCTATCGCGTTCTTTCGCATCGCGCCGGCGTTTGCCTTGCGCGGGAGAACGCTGTCGCCCCGCATTACCGAGGCCCTGGGTTATATCCCGCCCGCTGCCTTTGCCGCGCTGGTCGCCAACGACTTGGTGAGCCCCGGCGCGTTCGACGCGGGACCCTGGCCTGCCTTGGTTCCCTGGATTGCGGCTGCCGGCGTCGTGGCCGTGGCGGTCAAGACAAAATCGATGCTGTGGTGCTGTGTTTCGGGCATCGTGTTCTATATCGTTTTGAGCCTCATATAAGAGCGGGGCACGTTTAGCGCCCCTGTCCAACGAATCGAATTTCTCACCGAGCTGGTCTATTTCTTCTGGTACCATGGTCAAACTTTACTGTAGCAAAGCGTGACGTGGGCTTTTGTACCCCGTCAGCGGAAATGGGGGTTTCATGGCACAGGAAGCGACCGCCAACGAGCAAAAGAAATTCAAGGTCCCGCGCATCCCGGGCGACATCATGATCTATCCGATGATCGTCGGTCTTTTGCTCAACACCTTCTGCCCGCAGGTTTTTGAGATCGGCGGCTTCTTTACGGCTGCCTGCCGCGGTGGCTCCAATGCCATCGTCGCCGCGATCCTGCTGTTTGTGGGCGCCGGCATCAGCTTTAAGTCCACGCCGGGTGCCATCAAGACCGGTATCGTCGTGCTGATCCCCAAGCTGGTCGTCGCAGCGGCTCTCGGCCTGGGCGTGGCATATTTCTTTAACGACAACTTCCTGGGTCTGAGCTCCGTGTCTATCATCGGCGGCATCACGTTTTGCAACATGGCGCTCTATACGGGCATCATGGGCGAGTTCGGTGATGAGTCTGAGCAGGGCGCCGTCGGTATCCTGTTCTTTACGGCTGGCCCCGCCGTCACGATGATCATCCTCGGTGTTTCCGGCCTCGCCAACATTCCCATTGGCACCATTATCGGCTCCATCTTGCCACTCGTTATTGGCATGGTTCTGGGCAACCTGTTCCCGTTTATCAAGAACCTGCTGGTTCCCGGTGCCAATCCCGCGATTGCCGTCATCGGATTTCAGCTCGGTGCGTCCATGAGCCTGTCGAGCTTTATCACCGGCGGTATTTCCGGCATCTTGCTGGGCCTTGTCACGCTGTTTGTCGTCGGTCCCATCACCTTTGCGTTCGAGCGTCTGTGCGGCGGCAATGGCAAGGCCGCTGTGGCTTGCTCCACCATTGCCGGCACGGCTATGACCACACCGGTTGCCCTCGCCGAGGTCGCACCGCGCTACGCCGAGCTTGCGCCCATCGCGTACGCTCAGATCGCCACCGCCGTTATCATCACGGCGATCATGGCTCCGATTCTGACTGGCTGGGTCGACAAGAAGTTCTGCCAAGGCAAGGAGGATCTGTCGCCTGTCGGTGTCGAGGCCATAGAGGAGGCCGTCGCGACTGACATCGATGGCGAGTAGCAATCGATACCCATCAATGATGCCGGCGTGTGCAATTCGCGCCGTATGGGCGCCCGAACAGAAACTGTTTTGCAGTGATGTTCGGGCGCTCTGCTATTATCCCCTTTACCCCTGTGGAGTAAAGGGGTGTTTATTGCCCTGATTCGAATTGGGCGATTCTGACCACTTGGGTATTGAAGGGATGGCGCTAGTGGTTAAGGCACTCAAGATTGAGATATTCGTGCTATGCATGATTGTTCTTATCGGGCTTGCCGTGCGAAGTCGTCGCTCCTTGTTCTCGAGCACCCAGCAGCTATTGTTTAGCATGCTTGGCTACACCTCTGCCGCGTACATATTATTCGATATGATCTGGACGCTTTCGGACGGTGTGGACGGCACGTTGGGCATTGCTGCCAACTGGATTTCCAACGCGGTTTCGTTTTCGCTCTTTGCTATCGCGTGTCTCATTTGGTTTATCTATTCCGAGACGGTGCAGGGTTCTCGCCTTTTGACCTCGCGCTATAGGGTGGTGCTTGTTGCGTTGCCTACGGCTCTGGTGGTCGTGCTGGCGTTTACCAGTTACTGGACGCACGCCCTGTTCTATATCGATTCGCAGGGCGTGTATCGTCGCGGCTTTGCCTATATGATCCAGCCCATCGTCAGCTACTGTTACGTTATACATACGTCCCTGCATGCATTTGTGCAATCTCGCAGGGTCGAGAGCCTGCAGACGAAGGCCATCTATCGAACCTTGGCATTTTTCGCCATTCCGGCCCTGGTGGGCGGTACCTTTCAGGTCGTATACTCGGTGCCCGGCCTTTGTGTCGGCATAATGATTAGCATGTTGCTGCTCTACATCATCTACCAGGAGCAGCTCATCTCGACCGACCCGTTGACTGGACTTAACAATCGCAACCGTTTTGAGACCTATATGCTGTCGCTCTTCTCAAATGTGGATCAGGCCGAAGATGTATATCTGCTTATGATGGACGCCGACGGCTTTAAGCAGATTAACGATCGCTATGGGCATGTGGAGGGCGACCACGCTCTTCAGGTCATATCCGCTGCGCTCAAAGAAGTCTGCTCGGCGTCTGGCGGCTTTATCGCACGTTATGGTGGCGATGAGTTCGTGGTGCTCCAAAAGGCAGTGGCGGAACAGGATATCATGCATCTGTGCGCGACAATCAACGATGAGCTCGCGCGCGCCGAGGTTCCGTATCTGTTGCGGATGTCCATCGGCTACGCACGGGTTGGTGATGGCGTCGATACCTGGCAAGACTTGCTTCGTGCTGCCGACGCGGAGCTCTACCGCGTAAAGCGCGAGAAGAAGAAAGCCGGCGTTCAGATACGCTAGGAAAAGGGGCACACGCTGGCGTGCGTGGCGGCCCTCGGCTCTCCGATGTACTCCATTAAACTAAAGTATGTGAATCCGCTCTGCTAAATAAGGGCAGTTCATTAGGCCTTTTTGGGCCTGTTGACGATGATGATGCCGCCGCAGACCAACAGCAGGGCAACAAGTACGGTCACAGGGCTCGTGCCAGCGCCCTCGCCGAGCAGCAGCGCGCTTAACAGTACGCCAAAGACTGGATTCATAAAGCCAAAGACCGACACACGGCTGACGGGGTTGACGGCAAGCAGACGCGACCATAGCGAGTACGCGACGGCGGAAATGAGTGCCATATAGATAATGAGCGCGATGGCGGGGGCGATTTCAGTGGGGGAGAGCGCGCCGCCCATCAAAAAGCCGATGGCGGTGAGGACCAGTCCGCCGACCAAGAACTGCCACCCGGCAAGCAAGACGCCGTCGTGCTTGCGCGAGAAGATGCCGATCAGGCAGGTCGAAAGAGCACCCGCGACAGTGGAGGCTAGGATAAAGCCCTCGCCATCGAGCCTGAAGCCAAAGGTGCCATCTGCGCCCGAGAGGTTGACGAGCGCGACGCCGGCAAAGCCCAACACACAGCCGAGCACCTTGGCCGTATTGAGCTTCTCGGTATGAAACGCCAGGGCGGCAAAGAGGATTGCGAGGAAGTTAGCGCTGGCCTCGATGATGGAACTCGACATAGCGCTTGCACGGGAGAGACCGAGGTAGAAAAAGAAGTACTGTCCGATAGTCTGGAAGAGCGACAGGATGCAGATGGGCTTGATATCGCGAGCCTGCGGAACGAGTGGGCGGCGCTGTGCCGTGCTCATGCCAACGATAACCAGGGCGCCGGCAAGCGTAAAGCGTAAACCTGCAAAGAGCAGCTGCGAAGCGCTATCGTGCGCTGGGATGCCAAAGAGCGCGTAGCCGATCTTGATGCAGGGAAAGGCCGATCCCCAGAGTGCACAGCAAACAAGACAGTCCAGGATGAGTCCGGGCAGGGTGGCGAGATACGGCTTGCGGCTTTCCATGATGTCCTTCTCCTATACGCGCAAAGCAAAAAAGAACCCGCCACCGGGGGTGCCGGTGGCGGGTGTTGTTACCCGAGGGGATTGTACCCGATGGGAAAGGTTTAAGCGAAGTAGGCCACGCCGCTCTCAAAGATCGGCATGAACTTATCGCCGGGGACATGCTCGGGCACGTTGCGGTACAGGTTGTCGCCGCGACGCTCGGCATGGCCCATCTTGCCCAGGACGCGGCCGTCGGGGCTCGTGATGCCCTCGATGGCGAGTGCGGAGCCGTTGGGGTTGACGGAGAGATCCATGCTGGGCTTGCCGTTCTCGCCCACGTACTGCGTGGCGACCTGGCCGTTGGCGATCAGCTGGGCGAGCACTTCGTCATTGGCGACAAAGCGGCCCTCGCCGTGGCTGATGGCGACGGTGTAGGGGTCGTCCAGGCTGCACTGCGACAGCCACGGGGACAAGTTGGACGAGATGCGGGTGCGCACCAGACGGCTCTGGTGGCGACCGATGGTGTTGAACGTCAACGTGGGCGCATCGGGCGTGGCGTCGACGATGTCGCCGTAGGGCACCAGGCCGAGCTTGACCAGGGCCTGGAAGCCGTTGCAGATGCCCAGCATCAGGCCGTCGCGGGCCTTGAGCAGGTCGCGGACTGCCTCGGTGACCTCGGGAGCGCGGAAGAACGCCGTGATGAACTTGGCGGAGCCGTCGGGCTCGTCGCCGCCCGAGAAGCCGCCGGGGATCATGACGATCTGGCTTGCACGGATGCGGCGGGCAAGCTCGTGGGTGCTCTCGGCGACGGCCTCGGGCGTGAGGTTGTTGATCACGAAGGTGTCGGCCTCGGCACCGGCGGCACGGAAGGCGCGGGCGCTGTCGTACTCGCAGTTGTTGCCGGGGAACACGGGGATGATCACGCGCGGGCGGGCGATCTTGGCGCCGCCGTACACGTGGATGTCCTTGGCGCGGAAGTCGATGGTCTCGACCTCGGGGGTCTCGTCGGCGCTGCGGTAGGCAAAGACGCCCTCGATGCCGCTCTCCCAGGCCTCCTGGAGCTCGGAG
Organism: Collinsella sp.; assembly: GCA_019419665.1. Taxonomy (GTDB): domain Bacteria; phylum Actinomycetota; class Coriobacteriia; order Coriobacteriales; family Coriobacteriaceae; genus Collinsella. The sequence goes on from DXZM01000063.1 coordinate 31,665, forward strand.
AGCTCGATGACTTCGGAGCCGGTGTCGATGACATAGCCCTCGACGGTGGTGCCCAGGGGCTCGACGACAACGCCGTCGGCGACCTCGGGCAGCTCGGCATCCTCGGCGAGCTCGACGATAAAGCTGCCGTAGAGCGGGGTGAAGAGGCTCTCCACGTCTACATCCTCGGCAAGCTCGATACCGATCTGGTTACCGACGCACATCTTAAAGAGGCTCTCGGCGCCGCAGCCGTAGCCGGGCGTGGAGATGGCCAGGGCGTTGCCGGTAGCAGTGAGCGCCTCGACGGCGTCAAACGCGGCGAGCAGCTGCTGAGCGTCGGGACGGTAGTCCTCGCCATAGGTGGCGGGGGCGATGCGGACGACGCGGTGCGTGAGGCCCTTGAACTCGGGCGAGACGGCGCGGGCGGCCTTGCCCACGGCGACGGCGAAGCTGATCAGGGTCGGCGGAACGTTGAGCTCGCCGGTCTCGTCCTCAAACGAACCGCTCATGGAGTCCTTGCCGCCGATGGCGCCGGCACCCAGGTCGACTTGGGCCATGAGGGCGCCCAGGACGGCTGCCGTGGGCTTGCCCCAGCGCTCGGCCTCGGTGCGCAGGCGCTCAAAGTATTCCTGGAAGGAGAGATAGGCGCGCTTGTGCTCAAAGCCGGCGGCAACGAGCTTGGCGATGGACTCGACCACGGACAGGTAGGCGCCTGCAAACTGGTCGGCCTCCATCAGGTAGGGGTTGAAGCCCCACGCCATGGCGCTTGCCGTGGTGGTCTCGCCGTCTACGGGGAACTTGGCGACCATGGCCGAGCTCGGGGTGAGCTGCGTCTTGCCGCCAAAAGGCATAAGCACGGTTGCGGCACCGATGGTGGAGTCGAAGCGCTCGGAAAGGCCCTTGTTGGAGGCGACGTTAAGATCGGTGACGAGCGAGGTCATGCGCTCGGCAAGTGTGGTGCCGGCCCAGCTGGGCTGCCACACGCTGCGGGCGCAGACGTGGGCGACCTGGTGCTTGGGTGCACCGTTGGAGTTGAGGAACTCGCGGGACAGATCGACGATGGCGACGCCGTTCCAGGCCATGCGCATGCGCGGCTCGGCGGTAACCTCGGCGATAACGGTTGCCTCCAGGTTCTCCTCGGCGGCGTAGCCCATGAACTCCTCGACGTCACCGTCGGCGACGGCGCAAGCCATGCGCTCCTGGGACTCGGAAATGGCGAGCTCGGTGCCATCCAGGCCGTCGTACTTCTTGGTCACGGTGTCAAGGTCGACATACAGGCCGTCGGCAAGCTCACCCACGGCGACCGAGACGCCGCCGGCGCCAAAGTCGTTGCAGCGCTTGATCAGACGGCAGGCGTCGCCGCGGCGGAACAGACGCT
>DXZM01000064.1:0-4808 GCA_019419665.1 Collinsella sp.
GGTTGCGTCATTATGGCTTCGGGCGAGGGCAAGCGGTTTGGCTCTAACAAGATGCTTGCCGATATCTATGGCGAGCCGCTGATTGCCCGGACCATCGATTCGGTTCCCCAGGGCTTTGACGCCGTAGTTTCGACGCGTTGGCCCGAGGTCGCCCAGATTTGCGAGGACAAGCATTGCCCGTGCGTGCTGCACGATGGCGAGCTGCGCAGCGAAAGCGTCCGCGCGGGTCTTTCGTGGGGGGTCGAACGCAACTGGAAAGGTTGCCTCTTTTTGCCGGGCGACCAGCCGCTCGTGAGTTCGGATTCTTTTGGGGCTATGGTTCGTGCATTTGACGAGCGTGGCCGCAAGCATCCGGTGCGTCTTGCGTGCAACGGTGAGCCTTCGAGCCCGGTGCTCTTCCCGGCGCAGCTGTTCGATGCGCTTATGCTTCTCGAAGGCAAAGACGGCGGAGGCTCGATTCTCAGGGGCCGCACCGACGTTGCGTTGGTCGAAGCGCGTGCCTACGAGCTGTGGGATGTCGATACCGCCAAGGGCCAGCGCCGCATAACGGAGCATATCGCCGCCTGCTCGTATTTTGATCGCGTGGCCAACTGCATCAATCAATAAGGAGCAATTATGATCATCATCAAAAACGGCGCGCTTGTGACGCCCCAGGGGCTTCGTCACGCCGACCTTGCCATGGATGGCGATAAGATCGTGCGGATTGCCGCGACGATCGAGCCGGGCGAGGGCGATACCGTCCAGGACGCCACGGGCTGTTGGGTATTCCCCGGCTTTATCGACGGCCATACGCACATGCAGTGCTGGACCGGCATGGACTGGACGGCAGATAGCTTTGAGACCGGCACACGTGCGGCTGCCTGCGGCGGTACCACGACCATCGTGGACTACGCCACGGCCGACCGCGGCGTGACCATGCCCGATGCCCTTGCCGAGTGGCATCGCCGTGCCGACGGCACCTGCACGGCCAACTATGCCTTCCATATGGCGCTTGCCGAGTGGAACGAGCGCAACCGTGCCGATCTTTCGGCCATGCGCGAGGCGGGCGTGTCATCGTTTAAGACCTACTTTGCCTATGACCACCTGCGTCTGGACGATGCCGAGACGCTCGAGGTGTTTGAGGAGCTCAAGCGCGTGGGCGGCATCCTGTGCGTGCATTGCGAGAACGGCACGCTGGTCAACGCGCTGCAGAAGCGCGTGTACGAGCAGGGTATCCATGGGCCCGAGGGCCATGCGCTCAGCCGTCCGGACGTGTGCGAGGGCGAGGCCGTGAGCCGTCTACTGTATCTGGCGCACCTGGCCGGCGATGCCCCGGTCAACGTGGTGCACCTTTCGACCAAACTGGGGCTCGAGGCCATTCGTGCGGCCAAGGCGCGCGGGCAGAAGAATATCTATGTCGAGACCTGCCCTCAGTATCTGATGCTCGACGACACCTGCTATTTAGAGCAGGGCGAGGACGGCTTTGCGGGCGCCAAGTATGTAATGAGCCCGCCGCTTCGCCATGCAGGCGACCGCGCTGCGCTGCGCGAGGCGCTTGTGGCCGGCGAGATCGATACGATTGCGACCGACCACTGCAGCTTTAACCTGCACGGGCAAAAGGACCGCGGGCGTGACGACTTCCGTGCGATTCCCAACGGCGGACCCGGCGTTGAGCATCGCCCCGTCGCGATTGCCACGAGCTTTGAGGGACAGCTGGGTCCCGAGGACCTCTGCCGTCTGATGAGCGAGAACCCGGCGCGCGTGTTTGGCATGTATCCGCGCAAGGGGTGCCTGGCCGAGGGCGCCGATGCCGATGTGTGCGTGTGGGATCCGAGCGCGCGTTGGACAATCAGCGCCGCGACGCAGCATCAGGCTGTGGACTACACGCCGCTCGAGGGCTTTGAAGCGCACGGTCGCGCCAAGGCCGTGTTTGTGAATGGCGTGCTGGCGGTGCGCGACGGCGAGCCCACCGGAGCCCAGCCCGGCCGCTACGTCCCCCGCTAGCAGGAAGGCCGCCGGGGTAGCTAAAAGAGCCCCGTCCCAAATTAGCTACCCCTTGAGGCTGGTGGCGATGAGGGAGCGGTCGAGGGCCGCTTCGAAGCGATCTGCCATCGTTGGGTCGGCAAGCGTGTCGACTTGGTTGAGCATGATGCGGGCATTGTTGAGGTTCAGCATCTGCAGCTCGGCATTGAGCACCGTGGCGACGTGCTCTGGGGTGGCAGCGTCGGTGGGCTTGCAGCCGCAGCGCTCGCAGAAGAGCTCGGGGTGGTGGACAGCCTCATCGACGGGTCTGTCAAAACCTGAGGCTCCGACGACCCAGACGACGTTGGCCGTGTCGGCGGGAACGATCGGCTCCCACGAGGCGTGCGCCTTGAGCGGGAGCCGCTTGCTACCGTCCGCCTCGGCCAGGACGTAATCGAAGCGCTGAGCCAGTTGGTCGAGCGGCCCGGCGGGGGCGGACAGCTTGCCCGTCTGGGGGTCAAGGACGCCCGTTTGGCAGATCGACCCGCGGCTCAGGCCCGCGCATGCCTCGCAGGTGCAGCCGGGAGCATGTAGGGTCCCCGGCTTCCAAGGCGCGGCGTCCAGGCGACGGCTCGACCCGTCCCATGGCACGCCGGCGACGGGAAACATGTGCGTGGTGGTACAGAGGAGCACGCGGCCGCCAGTGCGCATGAGCTCGAGACCCAGCGTCTTCAGCAGCGTCGACTTGCCGCCACTGCCGATAATTGCGGTAATGCCCGGCTCGATCCTGAGCGCAGAGGCAAGATTGCCGCTAACCGTTTCCATCTGTTCACCGCCGTATAATACTGTGATAATAAATAATCATCAGAGTAGCGGCCGAACCGCTTTTGCTCTGCTCAAACCGTAGCACAGGGAGGTGCCCCGGGAATGCTCGTTTATGTTCGCGGCGCCGGCGATATCGCCACGGGCGTCGCCGCTCGCTTGGTGCGCGCCGGCGTTTCGGTCGTTATGGCCGATATCGCGGTTCCCACGTGCATCCGCCGCACAATCTGTTTTTGCGAGGCCATTCGCCTGGGCGAGGTCGAGGTCGAAGGCATTCGCGCTCGCTTGGCGCAGACGCCGGCTGAGGCGCTTGCAATTACTGAGGCTGGAGACGTCGCCGTTGTGGTGGACCCTCAGGCCAAGATGCTCGATGAGCTTAAACCCGCTGCCGTGGTCGACGCGATTCTGGCCAAGCGCAACTTGGGCACCACGCGCGATATGGCGCCTGCCGTCATCGCCGTGGGGCCGGGCTTTACCGCGCCGGTCGATTGCGATGCCGTGGTCGAGACCATGCGCGGGCATTTTCTCGGCCGTGTCATTACCCAAGGTTCGCCCCAGCCCAACACGGGCGTGCCGGGCATTATCGCCGGCTATGGCAAGGAGCGTGTTATCCACAGCCCCGCCGCCGGCGTGTTTCGGTCCGACCGCGCAATCGGCGACATCGTGAGCGCCGGAGACGTGATTGGCTACGCGGGCGATACGCCCATGTGCACGCAGATCGATGGCTGTCTGCGCGGGCTTTTGGCGAACGGCGTGCAGGTGACTGAGGGCTTTAAATGCGCCGATGTCGATCCGCGCGGCGATGCCAGCTATATCAACTACATTTCGGACAAAGCGACGTCGGTCGGCGGCGGCGTGCTCGAGGCACTCGCTATGCTCACCGACGTTTTTAGGGGATAGGAAGCGGCGATGGAAAAGCTTGATGTTGTGAATGCGGTGCTCGCCGCGCTTAAGGCGGGAAAGCCCTGCGAGCTCGTGGTTGTTGCCGGAACGGCGGGGTCGTCCCCGCGCGGTGTGGGCGCCTGGATGGCCGTCTTTGCCGATGGCAGCCAGGCGGGCACTATCGGCGGCGGCAAGATTGAGCTCTTTTCGCTGGATGAGGCGCGCGAGCTCCTGAGCGCGGAGCAGTCGCGTCTGGTCCGCTACACCATGGGCGGCGAGAACTCCGATACCGGCATGATCTGCGGCGGGGCCATCTGCCTGTGCTACCTGCATCTGGATGCGACCCAGGCACCGTTGTTCCAGTCGGTTGCCGACGTCTTGGCCTATCGGCGCATCGGCGACTTCGTCATTGACTTTGAGCCGTTTATCGCAAGCGCGCTCGAGGGCGATGTGGCCGAGTACCATGGCGAGGAATCGCGCCGCACCATTGCGGGCTGCCCCGGGCTTTCGCTGGCGGAAGAGGGGAGCAACGTCACCTACACCAACGCCGCCTCCGAGATTCCTCCCGCGCACATCGAGACGCTCTGCCCCGAGGGCCTGACCTATATCTTTGGCTGCGGACACGTGGGTGCTGCGACGGCGCGGGTGCTCACGGCGGCGGGCTTTGCCGTCGTGGCTTGCGACGACCGCCCCGGCACGCTGACCCCCGAATGGGTGCCCGGTGTCTACGACCGTCGTCTGGTCGACTACAAGAACCTGAGCAAGCAGTGCCCCATCGGCCCGCGCGACCTAGTGGTCGTCGCCACGGCGGGTCACAAGTCCGATATCGACGTGGTGATTCAGGCCATGCGCGCCAAGCCCGCCTATCTGGGCTGCTTGGGTTCGCGCCGTAAGACGGCCTTTGTGCGCGCCCGCCTGGAGCAGGAGGGCTTTACGCAGGACCAGATCGACGGGTTGCACCTGCCGATCGGCGTTGCCATCGAGGCCGAGGATCCCGAGGAGATTGCCATCTCCATCGCTGCCGAGATGATCAACCTGCGCCGCACCAAGCTCGTCCCCCGCAAGCGCTAGTCGCATCCCAAATGAGCTGCCCCAGCCCTCTGCCGCATGCGGGTCAAAATGCTACCTGTGCTATATGCCCTATAATGTCCGCCCGTTGAGCG
>DXZM01000065.1:0-2058 GCA_019419665.1 Collinsella sp.
CACCCAGTTTTCGGCATCGACACGGAACGCGTGCCGCCGAATGACGCGATGTCGCGTCTCGTCGGCTTCGGGGACAAAAGCTGGGACAACTTCAAAAACTTTTTTCAAACTCAGGGCTTTGAGTTTTTGTTTTTGTCCCAAAGGAGCTTCCGGCCGTGATTCGGATGCCCGATTGGGCGGAATCGCCCGTTTCTGGAACTCAACCGCAGCATCACGCACAAGCCACTCGCAACAACTGCAAATGATTGGTCGAGGGCGGCTTCCAACGCGATTCCAAAGCCGCAGGTCAGGCGACTGCGCTGCTGGCAGGGAAAGGGAGTCGTATCAGGCGGCTTGCCCATGAGTCGACGATGAGGCCTTCACCGAATGTCGAGAACATGCTGGTAAAATAGGCAATACTTTTTATGACAGGAGAACGAGCATGGCCGAACCCCACGATAGGAAGCCGATCCTCACGATCGAGCAGCAGATAGAGCACCTCAAGCAGAAGGGCGTAGCCTTCGAGCTGTGTTCCGAGGAAGAGGCCGAGGACTACCTGCGCGACAAGTGCAACTTCTTCAAGCTCGCATCCTACCGCAAACTCTTCTCGAAATACGAGGGAGGCCCGCGCGACGGCCGCTACGTAGACCTCGACTTCGGCCAGCTGCGCCTGCTCGCGGCGCTCGACCAGGAGCTGCGCCACGCCCTGCTCGGCATGACGCTCGACATCGAGCACTTCCAGAAGGTGACACTGCTTCGCGAGATGGAGGACCGTGGAGAGGACGGCTACGCCATCGTGGCCGACTACATGGCATCGCTTACCACTGCAAACAGGGAGTACCGCCTGCGCGAGCTCAAGATGAGCGGCCGCAGCCCCTACAGCTCGAGCCTCTACGCGAAGTACTCCGGCGACATGCCTGCCTGGGCCTTCCTTGAGCTCACCTCGTTCGGCACCCTCATCGACTTCGTGCGCTTCTGCGCCAGGCGATGGGGCGACAGGCGCCTCGAGGCCTCCCACTACGACCTCAAGCGCGTGAAGTCCGTCCGCAACTGCGCCGCGCACGGCTCGTGCCTGATCAACTGCTTCGCCGAGAGGGGCGCCGCCCGGGGCTCGGCGTCCAGTGGCGTCTCCCGAAGGGTCGCCGCCGTGGGAATCCCCAAGGCGACCAGGAGGAAGTGGATGGGGAATACGGCCATGCAGGAGGTCGCGACCGTGCTCGTGGCGCACTCCGGCTTGGTACCCGAGGGCTCCTCGCGCTCGCGCGCCGCATCCGAGCTCGCCGAGATGTTCGCCAGGGCCGACGGAGAAACCGAGGCGCTGCCCGACAAGGGGCCCGACGCCGCAGCTCGCTCCGCGCTCGAGTTCCTTCGCAGGTTGACAGAATCGCTCGGGTTGGTAGAATAGCCTGCAGATAGCAAAACCTTCACGGTTTTAGGGGCGGACTTGCGCAAGCGACTCTGCCCTATTTTTATATTCACTCGCTATAGGAGACGGATGATACCTGGGTCAATGACAGAACTGAGAAGCCCGGAATAATGGAGCCAGTTAGAAACCCTCGGGTTTGCGGGGCGGGATCGTGAGAGCGATTCTGCCCTATTTTTTTCCTCCGTCTGCCCCAACCAAGTAGTTCGAAGATAGCCTGTAGGTGTCCTCGTGGGCGCCTTTTATTTTCAGGGAATCGGCCGCTTCATGAACGAGCGACCGGCTTGACCTAGACGAACCGCCTTCATCTCCGTCTAGGCGCCGGCAATCAACATCGTGAATCCGCGCGTGCTACAATGCGGGCACCAGAGATGAAAACACAGTCCCCGTCGGGTAGTCGTGGGCGTGCGGGAGTCCGCATCAGTAACCTGCCTCCTTGGTTGTCCCTTCTCTGCATGGTCATCTACATAAAGGAGGAACCAGCCATGCAGATCAGCGTGTCGTCCACCCTGACCGTATATCACGACGGCCAATTCTGGGTCGGGCTGGCGGAGCATGTCGAGGACGGCAGGTACGGCGTCGCCCGCATCGTCTTCGGCGCAGAACCGTCCGATGAGGAGATCCTGCGATTCGTTACAAGCAAATGGGCGAAGCTC
>DXZM01000066.1:0-4709 GCA_019419665.1 Collinsella sp.
GTTGCTGTTGCGCTGCACTATAGCACAGCGAAGTGTGTGCGGGGAAATCTTTTTTAAAAAGATTTCAGGTGGGTTTCCCGTCGGTCAAAAAGGCGGGTTAAGCGGGCGAGGCCGCCATTGCTGCCTTGCCCGCTCAGCTAAGACGTTACTCCTTATTGCGACGGTAGAGGAAGTAACCGCCCGCGGAGATGACGGCAACGCCAGCGATGGCGAATGCAGCCACCACGCGGCCATCAAAACGATCACCGGTGGTGGGCAGGCCGCCCTTGGTGTTCGTCTTGTTGGTGGTTACCGTGGTCGTGGTGTCCGACTTGCCAGGCTTCTCGGGCTTGGTGGTGGGCTGCTCGGGCTTAGCGGGCTGCTCGGGGGTACCGGGCTGCTCAGGAGTACCAGGCTGCTCGGGGGTGCCAGGCTGATCCGGGGTTACCGGGTCGGTGGCAAGAGCGTCCTTGGCGTAGGTGATGGACACCTTGAGGCCGTTGGTCTCGGTGTTCAGGTCGCTCGGGGTGAAGGGCTGGTCGAAGTTTTCGGCCTTCTGATAGGCGCGCATCTCCTGGAGCAGGGCCTTGCACTTGACGTAGGTGTTCTCGGTAGCAGCCTTGCCGGCCTTGTTGGCCAGGGCAGTGCGGCCCTCGGGGGTCGTCTCGGCCAGCATGGCGGCGTCAACTTCCTTGTTCTGCTCGATGAGCTCGTTCTGGAGCGCATCGAGGTAGGCACGGACACTGATACCAAGGGTGTCAGGGTTCTCAAAGCAGAGCGAGCTGATGTCCATGAGGACGTAGTTGATTGAGTTCTCGGGCTCCTCGTTGTACACGACGTCCGTCTCTTTGCAGTGGTCGAAGGAGACGGTCTGGTCGCTGAAATACGGGCTAACCTCGGTGAGCAGTGCGGAGTAGAAGGGGATGGCGACGGAGTACGCGGCGCGGGAGAGCATTTCCCACTGGATTGTTGCAACCTGGGGATCAAGACCGTTGCGAACCTGGAAGACGTGAATCTCGGTGTTGCGCTCGGTGCCGATGGCATAGGCACCGTCAGTGTTGGCGTTAAGGCCCGGGGTATTCTCGCCACGGTTACCGAGAGAGCGAATCATCTCAAAGGTAGTCCAGTCTGTCTTTCCGGGCTGGAAGAACAGCGGCTGCATCTCGTGGACCAAGGCGCCGGTCGTGGCGCGAGCCTCTTCGCGCTCGTCCTTGACGATCTCGTAGTCGGTGCCCTCCTGGAGCTCGTTGCCAAAGTAGTTACGGCCCTGGACGTAGCGGGTCCACTGGTGCATACCGGAATTCTGAATGGTCTCGCCATAGGTTGCGGCGACGTCGAACTTGCCGTCGGTGTACTCGGCAAAGCCCTTCTCCTTAGGCATGGACTCGATGCCCTCGGAGTGCAGGCAGTTCTCGGGGTCGTTGAGGTCGACATCGTAGTTGAGGTTGCCGATGTTGGGGTTGATCGAGGCGACGTCGTCGGCGAGCTTCATGCCGATCCACTGGTGACCGGAAAGCGCGGCAAACAGCCAGGTCTCGTTGTTGTCGGCGATGATGATCTGGTCGTTGGAGCAGACGCCCTGCTCGTCAATCAGGCTGCCGAGGAGCTCGACGCCCTCGCGGGCCGTGGCGCTCTCGCCCAGGATGACGCTGGCGTAGTTGTACTCGCCGATGCCGGTGTTAGTCAGGGGGTCTGCTGTCTCGGCATCTGCATTCATACTGGTGCTTAGCGTGGCGGAGCAGGATACGCCCTTCTCGTTGATGCCTGCTTCAGAGTAGGCATCCCAGCGGTTGTCCCACTGGGAGGGATGGTCGCGTACATAGGTGTAGCGATACGTGGTCTTGGTCGAGGTGTACATGAACGAAGACTCGTCCGAGCTGTACGTATGTCCCGGGCCGTGAGAGGGCTCAATGCCAAAGTGCTTAAGATAGCGCGGGCCATAGTCCTCGGAACGGCCGTAGTACGTGTTGCCGTCGGCCGTAAGGTTTTTGCCCATGTAGACCTGCGTGCAAGCGAGTGCAGAGGTCGGCATGGACATGATGGTTGCAGCTCCAAATGCAAGGCCTATACCAAGCTTCTTGAGCGCGTTGACGGGATGAGTTTTACTCATGTTCCCTCCCAGCGTGCGAAAGCCCTCTGTCTCCAGAGGGCTTCAGCCAATAAATACTCTCCCCAAGCGTAACGAATTCGAAACAATATACATTTATGAAAGATTTTTACTCGATAAGCGTAGTGAAAAATGCGATGAACGGTTAAATGTACTCATTTACTAGGTAATTCAATCTGCATATCGCCAGCAAATGATGTAGCTAAGTAAAGTGTCGCAAAAAATGATGGACCCCTCGCCGCCACGTTGTGTCATGCCGATGAGGGGTCCGGGTTTGCGCGTGCTGTGAAAGAGCGGTGGCTACTTCTTTCGGCGGTGAATCACGTTGATGGCGTAACCGACGAGCATGGCCAAGACGATGACAATAAAGCCGATCAGGGGATTGTCGTTCATAGGGTCCTCCTATTTTCCGAGCGGGGAGAATTCGTCGACGATGAGGTCGAGGCATTGCGGAAGCGCGCGGGCTCCAAAGACGCCCGAACTGCTGGAGATAATCTCGCCATCGAACTGCATGCCCAGTGACGGGGTGCAGGTGATCTTGGCTTCCTTGGTCTGGATGATCTTGAACTGTGGGCGCCCGAGTACCTTGCCGGCGGGGTCAAGCGCAGCGATGATCACGGTAGGCAGCAGCTGCACGGTGCGCACGGGTTCGATGACCGCAATGTCGACCATGCCGTCGTTCATGCGGCAGTTGGGGAACAGGTTGATGTCGTTTTGGATGACCGAGGTGTTGCCGGCCATGCAGCAGATGCCATCGAGCTCCTCGACAATGCCGTCATGCTCGATGGTAAAGTGCGCCACCGTGGGGTTGGGCGTGGCGAGCGCGGAGAGGAAGTAGGCGATCTCGCCGATGTCGTTTTTGGTAGGGGCGGCCTTCATCATGATCTCGGCGTCGAAGCCCGAGCCGGCGATGATGATAAAGCCGTGGCGCCTTTCGTTGCCGTTCTCGTCGAGCCAAAAGAGCTCGCCCATGTCCACTTTGACCGTGCGACCGGCACGGCAGGCCTTGGCAAGTGCCGCCGCCTCAGGGGCATTACCGATGTTGTTAAAGAACAGGCAGGCTGTGCCGGAGGGGAAGACGAGCGTGGGGACGCCGCATCCGCGCATCTGATCGAGCACGTTGGAGACGGTGCCGTCGCCGCCCGAAATCACCACGCGATCAAACTCGCGCACGTCCGCCACGGCGTCCTTGGGTTCCATGCCATCGCCGATAAAACGCATCACGACCTCGTCGCCGCCCTGCGCGAGGGCGTGCGTGAACGCGTAGATTTCATCTGAGCTGGGGCCCGATGCCGGGTTGTGGATGATAAGGCAGCGCATACTTACGTTCCCGTTCTGTGACTAACCGAGTATAGTTGTAAGGCAATGCCGATATCCTACCCGTGTTTTTCGGGCCTAACCTTATTCGATGGGTTGATATGTACATTTCCACACATCAGGCTCTACTCGACTTTTGCCAGCGCGCCCGTGAGTTCGACGCGATTGCCGTCGATACCGAGTTTTTGCGCGAGCGCACGTTCCATCCGCGTCTGTGCCTGGTCCAGATTGCCACCCCTGCCGAGAGCGTAGCGGTCGATCCCCTGGTAATCGACGACCTGTCTCCCTTGGCCGAACTCATGGCCGACGAGAGCGTGACCAAGGTGTTCCATGCTTGCTCGCAGGACATGGAAGTTATGCTTCATACCGTAGGCGTGCTGCCGCGTCCGATTTTTGACACGCAGGTGGCCGCCGCCTTTTTAGGCGAGCGCCAGCAGATTTCCTACGGCGCGCTCGTGCAGACGTTTTGCGGCGTCTCATTGCCCAAGACTGAGTCGCTGACCGACTGGTCGCGTCGCCCGCTGACCGATAAGCAGATCGAGTACGCGATCGATGACGTCAAGTACCTGATCGTCGCCTATACCGAGATGATGAGCCGCCTGCGCGAGCTGGGCCGCGTGGACTGGGTGCTCGACGAGCTGCGCCCGCTGGCTGACGAGTCGCACTATCGCGCCGATCGCCACGAGGCGTTCCGTAAGGTCAAACGCATCAATTCGTGCAGCCGTCACCAGTTGGGCATCGCGCGCGAGCTCGCCGCCTGGCGCGAGGACCGCGCCGAGCGCCGTAACATCCCGCGCAAGTGGGTCATGTCCGACGACACGCTGCTTGCGCTCGTTAAGCGCAATCCTGTGCGCGTTGAGGAGTTCCGTAGCATTCGCGGTACCGACCAGTTGGGGGAGCGCGACGTGGACGGTGCGCTCATGGCCATCAAGCGTGGCGCAAGCTGCCCGCACGATCGTCTGCCGCTCATGGTGCGTGGGCATCACCAGATCTCGCCGGAGCTGGAGAGCGTGACGGACCTCATGTATGCGCTTATTCGCCTGGTTGCCGAACGATCGGGCGTGGCGACCTCGGTTATTGCCTCGCGCGATGACCTGGCCGATTACATCGAGCATCCTGAGCAAAGCCCCCTGCGCGAAGGCTGGCGTTTTGAGCTTGTGGGTTCGCGCCTGGACGATCTGCTTTCCGGCAATATGGGACTCACCGTGAAGGACGGCAAAATCGAGCTCCTGTAAGGAAGCCTAGCCGCTTGAGTGGGTAGAATGCCTCCAACGTGTAACTCGATTCGGAGGAATTCGCATGCCCT
>DXZM01000067.1:0-2974 GCA_019419665.1 Collinsella sp.
CGCCGACGGCTTCCGACTCGACCACCATGGCCGAGACGTCGCTGCTGGCTCCGTGTGCCGAGCACCCGTTTGGCACCGACGCCCTTGGCCGCGACATTCTCGTTCGTGTTATCTACGGTGCACGTGTTTCGCTTTCCGTCGGTATTATGGCCACCGCCATCTCCACGGTGATCGGTCTGGTCATGGGCGCCCTTGCCGGTTTCTATGGCGGCATCTGGGATACGATTATCATGCGCTGCGCGGACATCTTCCTGGCGTTCCCGTACGTGCTGTTCGTCGTCGCCATGATCGCCGTTATCGGCCGTGGTCTTCAAAATGTTTTCATCGCCATCGGTATTCTCGGCTGGCCTTCGATTGCGCGCGTCTTTAGATCCGCGATCCTCACGGTCAAAGAGAACGACTATGTTGACGCCGCCCGTGCCATGGGTGCATCCGATGCCCGTATCGTTATGCGCCATATCTTCCCGAACTCCGTTGCTTCCATCGTGGTCTACGCGACCATGAACATCGGCGGCGCTATTCTGACCGAGTCCGCTCTGTCCTTCCTCGGCATGGGCGTTATTCCGCCTACGCCTTCGTGGGGCTCCATGATTCAGGACGGTCAGCAGTATCTTCTGACTGCTCCCTGGATGATGATCATGCCCGGTCTGGCAATTCTCTCGACGGTGCTCGCCTTCACCCTGCTGGGTGACGGTCTGCGCGACGCCCTCGACGTCAAGATGAAGGACGCATAAGGATGAAGAAGAACAAGAACTATGTGGACCTGAAGGACCAGCCGGTTCCCGAGGGCCAGCATCTGCTCGAGGTCGATGACCTTAAGATGTATTTCCATACCGAGGATGGTGTCGTTCGCGCTGTCGACGGTGTGTCCTACACGCTCGATCGCGGCGAGACCCTGGGTGTCGTCGGTGAGTCCGGCTCCGGTAAGTCCGTGACCGCCATGACCATCATGGGCCTCATCTCGATGCCTCCGGGAAAGATCGAGGGCGGCGACGTTCGCTATCGCGGTCGTTCTATCCTCGAGATGACCGAGGAAGAGATGCAGCACATTCGCGGAAACGACATCGCGATGATCTTCCAGGATCCTATGACCTCCTTGAACCCGGTCTATAAGATCGGCAAGCAGGTGGGCGAGGGCCTTCGTCTGCACCGTGGCTACTCCAAGCAGGAGGCGCTCAAGCGCGCTACCGAGCTTTTGGACCTCGTGGGTATCCCCGAGCCCGAGAAGCGCGTCAATGAGTATCCGCACCAGTTCTCCGGCGGTATGCGTCAGCGTGTCATGATCGCTATGGCTCTTGCCTGCGATCCCGATATCCTGATTGCCGACGAGCCCACGACGGCTCTGGACGTTACCATTCAGGCTCAGATTATCGAGCTCATGCAGGAAATGCAGGAGAAGAACGGCAACGCCATCATCATGATTACCCATGACCTGGGCGTCGTTGCCGATATGGCCGATAAGATCATGGTTATGTACGCCGGCCGTCCCGTCGAGTTCGGTACTGCTGAGGAAATCTTCTACGAGAGTCGCCACCCCTACACCTGGGGCCTTATCCGCTCCATCCCGGAGCAGGCCATCGAAGAGAAGAAGCCGCTTACGCCGATTCACGGCAACCCGCCTTCGCTCATGAACCTGCCTGAGGGCTGCGTGTTCTCGCCTCGTTGTCCCTATGCGACGGACAAGTGCCGCAAGCAGCGCCCCGAGCGCGTTGTCACCGAGTCTGGTCATTACTCTGCGTGCCACTACTCCGGTGACCCCGAGTTCCTCAAGAACGCTCCTGAGACGTCCCGTACGCGCAAGGATTCCAAGAAGGGAGGCGAGGCGTAATGGCAGATACCAACGAGCGTACTCCGCTGCTGAAGGTCGAGCACCTCTCTAAGGAGTTCCCCGCTGAGTCCGGCATGTTCGCCAAGCGCTTCTCCAAGCGTGTTGTCTCTGCAGTAAATGACATTTCGTTCGAGATTTATCCGGGCGAGACCTTTGGTCTGGTTGGTGAGTCTGGTTGCGGTAAGTCCACGACGGGTCGCACCATTATGCGCCTGACCAAGCCGACCGCCGGTAAGGTGTTCTTCCAGGGTAAAGATGTTGCCGAGATGAGCAAGCATGAGATCAAGGACATGCGTCGCGAGATGCAGTTCATCTTCCAGGATCCCTATGCTTCGCTCAATCCCCGTATGACCATCGGCGAGATCGTCTCCGAGCCCATGACCATTCATGGCGTGGGTACCAAGGAGGAGCGTATCGAGCGCGTCCGCGAGCTGCTGGACGTCGTCGGTCTGAATCCCGAGCACATCAACCGTTATCCGCACGAGTTCTCGGGCGGCCAGCGCCAGCGTGTCGGCATCGCCCGCGCGTTCGCTCTGAAGCCCAAGCTGATTATCTGCGACGAGCCTGTCTCCGCACTTGACGTATCCATTCAGGCCCAGGTTCTGAACCTTCTTAAGGAGCTCCAGGACAAGTTCGGTACCGCGTATCTGTTTATCGCTCACGACCTGTCCGTCGTGCAGCACATTTCCGATCGCGTTGCCGTTATGTATCTGGGTAAGATGGTTGAGGTTTCGGACTGGAAGACGCTTTACAGCGAGCCTCACCATCCGTACACGCAGTCGCTGCTGTCTGCCGTGCCGGTTCCCGATCCTGATATCCAGAAGACCCGCAAGCGCATCATCCTCGCTGGCGATCCGCCGTCGCCGCTGGATCCGCCGACCGGTTGCCGTTTCCACACTCGCTGCCCGATCGCTCAGGGTATCTGCTCTGAGAAGCTTCCCGAGTTTAAGGAAGTTGCACCTGGTCACTGCTGCGCGTGCCACTTCGCGGAGCCGTTCCCGATCAAGGAATCGCACATCGACTTGTAGCCGGTTGTTATCGTCCGGGCCCGCCCTGAAGTTACTTTTCAGAACGTCCTCGGACTTGCAAGAAACCCCCGCTGCGCACTTTGAACTGCCTCCCATTTCTTGGACATGAGAAATGGGA
>DXZM01000068.1:0-2567 GCA_019419665.1 Collinsella sp.
CAACGCCCTCGTTAACCGTCGCCACGGCAAACATGTCGGCACCGGCCGAATACATGATCTTGGCGCACTCAACAGCTCCATGACCATAAGCATCGGCCTTAACCACGCAGCACAGGCGCTGACGTGGATTCAGCAAATTCTTATAGGCCCTCGTGTTGCGACGGAGCGCCCCGCGGTCGATCTCGACCCAGGACCAGCGCGTCAAATCGGCTTTATTCATGATTAGTCATCCGACCCTTCGTCCATGATTCCCAGATCTTCGAGCGCATCCTTTGCCGCCAGTTCCATGGCAGGACCGATCAAGTCGATAAGATCGGTCGCGATGACGCTCTTCTCACCATACTCCGTCACCGCGGCAAAACCGGCGTAGCTGTGAAGTGCGACGGCGTACGAATACAGCAACTCCCAACGATCCATCTCGTCGCGCATGGTGGCAAGCGTGCCGGCCAAAATACCCGCGAGAACATCACCCGAACCGGCAGTTGCCAGAGAAGCCGGACCCGAGAGCGGCAGCAGCACACGCTCAACGCCACAGATAGCCGTCGTCGGCCCCTTGGCAATGACAACCAGGTTGTCGGAGCCTGCAGCCCAGACAACCTTCTGCGCGGCCGCAATCGCGGTACCAAGGTCGTTCACCTCGTCACCGGCAACCAGACGCGAAAGCTCACGATAGTGCGGCGTCATAACCAACGGCTGCTCGCGACGATACATCTCGGGGTTACTATCAATACCGTCAATGGCAATCTTAGCAAGGCAGTTGAGTGCATCGGCATCCAAAATAAGCGGTACATCAAGCTCGAGCAAGCCCGAAACCACCTGCATAGCGCCGGCAGATGTCGTCATACCGGGACCGCACAGTACACAGCTGTACTTCTTTGCAATCTCGCACACCGTCATGCGCGCAGCGGCGCCAAAGGAGCCGCGGGAATCAGACGGAATAGCAAAGACGGGAATCGAAGGAAGTGCCATGCGAATAAGATTGGCGCAGGCGTCAGGAGCCGCGACTGCCACGTAACCAGCACCCGCGCGAGCTGCAGACTTGGCCGCCATAATGGCAGCACCAGGATATTGCGCAGATCCGGCGACAATAAGCACAGAGCCACGGGAATACTTATCGATATTCGTAGGTAGTGGGGCAAAGTAATCAACTAAGTCACCGGGCTCGACAATCTCGGCGGCGTGGTCGACATCATCGATGACCTCGTCAAGACGGTCGTAAAGATTGCCGCAGATCAAATCGCCAGCATACTCAGGACCATCAGCGCTATACAGACCAATCTTGGGCGCAATCATCGTCACCGTATGCTCGGCACGAATGCAGTCGTCATCAACAACGCCCGTCTCGGCATTCAGGCCCGAGGGAACATCAATGGATACGACACAATCGGCGCATTCATTGACCGTAGGAATCCAGATGGAGAACGGCGCACGCAGATTTCCGTGGAAACCGGTACCAAAAATGGCATCGACAACAACATCGGCCTTATCGATCAAAACCTCGAGTTCGTCACGCGAGGGGCCGACGCAAACGTGCACATCGCGGCCGGCAGTACGACGAGCAACATGACGTGCCAGAGCAGCAGGAATCTCATCCGGCTCAACCGGAGAAACGATATCCACGTCCACACCCTTATGGCTCAGGATATCGGCGGCAACCCAACCGTCGCCGCCATTATTACCAAAACCGACCAGAACGAGAACCCGATCGGGATTGAGCTTCAAGACCTCGTTGGCGGCAAACTCACCCGCTAGCTCCATAAGCTCGGCCTTCGAAGTCCCTTCGCGTTCGATGATATCCTCGAGACGAACGACTTCTTCGGTACTCAAAACCGGTTTCATCTATGCTCCTAGCGTATCTTGCGAAGCATCGCCCAGGTGCTCCGTCAATGCTGAATTCTGCAGCTGCTCAAGCTCATCTAAAACAGAGCGAGCCTCTTTAAATGTCTGCGCTACGCGTTTCTTGGTGCTCACCTTTTCCTCTTTTGGCTTAGGCCGAGCATCTTCGGTAATCGCGATGGCATTCGCAACGGCCAAGTCTCCTGTAAGCGTAATGGAAAGAGCGACCTCAACAACACCCAGTTCTTGAGCGATCTCGAGAGCACGGCCCGAAAGCAGCGCCTTCGGTTTGCCGAGTTTATCACGCGTAACCGAAACATCCTTGCGACCCACGCCTTGACTAAAACCCGTGCCGAGAGCTTTAAGTACCGCCTCGCGCGAAGCAAAGCGGCTCGCATAGTGAGCAGCGGGACGCGATGATGCATCGCAATACGCACGCTCTTCTTCGGTAAACACACGCCGAGCAAACGACGGCGTCTTTTCAAGAATTGATTTCATGCGGGAAATCTCGACGATATCAACGCCGATACCAGCTTCAGCCATGTTCACCTCCATATCGCACAGACTAAGTTATTGTAGCCCGTTCGCAGAAGATGCGACAAACGAGGGTTATAAAACACAGCTACTATGTGAGACAAAAGCCCGTAAACGCAAAAAAGGGGGAGGCCGCGAGGCCTCCCCCTTCTAAGTTCAAGCGTACGGCTCGGTGCCGTCCACCGGTCAGCGGCGCC
>DXZM01000069.1:0-14382 GCA_019419665.1 Collinsella sp.
CCACTCCACCCACCATATATTGCAAAACACCCCCAATCATATGTTCGAAAACACAATATGTTGTGTTTACAGCAACGGCGGGATGCCACCTGTGGCACCCCGCCTTTCAACCTCAACCTTCAAGTTGACCTTGAGGCGATTTTTGCGTCCCTTTACATGCCGTTCACATCGCCCCCAAACTCCCCCACCCAAGGCACGTGCGTCCCACCACCACGACGACAAGTGGCGAAAATGGGACGGGCCCCAGATTGCCCATGCGCGCGCAAAAGCACGCCGCGGCAATCTGGGGCCCGTCCCCAAATACCTATAGATATGCAGGCCAGCGATGTGTTAACGATGTGCCAGCGGGTGCGCTGCCAGATAGACCTCGGTAAGTTGCGTACGATCGACATGCGTGTAGACCTGCGTGGTCGATATATCGGCATGTCCCAAGATCTCCTGCAGCACACGGAGGTCTGCGCCGCCCGCAAGCATATGGGTGGCAAAGGAGTGACGCAGCGTATGGGGATGGAGTCCCACCAGCCCCACCTGGCGCCCATAGCGCTCACAGATGGCATGGATGCCCTGGCGCGACAGACGGCGGCCGTTCTTATTTAAAAAGACCGCCGAGGTCTCGGTTCCGTGGGCATGGGCCGCCAAGCGAGAACGCCCCTCAGTTATATAGAGCGTCAGAGCTCGCGCCGCGCTTCCCACCAGCGGGGACAGGCGTTCCTTTGAGCCCTTACCGCGAACGAGCACAAAGCCATCGTCGATATGGATATCGCCCACATCGAGCCCCACCAACTCGCTCACACGCAAGCCGCATCCGTAGAGCACTTCCAAGATGGCATGGTCGCGCAAGCCCATCTCGCCCTCGGGGAAGTCTTGATCGAGCAGCGCCGAGACATCCTCCACCGATAGATACTCCGGCAAACGCTCGGCCTTTTTAGGCAGGCGCAACGCCGCCGTTGGATTTTGGGCCACAGCCCCATCGCGCACCAAAAAGGCATGCAGGCCCTTCACGGCCGCAAGCGCACGCTCCACCGAGGCATCGGAATAGCCCCCATCGCGACGGTCGGCGACAAAGCCCTCCACGACCTGACGAGTCGCCTCATCAAAAGACATGATGCCCGCCCGCTCCAGATAGGCGCAGTACGTCGTCAGGTCACGACGGTAGGCCGCAATCGTGTTGCGCGCCAAACCCCGCTCGACCGCGAGGTAATCGAGATACTCCCCCGCCGCCACGGCGAGCGACGAGGGAGTAGTTTCGGTATGTTCTTTGTTCGCCGGCACCCTTAGTCCGTAGCGAGGTTCATGGGCGTCACCTGTAGGCGATCGACACCCTCGTGCTGACCGATCGAGGCACGCACGAACTCTCGGAACAGCGGCTGCGGGTTGGTCGGACGGCTCTTGAACTCGGGGTGAGCCTGGGTTGCCACATACCACGGATGCACGTCGCGCGGCAGCTCGACCATCTCGACCAGGCGCTCGTCGGGTGAGAGGCCAGAGATAACCAAGCCGGCGTCCTCGAGCTGGTCGCGGAAGGCGTTGTTAAACTCAAAGCGGTGACGGTGACGCTCGTAGACGAGATCCTCGCCATATGCCTCGCGAGCGAGGGTATCAGCGGCGAGCTTGCACGGATAGGCGCCCAGACGCATGGTGCCGCCCTTCTCGGTCACATCCTCCTGCGAGCTCATCAGATCGATGACGCTAAACGGACCGTCCGGGTCGAACTCGGAGGAGCTGGCGCCGGCAAGGCCGACGACGTTGCGGGCGAACTCGCACACGGCTACCTGCATACCCAGGCAAATGCCCAGATACGGAATCTTGTGCTCGCGGGCAAACTCGGCCGCAAGGATCTTGCCCTCCAGGGCGCGCTTGCCAAAGCCGCCGGGGACCAGGATGCCCGAGGCATCGCCCAGAACCTCGGAGACATTCTGCTCGTCGAGGCTCTCGCCGTCGACCAGCTGGACGTCCACATGGCGATCGTAGAAGACGCCCGCATGGTGCAGGGCCTCGATAACCGACAGGTACGCATCGGGCAGCTGCGTGTACTTGCCCACGACGGCGATCTTCACCTTGTCGGCGTGATGGTTGGCGTGATTCTGTTTGCGCAGGAACTCATTCCACTCGCTCATGTCGCGCTCACGCGGGTCCAGACCCAGGCGCTCGCAAATGCGCAGGTCAAAGTCCTGCTCGGCAAGCAGCTGCGGAACATCGTAAATGCTCGCGCAGTCCTCGTTGGTAAAGACACAATCGGTGTCGACGTCGCAGAAGCTTGCGATCTTTCCGCGGATAGCGTCATCGATATGGTGGTCGGAGCGCAGCACGATAATATCGGGCTGGATGCCAAAGCTGCGGAGCTCCTTGACGGAATGCTGCGTGGGCTTGGTCTTGACCTCGTGGGCGGCGGCGATATAGGGAACGAGCGACACGTGGATGTAGCAGACGTTCTCGGGGCCGGCCTCCTTGCGGTACTGACGAATGGCCTCGACAAACGGTTGGGACTCGATGTCGCCGATCGTGCCGCCCAGCTCGGTGATGACTACATCGGAGCCGGTCTGCTCCTCGATGCGGCGGAACTTGTCCTTAATGGCATTGGTGACGTGGGGAATCACCTGCACGGTACCGCCCAAAAAGTCGCCGCGACGCTCACGGGCGATGAGGCTTTTGTAGATGGCACCGGTCGTAAAGTTGGAATCGCGGGTCAGGTTCTCATCAATAAAGCGCTCGTAATGACCCAGGTCCAGGTCGGACTCGTAACCATCCTCGGTAACGAAGACCTCACCATGCTGGAACGGGCTCATGGTACCGGGGTCGACATTCAGATACGGGTCGGCCTTCTGCATCGTTACTTTGTAGCCACGCGACTTGAGCAGACGGCCCAGCGAGGCCGCGGTGATACCCTTGCCCAGGGACGAAACCACGCCACCGGTTACGAACACATGCTTGGTCATATTGAGTTACCTGCGCTTCCCGTAGAAGTTGTTTATCCACATCTTACGGGTCTTCATTGTAATACTCGCGCCGCGGACCGTCCGCAATTTTTCTCGCGTGCGATTGCATTTCTCAATCTTGAAACAAAACGCCGCCCGGTTTCCCAGGCGGCGTCGCTATGGCAAGGGCTACATGCTGCTATCGATCAGCAACCGCGTCCTCAAGCATCTCTTGAACGAGCATGCCGGTGCGGACGCCCTCAAGATACCACTCGCCACGTTCGGTGAGGCAAATGCCATTTGCAAGCTGACCGCCGTCGTCGCTATAACGCGAGACGACATCAATCATGCCTTCGGAATCCAAGCGATCGATTGCGGCGCGGGCACGATACGGCGAAACCCCCACGCGCTCGGCAAGCGTTTTGCGCGAGAAACCATACGGCCCGCCATTGTCTTCGGTTTGCTGGTCGATCTCCATCAACACCAGCACCTCGACACGCTTCATATCGTTGACACTTGCACGACCCTTGCCCGCCATAGTAGCCTCCTCAAACCGAGCACGAGCATCTAACGCGCCGTGCGCGACCGACACACCTCACGATGGCAGGTAATATCCATCATGCGGCATCCCGCTAAGGATGAAACAGTTACGGTTATTGTATACCGCTCAAATTGTTTCTAGGCAGGTAAACAGCTATTTTTCGCCGAAATAGACGCTTTATTGATCAAAAAGCCGTACCGGGCGCTAACCCGATACGGCCAAAATGCAATGCAATTACCGCGGTGCTTCAAACTTAGCGATGGAAGAAACCGCGGCGCTCAAACTTGGGCTCGCAGCACACGTTGATACCCAGTTTGCGCAGTACCGTCTCGTCCGTCGGCGAGATAATCACGCTAAAGAAGGCATCGCAACCGCGCAGCTGCTCCAGGCCCGAAAGGACGCGAGCGGCCGTCTCACTCGTGGCCGAGGTGATCGACAGCGCCATAAGCGTCTCGTCGGTGTGGAGGCGCGGGTTTTTGCTGCCCAGGAAATGCGTCTTGAGCTTGCTGATGGGCTCGATCGCCTCATCGCTAATGACCTCGAGCTCAAGGTCGACGCCCGAGACATGCTTGAGGGCGTTCATAATGAGCGAACTTGCGGCGCCCAGGCGCGTGGAGGTCTTACCGGTCACCACGGAGCCATCGGGCATGACCATGGCACCCACGGGACCACCCGTCAGCTGCTCCCTGGTGAGGGCCGCCGAGCGCGCCGGTGAGTAGTTCTTATCGATGCCGGCTTTCTTCATAATAATCTTGAGACGGTCGACTTGCTCATCGCCCACGCCGGTACGGCGCACATTTTCGACCGCGGTAAAGTAGCGGCGAACGATCTCCATCTTGGAAGCGTCGCGGCAGGCATCGTCATCGGTGATGGCAAAACCGACCATATTGACGCCCATGTCCGTAGGGCTCTGGTAGGGGCTCTTGCCCAGGATCTTTTCCATCAGGGCACGGACTACCGGGAAGGCCTCGACGTCGCGGTTGTAGTTGACCGTGGTCTTGTTGTAGGCCTCCAGGTGGAAGGAGTCGATGATGTTGGCGTCATCGAGGTCTGCCGTGGCGGCCTCGTAGGCAATATTGACCGGATGCGTAAGGGGCAGATTCCAAACCGGGAAGGTCTCGAATTTGGCATAGCCGGCGGCCGTGCCATGCTTGTGCTCGTGATAGAGCTGAGACAGGCAAGTGGCGAGCTTGCCCGAGCCAGGGCCGGGCGCCGTCACGACAACGAGCGGTCGGGTGGTCTCGACAAACTCGTTCTTGCCATAGCCGTCGTCGGACACGATCAGATCGACATCGTGCGGATACCCCTCGATGGGATAGTGCAGCTTGGCGGGAATACCGAGCGCGTTCAGGCGGTTGCGGAACACATCGGCAGCGGGCTGTCCAGCGTACTGGGTGATGACCACGGCCGCGACAGCAAAGCCGTTGCCGCGGAACAGGTCAACCAGGCGCAGCACATCCTCGTCATAGGTAATGCCAAGGTCACCACGAGCCTTGTTTTTCTCGATGTGGTTCGCGTTGATCGCGATGATAACCTCGACATCGTCGGCGATGCTTTTGAGCATGCGGAACTTGCTGTCCGGCTCAAAACCCGGTAGCACGCGGCTGGCATGATAGTCATCGAACAGCTTGCCGCCAAACTCCAAATACAGCTTGCCGCCAAACTGCGAGATGCGCTCCTTAATGTGAGCAGCCTGCAGCTCGATATACTTCGCGTTGTCGAAACCCTGGCGCATGTATGGCTCCCGTCCCGTTTCGTAAATTAAGTTCCTACGCGATTATAACGGAGCCTGCCCTCCCCGATGCCCAGGCCATCAACAGGCACCAACCAAACACGCCATCGATAAGTTGCGGTGAAATAGCTCCTGTTTAACCCCTCAAGACGGCCAAACGGGAACTATTCCACCGCAACTTCCCCTTTTGGCGCAAAGTAACCTGACCCCTTTGCACCAACAGCAGAAACGTCGCGGGCAGAGAACGGACAGCGAACAGACACCAGAGCGAGCAAGCCGCCCCCTGCGCCAACAATGGCAGCGCCGCAGGTTGAGCATAAGTCAGCGAAAGCCCACCAGAGCGAGCAAGGTGACGTGAAAGAGGAGGGCATGGCGCAAAGCAATCTGACACCTTTACACCAACAAAGGCAGCGCCGCAGGATGAGCATAAGTCAGCGAGCGCCGTCCAGGACGTACAAGTTGGCATGAAAAAGGCAAGGCATAGACCTTTTGGTCATGCCTTGCCTTTTGAATGACAAATTGTCGTCCTGGGCGGCGCGCAGCGTCGACCGGTTCCGGCGTTTGGTAAAACGCCGGAACGCAAGTCGCCCCCTCCCGCGCACGGAACGGGAGGGGGCCAAAGGTAGGAGTCTACCGGTGGGGTTACCCCACCGGACAGACGATGACCAGGTGATCCGTTATAGGATCGTCATGGTTTCCGTGGGGTACCCAAGGGGTACTTAGAGCATCACGCAAGCGACGGTCAGGATGACGGCGCAGACGACGGAGAGAGCGACGATGAGCTTAAGCGCAAACTTGAGCCAGGTCGTCCACTCGATCTTGGCCAAGGCAAGACCGCCCATGATGGCGCCAGAGGTCGGGGTGAACAGGTTCACGACACCGATGGCGGCGGAGAAGATCATGACCATGACCTCGGGCGAGAAGCCGAGCTTAACAGCCAGCGGTCCCATGATGGGCATGGAGACAGTAGCCATACCGGAGGTCGAGGGGATCAGGAAGGACAGGCCGAAGTAGACCAGGAAGCTCATGGGAGCGAAGATCACGCCGGACAGGCCAGCCAGAGCATTGGCGGCAGCGTCGAGGACGTAGACGTCGAGGCCGGTGCTAGCCATGAGGACGGAGATACCACGGGCGAGGGCGATGACGAGGACAACGGACATCATGTCGGCAGCGCCGGTGATGAAGGTGTTGACGATCTGCTTCTCGGAGAGGCCACCGATGATACCGATCAGGATAGCCATGAGGAAGAACCAGGTGGAAGCCTCGTCGAAGTACCACTGGCCAATGGGCAGGCCGGTGATCAGGGCAGACCAGCCCTGGACGACGGCGTTACCGTCGGCGTCGTAGACAGCGCCAGCGTCAAAGAAGTTGGCGACGCCCTCGTTGAGGTCGGCCAGCGGGATGAAGCCGACGATCATGACGACGAAGGTGAAGGCAAAGGCAATCAGAACACCCTTCTGACGACCGGTGAGCTTGACCTCCTTGTGAACCTCGGAAGCAGCCTTGCCGTGAGCCTCTTCGGCGTCCTTGAGCTCCTGCATCGAAAGGATGGTGGAACCCTTGTCAGCCTTGACCTTCTTGGCATAGCTCATGACGAAGAGGATGGACATAACAGTGGTAACAATCCACAGGACGGCACCGAGGCCGATGATGATGGACTGGTTGACCTCAATGCCAACGCCAGTCAGAGCGTCAACGGCAGCACCGACGGCAAACGGGTTAACCGTGGAGCCGAGGCAGCCGCAACCAGCGCCGAGCAGGACGGTAGCAGCGCCGACCATGGGGTCGAAGCCAGCAGCCATCATGGTGGCGGCGAGCAGGGCGTAGAAGGGAACGGTCTCCTCGCACATACCATAGGTGGTACCACCGAGGGAGAAGATGAACATCAGCACGGGAATGAGCATGATCTCATTGCCCTTAAGCTTCTGCACCAGAACGGCAATGCCGTTGTCCAGGGCACCGGTCTCGGTCATCATGCCGAGGAAGCCGCCGAGGATCATAACAAAGAGGCAGACGGGCAGAGCGTCAGCGAAGCCCTTGACCGGGGCGGTGCAGAAATCGCTCAGGCGGGCAGCGATAACCGCGCCGCCGGACGTACCGGAGACGATAACGGTAACAACCGCGACGATTGCCAGCAGAGCAAGAAGAATGGTGAACGATGAAGGCATACCGCGCTTTTTCTTAGCGGTCTCAGTCATAGTTCTCATCCCCCCTTCATAAATCATTTACTGATCTCGCCCGAAGCGGCTCTTCCGTGCCGTGCATGTCGCTCAGTGCGAGATTTTTACCAGACAAAAGCGCTCGGGGTGCGCAGCAATGTACCCCGAGCGAGATGCTAGAAGCTCTTACTTGAGCGTAGCGTACATGACGGCCTTGATGGTGTGCATGCGGTTCTCGGCCTCGTCGAAGACCTTGGAAGCGGGGCTCTCGAAGACCTCGTCGGTGACCTCCTGCTCGGTGATGCCGAACTGCTCGCACTTCTCGGCGCCAATCGTGGTGTTGGTGTCGTGGAAGCTGGGCAGGCAGTGCAGGAAGATAGCACCCGGGTTGGCCATAGCCATGACCTCGGAGGTGACACGATACGGGGTGAGCTGAGCGATGCGCTCGGCCCAGACCTCGTCGGGCTCGCCCATGGAGACCCAAACGTCGGTGTAGATAACGTCGGCACCGGTGACGCCGTCCTTGACGTCGGTGGTCAGCTTGATGGTGCAGCCGTTGGCCTCGGCGATGGGCTTGCAGGCCTCGATAACGTCGTCAGCGGGCATGCACTCCTCGGGGCCGCAGGCCACGAAGTTCATGCCGAGCTTGGAGCAGACAACCATGAGGGAGCGAGCGACGTTGTTCTTGCAGTCGCCCATGAAGACGAGGGTCTTGCCCTTGATGTCGTAGTTGAAGTTCTCCTGGACGGTCAGGATGTCGGCGAGCATCTGGGTGGGATGCCACTCAGTAGTCAGGCCGTTCCAGACGGGTACGCCGGACTTAGCAGCGAGCTCCTCGACGTCGTCCTGGGCAAAGCCACGGAACTCGATGCCGTCATACATGCGGCCGAGAACGCGGGCGGTGTCCTCGATGGACTCCTTCTTGCCCATCTGCGACGAACCCGGATCGAGGTAGGTGACACCCATGCCCAGATCCATGCCGCCGACCTCGAAGGCGCAGCGGGTACGAGTGGAGGTCTTCTGGAAGAGCAGAACGATGTTCTTGCCCTCGAGATAGCGATGCGGAACGCCAGCGCGCTTCATGTCCTTGAAGTTCTTGGAGAGCTTGAGCAGGTACTCGATCTCCTCGGTGGTGAGGTCGAGGAGCTTGAGGAAGCTACGGCCGGAGAGGTTAACACCCATGGTTCGTTTCCTTTCGAAGAAATGAATTACGTAAGTAATTAGTGTTGCCCGTTTGACGGGCGAAACCGGTGCGGTTGTAGGGGGACCGCACCGGAAACGGAAAGACTTAGAGGTCCTCGCGCCAGAAGGGCATGCTCATGCAGCGCGGGCCGCCACGGCCGCGGGAGAGCTCGGCGGAGGGCACGACGAGAAGGTCCAGGCCCTCCTTGTACAGCACGTCGTTGGTGACGGTGTTGCGGGCGTAGACGCAGATCTTGCCGGGCTCGACGCACAGGGTGTTGGAGCCGTCGTTCCACTGCTCGCGGGAGGCCGCGATCGGGTCGCCGCCGCCGCAGGGGATCAGCTTGACCTGGTCGACGCCGGTGGCGTCCTCCAGGACGTGCTCGAGGGTGTCCTCGATCAGGCGGATGTTGACCTCGCCCGGGTTCTTGCCGGCGGTCAGCTCGTAGACGCGCAGGGTGCCCATGATGGCGGGGTGGATCGTGAACTTATCGACGTCGATCTGGGTGAAGACCGTGTCGAGGTGCATGAAGGCGCGCGAGACCGGGATGTCGAAGGCCAGGATGCGCTCGACCTTGGAGTCGGAGTTCCAGAAGATGTTCTGGGCCATGACGTCGATGGCGGCCGCCTGGGTGCGCTGGGAGATGCCGACGGCGAGGGTCTTCTCGTTGATGTTCAGCACGTCGCCGCCCTCGGTGTGGAACTGGCAGTCGCGGCGGAAGTACAGGGAGACGTCCTTGTAGTCGGGGTGGTACTTGAAGACGTACTTGCCGTACAGGGTCTCGCGGTTGCGGGTGACCGAGTACATGCGGTTGAGGTTGACGCCCTCGCCGACGACCGCGAACGGGTCGCGGGTGAAGTAGAGGTTGGGCATCGGGTCGATGATCAGGTCGGACTCGGACTCGGAGTTGACCAGGGAGTCGAGGGTCGTGGACGCCGTGAGGGGCATGTCGATCTCGGCCTTGGTCATGCCGGCCATGGTCTTCTTGACGAACTCGAGGTTGTCGGTGATGGAGTCCAGCTTCTCGCGGACGATCTGCGGCATGTGCTGGCCGCGGATGCCTGCCTCGGCGATGTACTGGTCGGTGAACTCGGCGCGGGCGCCGGGGACCTGGTCGAACACCTCGGCGACGAGGTTCTCGAGGTAGAGCACCTCCACGCCCTGGTCCCTCAGGATCTGGGCGAAGGTGTCGTGCTCCTGCTGCGCGACCTCCAGGAACGGGACGTCGTCGAACAGGAGTCGCTCGAGCTCGTCGGGCGGCAGGTTGAGAAGCTCGTCGCCGGGACGGTGCAGGCAGACCTTCCTGAGCTTGCCGATCTCGGAAGGCACGTGCAGACCTTTCGTCATGGCCTCCTACCTTTCTTTCGGGCCTTACTGGCCGAATGTATCAGCGCCCCTCCATATGGGACGCTGCTTGCTGACAGCTCTAGTTATATCCAAATTCCATTCGTAATGCTACCTCGCCCCCGAACGGTCAGCAAAGTACGATGAACGGTATATCGCATATGATTTCCCATGATACACTTCAGTTTCGTAAAGCAGATTTTCCTAGGTAAACGTTATTTTTCTAGGAAATCAAGCTTGAACACTCAAAGTTATCCATGATTCAAAATTGCATAGTGAAAACGGTTTTCTGCATATAAATGGCGCATGCCCTCGATTCGATCTACATTCGATTATATTCAGCTTGTTATCATTCTTATTCATATATTCTCACCAGTTGAGTGAGGATATAGATCGTTTGCTCAATGCACCGGACGTTAGCTCTTCGGTTCGTCAGCGTTAGAAGTAGGTAAAGATACCGTTCGCGCGATACGCCCGTGCCATAGGTCGACTAAATTGAGACAATAGAGAACAGTGTTAGGCTACCGTCCCCTGTAGGGACTGAACGGACAGATGCATATGCCGAGCAAAATCGAAAAGAAGCAAAAGGCCGCTAAGCTGCGCAAGCCGCCGCGCGACTTCTCGTACACGCAAAATCGAGAGCTCAGCTGGCTGCGCTTTGACAACCGCGTGCTCGATGAGGCCTTCGATGAGTCCGTGCCGCTGTTCGAGCGCCTTAAGTTCGTCTCGATCTTCGAGTCCAACCTCGACGAATTCCTTATGGTGCGCGTGGGCGGCCTGTCCGATCTGGCAGAGCTCAAAAAACAGCCTGTCGACAACAAGAGCAATATGACCGCCTCCGAACAGGTCAATGCTGTCATGGCAGAGCTGCCCGGGCTCCTTACCCGCTGGGAGTCGATCTTTAAGAGCATCGAGGACAATCTCGACACTCTGGGCGTTCACCGCGCCCGCATCGATTCGCTTACGCCCGAGGAGCGCACCTTTGTCACCCGCTACTTCCAAGCCTACGTGTCGCCGGTCATCTCGCCGTTGGTCATCGACCCGCGCCATCCCTTCCCCAACCTGCGCAACGGCGCGCTCTATCTGGCCTGTGGCCTGGACGGCGTCACCGACGAGGAGAGCCTGCTGGGTCTGATCGAGATTCCCACCTCGATGAACCGCGTGGTCGAGATCCCCTCGCCCACCGGCACCTACTCCTACATCTTGCTCGAGGACGTCATCCTCGCCTGCCTGGATAGCTGCTTTGGCTCCTATAAGCCGCTGGATCGCGCGCTGATCCGCGTCACTCGCAATGCCGATATCGACCCGGACGGCGAGGGCGTCGAGGAAGAAGAGGATTACCGCCAGCACATGAAGCGCATCCTCAAGAAGCGCCTGCGCCTGCAGCCGGTGGTGCTCGCCGTATCGGGCTCGCTCGAGAAGGCAACGCTCAAGACCATCCGCAAGGCGCTCGAGCTTTCTCGCCGCTCGGTCTTTACCTGCGATATCCCCCTTGACCTGGGCTACGTCTTTGGCATCGAGGGCAAGATTCCCGAGCACCTACGCAACGAGCTGCTCTTTACGCCGTTTAAGCCGCAGCCCAACCCCACCATCGACATGCCCCGCTCCATCCGCGAGCAGGTGCTGCAGCACGACAAGCTGCTCTTTTACCCTTACGAGGCCATGAATCCGTTCTTGGACCTGGTGCACGAAGCAGCCTACGACCCCGAGTGCATCTCGCTGCGTATCACGCTCTACCGCGTGGCCAAGCAGAGTCGTCTGTGCGAGTCGTTGATTGACGCCGCCGAGAACGGCAAAGAGGTCACGGTGCTCATGGAGCTCCGCGCGCGCTTTGACGAGCAAAATAACATCGAGTGGGCAGAGCGTCTGGAAGAAGCGGGCTGCACCGTCATCTATGGCTCCGAGGGCTTTAAATGCCACTCAAAGATCTGCCAGCTCACCTATCGCGAGGGCATGGCGCTCACTCGACTCACGCTTTTGGGCACCGGTAACTTTAACGAGAAGACGGCCAAGCTCTACAGCGACTTTATGCTCATGACCGCCCATCCCGGCATCGGCGAAGACGCCAACCTGTTCTTCCGCAACCTGTCGCTGGGCAACCTGCGCGGCGACTACCGCTTTTTGGGCGTGGCGCCCGTCGGTCTCAAGCCGCTCATCATGCGCGGTCTGGACCGCGAGATCCAACGTGCGCTCGCCGGCGAGCCCGCCCGCGTGTTCTTTAAGCTCAACTCGCTGACCGACCGCGAGGTCATCGACAAGATCGCCGAGGCATCGTGTGCCGGCGTGCGCGTGGACATGATCATCCGCGGCATCTCGTGCCTGAAGCCCAACATTGCGGGCAAGACCGAAAACGTGCACGTACGTTCTATCGTCGGACGTTTCTTGGAGCACGCGCGTGTCTATGCCTTCGGCGTGGACTCGGACATGATCTACCTGAGTTCTGCCGACATGATGACGCGCAACACCGAGCATCGCGTAGAGATCGCCTTCCCCGTGCTCGACCCCACCTGCCGCGCGCTGGTGCACGAGTACATGGGCGTGCAGCTGCGCGACAACGTGAAGGCACGTAGCCTGACGAGCGACGGCACCTGGGTTCCCGTAGAGCGAAAAGAGGGTGAGAAGCCCTTTAACTCGCAGGAGTTCCTGTTGGAGCGCGCTTATCGCAACGCCGAGTCCGCAGCCGTGGCTTCGGAGCCCGTCGCCAAAGCAAAACCGGAATCCGCACCTGTTCTGGGCCCCAAGCCCAAGCCCCAGACGGACGTTCCCAAGGTCCAGAAGGTCCAGGCAACCGTCATTGAACCCGACCTGGAATCCGAACCCGAGCCTGCGCCCCAGCCCCAGCCGCAGACCGTCAAGTCCGCGCCCCATGCAAGCGCCCGCCGCGAGAAACCCGCCGGCAAGACCAAGGCCATCGAGCGCCATCGCCCCGGCCGCGTGCGCATGGGCTTGGGCCTGATCGGCCTGGGTCTTAAGACGCTCATTACCGGTAAGACGAAATAGTCGTTTGTAGAAGCAGTTTGTAGAAGCGCCCCGCATTTGAGGAAAGCCTCGGATGCGGGGCGCTTTTCCCTGATACCATGGTTGCGGACAACAACGCGAATGACGGGCAGGAATATGAAGCTCACTATAGAATCGATGACCTACGGCGCCGACGGGCTGGCGCACGCCGACAACGGCAAGGCCGTCTTTGTGCAGGGCGCCGTGGCAGGCGACACCGTCGAGGCCGAGATCGTGCAGGACGGCAAGTCGTTTATGCGCGCCCGCGGCACCGAGATTCTGGAGCCGAGCCCCGATCGAATTCAGCCTCCCTGCCCCTTCGTGGGCATCTGCGGTGGCTGCTCGTGGGGCAACCTCTCACGCACCGCTCAGCTTGCCGCCAAGGTGCAAAACCTGCGCTCCACGCTCGAGCGCATCGGCAAGTTCACCCCTGAGCAAGTCGACGAGCTGGTGCAGCCCATCCGCCACACCAAGGACGATTGGGGCTACCGCAATAAAATTGAGCTCGAACCGACCGTTGTAAACGGCCGCGTGCGTCTTGGCATGCACGGCGTCGATCCCAGCAAGATCGTGACCGTCGATTCGTGCCCGCTGTTCGATAAGCGTTTTCCCAAGGCGCTCAAATCGGTCGTCGGCGCGCTTAACTATCTGAGCGGCAGCCACGACCTGGGCTTGGAGCGCGTGGGCATTCGCGCCTCGCGTCGCACCAAGGCGCTCGAGGTCGCGCTCTGGACGCCCACGGGATCGTTTCCGCGCTCGCAAGTCTCGCGCGTGCTGGCAGACGCCGCACACCCCACGAGCATAGTGCGCGTTATGAGCAAGGGTGAGAAGAAGGCCCGCCGCGTCTCCAAGGTTGAGATGCTCGCCGGCGAGGGCTCCTGGACCGAGAACATCGCCGACGGCCAGATGCGCCTTTCGGCCCCGTCGTTTTTCCAGGTCAACACAAAGGGTGCCGAGATTTTGATCGAGCTTGTCATGGAGGCGCTCGACCCGCAGGAAGACGAACTTGCCGTGGACCTGTATTGCGGAGCTGGAACCTTCACCCTGCCGCTCGCCCGCCGCTGCGACTTTGTTGCCGCCGTCGAGGCCTACGGCCCGGCCGTGCGCGACCTGCGCCGTAATCTGGAGATCAACAAACTCGATAACGTCGACGTCATCGGCGGCGACGCGGTGCGCGAGTTCCCCGATCAGGACGCCGATGTCCTGGTGGTCGACCCGCCGCGTGCAGGCCTCGCCCCCGAGGCGATCGACCTTATCGCCAGCACGAGTGCCCGCGATATCGCCTATGTGAGCTGCGACCCGGCCACCCTGGCGCGCGATCTCAAACGCTTTGTCGAAGAAGGCACCTTCTCCCCCGTAAAGATCACGCCAGTTGACCTGTTCCCGCAAACCTTCCACTGCGAAACCGTCATCCACCTCAAGCGCAACTAGCCACTTAATCATTGCTCAGAAAAATCATTGGGAAATCGAGCGTGGCAAGCGGAGGTCTTCGGGGTATAAGACGGCTAATT
>DXZM01000007.1:0-99537 GCA_019419665.1 Collinsella sp.
GGTCACCAAGCACAACCTCAAGTACCGCCGCTACTACCACCAGTTCGACTACTAAGAGCTGGTCACGGGTCCGATATTTTGGCTGGTTGATATCTCGATCCTGCACAAGGGCGTCCGCAATTGCGCGGGCGCCCTTTTTGCGTTGTGACAAGAGACTGCTGCTAACCGCTTTCCCCTATGTTTCCAAATGAATACGCTATGAGCCGAGGAGGACGATTCTCCCCGCAAACACTCTAGTATGCTAAAGTACCCAGAAGACCGGCGGAGCTATGCTGGTCTTTCGTTCTATATGAAGCGCAGCATGAGGAGGCTCACCAGATGACGGCCACACCGTGGGGATTCCGGGACATATTGCCCGAGGAAGCTCAGGCGCGCGAGGAGATCGCATGTACGGTGAAGGGCTGCTTTAGGGAGCATCATTACCTTCCGGTCGAGACGCCGCTGCTCGAGGACAAGGGTTCGCTCGAGGAAGGCGGCCGCATTGCGGACACGCCGTTTAAGCTCTTTGATGACGACGGCCGCCTGTTGGTGGTCCGTCCCGACAACACGCTGCCGATCGTGCGCTTGGTTTCGACCCGTATGCGCGCTGCCGACTTGCCCCTACGCCTTCGCTACGAGGCGCCGGTGGTTCGCGAGTGTCAGCGCAATGCCGGTGGTTCGCGCCAGTTTACACAGCTGGGCTTTGAGCTTATCGGCGCGGGCGATACCGCGGGCGATGTCGAGATCGTCTCGCTCGTGGCCGAGGCCGTGCGTAAGCTGGCACTGCCCGATGCGCGCATTATCGCAGGTAGCGTGCGTCCGTTTAAGGAACTGCTCGCGGCGTGCGAGGATCGCGAGCTGGCCGCCGAGGCCCTGCGCTGCGTGCACGCCAACGACTTTGTGGGCCTCGATGCCCGCGTGGCGGCAAGCACCGAGTCCGATGCCGTCAAGGCCGCCATTAGCGAGCTGCCGCGTCTGCACGGCGGTGCCGAGGTGCTCGACCGCGTGGACGCGCTGCTGGAGGCTGCCGGTATCGTCGCGCCGCTGACGCGCGAGCTGCGTGCCCTGGTTGAGGGCCTGGCACCCGAGGACGCCCAGGTGCTGTCGTTCGACTTCTCCATCATGAACTCTTTCGATTACTACACGGGCCTGGTCTTTAAGGCCTATGCCGGCGGCCTGCCCGATCCGGTGGGCTCGGGCGGTCGCTACGACTCCATCTTTACCGGCGCATTTGGCGACGGTATCGAGGTGCCGGCGGCGGGCTTCGCCTTTTCGCTCGAGCGCCTGGAGGCCGCGCGCACCTCGGCCGAGGATGCCGCTTCCGATGGCGACCACGCCGTGGGCCGCGGCGCCGAGGGCCCGCTGCGCATTGCCGTGCCCAAGGGCTCGCTTAAGGCCGACACGCTCGACGTGCTTGAGATCGCGGGCCTGGACGTCTCCGAGCTGCGTGACCCCGGCCGTCACCTGATCGTGCGCGGCCGCGACACGCGTGCCGGCGAGGGCGCGGTCGGCGATATCGAGTTTGTCATCGTGCGTCCCAGCGATGCGCCTGCCTTTGTGGGCTGCGGTGGTGCCGATTGCGGCATCTGCGGTTGGGATTCGCTTATCGAGGCAGACCTCAACCTGCTGCAGCTGGTCGACCTGGGCTATGGCCTGTGCACCTTTATCGAGGCGGAGCCCGCATGGCGCGCCGGTCAGGCCGAGCGCAACTATGCTCGCCGCGGGTCGCTTCGCGTGGCAACCAAGTATCCGCGCATCGCGAGTGCCTGGTATGCCGAGCGAGGCGTGAACGCCGACATAGTTTCGCTGCACGGCAACATCGAGTTGGGCCCCATCGTCGGCATGACCGATCGCATCGTGGACATTACCGCCACGGGTGCCACGCTGCGCGACAACGACCTGGTCATCACCGGGCGCATCATGGACTGCACGGCCCGCTTCTTTGTCAATCCGGGTGCTGCGCGCCTGGATCCGCGCGTACGCAATCTGGCAGATCGCTTGGCCGCGGCCGTTAAGGACAAGCATTTTGAGCCCGTCGCGGGCTCGGCACAATAGCGCGAGCGCGCACGGGCGCCCCAACGTACGGGCTGCGGGCCGATTGGCGCCGCCGCCCGGTCTCTCGTTTTTCGAACACAACCTCGACCGATAGGGGATACCGATATGAAGACCATCAAGCTTGCCCCCGGTGAGCGCCTCGTTACCAACCAGCTCAACCGCAAGGGCGTGCTGCCGCAAAACATCGTCGACGCCGCCCGCGATATCGTGGCCAACGTGCGCGCCAACGGCGATGCCGCGGTGCGCGATTACTGTCAGCGTTTTGACGGTGTCGAGCTGCAGAGCTTCCGCTTGCCGCAGGAGCAGATCGATGCCGCGCTCGAAGGCCTCGATCCCGCTTTTGTCGCGGCGCTCGAAAAGGCTGCACGCCAGATTCGCGAATTCCACCAGCGCGAGGTCGAGCAGAGCTGGTTTACCACGCGCCCGGACGGCACGATGCTCGGCGTTAAGGTGACCCCGCTCGCGGCGGCCGGCATCTACGTGCCGGGCGGTCGCGCGCAGTACCCCTCCACGGTGCTCATGAACGCCATTCCCGCCAAGGTCGCCGGCGTCAAGCGCGTGGTAATGGTGACCCCGCCGCAAAAAGACGGCCTGATCAGCCCCTACACGCT
Organism: Collinsella sp.; assembly: GCA_019419665.1. Taxonomy (GTDB): domain Bacteria; phylum Actinomycetota; class Coriobacteriia; order Coriobacteriales; family Coriobacteriaceae; genus Collinsella. The sequence goes on from DXZM01000007.1 coordinate 2,646, forward strand.
CGCCGCGGCAAAACTCGGCGGCGTGGACGAAATCTATATGGTGGGTGGCGCTCAGGCCGTGGCCGCGCTGGCGTACGGTACCGAGAGCATTCCGCGTGTCGATAAAATCACCGGTCCGGGCAACGCTTTTGTTGCCGCTGCCAAGCAGATTGTCTCGGGCGACGTGGGAATCGACATGGTCGCTGGCCCGTCCGAGGTCTGCGTGCTGGCCGATGCCACGGCCAAGCCCATGGTGGTCGCGGCAGACCTGATGGCCCAGGCCGAGCACGATCCGCTGGCCGCCTGTTATCTGGTGACCTGCGATGGGCAGTTTGCGCGCGAGGTCGAGGCTGGCATCGACATTCTGGTGGCGCAGTCGCCACGCGCCGAAATCACGCGCGCCTCGCTCGACAACGAAGGCACCATCGTGGTGGCCGCCGATATGGCTGCCGCCGTCGAGGCCGTGAACACCGTGGCGCCCGAGCACCTGGAGCTGCACTGCAAGGATGCGATGGGCCTGCTCGGCGGCATTCGCAACGCCGGCGCCATCTTTGTGGGCGCTTGGAGCTCCGAGCCGCTCGGCGATTACGTTGCCGGTCCCAACCACACGCTGCCGACTGGCGGCACGGCCATGTTCTCCAACCCGCTTTCGGTCGAAGAGTTCGTTAAGCGCTCGAGCGTCATTTGCTATACGCCCGAGGGCCTGCTCTCCGACGCTCCCGCCACACAACGTCTGGCCGAGGCCGAGGGCCTGTGGGCGCACGCGCTATCCGCCGCTCTGCGTCGCCGTGTGCTGGAGCAGGGCGAGGATGCCGTGAGTGCCGAGTCTCTGGCTGCGGCCGACCTGACCAAGGTCGCCTGGCCGGGCGACGCCGTGGCGACGGTTGCCAAGGGTGTGGACCTGGCTTCCGCTGGCGCGACCGGCGAGGAGGCCTAACATGGCCGAACTCACGCCGCGCATGAAGGAGCTCGTCCAGCCCTACTTGGCCGGTATCGAACCCTACGATCCCGACTTTGCGCCCACGCGCATCAATCTTTCGGCCAACGAGAACACCTATCCCGTGCCGGCTGGCGTGCGCAAGGCGGTCGACGCGGCCCTGGCTGCCACGCCGCTCAACCGCTATCCCGACCCCATGTCCAACGACCTGCGCGATGAGCTTGCTGCCTGGCATGGCGTGGCACGTGAGAATATTTGCGTGGGCAACGGCGGCGACGAGCTGCTCTATAACTACCTGCTGGCGTTTGGCGGCGCGGGACGGACCCTGCTCAACTGCCCGCCGTGCTTTAGCGAGTATGCGTTCTTTGCGTCTCTGTGCCAGACCGAGGTGCGCGACGTGTGGCGTGATCCGACGAGCTTTGAGCTCGACCAGGCAGCCATGCTCGCCGCGGCGCCGGAGTGCAACTTGGCCATCGTGACCTCGCCCAATAACCCCACGGGCGACGTGGCGCCGCTCGACTTTGTCGCGGCCCTGTGCGATGCATGCCCCGGCATGGTCATGGTCGACGAGGCCTACGTTGAGTTTGCGGACGATTCGTTTGGCGCGGCTACCACGGCGCAGGGGCTTATCGCCGAGCATCCCAACCTGGTGATTCTGCATACGCTGTCCAAGGCGTTTGGCGCCGCCGGCACGCGTCTGGGCTATGTGATCGCGGCGCCCGAGGTCATCGATGTGTTTGCGGCGATTCGCCAAATCTACTCGGTTAACGTGCTAAGCCAGGCCGCCGCGCTTGCCTGCGTGCGTGCCCGCGATGCGTATGCGCCTGTGGTGGCACAGGTCGCATCCGAGCGCGAGCGCGAGTTGTGCGCCCTGCGTGCAATGGCTGCCGAGGGCATGCCCGTGGAGGCATGGCCGAGCGCGGCGAACTTTGTGCTCGTGCGCACGTCGCATGCCACGCGCGTGCGCGAGCGTCTGCGCGACGAGTATTCGATTTTGGTGCGCGACTTTAGCTACGCGCCGGGGCTCGCGGACTGCCTGCGCATTACCGTGGGCACCCCGCAGGAAAACGACGAGGTGCTGGCTGCGTTTGCCGCGCTGGTGAAGGAGGAGATGTAGATGGACCGCTATGCCGAGGTGACCCGCAAGACGGGCGAGACCGACATTGTCGTAAAGCTCGACCTGGATGGAAGCGGCGTGTGCGATATCTCGACCGGTGTGCCGTTTTTCGACCACATGCTCAACGCTTTTGGCCGCCATGGCCTGTTCGATCTGACGGTGCACGCGGTGGGCGACGTGGAGGTCGATGCGCATCATACCGTCGAGGACACGGGCATTGTGCTGGGCGAGGCGTTTTGCCAGGCGCTGGGCGACAAGGCGGGCATTACACGCTTTGCCGACGCGGCGATCGCCATGGACGAGACACTCGTGATGGCTGCTGTTGATATTTCGGGGCGCGGGCAGGCCTACTGCGAGCTGCCCGTGCCGACCGAGCGCGTGGGCAGCTTCGATACCGAGCTGGCCGTCGAGTTCTTCTACGCCTTTGCGCGCGATGCCAAGCTCACGCTGCACGTGCGCGAGCTGGCGGGCGGCAACTCGCATCACATTATCGAGGCCGCCTTTAAGGCCGTGGGTCGCACGATGCGCCACGCCTGCGAGCTCGATCCCCGCGTGCAGGGCATCCCCAGCACCAAGGGATCGCTGTAACCGTCACAAGGGTAAAACCACCACAAAGGGGACAGGCACCTTTGTGGTGGTTTTGGATGATGAGAAGTGGAGGGGTCGCGTGGGCGAACCGAAGATCGTGGTGGTTGACTACCACAAGGGCAACTTGTCGAGCGTTGCGCGCGGGCTTGCGCGCGCCGGTGCCGCCGCCTGCACATCGGACGATCCGGAGCAGATCCGTAATGCCGACGGCCTGGTCATCCCGGGCGTGGGCGCGTTCTATGACGCGATCGCCTTTATGCGCCAGAGCGGCGAGGCGGACGCGGTGCTCGATGCCGTCGCCGCCGGAACTCCGCTGCTCGGCATCTGCCTGGGCCTTCAGCTATTTTTTGAGCGCGGCAACGAGGGCGTGCCTGCGGACGAGGGCGCGATTGCCGGCGGTAACGCCCCCGAGCAGGCTGGCAGTCCCTGGGTCGATGGGCTGGGCATTATGCGCGGCTCGTGCACGCGCTTGGAGTCGAGTCGCCTTAAGGTGCCGCACGTGGGCTGGGACCAGGTGCACATGACGCCCGCCGGTGCGGCCGATCCACTGCTTGCCGGTTTTGCCGAGGGTGCCAACATGTATTTCACCCACAGCTATGCGGTGGCCGACGATGCCGATGCCGCCGATGTGCTGGCGCGCACGCACTATACGCGGAGTTTCCCGTGCATCGTGCGCCACGGCAACGTGTGGGGCTGCCAGTTCCATCCCGAGAAATCCTCCGCGCTGGGTCAGCGCATCCTTAAGAATTTCGTCAGCATCGTCGAGGAGGTCGGCCGATGATTCTGTTTCCCGCAATCGATTTGATCGGCGGCAAGGTCGTGCGCTTGGAGCGCGGCGACCGGAGCCGCTGCAAGGTATATTCCGACGACCCCGTGGCCGTCGCCCGCTCGTTTGCCGAGCAGGGCGCGAGCTGGGTGCACGTCGTCGACCTGTCCGCTGCCTTTGGCGAGGACGAGGGAGCGTGCGCTGCCAATTCGGCGGCGATTAAGGCCACCTGCGGCGTCGATGGTCTGTCCGTGGACGTGGGCGGCGGCGTCCGCTCGCTCGCGCGCATCGACGAGTTGGCCGGCTACGGTGCGCGCCGCATTGCGCTGGGTACCGTGCTGGTGACCGAGCCGGGTTTTGCCGAGGTGGCGGCCAAAGGCTTTGGCGAGCTGCTGGTGGCTGACATTGCCGCACGCGACGGCCAGGTCAAGGTGAACGGCTGGCGTGACGGCTCGGGTGTGGCGCTCGACGATGCCGTGGTGCAGCTTTCCGAGCTGGGCTTTAAGCATCTGGTGTATACCGACATCGCGCGCGATGGCATGCAGACGGGTATTGATGTGGCGGCATATTGCCATGTGACCGAGGTCGCGGGTTTTCCCGTTGTGGCTTCGGGCGGTATCTCGACGCTCAACGACATCCGCGCACTGGCCGCGGTGGGTGAGGGCGTGATTGAAGGCGCCATTACCGGTCGTGCACTCTACGAGGGCAATTTTACGCTGGTCCAGGCACTTGCTGCTGCCCGAGGGGAGGAGTAGCCCATGCTTGCCAAACGCGTAATCCCCTGCCTGGACGTCAAAGACGGCCGTGTGGTCAAGGGCGTCAACTTCGTGAGCCTGCGCGATGCGGGCGACCCGGTGGAGCTGGCGCGTGCCTACGACCGCGAGGGTGCGGACGAGGTCGTATTTTTGGACATTACCGCGACGAGCGACAACCGTGCGACGACCATCGAGATGGCGGCGCACGCGGCCGAGGAGCTCGCCATTCCCTATACCGTGGGCGGCGGCTTTCGCGACCTGGCGGGCATGCGCACCATGGTTGCCGCCGGTGCCGACAAGGTGTCGCTCAACTCGGCGGCCGTGCGCGACCCGTCGTTGATTAGCCAGGCTGCCGCGGCGTTTGGCAGCCAGGCCGTGGTCGTGGCGATCGATGCCAAGCGCGTCGGTTTGCCCGGCGCATCCGGTACCGACAAGTGGGAGGTCTTTACCGCAGGAGGCCGCAACGCCACGGGTATCGACGCGGTGGCGTGGGCCGAGGAAGCGGCTCGTCGCGGCGCCGGCGAGATCTTGCTCACCAGCATGGATCGCGACGGCACCAAGGCCGGCTTTGACCTGGCACTCACCCGTGCCGTGGCGCGCGCGGTGCCGATCCCGGTGATTGCGAGCGGAGGCGTGGGCACGCTCGAGCATTTTGCCGAGGGCGTGATCGAGGGCGAAGCCGATGCCGTGCTGGCGGCGAGCGTCTTTCACTTTGGAACCTTCAGCATTCGCGAAGTCAAAGAGTATATGGCATCGCAGGGAATTCCCGTGAGATTGGATTTTTAAATGGAGCAAGTGACAACTGCGTCCGAGCTCAAATACGACGCCAAGGGGCTGATTCCTTGTGTGGTTCAGCAGTATGACACCGGCGAGGTGCTTATGGTTGCTTGGATGAACGAGGAATCGGTGGGGCTGACGCTCAAGACCGGTACCACGTGGTTTTGGAGCCGCAGCCGCCAGGAGCTCTGGAACAAGGGCGAGACGAGCGGCAACATGCAGGAGGTCAAGGAGCTCTGGGCCGACTGCGATAGCGATACGCTGCTGGTCAAGGTCGACTCGCCGGGTCCGGCCTGCCATACCGGCAACCGCACCTGCTTCTTTAAGAAACTCGCGTAGGGCGGGCGCTCGGCTAAGCGCTTGGCCAACCAGAAAGGATTGAACCATGGGTGTGCGCACCGCGAATGTTCAGGATGGAAATATCGGCGAGACGCTGACGGGGCTGGCCGAGGTGATTCATGGTCGTCGCGACGCGTCGCCGCAGGAAAGCTATACCGCTCGCCTGCTGACCGACGTCGAGGATGAGCTGCTCAAGAAGCTTGCCGAGGAAGCGAGCGAGGTCATCATGGCCTGCAAGGATAACGACCACGATCACATTCGCTACGAGGCCGGCGACCTGGTCTACCACCTGCTCGTGACGCTTGAGCGCTACGGCATTACCCTCGACGAGCTGGCCGGCGAACTCAACGCCCGCCGCCACTAGTCGAGCTTTTGGTGCAGGGGGACAGGATACTTTGCACCAAATGATCCGTTTTCCTCCGTCCCCAACGGATCAAATAGAAGTTGCGGTGGAATAGTTCTTGTTTGACGGCCTTGGGGCTATAAACAGGAACTATTTCACCGCAACTTATGAAGGGATGGCTAGGCGAGGGGCGTGGGCTCCCATTCTCCGGTGAGGTGGGGGATGTCGAAGGTTCGATAACCGCAGTCGTAGGCGTGGGCCTGGGTCTCGCGGATGTTCCAGCAGATATCGCAGGCGCGGTGCGCGTCCGAGCCAAAAGTAATCGGCACCTCGGCGTGGGCAAAGCAACGCAGCAATCCGGCCGCGGGATAGTAGTCGTCGAGGCCCTTGCGCGGTGCGGCGGTCGAGACCTCAACGCGGCGACCCGTATCGTGGGCGCATTCTGCCATCTGCTCCCAGAGCGGCGTGGGGTCAAAATCGGGCGCAAAGCCTTCCTTCGAAAAGCGCATGACCAGGTCGGGATGAGCCATCACATCAAAGTTAAGCGGGCTTTCGCAGGCGCGACACCAGTCGTCGACGTAGCGCTCCCACACGCCGCGCACGCCCAGGTTTTTCCAGACGTGCAGGTTGGTGTCATCGTCGATCCAGCCGCAGCGCGAATCGGGCGTATCGGGACGAGCGACGTCCTCCGTTCCCGCCGTACCCGAGGCACCGGCCATGATATCGCCGGGGTCGCCAATCCAGTGCACACTGCCCAAGCGCACCACGGCGCCCTGGGACCAGCGCTCTACCAAGGGCTCGCAGCCCTCGTACCAATCGCATTCAAAGCCATAGATAAGCTCGAGCTCCGGCGCAATCTGCGCGGCAAGCTTGCGGGCGTCCTCAAAGGCCAGGCGATGTGCCGGCAGGTCGCCCTCGACAACCTGCGCCTCGCAATTGGCATCCATGCTGGCTGGCAGGGTGAGATGGTCGGTTGAGACCATGGCGCGGCAACCGGCCGCAGCAGCGGCGCGGACGTTGTCCTCAAACGAGGCATGGCCGTCCGAGAACGAGGTGTGGGTATGGCAATCGACCAGCGGGCAGGCGGGCATGGCGACTCCTTTGCATTTGGCGAATCCGCTCCATTGTAATGGCGCGACCCCTGACGCGCCGGGAACGCTGCAAGTCGAAACCGACCGGAAAGGGCAGGCGGCGCACGCCGACGTCCGCGACGGGCAAAAGTCCCGCCCATCCCATGACGACACCCCCACGCCGCCCGCGATGTGTTAGCGTTTGGATGAACAAAACGAGCCCGTGCGGAAAGGAGCCGGACCGTATGCCATGCGATACCACATCCCCGCTGTCTCGCGAGACCGATGCGCCCGAAACTATCGTCAAACTGGAGTGCGACATCGATGACGCGTCGCCTGAGGTGCTTGCCTACGCTGCCGATTGCCTGCGCAAGGCCGGCGCCCGCGAAGTGCATTGGTTGCCGCTTTACTGCAAAAAGGGCCGTCCCGGCTGGCAGTTGCAGGTAATCTGTACCCACGAGGATATCGAGCGCCTGCAGACGATTGTCTTTTTGGAAACCACGACCAATGGCATCCGCCGCCAGGTTATGGAGCGCGTTTGCCTACCACGCCGCTTTGAGCGCGTAACAACGCCATGGGGCGAGGTGTCCGTCAAGGTGGCGACCTTGCCCGACGGCAGCGAGCGCGCGGCGCCCGAGTACGAAGACTGCGCCCGCCTTGCCCGCGAGCACAATGTGCCGCTCCAACGCGTGATGCAGGCGGCCCAGAGCGCGGCACTGCGATTTGAGTAACGCGGCCGGCGGCACGCCACGCCCAGCTCCATCAACCCCACCCGAAAGGACCACCATGAAATACCTCATCGCCTCCGACATCCACGGCTCGGCATACTGGACCGAGCGCCTGGTCGCCGCCATCGAGTCCGAGCAGCCCGACCGCATCGTCCTGCTGGGCGACCTGCTCTATCACGGTCCGCGTAACGACCTGCCGCGCGATTACGCTCCCAAGCGTGTGATTCCGCTGCTCAATGCCCTGGCCGACCGCATCATCGCGGTGCGCGGCAACTGTGACGCCGAGGTCGACCAGATGGTGCTCGATTTCCCGGTCATGGCCGACTACGCCACGCTGTTTGACGAGACCGGCCGTGAGCTGTTCCTGACGCACGGCCACGTCTTTGGCGCCGGCATGCACAACAGCGTCGACCACGCGCCCGCGCTGCCCGAGGGCTCCGCGCTCGTCTACGGCCATACGCACATCAAGGTTAACGAGGCAAGCGCCGCGCACCCGGGCCTGTGGCTCTTCAATCCCGGCAGCGTGAGCATTCCCAAGGACGGTACGCACAGCTACGGCATCTACGAGGGCGGCGCGTTCCGTCACGTGGTCCTGGAGGAGGAATAACCATGGCGCAGCACATGGCTCAGCAAAATGCCGAGGGTTCGCGCGACCTGTCCACGCTGGTCGACGCGTCGGCCGAGCTGCAGCATCTGGTGCAGACTATCTGGCGTCTGCGTCAGCCCGATGGCTGCCCGTGGGATCGCGAGCAGACGCATCAGAGCATCGGCAAGAACATGATTGAGGAAGCCTACGAGGCGCTCGATTGCATCGAGGCCGATGATGCCGCGCATCTGCGCGAGGAGCTGGGCGACGTGCTCATGCAGGTAGTGTTGCATGCGCAGATCGCGGCGGATGCCGGTGAGTTTACGCTGGCCGATGTGGCGCGCGATATCGACGCCAAGCTCATTCGCCGCCACCCACACGTGTTTGGCGATGCGGACGCCGAGAGCTCCGACGAGGTGCTCAAGATTTGGGACGAGGTCAAGCTTGCCGAGAAGGCCGCCAAGGACAAGGCCGTGGCGGCGGGCGAGGCTGCGCCCGAGGGCCTACTCGACGGTGTGCCCACGCATCTGCCGGCGCTGATGCAGGCTCAGAAGGTGTCGCGCAAGGCGGCTGCCGTGGGCTTTGAGTGGGAGACGGTCCAGGATGTGTGGGACGAGGTAGCAGAGGAGCGTGCCGAGTTTGAGGCCGAGAAGCCCGGCTCGCCCGAGCGCGAGATGGAGTTTGGCGATCTGCTTTTTGCCCTAGTCAACGTTGCACGCAAAGAGGGTATCGACGCCGAGAGCGCCCTGCGCGCCAGCACGGCCAAGTTCCGCCGTCGCTGGGCTGCGATGGAGGCCGCCGTGCACGAGGCGGGCGATGACCTCGCCGCCTGCTCAACCGCTCAACTCAACGACCTGTGGGACCAAGCAAAAGCAAGCGAGTGAGGCCTGCGTCTCTCACGGCATCCATTCGTAGAGAGGTCTCTACAAGCAAAAAGCCATATACAACGGAAGATGTGCCAGCTGTGCTTCGGCATCCCACTCGAGTTGTTTAGGGTGCAACACGTAAGCCATCCCAATCTTCTTGTTAAAGCGCGCGCGGAATCGGTCGAGGGAGATGGTTCCGTATCTGCGTGGCGACTTAACTTCGATGGGGCTGATGCGCGGCTTTCCGGCGGCATTGACATAGGGTCGGGTAACGAGGAAGTCGATTTCCATGCGCTCCTCTCCCTCCTTCTTTCCGCTTTGGGAATAAAAGAAGAGCCTGTGTCCATTGGCCTTTAGAGATTGGGCAACGTAGTTTTCGGTAAGCATTCCTTCGTTCAATCCGATGTCGCCGCGAAGCACGGCCCTGTAAACGTCTTCATCGGTATCGTTGTTGTCAGAGAAGGCAAGCGTTACAAGCAGGCCGGTGTCTGCCATGTAGCACTTGAGGGCCGTTTGCTCCATGCTGAGTGAAAGGCCCACGCTCGGTTCGCTTGCGGCATAGCAGATATTGGCAATTCGCGCGTCTGCCAGCCAAAAGAAGGCTTCTTCGTAGGTGCGCATGCGTGCGTTTTTATCAAGTGAGGAAAGCTTGAATCGTTTTTCGTGCCTAGAGAGCTGACCCGGGATGCCATCGAGTACGGAGACGACTTTGAATTCGTAACCGGTTGCAAAACGAGAGATGTCGTTGCGATAGAGCTGGACGATTCGGCGCTTCGAAGCGTCGACGGGCGCAAAAGCGCGCTGTTCAACATAGATGGATACCGGCTCAGGCATGCCGCCTACGAGCATGTATTCGCGCATAAGGGAGAGCGCTCTGCGATGTAGGGCATCGGGGAGCGGCTTCATCTTGTTAAAACTCATGCGAATGAGATCGGCCAGCCCCTTTTCGTCCATGCCCCAAAGAAACTCCTCAAAGTCGAGGGGCTCAAGTTCCAGAGATTCTTCCTCGGATGGGATGACGATATCTTTAATGTTCTGCTTGATGCTGAGTAGGGATCCAGTTTCGATGTAGTCGTAACGTCCGTCTGCAACGAGATACTTGATGAGTCCGCGTGCTTGCGGGTACATCTGGACCTCGTCAAAGACGATAAGCGTCTCGTGTTCATAGAGTTTGACGTTATAGAAAACCGAGAGATAGAGGAAGAGCGAGTCGAAGTCAGTGCGATAGTCCTCAAAATATTGCTTAACTTCGGCAGGTGCTTGAAAGAAATCAATGACAAGGCAGGACTTGTATTCGGTTTCTCCAAACGTGCGGGCAAGCGTGCTCTTGCCGACGCGGCGGGCTCCTTCAATAAGAAGTGCTGTTTTACCAGCGCTTTCATGCTTCCATTTTAGTAGTTTGTCATAGGCTTTTCGTTTAAGCATGGCTACCTCGTACACGATATCCAGAACTTTTATAACCTGATTATGCACGATATCCAGAACTTCAGACCCTTAGAATTGCACGATATCCAGAACTTTGCACGATGTAAAAGCACATTATTGGCTCTTTCATTCGCAAGCCGGGTAAAGACGGTATGCCGATAGAAGAATTTAATGGGGGGGCGACCTCTAGAGAGGAATGCTCGGTGCAAAAACAAGCGCCCCAAAGAATGATTTCTCCAATTCATATGTATCCCTTGGCTAACTTAGGGCATAATGCAAAAAGTGCGACATGGCTAACTTATGAACCTGCGCGCCGCTGCAGCGTGCAAGCCGCGTCGCCAAGCATTCAACCCGTTTCCAAGTGAGAGGGAGACAACATGAGCGATATTTTGGACGTCTACGGTCGTGAGGTGCTCGACAGCCGCGGCAACCCTACCGTCGAGGTCGAGGTCGTGCTCGAGGACGGCAGCTTCGGTCGCGCGATGGTGCCTTCGGGCGCTTCGACCGGTGCTTTCGAAGCTTGCGAGCTGCGCGACGGCGACAAGGGTCGCTACCTGGGCAAGGGCGTTTCGCAAGCCGTCGAGCACGTCAACAACGAGTGCGCCAACGCCGTCGTGGGCCTCGATGCCTTCGATCAGCGCGCCGTCGATGCCGCACTAATCGTCGCCGACGGTACGCCCAACAAAACCAAGCTCGGCGCCAACGCCATTCTGGGCGTATCGCTGGCCGTTGCCCGCGCTGCGGCAGAGTCGGCGGGCCTGTCGCTGTACCAGTACCTGGGCGGCGTCAACGCTCACCTGCTGCCCACGCCTATGATGAATATCCTCAACGGCGGCGTGCATGCCGACAACAACGTTGACTTCCAGGAGTTCATGATCATGCCGGTGGGCGCTCCGAGCTTTGCCGAGGGCCTGCGTTGGTGCGCCGAGGTCTACCACACCCTCAAGGGCGTGCTGCACGAGGCCGGCCTGGGCGGCGGCGTGGGCGACGAGGGCGGCTTCGCGCCCAACCTCAAGACCAATGCCGAGCCGTTCGAGTACATCACCAAGGCCGTCGAGAAGGCTGGCTTTAAGCCCGGCGTCGACTTCATGTACGCCATGGATCCGGCCTCGACCGAGTTCTACAACGCCGAGACCGGCATGTACGAGCTCAAGGGCGAGGGCGTGGAGTACACGAGCGCCCAGATGGTTGATTACTGGGAGAAGCTCGTCGACACCTATCCCATCATCTCCATCGAGGACGGCATGGCCGAGGAGGACTGGGACGGCTGGGTCGAGCTTACCCGCCGCATTGGCAACAAGGTGCAGCTGGTGGGCGACGACCTGTTCGTCACTAACACCGAGCGCCTCAAGAAGGGCATCGAGCTGGGTGCCGCCAACGCGATCCTGGTCAAGGTCAACCAGATCGGCACGCTCACCGAGTCGCTCGAGGCCATCGAGACTGCCAAGGAGGCCGGCTACGCTTGCATCGTGAGCCACCGTTCCGGCGAGACCGAGGACTCCACGATCGCCGACCTGGTCGTGGGCGTCAACGCCGGCCAGATCAAGTCGGGCGCCCCGTGCCGCAGCGACCGCATCGCCAAGTACAACCAGCTCATCCGCATCGAGGACGAGCTCGAGGGCAGCGCGCGCTACGCCGGCAAGGCCGCGTTCTACAACATTCGCTAAACGGGCGAATTTGGCGAGGGGGAGGCTGACTCGGTTCCGCCTCGCCTTGGCAGGATACCGCAAAGCGCTATGGGCGCTGGGCCATACGGCTCAGCGCCTTTTTTATGTCGAGCAAAGGCTGGCGAAGGCGGTGCGGGCGCTCGTGCTATAACTAGAATACTTAGCGCAAACAAACCTCAACCGCACAAGGCGCACATGGATCAGATTTACGACAACAGGTACTATTCCGCCGGTTCGCGTGAGCCGTCGCCTCGCCGTGCGCGCACGGTGCAGCTCGGTGGGTCCGCCTACGCCGGCGCCGACCGCTCCATGCAGCGCCCGACAAGTACCTCGCGCCCCAATGCTCAAGTGAATACTTCGACAGATGGACCAGTGCGCCCGGCACGTTCGTCGCATGCTCAGCGCTCGTCGGCTCAAACGCACGATAGGTCGAGCAGGCCCTCGAACCGTCTTTCGGGTTCGGACTTTATGCGCTACGCCAACGACAACGCGGTGGTCAAGGCGATCTACGACTTTACCCACGGTCCTCAGCGAGGGCTATTCATCGGCATTGTCGTTGCCCTGGTGCTCGTGAGCCTGTATTTCCCCGTGCGCGATCTGTACGTGGCAAAGCGTTCGAGCGATATCTTGGCCAAGCAGGTCGAGATTCGTCAGCAATACAATGATGAGCTGCAAAAAAGCGTCGACAAACTGCTCTCGGAGGAGGGCATTAAGGATGCGGCGTCCGAGGATCTGGGCCTGGTGATGCCCGGCGAGAAGAGGATTGAAATGCAGGGCCTGGACGACGATTCGGATTCGTCTTCGAGCAAGAAGTCGTCGAACGCCAAGAAGGCCAGCGAAGTTGCCAAGGAAATCGAAGAAGTCGGTAAGGACGCCCCGTGGTACATCCAGGCGCTCGACATGCTGTTTGGGTTTAACGGTGTCGAGGGCCAGACGGTCGTGTCCAACGGCAAATAGCGCCCGGAGGGGAGCCCGCAATGGCAGATTGCAAACGATATAAGGTGGCGGCGATCGATCTGGGAACGGTGTCGTCGCGACTGGTGCTGGCGCAGGTCGAGGGCGGGGCGATCGTGGAATCGTCCAAGCATACCGAGATTACCGACCTGGGCGAGGGTGTGGACGCGACGGGTCGCTTTTGCGAGGCGGCGGTCGAGCGCGTGCTCGCTGCATGCCGCATGTTTGTGGACGAGGCGCGTGCCTTTGGGGCCGCGTGCATTTGCACCACATGCACGAGCGCCGCGCGCGATGCATCCAATGCCGCACTGCTGCTGGACGGTCTGCGTGAGCTGGGGCTCGAACCGCAGGTGATTCCGGGCGAGGTCGAGGCGCGCCTGACGTTTTTTGGCGTGGCGCACGACTTTGCCGGCGAGCGCATCATTGTTGCCGATTCGGGCGGCGGATCCACGGAGCTCGCGACGGGCGTCTATGCGCCGGAGCGTGGGGTCTTTGCGCTGGAGGGCACGCGTTCGCTGGACATCGGTTGTCGCCGTGTGACGGAGCGATTTTTCTCGGCACTGCCGCCCGCACGCGGCGAGCCTACTGCCGCTGCCGCGTGGGCGGGCGAGCAGTTCGCTGCCTATTTTGAGGGCCTGCCGAGCAATTTTGAGCGCGCCGAACGCTTGGTCGCAGTGGGTGGCACCGTCACCACACTCGTGGCGCTCGTTCATGAGCTGGAACCGTACGATTCGAGCTTTGTGCACCTGCGCGAGCTTTCGCTGGATCAGGTTTCGGCCGCTATCGAGCGCATGTCTGCGTTGGATGCGGACGGCATCGCCGCTCTACCGGGTGTACAGCCCAAACGCGCGGGCGTGATTCTGGCCGGCGCCGTGGTGATCCGCGAGCTCATGCGCGCCGGTGGCTACGATGCGCTCACCGTAAGCGAGAACAGCCTCCTCGCTGGCATGGTCGCCACCATCAACGAGGTTCTCGACGGCGCGACTCCCACCATCGCCTGGACCCCCAGCCTCAGCGCCCTCTAAATAAGTTGCGGTGAAATACGGACTAAAATCGCCCTTTCGGGCACCAAACAGTCCCTATTCCACCGCAACTCAACAGCCGGCACCTGGGGACGTTCCTTTTCTGCAGGCACCTGGGGACAGTCCTTGCTGAGCGCCTCCGCAGCCTTTATGCCAGTTTGTCGATTTGCCCAATTTCCCAAAGCGGAATATTGACGAGCGTGCCCTCGTCTCTATATGCCGCCAGGGAGCTCCTCACGCAACGCTCGAGCTTGAATTTTTCGCAGGCTATTTTCAGACTCTTCGCTTTAAGGTTCTCTGCCGCCTTGACCTCAAGCGGAAGCACGGTTCCCGCATGGTCGATGGCAAAGTCGGTTTCGGCATTGCCAGAGGTAGAGGACCAATACGCGGGAGTTTTGTCCTGGAGCAAAAGCTCCTGCGCGACGTATTGTTCGGTCAGCGAACCTTTGAACTCGGTAAAAACAGCGGATCCGTTAAGAACGATGGCCGGAGAGAGACCGGAGAGCGCTCCGAGGATGCCGGTGTCGATGCAGAACAGTTTGAAGCCCGAGAGGTCTTCGTAGCTCGAGAGCGGCGCCTTTAGAGCGGAAACACGTGGCACCTTATGAACGATTCCGTAGTCCGTGAGCCACTGGAGGCTTTCCTCAAAATCGCGTGCGCGCGCTCCGGGGCGAAGGGCGCCATAGACAAACTTCTTGTTCTCCTTTGCAAGCTGGCCGGGAAGGGATTTCCAAACCAACCTCATGCGCTCGACGATGCGGGCGGGTGCATGTTTGCCAAAATCGGATTCGTAAGCCTCGATGATTTGCTGCTGAAGCCTTCGGGCTTCGATGAAGTCGCGTGTCTCGGCGAAAGCGGAGACAACTTCGGGCATACCGCCGACAACAAGGTATTCCTTGAGCAAGTGTTCGAGCTTTTCGGCAACGTTTGCCAGAAGGTTCATGTCTGCGGCAAGGATGGCGTCGGCGAGCGGGTTGCCGTCGACGGCACGAACGAACTCGGCAAACCCCATGGGACGCATGGTGAGCTGGTCGATTTTGCCAACGGGAAATGACTCGTTTTCGCGTCGGAGCGCGAGGCCCATATAGGAACCGGCTGCCACGATGTGGTATTCGGGTGCAAGCTCGTTGAAGTACTTAAGCGAGGTGATCCCGCGTGGCGCCTCTTGGATCTCGTCGAAGATGATGAGCGTGTCTGTCGGCGTTACGGTTTGGCCACGTAGGAGCTCTATCTGGGAGATGATGCGCTTGGGGTCGAGGTTCCCATCGAACAGCGAGCGTGTGCTCGGCTCGAGCATAAAGTCAAAACGAATGACGTTTCGATACTGCTGGCTTGCGAATTCGTTAAGAAGCCAAGTCTTTCCTGTCTGGCGGGCTCCCTTAAGCAAGAGGGGTTTGCGATTCGCCCTTGATTTCCAAGCGATAAGTTCACTCATAAGCTGTCGCTGCATATTGCCTCCCAACCCTCTCGGCTAGTATAAGGCCATTTGGGAGTTTCCATCGGAAAATGTGGGAGACAACCACGTTTTTCCATCGGAAAATGTGGGAGACAACCACGTTTTTCCATCGGAAAATGTGGTAGGAAACTCATTGGGCGGGCGGAAAAGTAGTCAAAAAGCCCCGTCCCAAATGAGCTGCTCTGCAGTTGACGGCGTCCAAAAGAAACGAGCCCGCATCCCAAAGGGAGACGAGCTCGCAGGCAATCACATGGTAGGGGCGGTGGGACTCGAACCCACAATCCTTGCGGCGAGAGATTTTAAGTCTCCTGCGTATGCCAATTCCGCCACGCCCCCGTGAGACTAGAAGTCTAGCACAAGCCGTCCGTTACGCGTTGACGGCCATCGAGTGTTGGCCCGACTTCTCCAGGAACTCCTGGAACTTGGCTTCGTCGCCTTTGTTCTTGTACTGCAGGGCCAGCAGGTATTCCAGGCGGCAGCTCTTGACCTTGTCGTCACCGGCATCCTTGAGCATGCGCTCCAGCTCGGGAATGTCGTTGTGGCGCTTGAGGATCATCGTGTCGTACATCAGCTGACACTCGTGCGCAACTGCCTCGGCCTGACCGCCCTCAAAGCCCTTGATCTCGTGCAACAGCTCTTTGGACTTTTTGCGGTCCTCCTGGCCAACATAGTAGTTAAAGGCCTTAATCACCAAGTCGACGCGCTGCATCTTGGGGAGGTTGAGTCCCAGCAGTAGGTCGAACATCTCGCTGGCGCGCTCGTGGTCCTCGCGCAGCAGATAGGAGTTCAGACGCAGGTAGTCGCGGTTGTAGCGCGGGTACAGCATGCTGGTGAGTTTGCCGTCGAGCAAACGATCGAACTCGTCCCACTGCTTGGCAGCCATAAGCTGCTGCAGGCGCTTAAACGTGGTGCGTTTTTTGACGCTAAAGAACACCGACACGGCGATGCAGATGATAACGACGGCGGTCCAGAGGGTGCGGGAATCGGGCATATTAGGGTCCTTAGTCGCTCATAAAGCGAGCGGTATGACAACACGTACTAGATGTATTATACACAGCGCGCAAGCAAACTGGCATAAAAGCTCATCGAGGCCGAGTGCCATCGCTCGCTGCGGTACACTTACCTAAAGTAAACCATGAAGGGAGACATTACCTATGAAGAAGATCGTTTTGGCTTGCGGTGCTGGCGCTGCTACTTCCACGCTCGTTGCCCAGAAGGTCGCTACTCTGCTCGACGCCAACGGTTATGCCGACAAGTACGAGATCGTGCAGTGCGCCATCTCCGAGGCCAAGGATTACTGCGACGAGGGCGCCGACCTGCTGATCGCCACCACCGTTGCCCCCGAGGGCCTCACCTGCCCGTACGTGAGCGGCGTGCCCTTCATGACTGGCATGAACCGCGTCGCTGCCGAGAAGGCCGTTCTCGACGTCATGGCTCAGTAGGCGCTGACTGTATGAATGAGCAGAACGCCAATCCGGTCGAGCTCTTTGGCATGCGCGTTGCCCATGTGGGCATTAACGCCACCGACCCGGCAGACGCCCTGGAGATCGCGGAGCTGTTCTCGACGATGATGGGCCTGCCCGTCATCGAGACCCCGGTTTCGTACTTCAACGATTCGCTGGTCGAGATCATGAAGCAGAACGGTCGTGGCACCAAGGGCCACATCGGCTTTGCCGTTAACGACATCGATGAAGCTGAGAAGTGGTTTGCCGAGCGCGGGCTCGAGGTCAACGAAGAGTCGCGCGCGCTGCTGCCCGACGGTGGTACCAAGCTCGTGTACTTTAAGCGCGAGTTCGCCGGTTTCGCCGTGCACCTGTGCCGCGAGTAGCGCACAAGCTGCCATAGCTGGCAAAAAGGGATAGGGTCGCGTGGCCCTATCCCTTTATTTATGCCGAGGGGCTTCCTATCGTGGCAGGCGAATCGTAAAGCGGCTGCCGACCCCTTCGACCGAG
Organism: Collinsella sp.; assembly: GCA_019419665.1. Taxonomy (GTDB): domain Bacteria; phylum Actinomycetota; class Coriobacteriia; order Coriobacteriales; family Coriobacteriaceae; genus Collinsella. The sequence goes on from DXZM01000007.1 coordinate 19,973, forward strand.
GTCACACCGATGACGCCGCCGTGGCTGTCGACGATCCACTTGGCGATCGCAAGCCCCAGACCCGAACCCTGTGCGCCGGCATCGCGCGCGTTGTCGGCACGGTAGAACCGCTCGAACGCGTGAGCTGCGGATTCCTGGTTCATGCCGATGCCCTCGTCCTCAACACTTATGTCGATCGTGCCCGCGCCCGCATCTGGCGTTATGCCAAATGTGACGGTCGTTCCCGCATCCGAGTACTTGGCGGCGTTTTGCACGATCACGCGCAGAGCCTGCTTCACGAGCGCCACGTCGACGGGCGCGTCGCAGCGCGGGTCGCTGGCAAGCGCAGCGTCAGAAGCCAGCCGATACGTGTGCTCGGTATCGATCATCTGCGATTCTTCGCATACCTCGCTGACCAGTGCAGCCAAGTTGGTATGCGCACGCCGCAGGACCGTGCGCCCGGCATCGCCGCGTGCCAAAAACAGCAGCTGCTCCACAAGCTCTTGCATGTGCTCGCTTTCGGCTTTAAGGGACGCGATGGATTCCGCCAGCACGTCCGGGTCGTCCTTACCCCAGCGGTCGAGCATGTTCACGTAGCCCTGAATCACCGCGATGGGCGTGCGCAGCTCGTGGCTCGCGTCGTTGACAAAGCGCATCTGCTGCAGCTTGGCCTCTTGCATCTGGCGCAGCAGGCGGTTGAGTGCGACCTCGATGCTTGCCAGGTCGGCGTCGCCGGTGGTGACGCTCGGCGAGTCGACGCTTGCGCGCTCGATGGCCTGCTCCAGTGTTTCCATTTTGCCGCCGGCGAGTTGCATGCGGCCGAGTTCGTCCACGCGCAGGGCCAGATCGTTGAGCGGCGCCATGGTGCGGCGCACGCGGCGGGCGCCGCCGAGCATGTTGAGCACGCTGATGACCTGCCAACCCACAACGACAAGGTAGAGAGGCCATAGCGTGACGAGGTCCTGCGCGAGGGGGAAAGTCTTGGTGGTACGCGCAAGCTCGACGGTATAGGTGAGCGTTGTCAGGTCCCAGCCGCGCGCGGGCGTCAGCGTCATGCCGCGAACGGTGGCGCTGGGGATCCATCCTGCGGTAAACGCGCCGTCGGGCAGCGTCTGGTTGTATCCATAGACAAGGATCGCCGCCACAATCACTACTAGCAGCAGGTCGAGCCAAACGTAGCTCATCAGGCGGCGCCACATATAGCTCCAGTTGATGGCGCGGGCGATGGAGGTGACGCGCTTGGCCTCGGCGTTACGCGCGGCAGACATAGCCCACCCCGCGCACGGTCTGGATGATGCGGACGCCGCCGGCGTCCTCGATCTTGGCGCGTAGATGCGCGATGTGCACGTCGACGTTGTTGGTGTCGCCCATGTATTCGTAGCCCAGCGCTTCGTGCGCGATGCGTTCGCGCGTGAGCACGGTCTCGGCATGCGCCATAAGCAGGGCGAGGACATCGAACTCGCGGGCCGTGAGCGCAATGGGCGAGCCGCCGACCGTGACTTCGCGGCGGTCGGGGTCGAGCGCAACCGAGCCCACGGCGAGCGTGGCGGGGGAGAGCGAGGCGGAAACCTGGGTCGAGTCACTGACCGGGGGTATCGCGGTGGCGCCGACACCCGTGCCGCCTGCCGCGCCCGTCCCGATGCCGCCAACGCCCGAAGCCGCCCGCACGGCCTCCGAGCGCTTCAACGCCACGCGGATCCGTGCGAACAGCTCCTCAATCGCAAACGGCTTGGTCAGGTAATCGTCGGCGCCGGCATCGAGCCCGGCCACCTTGTCCATCACGGCATCGCGCGCGGTGACCATTATCACCGGCACATCCTTGTGCTTGCGGACGCGCCGCAGGACCTCCATGCCGTTGAGCTGCGGCAACAACACATCGAGCAGAATAAGATCGTAGTTGCGCTCCAGCGCCAGGTCCACGGCGGTGCGGCCATCGGCGGCGTGTTCCACCTGGTAGCCCTCGTGCTCCAGCTCGAGCGTCACAAAGCGGGCGATTTTCTCCTCGTCCTCTACGATCAGGATCCGTGCCATGCGTGCCCCCGTCTGCGATTACTTGTCGTCGTTCAGATTTTGCTTGATGTCGTCCGCGGCATCGGCGGCGTGATTCATAAGGTTGTTGATGCTGCCGGGCACGTCGCCGTCGCTGTCGATGCGGTAGCGCATGCCAAAGAACAGGCCAATCAGCATCAGCCAAATCGTAGCGCCCCAGGCAAACAGGGCGATGATGGGGATCAGGATGGGGATGTTGAGGATGATCGCATCGCGGCGCGTGGCGATAAACTTGGTGTCCAGGCTCAGGCGGAAGAGCTTTTTGAGGTACTCCCATACGCTGTCCATCTTCTTGGAGAAGTCGGTCTTTTCGCTCGACTTCTCGTAGGCGGTCTGCGCGGCGACCATCTCGGCTGAGGGCTCATCGACTGGCGCGGACTCGGTGGCGGCGTGCGCCGACGTGGTCTGCGTCTTGCCCTGCGACTCGAGCCAAATGATGGCGTCCAAAACGTTGCCGTCGGCGGCGTCGAGCGCGGCCTTGGCATCGGTGTAGCTCACGTTGCACTTGGTGCGGATGGTTTCAACTTTTTCGAGGTCGTCCATGACCTGTCCTTTCGTTCGATGGGCGCGACGCCGGGCGATCTGCCCGGGCGCGAGCGTTGCGTTCGGCGGCCTGCGTTGCGCGGCGCCGCCCCGCCCCTTGTTCGAACTCTATAGTGCAGGTTATAGATTAAGCGATTCTTGAGCCAAGATTAATGTTGGATGAGTTTTTGGGTAGCGGTGGGAAAAGTATTAGACCTCGATAGCGGGGGATGTGGTGCCGGTGCAAAACGGCGTCAAAGGTTGGTCGAGCAGGCGGTTTCTCCATTGATGTCCGCACGGCATGGGACACTTACCCTGCCGCCCTGCTCTGCCGCGGCGGCATGTACCCAAACAACGACCCTCTAAGGAGTTCGATACCAATGAGCGATAACACCAAGCATCTCGCAAAGAAGTGCGTCAAGGACGCGGGGCCGTGCCTCGCGTTGTGCCTTGCCGGCGCAGCGGTCGCGCTGCTGGCTGTTCTGGGGCCATTCGACGTGCTCCGAAGTGCCAGTTCTCTGCACGTTTGCATGGCCCTTGCCGGCGCCATGATGACCGGCGGCGTGCTCGATCTGGTTTTTTGGGTGCTTGACCCGTTTGGATGGAAGAACGAAGGGTAAGCCCTAAGGGATGGAAGGGCTGGAACGGTTGGCTTAGTGATCGTGCAGAATGTGGGCTAGCGACTTACAGGGAAGTGGTAATCCGATGACGGTCTATGTAACAGGCGATATTCATGGCGGCGCTGACATGCAAAAGCTCCGCGATTGGGAGCTTGGGGATAGCCTGGCGAGCGACGACTATCTCATCATCGCGGGCGACTTTGGCTTTCCCTGGGACTTTTCTACCGAGGAATGTGCCGATATTGCTTGGCTGGAGTCGCGCCCCTACACCGTGCTGTTTGTCGACGGCAACCACGAGCGTTTCGATCACTGGGCGGAACGCCCCATGGAGTTGTGGCACGGTGGGCTGACGCAGCGCCTGTCGGATACCTCGCCCATACGGCGCCTGACGCGCGGCGAGGTTTTTGAGCTCGACGGCTCAACGGTCTTTACCATGGGCGGCGCCACGAGCGTGGACAAGGAATACCGCATTCCGTATTCCAGCTGGTGGCCGCAGGAGCTGCCGGACGAGCGCAACTTTGAGGAGGCGCGGGCAAAGCTCGACAGCGTGGGCTGGACGGTCGACTACGTGATCACTCACACCTGCTCTACGCGCATGCTTTCGTCCACGCTTTATCCAGCGTCCGGCTGGAATTGCCCCTCCGTTGATCGGCTTACGGCATTTTTCGATGAGCTGGAAGACCGCTTGGACTACAAGCGCTGGTACTACGGGCATTTTCATCGGGATACCAACCCGGCCGAGCGTCACACCGTGCTCTACGACTGCATCGTTCGCTTGGGCGACGAACTCCAGCCCTGGGATGTTGCGTAGAGGCGGGGTGGCTGGCTACTCGACCGTTACAGTGATGTTCTCCCGATGCGCGCGGATGACGTCCCAGCTAAAGTGCTCGACCAGCTGCTCGGCGGTACGCGGCGTGGTGTCCGGCGCGATGCCTGTTTGCCCGGCGAGCCATCCCAACAGTGCCTCGGGTGTGCCAAAGCGGGTGCGGAGCTCGCCCAGGTCCAGATCGCGATCGCGCTTGGAAAGGCGGCGGCCGTCCGGTGACATGAGCAGCGGAATGTGCGCGTAGTGCGGCGTGGGCAGTCCCAGCAGATGTTGCAGATAGATCTGGCGCGGCGTGGAACCAAGCAGGTCGCATCCGCGTACGATCTCGGTGACGCCCATGGCAGCGTCGTCGACCACCACGGCCAGCTGATAGGCAAACACGCCGTCGCTGCGGCGCACCAAAAAGTCACCGCACTCGGTGGCGAGTGCTTCGCATTGGGCTCCGTACGTGCGGTCCACGAATTCGATCACGTCGCTGGCGAGGTCGTCGACGGTGGGCACGCGCAGGCGCGTGGCCGGAGCACGCAGGGCACTGCGGCGGGTGATTTCATCAGCAGAAAGACCTCTGCAGGCGCCGCGGTAGATGGGCGTGCCGTCGCTGGCGTGCGGCGCGCTCGCGGCGTGGAGTTCGGCACGCGTGCAAAAACAGGGATAGGTGAGGCCGGCGTCTTGCAGCTGGCGCAGGGCGTCCTCGTACAGATCCAGGCGATCGTGCTGGTAGTAGGGGCCTTCGTCCCACTCGAGCCCCAGCCAGGTCAGATCGTCAATCAGTTGAGCGGCAAGTTCCGGGCGCTTGCAGCGATCGTCCAGGTCCTCGATACGCAACACGATGCTGCCGCCCTGGCTGCGGGCCGAAAGCCATGCGCACAGGCAGCTGAACACGTTGCCCAAGTGCATGCGGCCCGAGGGCGACGGGGCAAAGCGGCCCACGACGGGGGTGGGCACTGCCGTTGCTGGTGCGTCCGCGGCGGGCGTTGCTATGTTGCGTGTTTTGATATCCATGCGGATGAGTATAGCGCGGGGCTTGGCAGGGAAGGCGTTGCCGCGCTCACAAGTTGGCGGCGGTGCGCATTGCGCACGGTGGGTTTGCGGCTCAAGGTCTCGATCGCTGCGTACCGACTTAGCCTCACAAACGACAGAAACCCCGGCAGCTCTTCGCAACTGCCGGGGTTTCCGCGGAAAAGGGGGACATGATCCTCGAGCGAACGGCAAAGGGGCAAACCGTTTTCGCTCAACTGCTTTATGCCCCTCGGCTGGCGGCTCAGTCAGCGCATGCCGCGCCCACACAAAGCCGCTACACCTGTGACGGAGCTGTGAAGTGGTATCTATTGCTGGCGCAGGCCATACCAAGGGTGTCCCTAATGACTGGTCATTTAAGAACGTCCCCAATGACTGGCTGTTGGGGTGCGGGTGTGACTTTCATCCCGTTTGGCGCTCCGGTCGCCTAGATGTTCGTCATGCGTACCCGCAAACGTGGGACAATGGCGCTGTTGGTTTTACAGACAAAGGATGTGCCCATGAACGACCCCGTTGCCAAAACCTGTCGGCAGCGCCGCCTGTTTGCGCGATTTGCTTCCGTCTGCGCACTCGTCGCGCTTGCATTGCTGCTACTGCCCGCCGCCGCACACGCCGACGGTTATTCCATGACCCAAACCTATATCAGTGCCACGGTTGAGGCCGATGGATCGCTGACCGTTGTCGAGGGACGCCAGTTTGATTTCGATGACGACATCAACGGCGTGTTTTGGGAGATCAATACGGGCTCCAACCAGCAGGGTGGCTCGGCGGGCGTCGACGTGCTGAGTGTCGAGGAAGAGGACACCGCGTTTAACAAAGTGGATAGCGCGAACAAGGGTGACTCTGGCGTCTATACGGTTGGGCAGAGCGGTGACGGCGTAAAGATTAAGGTATTCAGCCCTCACGAGAGCGGCGACAGCGCGACCTATTACGTGAGCTATACCATGACCGGTGCGGTCATGAACTGGGCCGATACTGCCGAGCTCTATTGGAAGTTCGTGGGCGACGGCTGGTCTGCGGATTCCGATGACGTCGAGATGGAAGTGCGCTTCGCAAATGCCGCTGCCGGGACGGCGGCCGTCAAGGGCGATAACTTCCGCGCATGGGGCCACGGCCCGCTGACGGGCGACGTGTCACTCGATGAGGACGAGCCCATGGTCACCTATACCATTCCCTGCGTGCATCAGGGCGAATTCGCCGAGGCGCGCATCGCCTTCCCCAGCGACTGGGTGCCGCAGCTTGCCGCCTCGGGCGAAGAGCGCATGTCAACGATTCTGAGCGAAGAGAAAGAATGGGCTGACGAAGCTAACGCCCGCCGCGCTCATGCTCGCATGATTGCCAATGCGCTTGCCGTGCTAAGTGTTGTCGCAGCGGTGGTCTTTACCGGCATAATCGTTGTGCTCAAGCTGCGCCGCCGCAAGCCCAAGCCGCTTTTCCAGGACGAATATTTCCGCGACGTGCCCTCGGCCGACCATCCCGCCGTGCTTTCGGCCCTCATGAGTTGGAACGAGGTGCCCGATCAGGCATATATCGCCACGCTCATGAAGCTCACTGACGACCGTGTGATTAAGCTGGAGCAGGCGACCGCGACCAAGGCCAAGAAGGGTCTGTTGGGGCGTGAAAAAGAAGAGCAGACGTATCGTGTGACGGTGAGCGATGCGGGCTGGAAGTCGGCCAAGGGCATTGACCGCATGGTGCTCAAGGTCTTCTTTGCCGGTGCTAAGCCTGACGAGAACGGCGATCGCTCGCGCACGTTTGACGAGCTGCAGCACTACGTCAAACAGCACGCTACGCCCGTGGGCGACAAGCTCGAGGACTATCAGAACACCGTTAAGGGCAAGCTGGCCGATAGCGAGTACGTTGCCTCGGACGGCATTGTCGCAATGGTGTTTGGCCTGGTCCTGGGCATTCTAATTGCCTTTATTCCTATTGGATCCATTTTCTTTACCGATGGCGCGCAGGCAAACGTTATCGCTGCGATTATCTCGGTGCCCATCGTGCTTGTGGGCATTGGCGTGAGTCTCACCTTCCGCCGCTTTACGCCGGAGGGCGCCGAGGTGGCGGCTCGCTGCAAGGCGCTCAAGCATTGGCTCGAGGACTTCACGCGCCTAAAGGAAGCCGTCCCCGGCGATCTGGTCCTGTGGAATAAACTTCTGGTGATGGGCGTGGCGCTGGGCGTTTCGAAGGAAGTCCTGCGTCAGCTTGCCGAGGCTGTTCCTCCCGAGGTGCGCGAGGCCGACGGCTTCTACGACAATTACCCCTGCTACTGGTGGTACTACCATCATTACGGTATCGAGTCTCCGCTCGATTCGTTCGATGACGTGTATCACGAGAGTATCCGTGAGCTGGCGTCGAGCTCCGACAGCTCGGGCGGCGGCGGAGGCGGCGGCTTCTCTGGCGGCGGAGGCGGCGGCGTCGGCGGAGGCGGCGGCGGAACGTTCTAGCGCGCTCTGATTTTTGGGATGGATCTTCTCCGGCGACTGTCGACGGACCCATCCCATTTTTATGCGCTACCTACGAAGGCTGTCCCCAACGACTAATTACTGGGAACATCCCTAAATGACTAGGTATGGCTGCTGGGTTTAGGCTGTTAGATCGAGTTCGTAGAGGAAGCTTTCGCGCGGCATGTCGTGACGGCGCTCTTCGCGGTTGGCGCGGTGCGTGGCCGTGCGCTTAAAGCCGTGCAGCTCGTAGAACTTCCACGAGCAGTTGGAGTCGGTGTACAGGTGCGCCCTCGTCGCTCCAAGCGAGGACAGGTGCGAGACGGCGGCATCGAGCAGAACCGTGCCAACGCCCAGGCCATGGACATCGCGATCCACGGCAAGCAGCGTGACCTCGTTGTCGTGCGGCAACGGGCTGCTCTCGAGCAGGCGGTTGTTGGTTCGGATGGTTGCGCGCACAAACGAGAGATACTCGGCGCACGCATCGGGCTCTAGCTCACGCATCTGCGATAGCAGCGCGCGTTCGGTATCCATCCAATGCTCGTTGATAGTGGCGCCGGAGCTCTGTCCCGCACGCGCGAGCGAAATGCCACGCGCCTGACCGTCGATTACGGCAACCTGTGAAAACGTCGACGACGAAAGGCAATAGGCGAGGTCGCACGCGGCCTCAAGGCGGTTGTACTCATCGTTATCCGAATTGTTATGCCAAAGCTGCTGCAGAATCAGCGCGATGGCGTCGAAGTCTTCGGTATCAAACGGTCGGTAGAGAACCCGCGAGACCATGGTGCCTCTTTCTTTTGCGGATGCATATCGAGCACAGTTCTACCACGCCATTGGCATCTAATTATGGTGCCCCTGTGTTCCATGAACTCACCGTGCCCGGTGCCATGCCCATCCCCTCCGCTCGCAAACTTTTTCTGCACATGCGCCCGTTGCGGGGTGCATCGATGCGCTCGATGCGCTACATTAAATCAGTATTTTCAATGCCGCTGCGCGAGCGCTGCAGATCGACGTATCACCGACTCACAGAGCACGGCGGCGTACCAGACAGGAGGACTGCATGGGATCTGATGTGAAGATCGCACGCGCGTTGATCTCGGTTACCGATAAGACGGGCGTCGTCGATTTCGCACGGACGCTGGTTGACGACTTTGGCGTCGAGATCATCTCTACGGGCGGCACGGCCCGTGCCATCGAGGACGCGGGCATTCCCGTAACCCCCATCGAGGAGTTCACGGGCTATCCCGAGATGATGGACGGCCGCGTTAAGACCCTGCACCCCAAGGTTCATGGTGCGCTGCTGGCCCGCCGCGATTCCGAGCAGCACATGCAGGAGGCGGCTCAGCACGGCATTAAGCTGATCGACCTGGTCGTCGTCAACCTGTACGAGTTCGAGAAGACCGTTGCCAACCCCGAGGTCACCTTCGCGGACGCTATCGAGCACATCGACATCGGTGGCCCCTCCATGCTGCGCTCTGCTGCCAAGAACGCCGCGAGCGTTACCGTCATCTCCGACCCGGCCGACTATGATGCCGTCCTGGCCGAGATGCACGAGACCGGTGGCTGCACCACGCTTTCCACCCGTCGTCGCCTGCAGGTGAAGGTCTACCAGACCACCGCCGCCTACGACACGGCTATCTCCCGTTGGCTTGCCGCCCAGGCAAGCGACGTGGCGGACACCTCTGCCAAGCTCGAGATTTCGCTGGAGAAGGTCGACGACCTGCGCTATGGCGAGAACCCGCAGCAGAAGGCCACGGTCTATCGCTTTGCCGAGGGCTGCGAGAACACCGCGAGCTCGCAGTTCCCGCTCGTGGGCTCCGAGCAGATCCAGGGCAAGCCGCTCAGCTACAACAACTATCTGGATGCCGACGCCGCCTGGAACCTGGTCCGCGAGTTCGACGAGCCGGCCTGCGTGATCCTCAAGCACCAAAACCCCTGCGGTTCCGCCGTTGCCGAGGACATCACGGCCGCCTACGATCGCGCCTTCGCCTGCGATCCCAAGAGCGCCTTTGGCGGCATCATCGCCTGCAACCGCGAGGTTCCCTTTGAGCTGGTTGAACACTTTGCCGATCAGAACAAGCAGTTCGTCGAGGTCATCATCGCCCCGAGCTACACCGACGAGGCGCTCGAGCGCATGGCCAAGCGCCCCAACCTGCGCGTGTTGGCTACCGGCGGCGTGGACCACGGCGCCCAGGTGGAGCTGCGCTCCGTCGACGGCGGCATGCTGGTGCAGGAAGTCGACCACGTGACCGAGGACCCCGCGACCTTTACGTTCCCCACCGACCGCAAGCCCACCGACGCCGAGATGGCCGAGCTCGAGTTTGCCTGGAAGGTCTGCAAGGGCGTCAAGTCCAACGCCATCCTGGTCTCCAAGGGCAAGGCCGGCATTGGCATGGGTCCGGGTCAGCCCAACCGCGTTGACTCCGCACTGCTGGCCTGCGAGCGCGCCGAGGACTTCTGCGAGCGCGAGGGCGTGGAGAAGGGCGGCTTTGCCTGTGCAAGCGACGCGTTCTTCCCGTTCCGCGACAACGTCGACGTGCTTGCCGCGCACGGCGTGACCTGCATCATCCAGCCCGGCGGCTCCAAGCGCGACGACGAGAGCGTCCAGGCCTGCAACGAGCATGGTATTGCGATGGTCTTCACGGGGGCCCGCCACTTCCGCCACTAAGTAGGGAACCGGCGCTGCGGCTTGCCCAGCCACCGCACCTTGCCGTTCATTCGTCGCTCGCGTACCCAAGTACGCGTCGCTCCTCTTTCACGGCAATCTGCGGCACCTGGGCAACCCTCGCCGACCTGTTAGGTTGACTGGGGAGGATGGGATGTTATCTCGTCCCTTGGATTGGCCTCGCTTCTAAAATAATCTCCGCAAAAGACGGTCGCTCCGTTTGGAGGGCCGTCTTTTTGGTATAAGAGGACGGAATGACTAACACGAAAGGTATGACCATGCCCCAGATTGATGATGCCGAGCTGTTTGGCAATGCCGAGGACCAGCGTGCGTACGAGGACTTTTGCGCCAATCAGGAGGCGGTCGAGAAGTTCACGCTCGACAAGCCCGCGCTTGTCTGCCGTTGGCGCATGTCCAACAAAAAGGTGCCCATGCTCAACCGCCACATCCGCGCACTGTCCGAGCGCCTGGTGCAGGGCGAGCCGCTTACCCATAACATGCTCAGCTGGGCCAAACAGCACGTTGAGTGGTCGCTTGCCGAGGGCGATTACACCGCGCGCGACGGCGTGCTCATGCTGGTGATCGACATCAACGGCAACGCCGCCATGACGGTGGGGGAGTACGAGCCGCTCGCCGATACGTCGGCCAAGGCGCTGCGCGCCCGCTCCGCTGAGGCCCGCTCCGAGGCCGACGAAACCGGCGTGGCGCCCGAGCTGCTCGCCGCCGTCAACAACGGCGAGCTTGCCTTTGTGGCGCCGGCGGACGAGTGCCTGTGCGGCACGGCGACGCTCATCGAGCAGCTGGCCCAGACCAAGGGCATCCCGGTCACGCGCGTAGACATTCCCGCGCAGCTTAAGGGCGCGCTGTTCCTGGTGAGCGACGAGCACGGCGTGGTCCCTGCCACCGACGGTGACGCTGCCGACTCCGATGCCGCCACGGTCGCCTTCTTTGCCGACGGCTACGAAAAGCTTCGTGCCCGCCGCTAAATGATTTTTCTGGGACGGGGATTTAATAATCACTTGATCCTCGCTCCCGTTGCGAGCGAGGGGCGAACCAAACGCTTTCGTTCGCGAACAGTTCTGTCACCTTGGCGCCGCGCGCGGTGCACACCTGCAGTTTCGCAGCCATAATGGTGGCAAGACAACCAAGAGGGGAGCGGAACCCATGCCGCTGATCTATATCGTTGAGGACGACGAGCCCATTCGTCGCGAGCTTGTCGATATCCTTGCCCGTGCCGGTTTTGAGGTCGAGGCCTGCGAGTCGTTCGAGCATGTCTCGCGTGACATCCTGGCCGCTGCACCCGACTTGGTACTGCTCGACCTGACGCTTCCCGTCAAAGACGGCCAGCATATCTGCCACGAAGTCCGCCACGAATCCGAGGTTCCCATCATCGTCCTCACGTCGCGCACGACCGAGATCGACGAGGTCATGGCCATGACGCTCGGCGCGGACGACTTTGTTCCCAAGCCCTATAGCGCGCGCGTGCTCGTGGCGCGCATCAACGCACTGCTGCGTCGCACCGCGGCGTCAGGCGAGCGCAACACACTTGTCCACAAGGGACTGGAGCTTGACCTCGCCCGCTCCATGGTCACCAACACGCAAGCCGGCACTAGCACCGAGCTCACCAAAAACGAGCTGCGTGTCCTCTCGCTGCTTCTGAGCCGCGCGGGCAAGATCGTTTCGCGCTCGGCCATCATGCAGGACCTGTGGGACTCCGACGCCTTCGTGGACGACAATACGCTCACCGTCAACATCAACCGCCTGCGCACCACGCTCGAAAAAATCGGCATCAAGGGGTATTTGACCACGCATCGCGGCCAAGGCTATTCGGTCTAGGGGCCGGCTATGTCGTTTGGCAAGTTCTTTAAAGATGCACTGCTTCCCGTCGCCGTGTGGACGTGCGGCGTGCTGCTGAGCTGCTTTGTGCTGACGGTCGCCGGCGCACCCGTTTCTATCGTGGTCGTGGCGGTTGGCGTGTCCTTTATCTTCGGTATGCTCGGCATCGTGATCGAGTACGCGCGCCGCCGTCGATTTTTGCACCAGCTGGAGCGTGCGGCAGAGGAGCTCGAGAGTCCCGCATGGGTGCAGGAGATGGTGCAATGTCCGACCTATGCCGAGGGCGAGCTCGAGTACGAGGTCTTGCGCCGGGTGGGCAAAGCTGCCTGCGACGAGGTTGCCGAAGGCCGACGTCAGACCGATGACTATCGCGACTATATCGAGAGCTGGGTTCACGAGGCCAAGCTGCCCCTGGCGGCGGCCCACCTGATTTTGGAAAACCTGGACGGCAGCGAAGACGACCTGTCGCGTGTGGATGACCTGGGTCGCGAGCTGGCTCGCGTGGAGCGCTATATCGACCAGGCGCTGTACTATGCGCGCTCGGAAGTCGTGGAGCGCGACTACCTGATTCGCCGTTGGGATCTTAAGACCCTGGTGACGGGCGCGATTAAAGCCAACGCGCGCGAGCTTATCGCGGCGCACGTGGCTCCGGTGTGCGAGAACCTCGACTTTGAGGTCTTTACCGACGAGAAGTGGCTCGAGTTTATTCTAGGCCAGCTTATTCAGAACAGCATCAAATATGCGCGCGAGGACGGCGCAAAGATCGTGTTTTCGGGCGCGTTGCTGGACGAGGGCCTGGCAAGTGAGCGCATTGAGCTCACTGTTGCCGATAACGGCTGCGGCGTGAGCGCGGCCGACCTGCCGCGCGTGTTCGAGAAGGGCTTTACCGGCGACAACGGCCGCACCACCAAGCGCGCAACGGGCATCGGCCTCTACCTGGTGGCGCGCCTGTGCTCCAAGATGGGCATTGACGTCACCGCGGCATCCGAGCCCGGCGAAGGCTTCGTCGTCACGTTTGCCTTCTCAACCAACAAGTTCCAATACTTTGAGTAGTCAGCCCGTATGGCGTAGCCGTTCAGGATCTTCTCATGTAAGAAGAAATCAGGCTTTTCAGCAGCTATATTCCTGAACGGGAACATTGCTAATGTAGTCAACACTATATTCCCGTACATGAACATAGTGCTACAGTTTTATACTAAGTTCACGGACAGGAATATAGCTGGAGGCGTCATGAGAACGGTGACAACGATTAAAAAGCTGGATGGGCGCATCAAGCTCAAACCGTCGGAAGTCGCTTTCTCGGAGCGCACGGTTTTCGATCCCGCCGAGATGGGGAAGGCCCTTAGGCTCAGAAGGCGTGAACTCGGCTTGACTCAACGTGACGTCGCGACTATGACGGGTCGCAGCCTTCGTGTGATTGGTGATATCGAACGGGGGCGGACAACGGTCGAAATTGGTGTCATTTTCGATTACGCCTCCATCGTGGATGTTGATTTTATTCTGAAGGTGAGGGGGAAGTAATGGATGGCACGCTGTTCGTTCACCGTGAGTTTAATGGGTCTTACCAGCCGGTTGGCATATTGGAGGAAAATGCGGGGTTTCCGATATTCACCTATAGCCCCAAATATCTCGAGAGCGGTGATGCGGCGCCGATTTCGATCTCGCTGCCGTTGTCGGCCGAGACATTTAGTCCGGACGCAACGGGTTCCTTTTTCTCCGGCATCATTCCGGAGGGGCAGCTCAACAGGGACCTTGAGAAAAGGGCGCGAGCGGAACGCGGAGATTACTTTAAGGTGCTCGATTTGGTCCGCGACGAACCTGTCGGCGCTCTGGTTTTGACGCGAGAGCCTTCGGCCGACGGTCTCGAAATGGGCTATGAAGAGATAGATGCGGAACAGCTAAGCGGACTGGCATACGCACCGGCGGAGATTGCTTTTGATTTAACGCTAGAGAGTCGAATCTCCCTTGCAGGTGCTCAGGCGAAGGTCGGTCTCTACCATACGGGTGATGACCCATGTGGTGGATGGTACCTGCCTCATGGAGCGGCCCCATCCACACACATTCTCAAGGCAGGGTCGAAAACGTTCCCGGGCGAGACAGTGTGCGAAGCGATGTGCGTGAGAGCCGCCTCTCTGATGGACCTATCGGCCGAAGAGTGCTTTCTTATCCGAGTTGAGGATGCCGAGCCAATTATCGCCGTGAAACGATTTGACCGAGTAACGCCTGATACCGGACGCTCGGTTGACGGATTGCCAATTCCATACCGTTTGCACCAGGAAGATGTTTGTCAGGCCAAGGGCATCTCGCGTGAGCTTAAATATGAGCCGACGGGCGTCAATTACCTGGGGCTTATCGTCGATGCGGTGCGAAGGGCGTCGACGAATCAAATGGAGGACAGGTTCCTTGTCGGCTATAACCAGCTGTTCGACTATGCCGTAGGTAACTGTGATAACCATCTAAAGAACTGGTCGCTCGTATGGGACGAAAGTTGGAAGCAGGTGAGGTTGGCGCCGCTCTATGACGTGCTGTCCACAACGGTTTACCCCAGTCTCGTTCGTGAGATGGGCGTCTCGTTTGGTGGGAGCCGCAAGATTGACGACGTAACGCGTGGGTCGGTGATGAGCCAAATGATTGAGGCGGGTTTGCCCGGGGGAATTGTCGCCGGAATGATTGCTGATACCTGCAATGAGGTTCCAGACGCGCTAAGAGACGCGGCGCGCGGTCTCAAAGAAGAGGGTTTTCCCGAGGCGGAGGTAATGTTCGAGAAGATCATTCCAGAAGTGCAAGCTCGTTTAAGCAGGATCGCCTTATAACAAAAACGTGCAGCCCAAACAAAACGTGCCGCCCCAAACGGGGCGGCACGCCATCTTTTATCAGCCAACTCGCTGAAGTAAGGCTGCGAAGGCCGCGAGGCCGGGAGGGGTTTCCTAAGGGCACATCCCGCAGCCGCAACGCGGCGAGGACGTGCCCGTGGAAACCCCGCAGGCCCCGCGGCCGGTGGGAGCAACGCTACTTCACGACCAAAATGTCGCAGTCCGTATTGCGCAGCAGGAACGTCGAAATTGAACCCAGCAGCGCATACTTGATCGAGGACAGGCCGCGGGCGCCGCAGAGCACCAGGTCGGGCTTAACCACGTCGAGCATCTCGTCCTTGAGCGTCTCGCGAATGCGGCCGGCGCGAATCATGACCTCGACCTCGGGAATGTCGGGATTGGCCTTGGCCTCTTCGAGCTGCTTGGCGATGGAGTTCTTAAATGCCTCCTCTAGGCCGTTGACAAGATCGACCGGATAGGAACCGGCGCTCTCGAGCGCCGTGGAATCGATAACGTGGCCGATGATCAGCTTGGCGCCGTTGTTCGCGGCGACCTTGATGGCGCGTGCGAGCACAAAATCCTGCTGCTCAGTACCGTCGAGTGAAACAAATACCTTGGTGTAGCCCTCGTTCATGGTTTCCTCCTTGGTCTATCGCACGGGCGCTGGGCTCGTGCGTCGGGCGGGCGCGGATGCGTGGCCGCCGGACACTTTATCTTGTTGCAGTTATACCCAAGGATTTGGGTTTGACCGCTCGCAATTCTGTGAACGGGCGAGTTTTTTGGTAAGGGTAGGCGCAGGCGCGCCGCCAACGGTTGATAATGGGACATCGCCCGCACCGTCCGCAGAACAATATCGGCGGGTGTCTAACGAGGGGGTCCCTTTGGATATCATCGAGCTTCTAAAATCTGCCTTTATGGGCCTGGTCGAGGGCATCACCGAATGGCTGCCCGTTTCGTCGACTGGTCACATGATCTTGGTGGACGAGTTCGTCAAGATGAACGTGAGCGAGACGTTCTGGAATATGTTCCTGGTCGTGATTCAGCTCGGCGCCATTCTGGCCGTCTGTGTGCTGTTCTTCCATGAGCTCAATCCGTTCTCGCCCAGCAAGGGCAAGGAGGGCCGTCGCGACACCTGGGTGCTGTGGGGCAAGATTGTGCTCGGCTGCATTCCCGCCGCGGCGATCGGTCTGCCGCTTAACGACTGGATGGAGGAGCATTTCTATAATGCTCCCGTCGTGGCGCTGGCGCTCATTGTGTACGGCGTGCTGTTTATCGTGATCGAGAACTGGCGCGCGAGCAAGCGCGAGGAAATGGCCGTTGCCGGTTCATTTGGTTCGCGTGCTGTGGTGTCGGGTGGACGTCCCGCCGGTGCGCACTTTGCGGCGCCCGCCGCGGCTACCGCTGAGGATGAGGACGATGACGAGGATCTGGACTTTGGCTCCATCGCCACGCTCGAGGACCTGAGCTGGAAGACTGCGCTGGGTATCGGCTGCTTCCAGGTGCTTTCGCTGGTGCCTGGAACGTCTCGCTCCGGTTCTACCATCATCGGCGGCCTGCTTTTGGGCTGCACGCGTTCGGTGGCGTCCAAGTTTACGTTCTTCCTGGCCATCCCTGTCATGTTTGGCGCGAGTGCGCTCAAGCTGGTCAAGTACTTCATCAAGGGCGGCACGTTCGGCACCAACGAGATCGCCATCTTGGGCGTGGGCTGCGTTGTTGCCTTTGTGGTTTCGCTCATCGCCATCAAGTGGCTCATGGGCTTCGTCCGCCGTCACGACTTTAAGTGCTTCGGTGTTTACCGCATCATCCTGGGCATCGTAGTGCTCGCATACTTCTTCGTTCTGGAGCCGATGCTCGGCCTTTAACTTAGTCGACGCTGCGCGGCGGCCAGAGCGACAGCTTGTCATTCAAAGAGGGTGGCATGACCAAAAGGTCTATGCCGCCCCCTTTTCATGCCAATTTGTTCGCCCTGACCGTCGCTCGCTGCTGCTGCCATGACATCGGCGGTTTCGTGATTGTCAATAGATTGGTGCAAAGTAACCTGACCCCATTGCGCCAAATCCGCTGGGGCGGGCCTGACGGTGGCGCACGGAGTCGTGGTGTGATTTGCGTCGGTGTCCGCGCGGCTCGGTATACTGGTACGGCTCAAACTATGGCGCTGCCCGCAGGCGCGCCGTCCGTCAGATGAGGAGTCGCCCATGACCCAGCCCTTGCCCTGGGAAAAGAACGCCGCGGTACCCGTGCCGCCTGCGCCGGAACCCGTGCCGCTCGATGCATACACCGCCCCCGCTGCGCCGGAGCCCGAGCTCGTTCCGCTCGACATCTACGACGCCCCGGCTCCGGCGCCCAAACCTGCCAAGCCGCTCGTCGATATCGATAGCCTTAACCCCGCCCAGCGCGAGGCGGTCCTGACCACCGAGGGCCCGCTGCTGGTCCTTGCCGGTGCTGGCTCGGGCAAGACCCGCGTCCTGACCTTCCGCATCGCTCATATGCTCGGCGACCTGGGCGTTAAGCCTTGGCAGGTTCTTGCCATCACGTTTACCAACAAGGCCGCTGCCGAGATGCGCGAGCGTCTGGCGGCACTCATCCCAAGCGGCACTCGTGGCATGTGGGTGTGCACCTTCCATGCCATGTGCGTGCGCATGCTGCGCGAGGACGCCGACCTGCTGGGCTATACCGGTCAGTTCACCATCTACGATGACGACGACTCAAAGCGCATGGTGCGCGACATTATGCAGGCGCTCGGCATTGAGCAAAAGCAGTTCCCCATCAACATGATCCGCAGCAAGATCAGCTCGGCCAAAAACGCCATGATCGGGCCCGAGGACATGCTCAAATCCGCTGACAGCCCCAATGACAAAAAGGCCGCGCAGGTCTACTTGGAGCTGGAGCGCCGCCTGCGCGCCGCCAACGCGATGGACTTCGACGACCTGCTTGTGCGCACGCTCGAGCTGCTGCGCACCCGCCCCGAGGTGCTCGACAAGTATCAAGAGCGCTTCCGCTACATTAGCGTCGACGAGTATCAGGACACCAACCACGTCCAGTACGAGATCGCCAACCTGCTGGCCGCCAAGTACCAAAACCTTATGGTCGTGGGCGACGACGACCAGTCCATTTATAGCTGGCGTGGCGCCGACATCACCAACATCCTGGACTTTGAGCAGGACTTTAAAAACTGCAAGACCGTCAAGCTGGAGCAGAACTATCGCTCTACGGGCCATATCCTGAGCGCCGCCAATGCCGTTGTTCGCCACAACTCGCAGCGCAAGGACAAGCGCCTGTTTACGGCCGAGGGCGATGGCGAGAAGATTCAGGCTTTCCAGGCAAGCGACGAGCGCGACGAGGGCCGCTGGATTGCCGGCGAGATCGAGAAGCTGCATGCCAAGGGTACGAGCTACGACGATATCGCCGTGTTCTACCGCACCAACGCCCAGTCGCGTATCCTCGAAGATATGTTCCTGCGCGCGGGCGTGCCCTACAAGATCGTCGGCGGCACGCGATTCTTCGACCGCGCCGAGATCCGCGATGTCATGGCCTACCTCAAGATGATCGTGAACCCGGCCGACGAGATGAGCGTCAAGCGCGTCATCAACACGCCGCGCCGCGGCATCGGCTCCACTTCGATCCAAAAGATTGAGCAGCTGGCGCGCGACAACCGTTGCTCGTTCTTCCAGGCCTGCGAGATCGCAACAGCCGAGACGGGCATGTTTAGTGCCAAGGTGCGCAACGGCCTGTCGAGTTTTGTGGCGCTGGTGCGCGAGGGCCGTCGCATGGACGGCGAGCTCAAGGATGTCGTCGAGATGATTGTCGACAAGACGGGCCTGCTGCAGGCGTTCCGCGCCGAGGGCACCATGGAGTCCGAGAGCCGCGCCGAGAACATCCAGGAATTCCTGGGCGTCGCTGCCGAATTTGAGGAGACGCACGAGGATATCGAGGGCACGCTCGAGAGCTTGGAAGAGCTGCGTGCAGCCGGTGTTGCCGATGTGCCTGTCAGTGCCGAGCCCGAGCCCGTCGTGGTGAGTGCGCCCGCGCCCGAGCCGGGGCCGTCCGCTCCGGCATCCTCGTTTGAGGCACTTGTCGGCGCTCGTGACGCCGCGGGCTCCAATCCGCTCGATAGCCTAGCCGCCCCGGCGTTCTCGCCGCAGGATGCCTTGGCCGCCGCCATCGCGGGCAACGCCTATGCCGCACCGACGGAGCTGCCGGCGGGTGCTGTACATGCCGACGAGATCGAGCGCACCTATGGCCCGCTCACTTGCAAGGCGTTGCCGGCGCTCATGGAGTGGCTGGCCCTGCGCTCCGACTTGGATTCCCTGGCCGGCGAGACGCATGCCATTACCATGATGACCATCCACTCCGCCAAGGGCCTGGAGTTCCCGGCGGTGTTCGTGGCCGGCATGGAGGAGGGTATCTTCCCGCACGTGCACGACTTTGGCGGCAGCGATGACCCGGGCAAGCTCGAGGAGGAGCGTCGCCTGGCCTACGTTGCCATCACGCGTGCCCGCAAGCGCCTGTTCCTGACCTATGCGGCCACGCGTCGCACTTACGGCTCGACCTCTGCCAACCCGCGCTCGCGCTTCCTCAACGAGATTCCGTTCGAGGACATCGAGTTTAGCGGCATCGGTTCTGCCGGTTTTGAGGGCACGGGCTGGGAGAAACGCGGCGACCGTCACGGCACCTTTGGCTCGGGCATGGGCTCGGATATGTATGGCGGCAAGGTGTTTGGCTCGCATACGCGCTCGACCGGCGGTTCCGGTTCGCGCGGCGGATCGAGCTTCGACGATTTCTTTGGCGGCAGCAGCTATGGGACCGAGCGCCATCGTGGGGTCTCGCCCGACGCCGGCCGTGTTGCCTCGACCTTTGGCTCGGGCGCGCCGCGAGCCAAAAAGCCGTCGTCCAAGGTGTCGCCGACGGTGGAGCGCAAGGTCGATCGCGCCAGCGCGTCGCAGGACTTTGCCGCGGGCGATACCGTGAGCCACAAGACCTTTGGCACGGGTACCGTGATCTCGGTCGCCGGAGACATGATCGAGGTGCAGTTCGAAAAAACCGGCCAGACCAAAAAGCTGATGAAGGGCTTTGCACCGATCGTTAAGCTGTCGTGATCCCGGCGGACCTGGGTGGGCGTATAGGGCAACATCGCCTGCTCGGGCAGTCCTGCGCAAGACGGAGGCCACATTAAGTGGCCTCCTTTGCGTGCGGAACTCGCGATCGATGTTGCCCCAAACGCTCGCCCAGGTCCTTAGGTAACGGTGCTTGCGAACGTCGCTTTGCTGGTTCGCTTTTTGATCTGGAGAGCCGGGTGGGCTGATAAATAGATATGAGCAGGGGCTCTTCCGTTGATGAACGGAAGAGCCCCTTGTTGCTTTTTGATTGTCGTAACTAGTCAGAGGTTCGCCGGGGCGGGGCGCGGGGTTTGGTCGATCGCGAGCTCCGCACGAGCCGGACTGTCCGAGCAGGCGACCAGACCCCGCGCCCCGTCCCGGCGAGCGCTTGGGGACCGGTGACCTACAGGTGGCTGATAATCAGTTCCATATTGCCCTCGAGCTCGATCTTGTCCACGGTGCTGGGGGCTAGCAGATGGCTTCCCTTGTGGACGGGGTCGCCGCAGACGGTGCCTTTGCCGTCGATGACTGACAGGCACATGAAGGGCCAGTGCTGGTCGAGGGTCTTGCTGCCGTCGACGCGCACGCGATCGACGGTGTAGCAGGGGTTGGATTCGAGTTCGGTCACGCCGTCGATCTCGGGTGCGGTCACGGTGCCGTCGGTCGGAGCCTGAACATCAAAGTCGATGCAATCCAGGCTCTGCTCAATGTGCAGTGGACGCAGTTTGCCGTCGGTGCCGGGGCGGTCGTAGTCGTACAGGCGATAGGTCACATCGCTCGACTGCTGCGTCTCCAAAATGAGCGTGCCGGTCTTGATGGCGTGCACGGTACCGGAGTCAATCTGGAAAAAGTCGCCCTTGTGGATCGGCAGCACGTTGAGCATGTCGTCCCAGCGGCCGTCCTTGATCATCTGTGCGGCCTCAGCGCGGTCCTTTGCGCGCTGACCGACGATGATCGTGGCGCCGGGCTCGCAGTCCAGTACATACCAGCACTCGGTTTTGCCCAGGCTGCCGTTCTCGTGCTCGGCGGCGTACTCGTCATTGGGATGAATCTGGATCGAAAGGTCGTCCTTGGCGTCTAGAATCTTAATGAGCAGCGGGAACTCCTTGCCCTCGCAGTTACCAAAGAGCTCGCGGTGCTCGGCCCACAGCCACGAAAGCGTGTGACCGGCGTACGGGCCCTCCGCGATCTGGCAGTCGCCGTTGGGGTGGGCCGAGATAGCCCAACACTCACCGATGGGACCCTCGGGAATGTCGTAACCAAATACGGTTTCGAGCTGGCGGCCGCCCCAGATCTTCTCGTGGAAAATCGGCGTGAGTTTAATCAAATCGGACATGTGCATACTCCCATAAGGTTGTGCGGGTGCCGCGTAAGACAGCTCAAAACGAGCACCCACCGGATTACAAAACTAGGCCAGCGTTACGTTGTGCAGCTCAAAGCGGTCGCCTACGTTGTGCGAGATAGAATATTCAAACGCGGTGCCGCTATCCAAGAAGCCAATCTGGTTGAGTTCGAGCAGGGGAGAGCCGGGTTTGGTATCCAGGCGCTCAGCCTCTTCCTCAGTTGCCGCGACGGCGCGAATGGTACGGTGGAAACTCGAGATCTTGAGTCCGCACTGCTCGCGGATGAAGCTGTAGACCGACGCGTACAGGTCTTTTTTCTTAAGACCCGGAATCAGCTCGAGTGGCATATAGGTGTACTCAATAACGATGGGCTGATCATCGACCTCGCGTACGCGCACGATGTGATAGGCAAAGTCGTCTTCGGCCATTCCCAGCTGGGTCGCAACCTCTGCCGGCGGATTGACGATCGAGAAATCGTAGACCACCGAGGTCACTTTCTCCCCGCGATGCTCGTACGAAAAGCCTTGGGCACGGTCGTTCTTGCCTTGGAAAAACACCTGGCCGGGAAGCCCCGCCGTGTCCTTGACGTAGGTGCCCGATCCGCGCCGGCTGGTAATAAGGCCCTCCTCGGTGATCTGCTCGATCGCGCGCTTGACGGTGATCTTGGAAACGCCATACAGCTCGCAAAACTCAACGACGGTGGGCAACTTATCGCCCGGCTTAAGGGCGCCGTCCTCGATGCTTCGACGGATATCTGCAGCTATCGCCTCGTATTTGGGAATCATGCAATCCTCCCTTCATATTTGCGTTGATATAAAGAGAGTATACCTACTTAAAAAGCATCCATATGGCTTTCATCAAAGAAGTTCGATAAAGAAAAATAAAAAAGACGCTTTACATAATAAATTAGAGCGCTATAGTTACAGACAACAAGCGAGATGCATTGGCGTTTGCTTGTGCTGTTTGGGGACGGATTTGTTTTGGCGGGCAGGGTATCCAGATACCTGGTGCGCGCCCGCGCCGGATTGCCTGCCAAAGCAAGCCCGTCTCCAACCGAAAGCTCTAGACACGAAAGCGAGGACTTTGATGGCTCAGTATCAGCTGCCCCGTGACTTCTTCTTTGGCGCTGCTATGTCCGGCCCACAGACTGAGGGTCAGTGGAACCAGGGCGGCAAGCTCGAGAACCTGTGGGACACCTGGTCCATCCAGGATCTGGGTTCGTTTTACAACTGCGTTGGCTCTTATGCCGGCAATGACTTTATGGCCAAGTACCAGGAAGACTTTCGCATTTTGAAGGACTTGGGCCTGAATACCTATCGCACTTCCATCCAGTGGAGCCGTCTGCTCGATGCCGACGGCAACCTCAACGAGGAGGGTGCTGCGTGGTATCACGAGCTGTTCCGCGCCTCTCGCGAGGCCGGCCTGGAGCCGTTTGTCAACTTGTACCACTTTGACATGCCCACCTACCTCTTTAACCGTGGCGGCTGGGAGAGCCGCGAGGTCGTCGAGGCTTACGCGCATTACGCCGACATCGCCTTCCACGAGTTTGGCCAGGAGATTAAGTACTGGTTTACCTTTAACGAGCCCATCGTCGAGCCCGAGCAGCGCTATCAGGAGGGCGTGTGGTTCCCGCAGCTCCACGACTTCAACCGCGCTCGCACCGTGCAGTATCACATCTCGCTGGCACATGCGCTGGCCGTGGCCAACTATCGTCGCGCCTATGACGAGGGCGCTATTCGCGCCGATGCCAAGATCGGCATGATCAACTGCTTTACCCCGGTTTACACCAAGCAGAATCCCAGCGAGGCAGACCTCGAGGCCGTGCGTATGACCAGCGGCATCAACAATCGCTGGTGGCTCGACCTTATTACCAAGGGCGAGCTTCCTGCCGACGTGCTCGACAGCCTGGCCGAGGGCGGCGTTAAGCTCCCGTTCCGTGCCGGCGACCAAGAGATTCTCAAGCAGGGTGTTGTCGACTGGCTCGGCTGCAACTACTACCACCCCACGCGTGTTCAGGCGCCGGCGAGCAAGGTCGACCAGTACGGCCTGCCGCACTTTGCCGACGAGTACGTATGGCCCGACGCCGTTATGAACGAGAGCCGTGGCTGGGAGATCTACCCGCAGGGCCTCTACGACTTTGGCATGGACTGTGCTAAGAACTACCCCGATCTTGAGTGGTTCGTTTCCGAGAACGGCATCGGCATCATGGACGAATACAAGAACCGTGACGCCGAAGGAACCATCCAGGATGACTACCGCGTCGACTTTGTACGTCAGCACCTGGAGTGGGTGGCCAAGGCAATTGCCGAGGGCGCCAAGTGCCGCGGATACCATTACTGGGCCGTCATCGATAACTGGTCTTGGGCGAATGCCTTTAAGAACCGTTACGGTTTTGTCGAGGTCGACCTTATGGACGGCTATAAGCGCCGCCTTAAGAAGTCGGCGGCCTGGCTCAAACAGGTCGCCACAACCCACGTGGTTGATTAGCGACCGGGCGAACGCCCAGACCGCGCGCTGCCGCGCGCAACACATGGCACATCTGGTGGCAGAGGGCGACAGGCCACCGTGCGCATAGGAAAAGGCCGGATTTGAAAGTTAGGAGCAATCATGGCCAGTGACAACGGAAAGAGCTTCCTCGACAAGTTTGCCGAGGTCTCTGCGAAGGTGGGAAACCAGGTTCACCTGCGTTCCCTGCGTGACGCCTTCGCGACCATCACGCCGCTCTATATCCTTGCGGGTATCGCGGTTCTTATCAACAACGTCGTGTTCCCTCTGTTCCCGCTCGATGCGGCGGGTCTTGCCAATCTTCAGACGTGGGGTTCGGCAATTACGCTGGGCACCCTCAACGTCTCTGCAATTATCTTGGCCGGATTGATTGGCTACAGCCTCGCTAAGAACAAGCGTTTCGATAACCCGCTCGCTTGCGTGGTCGTCGCTATCTCTGCTTTCGTCATCATGATGCCGCAGCAGATCACCGCCACGCTTGCCGCCACGAGCCCGCTGCTCACCGACAAGATCACCTCCGCCGAGGTCACGGGCGCCCTTTCGACCGCCAACACCGGCACCAACGGTCTGTTCTCGGCTATTATCATCGCCCTGCTTTCCGTCTCGCTCTTCATCAAGATTTCTGGCATCGAGAAGCTCAAGGTTAAGCTGGGCGAGGGCGTGCCCCCCGCGGTTTCCAACTCCTTCAACGTCATGATCCCGATGCTGCTCAACCTCTCGGTCTTCGCTCTTGCCGCAGCTCTGCTCGCCGTATGCGCCGGCACCGATCTGTGCGCCATCATCTCCACGTGCATCTCCAACCCGCTCAAGAGCATCATGAACGCCGGTCCGTGGGCTGTTATCCTCATCTACACCCTTGCTAACCTGCTGTTCTGCGTCGGTATTCACCAGTCCACCATCTCTGGCGCTACCGTCGAGCCGATCCTAACCATGCTCATCGTCGACAACATGGCTACCTTTGCCGCCGGTGGCACCATCCAGCCCGATCACTACATGAACATGCAGATCGTTAACAGCTTCGCCCTCATCGGCGGCTCGGGCTGCACCCTCATGCTCCTGCTCGACACGCTCCTGTTCTCCAAGAACAAGGCTTCCGAGACCGTTTCCAAGATGGCTATCCTGCCTGGTCTGTTCAACATCAACGAGCCGGTTATCTACGGTTACCCCATCGTGTACAACCTGCCGCTCATGATCCCGTTCGTCCTCCTTCCCGACCTGTTCATCGGCATCACCTATGGCCTTACCTGCGCAGGCATCATCAGCCCCTGCATCGCCCAGGTGCCCTGGACTATGCCTCCCGTCATCAATGCCCTGCTCGCTACGGGCTTTGACTGGCGCGCCGGCGTGTGGCAGGCTCTCGAGATTGTCATTGGCATGGCCGTCTACCTGCCCTTTATGAAGATTTCCGAGAAGGCAATCGCCAAGCAGGAGGCTCTCGCCGAGTAGAACGCCTAACGTTCGTCCCTTTCACCGTTGCGGGCACCGGTACACGGTGCCGGTGCCCGCGGCTCTCTCCCTTGTGTAAAGATGCAGGGGGTGGGCACAATAGCCGCAAGGAATAAAACCAGTCGTCGTCTGCGCGCCGCGCAGTTATAAGGAGGAAACCATGAAGAAGATCATGCTCTGCTGCAATGCCGGTATGTCCACGAGCCTGCTGGTCCAGAAGATGCAGGCCGAGGTTGCAAACCGTGGTCTGGATATTGAGGTCGAGGCTCGTCCCATGAACGAGGCCCACGATCACCTGGGCGAGTGCGACATGTTGCTGCTTGGCCCGCAGATCGGCTACACCAAGGGCGATTTTGAGAAGGAGGCCGCCGGTCGTTTCCCGGTCGAGGTCATCAACATGGTCGACTACGGCCGCATGAACGCTGCCGGCATCATCGACCACTGCGTCAGCGTGATGGGCTAGGTGCTCCGCATGGAGGATATGAACGAACTGCAGATGACCTGCTTTGAGATCATCAGCTACGTCGGTACCGCCAAGAGCATGTACATCAATGCCGTGCAAAAGGCCAAGGAGGGCGATTTTGACGCCGCCGAGGAGCTTATCAAGCAGGGCGACGAGGCCTATAACGGTGGCCACGATGTTCACATGGGGCTTCTGAAGAAGGAGGCCAACGGCGAGCGTAACGGCGAGGCCCCGTTGATTCTGCTGCATGCCGAGGACCAGATGGCCGGTACCGAGACCATGCGCGTCATGGCGACGGAGCTCATCGAGATCCACAAGCAGCTGCAGGCACTTCAGGCCTAGTCGGCGTTATCGCCGCGATGGACCGTGCGGTCCAACAGACAACACAGTTCCTTTGACGGGCGCCGGGAGTCTCCGCCTCCCGGCGCCTTTATATTCGGGGAAGGTCTTGCGCGATCTATTGAGTGACCATTCGCGCTTCCCCAGATAAAACCTGCCAAAACAAACCTGTCCCTTTTTGGCAGGTTTTTGCCTTGGGAGCGGTACCATACAGGCAATGTTTAAACGAGAAAGGTGGGCTCCCATGGAACCTAAGCAGTACTACATCGGCATCGACGTCGGCGGCACTTCGGTTAAGGAGGGCCTGTTCGATGAGGACGGCAACCTGCTTGCCAAGGCCAGCGTACCCACGCCTCCCATCGTTGACGCTGCGGGCTTTGCCGCGGTGACCGAGGCGATCGACCAGGTGGTCGCCAAGGCGCAGATTCCGCGTGCCTTTGTGGCTGGCATTGGCCTGGCCGTTCCGTGCCCCATCCCGGCCTCGGGCGATGCCAAGGTCAAGGCCAACATTGCCATTAACCTGCCCGAGCTTAGGATCGCCATTCAGGAGCACTGCCCCGACGCGGTCGTTAAGTACGAGAACGATGCCAACGCTGCTGCCATGGGCGAGGCCTGGCTCGGCTCTGCCAAGGGCGTGCAGAACGTGGTGATGGTCACCATCGGTACCGGCGTGGGCGGCGGCGTTATCGTCAACGGCGACGTGGTGTCGGGCGTTGTGGGCGCCGGCGGCGAGATTGGCCACATGTGCCTGAATCCCGACGAGGAGCGCACCTGCGGCTGTGGCGGCCATGGCCACCTGGAGCAGTATTCCAGCGCCACTGGCGTGGTGAGCAACTACCTTGCCGAATGCAAGAAGGCGGGCGTCGAGCCCATCGAGCTCACCGGCCCCTCCGATTCCAAGGACGTGTTCCAAGCTTGCCGCGAGGGCGACAAGCTTGCGCTGGCCGCGGCTGATACCATGGCCGATTATCTCGGTCGCGCTCTGGCGCTTATCGCCAACGTGGTCGACCCCGAGATGTTCCTGATCGGCGGCGGCGCCTCCGCCTCGGCCGACGTCTACCTCGACAAGGTCCGCGAGCACTTTAAGCACTACGCGCTTTCCGCCTCGCGCGAGACGCCCATTGAGGTCGCCTCGCTCGGCAACGACGCCGGCATCATCGGTGCCGCTTACGTAGCCCTGCGCGCCGCCGGCAAATAGCTGGTGCAAGGGGGCCAGGTTACTTTGCACCAACATGGTGCAAAAGGGACAGCCTTGGCCTCCATGCCTGCCCCAAAATATGCCGTAGCCCTTCCGTCTGCGAAGGCTCGGCATCGGCGTGCTACCATAGCTACGTCCAAGTACACATATCAAGTGGAGGATATCCATGGCAAACGTTCTTGTCTTTGGTCACCAGAACCCCGATAACGACGCCATCATGAGCGCCGTCGTCCTGTCCCAGCTGCTCAACCAGGTTGAGTATGCCGGCAACACCTACGAGGCCTGCGCCCTTGGTCAGCTTCCGGCCGAGTCCGCCAAGCTGCTCGCCGACGCCGGCATCGCCGAGCCCCGCGTGATCGAGTCCGTCGAGGCCGGTCAGCTCGTCGTCCTCACCGACCACAACGAGTCTGCCCAGTCCGTCGCCGGCCTTAAGGACGCCACGGTCTTTGGCGTTGTCGATCATCACCGCATCGGCGACTTCGAGACCGCCGGCCCGCTGCATTACATCTGCCTGCCCTGGGGCTCCAGCTGCACCATCGTCACCAAGCTCGCCGGCGTGCTCGGCGTTGAGCTTTCCGACGTCCAGGCCAAGCTGCTGCTCTCGGCCATGATGACCGACACGCTCATGCTCAAGAGCCCCACCACCACCGATGTCGACCGCGCTGTCGCCGCCAAGCTCGGCGAGCAGGTGGGTGTCGACCCGGTCAAGTTTGGCATGGAGGTCTTCCTCACCCGTCCGTCCGGCTCCTTCACCGCAGCCGAGATGGTCGGCAACGACATCAAGATGTTCGAGCCCGCCGGCAAGAAGCTGCTCATCGGCCAGTACGAGACCGTCGACAAGAGTCGTGCGCTCGGCATGATCGACGAGATTCGCGAGGCCATGCGCGCCTACGCCGCCGAGAAGGGTGCCGATGGCATTGTCCTGTGCATCACCGACATCATGGAGGAGGGCTCGCAGGTCCTGCTCGAGGGCGAGACCGAGGCCGCTCAGAAGGGCCTGGGCATTGCCGACGAGCACGACGGCGTCTGGATGCCGGGTGTCCTCTCCCGTAAGAAGCAGGTCGCTGCCCCCATCATGGCCGCCTGCTAGGTTTAGTTGACCAAACGCCACGACCGGATCGCGGACGTCCCGCGCTCCGGTCGTTTTTTGTGCACGGCGCCGCGTCGTCTCTTGGACAGGCGTGCCCGTGCCGTTGAGCAAATAATGTTCAACCTGTGGTTCCGCTTTTCGGCCACGCCTGCGTGCTTGTCGTGCAGGGTAGGCTAGATGCAAGCGTAATACGTTAGAGCGCGGCGCCGCCACTTGGGCGGGCCGTGCTTTTTTAAGACGGGAGCTTTCCCGTGAAAGGAGCCGCCCATGGCAGCAACTGAGCAGCTGTTCAACGTTCGTGAGCGCAAGCGCTTTGAACGTCACGACATTTGGGAGCGCATCGCCGAGAACGGCACGATTTCCGCCGCCGTCATGGTCTTCGCCGCTATCGCCGCCGTTATCTGCGCCAACACCGATGCCTACGAGGCCATCCATCACTTTTTGGAGACCCCGCTGTATGTGGGCCTGGGCAACCTTACGGCTGGTCTCACCGTTGAGCTTTTCGTCAACGACTTCCTCATGGCGATTTTCTTTTTGTTGGTGGGCATTGAGCTTAAGTACGAGATGACGGTCGGCGAGCTCAAGAATCCGCGTCAGGCCATGCTTCCCATGTTGGCGGCGGTGGGCGGCGTCGTCGTTCCCGCCTGCATCTACCTGATCTTTAACCATGCCGGCGCCCGCAACGGTTGGGCCATCCCCATGGCAACCGATATTGCCTTTGCGCTGGGCGTGCTGTCGCTTTTGGGCAACCGCGTTCCCAACGGCGTGCGCGTGTTCTTCTCGACGCTCGCTATCGCCGACGACCTGATCTCCATCGCCGCCATCGCCATCTTCTACGGTCAGAGCCCCAATCCGTTTTGGTTGGGCGCCGCCGCGCTTGTGACCTGCGCGCTCGTGTGGCTCAACAAGACGCAGCATTACCGCCTTGCCCCGTATTCGGTACTGGGGCTGCTGTTGTGGTTCTGCATGTTCAAGAGCGGCGTACATGCCACGCTTGCTGGCGTCATCCTGGCCTTCACCATTCCGGCCAAGTGCGGCGTCAAGCTCGATAGTCTCACCGATTGGCTGGGCGAGTGCCTGCCGCTGCTCGATGACCGCTACGACGACGAGGCACACATCCTGGGCCAGCATGACTTTACCGTCTCGACTACCAAGGTCGAGCGCGTCATGCACCGCGTGACCCCGCCGCTTATCCGCATGGAGCGTCTGATCTCCACGCCGGTCAACTTTGTGATCCTGCCGATCTTTGCGTTCGTAAACGCTCAGGTTCGTTTAGTGGGCGTGGACATGAGCACGCTGCTCACCGATCCGGTGACGCTCGGCGTGTACTTTGGCATGCTGCTGGGCAAGCCGATCGGCATCTTTGGTATGACGTTTGCCCTGGTTAAGCTTAAGGCCTGCGAGCTGCCGCACAATGTCAACTGGCACATGATTGCCGGCGTGGGCATTCTGGGCGGTATCGGCTTTA
This sequence comes from Collinsella sp., assembly GCA_019419665.1. Lineage (GTDB taxonomy): Bacteria > Actinomycetota > Coriobacteriia > Coriobacteriales > Coriobacteriaceae > Collinsella. The sequence continues at coordinate 49,689 of DXZM01000007.1, forward strand.
CCATGTCGATTCTCATCAGCGGCCTTGCCTTCCCGACGGCCCAGTTTGAGGTTCTTGCAGGCAAGGCCGCTATTCTCGCCGGTTCGGTCACCGCAGCCGTGCTCGGCATGATCTACATGAGCGTGGTCTGCAAGCATCCCTCGCCCAAAGACGAGTAAGAGCGCGAAAACCGGCTCCAGAACCGATTCGGGCGCGTCCAAAATGCGGATTCTGGCGGTGCTTGCCGCCTGCCAGACACGCCAGTGGTCAAAAAACGCCGTTTGTGAGTACTGTCACAAACGGCGTATCATTTTAGGTGCGGAAAATAATGAACAAAGTTATAAGAACTGTACGTTAATGAGTGACCATCGACTTCCAATTTGGCGCTAGCTGACGGTGATTAGGAAGTTTCAAGTCGAGTTTTGCCGATTTCGACCAAAAATCGCTGCTACTAAAAAGGTAACAGTACTCATATTTGCCCTTTTTTGGCCACAAGCCCTAAAACAAGCCTCGCCAAGGTCGGGAAGCGGGCCAAATCGCCGGCCTCGAGGCTTATTCCACCGTTCCGTAGACGGCGCCCCAGCCGTGGGCGGCCAAGGCGGAGTTGAGCTGGTCGCAGAGTGACTGGCGGTCGTAATAGCCGGGCGGTAGCAGGTTGACGATTTCCATGAGATCGGGCGCCAGGTCCAAGATTTCGGCCTGTACGATCAGGTCCAGGCGGTCGATGGCATGGCGGTCGTAAAACAGCCCGTCGACCAGGCGCTGCAGGTCGCCGAATTCCTCGGCCCTAAACGATCCGTACTCCATAGTGCCTCCTTGGGCGCCCCACGCCGCCATGCGCGGCGATTCGTAATTCATTGCGATGAACTTAATCTATCACGGCTTCATACCGTTGTGGCGGTGGCGGTCTATACTTAGACGAACTGCAACGTACCGCTTCGCGAAAGGTCGCACCCATGCAGACGATCTACCAGAAGATGGAAACCACCGAACTCGATGCCGCCATCGAGGCGCTCAAAGCCGAGGTCGCCGAGGTCAAGGCCAAGGGCCTGGCGCTCGACATGGCCCGCGGCAAGCCGTCGCCCTCCCAGGTGGACATCTCTCGACCCATGCTCGATATCCTCAATGCCGATGCCGATCTGCACGACGGCAATGTCGACTGCTCCAACTACGGCTGCTTCGAGGGCATTCCCTCGGCTCGCAAGCTGGCAGGGGAGTTCCTGGGCTGCCCCGCCGAGCAGACGCTCGTGCTGGGCTCATCGAGCCTCCTGATCGAGCATGACATCGCCGGCATGTTCTGGCGCTGCGGCTCGTGCGGCAGCGAGCCCTGGGATGCCTACGAGGCCGCGCACGACGGCAAGAAGGTCAAGTTCCTGTGCCCCGTCCCCGGCTACGACCGTCATTTTGGCATCACCACCGACCTGGGCATCGAGAACGTTCCCGTCGCGATGACCGACAACGGCCCCGATATGGACGAGATTGAGCGCCTCGTTGCCGCCGATGATTCCATCAAGGGTATCTGGTGCGTGCCCAAGTATTCCAACCCCACGGGCATCACCTTTAGCGAGGACACCGTGCGTCGCCTGGTCGAGATGCCCACGGCCGCGCCCGATTTTCGCATCTTCTGGGACAACGCCTACTGCATGCACGACCTGTACGACGAGACCGACGAGCTCGCAAACATCTTTGACCTCGCTCGCGCGGCGGGCACCGAGGACCGTGTGGTGGCCTTTGCCTCGACGTCCAAGATCACCTTCCCGGGCGCCGGCATCGGCTTTATCGGTGCGAGCCCCGCGGTTATCGCGGAGTTCTCCAAGCGCCTGAAGGCTGGCCTCATCAGCGCCGACAAGCTCAACCAGCTGCGTCACGTGCGCTTCCTTCCCACCATCGAGGCGGTTAAGGAGCACATGAAAAAGCATGCCGAGTTCCTGCGCCCGCGCTTTGAGGCCGTCGAGCGCAAGCTCACCGAGGGCCTGGGCGACACGGGCTGCGCCACCTGGACGCACCCCCGCGGCGGCTACTTTGTAAGCTTCGATGGTCCCGAGGGCTCGGCCCAAAAGGTCGCCGCGCTTTGCGCCGACCTGGGCGTCAAGCTCACGCCGGCCGGTGCCACTTGGCCCTATGGCAAGGACCCGCGCGACACCAACATCCGCATCGCGCCGAGCTATCCCACGGTCGAGGACCTGGAGGCCGCGCTCGATGTGCTGGTGCTGGCCGTCAAGCTCGTCGCTGCCGAGCTCGCGCGTGCCGAGCGCGCCTAACGCGCGGCTTCTCGTACTATCCGCACTTTCGATACATAAAGGAGCGTATACATGGATTTGGGTATTTCCACCAACCCCACGCCGGAGCTCTACACCATCAAGGTGACCGGCGAAATCGATATCTCTAACGCCGACAGCCTGCGTAACGCCATCGACCTGGCGCTCGAGCAGCCCACCGAGGCCGTTGAGCTCGACTTTGCCCAGGTGAGCTATATCGATTCGACGGGCATTGGCGTGCTCGTGGGCGCCGCGCACCACGCGGTCGACCACGGTAAGCGCTTTAGCTGCACCAATGTGCAGCCTCCGGTGATGCGCGTGGTTCAGCTGTTGGGTGTCGACCAGGAGATTTCGATCACCGCTGCATAATCTTTGCCCCCAAAAGGGCGTGCCGTTTGGCATATGTTTGTGATGCGCTCGGACGTTTTGGCGTCCGGGCGCTATACTTGACCGAATGAATAGACGAGTTCCGGCCGAATGGCGCGGTGCGGGCTCGACTCACATCGAGCCTTGGAGGTATGTGTGTTTGGTATTGGAGAGGGTGAGCTCGCGATCATCGTGGTCTTCGGCTTTTTGCTGTTTGGCCCGGATAAGCTCCCGCAGATGGGCCGCACGATCGGCCGTGCCATCCGTCAGTTCCGCGAGACGCAGGAAAAGATGACGGCCGTTGTTCAGTCCGAGATTATCGATCCGGTGAGCGAGGTCGCGTCGGCCCCGGTCAAGCCCAAGAAGACTGCTGCGACCGACGACGATTCCGATGCGGACGAGGATGTCGCCGAGACGGCAGCGCCCGCCAAGAAGGAGACCTTTGCCGAGCGTCGCGCCCGTCTTGCTGCCGAGAAGGCCGCAAGCGAGGGTGCTGCTGAGGGCGAAGGCGCTGTTGATGAGGCCGAGGGTACAGAGCCTGCTGCTGCCGTCGAGCCCGAGCCTGCTGCAGAGCCCGAGCCCGAGCCGGCAGAGCCCACGACGGCTGACCTCTACGCCCGTCGTCCCCGCAAGCGCAAGGCCGTCGTCGACCAGCTCGCTCGCGAGCTCGAGGTCGAGGACGATGCCGAGGCTGCTGCCGCCGACGCCCCGAAGGGAGGCGATGAGTAATGCCGATCGGACCTGCGCGCATGCCGCTCTTCGATCACCTGGGAGAGCTCCGTCGCCGCCTGACCATCGTGGTCGTTTCGGTGTTTGCCGCCGCCATCGTGCTGTACTTTGCCACGCCCGTGGTGCTCGATATTCTTGAGGACCCCATCCGCTCCTTTGTGCCGGACGGTAAGTTTTACATCACCACCACGCTCGGCGGCTTTGGCCTGCGCTTCTCGCTTGCCATCAAGATGGCCGTGGTCATGTGCACGCCCATGATCATCTGGCAGATTCTGGCATTTTTCCTGCCGGCACTGCGCCCCAACGAGCGCAAGTGGGTTGTGCCCACGGTGCTCGCCTCGACGGTGCTGTTCTTCCTGGGTGCCATCTTCTGCTACTTCATCATCATCCCGGCGGGCTTTGAGTGGCTCATCGGCGAGACCTCGGCTGTCGCTACGGCGTTGCCCGATCTGGAGAACTACGTCAACATGGAGCTGCTCTTTATGATCGGCTTTGGTGTGGCGTTTGAGCTGCCGCTCATCATCTTCTACCTGTCCGTTTTCCACATCGTGTCCTATGCGGCCTTCCGCAGCGCCTGGCGCTACGTGTACGTAGGCCTGCTCGTGGGTTCGGCTGTGATTACGCCCGACGGCTCGCCCGTTACGCTGGGTCTCATGTATGGCGCCCTGCTTTCGCTCTACGAGATCTCGCTCGCCATTGCCCGCGTGGTCATTACCGCGCGCGAGGGCAAGGAGGGCCTGTTCGTGAGCCGTCTGGACCTGTTCTCGGACGACGAGGACGACGAGGAGTAAAACGGTATGCACGAGGTTGGCATTGTCAACGGCATACTCGATACAGTGATTCGCGCGGCGCGTGGGGCGGGGGCCTCGCGCGCCGTTTTGGTAACGCTGCGTATCGGGGATATGACCGAGGTCGTGCGCGAGGCGCTCGACTTTGCGTGGGGGACGTTTCGCGACGAGGACCCGCTCACGCGCGGCTGCGAGCTTGCCGTGGAGGAGGTCCATCCACAAAGCGAGTGCCTGGACTGCGGCGAGGTCTTTGAGCACGACCGTTTCCATTGTCGCTGCCCCCAGTGTGGCGGCGCCAACGTGCGCCTGCTGCACGGCCGCGAGCTCGATATCGCAAGTATCGAAATCGAAACCCCCGACGATTAGCCCGCTAGCCATCTGGTGATGGGGTATAAAGGAGCCAAAGTAAGGAGCGCTAAGTATGGCCGAGAAAACGATTGATATCGCGTCGCCGATCCTGTCGCGCAACGAGCGCCTGGCAGATCAGCTGCGTCAGCGATTTAATGAGGCAGGCACCTACGTGATCAATGTGCTGTCGAGCCCCGGCTCGGGTAAGACCACCACGATTCTGGGCACCAACGAGCGCCTGCGCGACAAGGCCGGCCTACGCTGTGCCGTCATCGAGGGCGATATCGCCTCGGATGTCGACGCCATCACCATGAAGGAAGCCGGCATGCCCGCCATCCAGATCAACACGGGCGGCCTGTGCCACCTCGAGGGCAACATGATCATGGAGGCCGTCGACGCCTTCGACCAGGCCGTCGGTCTGGAGAACATCGACGTCATCTTTATCGAAAATGTGGGTAACCTGGTCTGCCCGGTCGACTTTGACCTGGGCGAGAACCTGTCCATCATGATCCTCTCGGTGCCCGAGGGCGACGACAAGCCCATCAAGTACCCGGGCATCTTCCAGCACGCCGGCGCGCAGCTGCTCAATAAGGTCGACGTGGCCCCGGCTTTCGATTTTGACATGGATAGGTATACTAAGACACTCGATGACCTCAATCCGCAGGCGCCGCGGTTTGCCGTGAGCGCGCGCAAGGGCGAGGGCATGGATGCCTGGTGCGATTGGCTCATCGGGCAGATTGAGCAAGCAAGGGCGTAAGTCGGCCGCCAAGAGGGCGGGCGCAGCCGCAGACACACGAGATAGGAGCCTCTTTTGAAGCTCATCATCGCTGAGAAAAACGACGCCGCGCGTCAGATCGCCGAGCGTCTGTCCACGGGCAAGCCCAAAAAGGACAAGGTGTACAACACCGCCATCTACCGTTTTGAGTGGAAGGGCGAGGAGTGCGTGACGATCGGCCTTGCCGGTCACATCCTGGCACCCGATTTTTGCGACAGTGTGCTGTTCGATAAAAAGTTGGGCTGGTATTCGGTCACGGAGGACGGCGAAATGCTGCCGGCCGATATGCCCGATGGCCTGGCCCGCCCGCCGTACGACACCAAGCGCAAGCCGTTCCTTGCCGATGGCATTTCCATCAAGGGCTGGAAGCTCGAGAGCCTGCCCTATCTCACCTGGGCGCCCGTCATTAAGCTTCCGGCCGAGAAAGAGCTCATCCGCTCGCTTAAGAACCTCGCCAAAAAGTCCGACAGCGTCATCATCGCCACGGACTTCGATCGCGAGGGCGAGCTGATCGGTTCGGACGCCCTCAACAAGGTGCGCGAGGTGGCGCCCGACTTGCCGGTCGCCCGCGCCCAGTATTCTTCGTTTACCAAGGCCGAGATCACGCAGGCCTTCGATAACCTTGTCTCGCTCGACCAGAACCTGGCCGACGCCGGCGAGAGCCGTCAGCACATCGACCTCATTTGGGGTGCGGTGCTCACGCGCTACCTGACGCTCGCCAAGTTTGGCGGCTTTGGCAACGTGCGTTCCGCCGGCCGCGTGCAGACGCCGACGCTTGCCCTGGTGGTCGAGCGCGAGCGCGAGCGCATGGCGTTTGTGCCCGAGGACTATTGGCAGATTCGCGGCATGGGCGCCGCGCAAGGCGCTGCCGAGGACGATCGCTTTAAGATCGCGCACAAGACGGCGCGCTTTACCGACAAGGATGCTGCTGAGACGGCGTACGGTCACGTTGACGGCGCTACGACGGCAACCGTCGCCGCGGTGACCAAGCGCTCGCGTAAGCAGCAGCCGCCCACGCCGTTTGCGACGACCTCGCTGCAGGCTGCCGCCGCGGCCGAGGGCATCTCGCCTGCGCGTACGATGCGCATCGCCGAGTCCCTCTACATGGCCGGTCTCATCAGCTACCCGCGTGTCGATAACACCGTGTATCCCGCGACGCTCGATCTGGGCGCCGTGGTGAGCGACCTGGCAAAGATCAACCCGGCGCTGGCGCCCGTGTGCAAAAAGGTGCTCGCCGGCCCCATGAAGCCCACGCGCGGCAAGGTCGAGACCACCGACCACCCGCCTATCTACCCCACGGGCGAGGGCGATCCGTCCACGCTCGACGGCGGCCAGCGCAAACTCTATGACCTCGTCGCCCGTCGCTTCCTGGCAACGCTCATGGGGCCCGCGACCATCGAGAACACCAAGCTCGAGCTCGACGTCAACGGCGAGCCGTTCGTGGCTTCGGGCGACGTGCTCGTGACCCCGGGCTTCCGCGAGGCATATCCGTACGGCCTCAAGCGCGACGAGCAGATGCCGCCGCTTGAGCAGGGCGACACGGTCGACGTGTTCGACATTAAGCTCGAGGCCAAGCAGACCGAGCCGCCCGCGCGCTACAGCCAGGGCAAGCTCGTGCAGGAGATGGAAAAGCGCGGCCTGGGCACCAAGTCCACGCGCGCGAGCATCATCGAGCGCCTGTATGCCGTGCGCTATCTCAAAAATGATCCCGTTGAGCCGAGCCAGCTGGGCATCGCCATCATCGACGCGCTGTCGCAGTTTGCCCCGCGCATCACGAGCCCCGATATGACCAGCGAGCTCGACGGCGACATGACCCGCGTGGAGCGCGGCGAGGATACCGAAGAGCATGTCGTGACACACTCGCGCGCGCTGCTGGCCGGCGTGCTCGACGAGCTGCTCAAGCATACGCAGGAGCTGGGCGACGCCATCAGCGACGCCGTCACGGCCGATGCGCGCGTGGGCGCCTGCCCCAAGTGCGGCAAGGACCTGGTTATGAAGACGAGCGCCAAGACCCGCGGCAGCTTTATCGGCTGCATGGGTTGGCCCGACTGCGACGTGACCTATCCGGTGCCGAGTGGCGTCAAGGTGAGCCCGCTCGAGGGCGAGGCCGCCGTGTGCCCCGAGTGCGGCGCGCCGCGCATCAAGTGCCAGCCATTCCGCCAGAAGGCCTTCGAGATCTGCGTGAACCCCACGTGCCCCACCAACTACGAGCCCGATCTTAAGGTGGGCGAGTGCAAGGTGTGTGCCGAGGCCGGACGTCACGGCGACCTGATCGCGCACAAGAGCGAGAAGAGCGGCAAGCGCTTTATCCGCTGCACCAACTACGATGACTGCGGCGTGAGCTATCCGCTGCCGGCGCGCGGCAAGCTCGAGGCGACGGGCGAGACCTGCCCCGAGTGCGGCGCCCCCATCGTGGTGGTCAACACGGCGCGCGGTCCGTGGCGTATCTGCGTCAACATGGACTGCCCGACCAAGGAGAAGAAGCCCGCCCGCGGTCGCAAGACCACAACCAAGGCGAGCACGGCAAAGAAGACGACGGCTAAGAAAGCCACTGCCGCCAAGAAGACGACCGCGAAGAAGTCGACTGCCAAGAAAGCAGCCGCCGACAAGTAACGGCGCAGTCGAAACATTGCCCAAAAAAACGAGCGAGGACCCCGCGATCCTCGCTCGTTTTTTTGACCGGCAGTTAGGGACGTTCCTTTTCTGCCGGCAGTTTAGGAACGTCCCTAACTGCCGGCTCGGGAACGACAAAGCGCTAGTTCACCTCGACAGGCTTAGCGCCGGGATAGCGCTCCTCAAAGTCTAGGCGGTACTTATTGTCATTGGTGCCCGCCACGTTGTCGCGCGACAGCGGCGCCACGATCTCATTCTTGTGGTCCGCAGGCTTGGCGTATTTCAGGCTGATCTCCCAGGCATCACAGATTGCGTCAATGCGGTGATCCAGGTCGTCGTACAGGGCGATGATATCCTTCCAGGAGCTGTAGTTCTTGGAGCTCGTCGGGACGTCCAGGTCCTCGACGATGTCGTAATACTGCTCGATGGTGTCCTCCGTGCGCTCGGCGACGTCGGCGAGATTTTGACGGGTGGTTCGATCCTCTTCCAGATAGTTGCCGTTGAAGTTCTGCGCGCAGCCACGGACCTGGCTGTCGAGATCTTCGAGCAAGTCGTAGTATTCGCTCAGGCGACGGTAGAGGTTCTGCTCGGAGAGCGTTGCTTCGCCGCCATCCTCGTCGTCATCGTCATCATCGTCGTACAGGCTGTTGGGATTGCCGAGAGGCTTTAGGTCATCGTCGTCGACGTCATGGTGCAGCTTAGCTACCTCGGCAGTCGTCTGCGTGGCGGCGTTGTCGAACGGTCTGATCGCAAAGAAGATGACCAGGGCGATGATGATCGCCACCAGCACAACGATAACGGCGATAAGCGGCCCGGTGCCGCTCTTTTTGGGAGCGGGGGTCTGTGGCGAAGCGGGCGCGTATGCGGGAGCCGGCTGCTGTTGGGGCGAGCCGCTCGCGACGGGTATGCGCTGCGTGGTCTCGACGGCTTCGGTCCTTGCGGCGGGGTCGGGGCTATAGGCGAGGGGGTCGTCCGCCTTGGCTTGCGGCGTATCAAGGGAGCCGGTCTGCTCAAAAGCGGGCTGGCTATCGCTCGCGGCTGTTTGCTCAACGGGTGCACCGCACGAGGTGCAGAACTTGGCATTATCTTCAAGAAGCTTGCCGCACGAGGCGCAATACCGAGACATTGCCACTCCTTTCGCCACATTTCAATGCAATACGACGATTATACCCAGCATCCATAATTCCCCATCATACGTTGCGGTGAAATAGGGACTGTTTGGCGGTCTCAGAGCTTCAATCAGTCCCTATTTCACCGCAACTTTGGAAAGGCGCCTTTAGCCATTGGGGACGTGCCGAGCACTGGGGTATCATGGCTTGGTTGCTATAACTCGCATTTACGCGCCTTGTAGGAAGGGGCTGCGCCCATGGCTTTTGAGCCTGCTCAACATAGCTTTATCACGCTCGAGGGCGTCGACGGTGCCGGCAAGTCCACGCAGGCGCGCCTGCTTGCCCGTGCGCTCGACCTTGCCGGCTACCAGGTTGTGACCCTGCGTGAGCCGGGCGGCACTGCCATCAGCGAAAAGATTCGCGCCCTGCTGCTCGACCCTGCCAACACGACGATGGGCGATACCTGCGAGCTGTTGCTCTACGAGGCTGCGCGTGCCCAGCTGGTGCACGAGGTCATCGCGCCCGCCCTCGCTGCCGGCAAGGTGGTCCTGTGCGATCGCTTCTACGATTCCACGACCTGCTACCAGGCGTTTGCCGATGGCCTCGATCGTCAGATGGTGCGCGATGCCAACAACCTGGCCGTCGCGGGTACGCACCCGGCGCTCACACTCGTCTACCACATCACGCCCGAGCAGGCGGCGCTGCGCATGGCAGCCCGTGGTGCGGCAGATCGCATGGAGGCTAAGGGCATGGCCTTCCAAGAGCGCGTCTACCAGGGATTTTGCGCCATTGCCGCCGAGGAACCAAACCGCGTAAAGCTCATCGACGCGACCGCGTCCATCGAGGAAGTCTTCGCGCAGACGGTCGAGCGGGTTCGCGCCTACGGCCTCGACATTTCCCAGGACGCCGTCACCGCTGCGCTTGCCCAGGAGGCCGAGTAGCATGGCCCCCGCTCAGGCAAGTCTGCTGGCCAAGCTCGACACCCAAGAGCGCGTGCGCGACTTTTTGACCAATGCCGTCGCTAGCGGTCGCGCGTCGCACGCCTACCTGTTTTTGGGCGCGCCCGGCGCGGGCAAGCTCGACGCCGCGTGGGCGCTCGCCCAAGCCTTCCTGTGCGAGCAGGACGGCTGCGGCGCATGCGACAGCTGCGTGCGCGTCTCTCGACATACGCATCCCGACGTGCACTATTACACGCCCGAGAGCGCCACGGGTTACCTCATCGCCCAGACCCGCGAGCTGCTCGACGACGTGCCGCTGGCGCCAATCCGCGCCAAGGCAAAGGTCTACATCATCGACCGTGCCGAGCAGCTGCGCGCCAACACCGCCAACGCGCTGCTCAAAACGCTCGAGGAGCCGCCCGAGGGCGTCATGTTCATCCTGTTGGGTACCTCGGCAGACGTGATGCTGCCCACCATCGTGAGCCGCTGCCAGTGTGTGCCGTTTCGGCTGGTGTCTCCCACCGTGGCCGCGCAGGTCGTGAGCCGCGCCACCGGGCAGGATCCCGCGCGCTGCCGCATGGCCGTCGCCGTGGCGGGAAGCCCCACGCGTGGTATCGAGTTCCTCAAGAGCGCCGAGCGCCAGGACGCCCGTCGCCAGATGATCCGTGCCATCGACTCACTCATTGCCGCCGACGAGGCCGATGTACTCAGCCGTGCCAAGTCGCTCATCGTCGCCGTCAAGGCGCCGTTGGCCGAGGTCAAGTCCACGCAGGAAAAGGTGCTCGAGCAAAATGCCGACTACCTGTCGCGTGGAGCATTGAAGCAGCTTGAGGACCGCAACAAGCGCGAACTCAACGCGCGCGAGCGTTCGGGTATCATGGAAGCGCTGGCGAGCGCGCGGACGCTCATGCGCGACGTGCTGCTGACGCTTCAGGATGAGGCGGCCGACGTCGTGAACGAGGATGTGCGCGACACGATCGGTCGGCTTGCCGCCGCGACCAATGTTGCGGGTGCCACCCAGGCGCTCGAAGCGGTCGCAACCGCCGAGCGCAACATCGCCAGAAACGTTACTCCCCAGCTGGCCATCGAGGTCATGCTGTTCGATATCAGGAAGGCACTGAAATGCCGTTAGTCGTACCCGTTAAGTTTACCTACGCCTCGCGCGACCTGTGGTTCGACCCGCAGGATTTGGATATCCTCGAGGCCGATTATGCCATTTGCTCCACCGAGCGCGGAACCGAGATTGGCCTGGTCACGGCCGATCCCTTTGAGGTGCCGCAAGACGAGATCGGTCAGCCGCTCAAGCCCGTACTGCGCGTGGCGAGCGACATCGACCTCCAGCTTGCCGACGACCTGGCCATCCAGGGCGACGAGGCCATGGTCGACTTCCGCCGCCTGGTCAAGGAGCTCGACCTCGAGATGAAGCCGGTGGGCGTCGAGTACCTGTTTGGCGGCGAGAAGGCCGTGTTCTACTTTGCGGCCGAGGAGCGCGTCGATTTTCGCCAGCTCGTCAAGGATCTGTCCTCGACGCTGCACATTCGCGTCGACATGCGCCAGATCGGCGTGCGCGACGAGACCCGCCTGGTGGGCGGCTATGCCCAGTGCGGACAGGAACTCTGCTGCACGCGCTTTGGCGGACAGTTTGAGCCCGTCTCGATTCGCATGGCAAAAGAGCAAGACCTGCCGCTCAATTCCTCCAAGATCAGCGGCGTGTGCGGTCGTCTGATGTGCTGCCTGCGCTACGAGTTCGAGGCCTACAAGGACTTTAAGAGCCGTGCGCCCAAAAAGAAGACGCTCATCGATACGCCGCTTGGCAAGGCGCGTATCCAGGAGTATGACACGCCGCGTGAGCAGCTGGTGCTGCGCCTGGAGAACGGCAAAGTCTTTAAGGTCAACCTAGCCGATATGACGTGCTCGGAGGGCTGCAAAAAGAAGGCCGCCGAGCAGGGCTGCAACTGCCGCCCCGACTGCGTGACGCGCGACGTGCTCGAGCGCATCGAGTCGCCCGAGATGCGCCTGGCGCTCATGGAGCTCGATCGCGAAAACGGCGTCGATGTGGGCGATGGCCTGTCGAGTGCCGACCGTCTGGCCGGCACGTCGATGCCCAAGCGCCGTCGTCGCGATGCTGAATCCGATGCTCGCGCCGGTCAGGGTCAGGGCGAGGGCCGTGGCCGCGGAAAAGGCCGCGGTAAGGCCGAGACACCCGAGGCCGAGGGGGCGGCCGATGGCCGTCGCCGTCGCAAGCGCGCGGGCTCGGGCGATGCTACCGAGGTTGCAGCCGCGGGCAAGAACGCCTCTCGCGAGCGCGAGGTTCAGCAGCCCCAGCAGCAGAATCGCGGCGGCGGCATGAACCCCACACGTCGCCGCCGCCGTCATCTGTCGAGCGAGGAGCGCGAGGACGCCTTCCGCGCCGCAGCTGCTCGCGAGGCCGGTGCCGCTTCCAAGGGCGCCTCGGCCTCCGATGCGCCTGTCGACAAGAGCGGCAAGTCACGTGGCGAGGAGGAGCGCGCGCCGCGCCCGCGCCGTCGCCATTCCTCGGGCGCGCAACAGAAGCCCTCAGTGCCCTCCGTGGCCGATCAGGTCTCGGATGGCGAGGTCAAGGTCACGCGCCGTCGTCCCGGGGATGGCGGGGGAGCGGCTGCCAAGGCTTCGCGTGGCGCCGCTCGCGACGAGCGCGAGCCGCGCGAGAATCGCGGTGGCGAGGGCTCGGCCGACCAGGGTCAAAAGCGCCGTCGCCGTCGTCGTTCCCGCAAGCCGCGCCAGGATGGTGGCGAGGGCTCGACCCCGTCTTCGTCCGCACCACAACCGCCCGCCGGCGAATAACGCCCGCGAGCGGATTTAACCCGCCTTGCCCCGAGCGCATCGGGGTATCATAGCGCCGAATCAACAACCCTCCCTGCGATCGAGCGTAGGGAGGGTTGTGTCTTGAAGAGCCATCTGAACATATTGAGCCGTCTGCAGGGTGCCGGCGCCCTGCCGTTTGCGGACGAATTGCTACCGTTTGCCGAGCGGGCGGCGCACGAGGCGCTTGAGGCGTTGTCGCCAACACGATGCGCCGGCTGCGAGCGCGCCGGTACGCTTATTTGCCAAGACTGCCTGGCTGCGCTCACGCTCATCGACCCACGTCATAGCTGCACCCGATGCGGCGCCCCGTTTGGGGATTTGCTGTGCACTGAGTGTTCGGTCGAGGGCACGTCCTCGGCAATGGCGGAGGCGCTCGACCGCTGCCTGGCGTGCTCCGTCTATGCGCATCCGCTGCCGCGCATCATTAAAGCGTACAAGGACGCGGGCGAGCGACGCCTGGCGCCGTATCTGGCGGAGCTGCTCTACGACACCGCCCTGCATGCCCAGGTCGTAGCGCCCGAACGCTTAGGAGGTGTGCTGTCCGGTGCGGATGCGGTGGTGTTTGTGCCTGCGACGGCGGCAGCGTTTCGGCGGCGTGGCTTTGATCATATGGAGGCCATTGCGCGCCCATTTTGCGAGCTGTCGGGCGTTCCCCTGCTCGATGCCCTCGTCAAGTACGGGCATGGCGACCAGCGCGAACTCGGTCGTGAGGAGCGTCGCGAGCGTGCCCAAGGCATATACGAGACGGTTGAGGACGTGCACGGCCGCCGCCTACTGCTTATCGATGACGTTATCACCACGGGCGCGACCATGGCAGCAGCCTCGGCGGAGCTCAAGCGTGCCGGCGCTGCGGCAGTCGATGGCCTTGCTATCGCACGTGTTTGGTAGGGGTGGTTTTGTGGCAGTGAAGATTGAGCGGCGCAACGAGCCGACAGACGAACAACTAGCGGCTTCCGTAATCCTAACAGGCGCCTCGGCGCTACGCATGATGCGCGCCGAGCGCCGGCAGATGGGCTACATAAGCTGGAAGGACCTCGATCCCGATGAAGAGCGCCGTGTGCTGCGCACGTCGTCGCCCTCGACCGAGGACATCTATCTTCCCGACTTGGTGCGGATTGGGGCCGCAAGCGGCGAGGTGCAAGAAGATCTTTGCTTGCTGGTGGGATCAGCGGCGCAGCGCCGCCGCATGCCTGGCGTGGGCTGGTCCGTATGCTCCGGGTTGCCCGCCGGCTCGATTCTAGAGGTGGAACCGGGGGTGTACAGTCTATCTCCCGAGGCCCTTTGTGTTGCCATCGCGCGCGAGATCGGCTGCATCCAGGCGTTTGCCCTGGCCCAGGAACTGTGCTCTAAGATTTCACTGAGCGACCGCGGGAAGTATCTGCCTCCCTATACCTCGCCTGTTGTGAATAGACTTGCAAAGGATAAGGACCAACCGACAGACGTGGGCTACTTTGAAGTCGAGCCAGCGCTGACGCCCGATCGCTTGGCAGATTACCTCGCGGCATGCAAGGGGAACGCGGCCAAACAATTGCAGCGTCTGTGTCCCTACTTGTCAGAAAACCTGCGCTCGCCCATGGAGTGCATCATGCTCGCCCTGTTTTCGCTTCCGTTTCCCTATGGCGGATTTGCCTGCGGTCCCTTTAAGACCGACTACAAGATCGAGTTCGATGACCGCGCGCAGGCAATCTCGGGGATGCCCCATGCAGTTTGCGATGCATATCAGGAGGCAGCCCGGTTTGACCTGGAATACAACGGTGAGCTGGGCCATTCCTCCCGGAGGGGACGTATCCATGATGAAAAACGCAACACGGGCTTGATTACTATGGGAATCGAGGTCGCGACGGTCAATAACGAGATGCTCTGCGACATGGAGGCAATGGAGGCGCTCGCATGGCGTATGCACCAGCGTATGGGTAAGCGATATCAGAATCGCGTAGAGGCTCGTCGAAAGAGGCAAGATGCTCTGCTGAATACGCTCCGAGCGTGCTTTGGGCTCAAACCAGCGTAAAACTATGGCTTTATAGGGGGTCTGTTTATATGCTCTGTGCAAAAAACGGCAAATATGAGTACTGTTACTAGATTAGTGACAGCAAAAACAAAGAAACTTGGGCCGATAATCTGGATTCAGCGAAGAGATAATAAACGAATGTGGAATATCTTGGCGCCAAGCAGGCTGTGCGGAACTCAAAAAGGGCTCGTGAGGCGGTAATACTCTGCTACTAAATTGGTAACAGTACTCATATTTGCCGTTTTTTGCACACGGCACCCTGAGACGGGTGCCCCGGAGCTCCCCGTGGGGGAGCTCCGGGCTTCATGGGGGCACGAATGATCCGCCCCGACCTGCGAAATCTGTGCTCGCGATGCGAATGACGCCCCTAACCTTAAACTTTAGCTTGAACTTAGCTATAATGCGCTACGTTCCTACCAGGCTGTGGTTGCGGACGGACGAAATGCCCGTCCTAGTCCAAGACAGACGCGGTCAAAGGGATCCACGTAAGCGACCGCGTGCGCGCGGCGCGATCATGGCGCGTCCTAGATGTAAGCCGCACCGTCCGTTCTACTTTCTTTGGGGCAATACCGCCTCGCGGGCGAGCGGGCCAGTCGTGAAGGTGGCTGCGGCCTCCCGAGCAAACACCCCGGTGCGCAAGTGTGGGGTCAAATACCAGGTCAGCTGGTGGGAACAACCTGATATTTCGCGCAACGCACGGATCGTATACGACACAGAAGGCAGGGTAGTGGACATGGTGAGGGGCAGCTTGATGCACGCGGCTCGGTTAGGCGCTGGGACCGCAGCGGTCATTGCCGTTTTGGGCCTGAGCGGATGCGCGTTCAACCCGCTGTCTACGTTCACGACTCCCACGATCGACCAGATCGAGTACGAGACCGTCACGCCGGCGGTGTCGGACGATGCCCTGGTCACTCCCGGAACCCTGACGGTCGCCCTCGATACTTCCGATGCGCCGCAGGCCATGCAGGGCGCCGACGGCGAGCTCACGGGATATGCGGTTGACGCCGCCCGCGCCCTCGCAAGCCGCATGGGCCTTAAGGTCGCCTTTGTCGATGCGTCCTCGGCAGGTTCCGCGCTCGGCGACAAAAAGGCTGATATCTTTATCGGCGAGATCAACTCCACAGACGGGGACGTTAGCTCGCTCGGCACCTGCCTGTACGATGCCGCTTCTGTGTTCGGTAAAACCAGCGATGGTGGGTCGCTAAGCGTTTCCACCGATACCCTTAACACGTCTACCCTGGGTGTCCAGATGTCCTCGGCCTCGCAGGAGGCGCTTGCCAAGCAGAGCATTACCGCCAACCAAAAGACCTACTCCAACATCAACGAGTGCTTTGAGGCGCTCGAGTCCGGCGAGGTCGACTATGTGATCTGCGACTCCACAGCCGGCGGCTATCTTGCACGCCTGATGAGCGAGGTCTCCTATGTCGGTGCGCTCGAGGCGCCCTCGACGCTTGGTGTTGCGGGCCTCTCGTCCAATGACGAACTGTGCCGTGCCGTGAGCGATGCCCTCGACGACATCACGGTCGACGGTACGCTCGAGGCGGTTCACTGCGTCTGGTACGGTCAGATTCCCTACGACCTCACCACTAAGACGGTTTCGGGCGCTAACGTGCAGCCGGGCGACTCTGAGTCCAGTGAGACCACGTCCTCCGGCAGCGAGTCCTCCGATTCCAACAATGAGACCGTATCCTCCGAGGACAAATCGTCCAGCCAGGAAGCCACCATCACCGACGACGACATTAACAAACTCAATAGCTAGTTATTGCTAGGGGTGGTGTCTCCTATACGTTGGAAAGGACATCTCTTCACGGTTTCAACACGCACTGCCGGACTTCCCCAATAGGGGAGCCCGGCTTTTTCATCCCTATAAAACCAGCAGGTAAAAGCCAATTTTTGGGACCAAATATAAAGCCGCCAGCTCCCTCCTATAGCGCACTTTGCCACAGAAAAGTGCGAGACTTCGGTATGCGGTATCAAGCAATCGTTATTCGGGTCTTTGGGAATCCGCGTGATTAAATGCACGGCAATGGGTACATAGCCAGTACAGTAAGTCCCCGAGGCAGATTGGAGCCACGTATGGATATCAAGGTTTCTGGACGCAAGACGACGGTAACCGATGCTCTGCGTGCGCATGTGGATGAGAAGATCGGCGAGGCGCTCAAGGTTTTCGATATCGAGCCCATGACGGTCGACGTTGTACTTCGCTATGAGAAGAACCCCTCGAACCCCAACCCGGCAATCGTCGAGGTTACGGTTCGTGCCCGCGGTTCGGTGATTCGCGTTGCCGAGCACGGTGCGGATATGTACGCCGCCATCGACCTCTCCGCCGATAAGGTCACCCGCCAGCTGCGCAAGTTCAAGACCAAGGTCGTGGACAACCGCCAGGGCGGTGCCAGCGCAGCGGATGTCGCGCCGGTCGAGCGCGTCGAGGATCTGGCCGACCTGCTGCTGCCCGAGGAGGACGACGACCTGCTCGTCCGCGAGAAGGTCATCGATGTCACCCCGATGACTGAGGAGCAGGCGCTGGTGCAGACCGATCTGCTGGGCCACGACTTCTACGTGTTCGAGAACGCGACGACTGGCCTCATCAATGTGGTGTATCACCGTAAGAATGGTGGATATGGCATCATCAAGCCCCGTATCGAAACACTTGACGAGTAAAATACGTTAACTTGCATGAGTTAACGGTTGGCGGCCATCCCATGCGGATGGCCGCCTTTTTACGTAAGGAGTCGCTTTGATGGACAAGGCTGCATCTACCGGCCATTCTGACCGCTGCCGCATCGTCGTCGATACCTGCTGCGACTTTAGCCCCGAGGTCGCCGCGAACCTCGATGTCGATATCTTGGGCTTCCCCTTTATCATCGATGGCGAGGAGCGCACGGACGATATCTGGTCGAGCATGAGCCCTAAGGAGTTCTACGACCGCATGCGCGCCGGCGCTCGCGTGTCTACCTCCGCCGTGTCGCTCGGTCGCTATATCGAGTTCTTTACCGAGTGTGCCAAGGAGGGCACGCCCACGGTCTACCTGTGCTTTACCTCGGCGCTGTCGTCGAGCTACAACTCCGCGTGCCAGGCGGCGGACGCCGTGCGCGCCGAGTATCCCGATTTTGAGCTGTACGTGGTCGACAACGCTCTGCCCTGTGCGACCGGCGCGCTCTTGGCGCTCGAGGCCGTGCGCCAGCGTTCGGCGGGACTGACCGCCAAGCAGCTGGTCGACTGGGCAAACGAGGCAAAGACCTACGTCCACGGCTACTTTACGCTCGAGAGCTTCGACGCGCTGGCTGCCGGCGGCCGCATTCCGCCCGCGGCGGCGCAGCTCACGGCAAAGCTCGATGTCAAGCCCGAGCTCTCCTACGACCTTGCCGGCTCGCTGTCGCTGATCGGCGTCAACCGCGGCCGCAAGAAGGCGCTCAAGTCCATTCTCAAGTCGTTCCGCGAGAACTACGTGCCCGACCGCACCATGCCCATCGCCATCATGACGGCCGATGCCGAGAAGGACGGCGACTGGCTCGAAGCCGCCATCCGCAAGGAGGAGGGCTGCGCTGACGTTACGATCATTCGCGGCTCCGTGGGTCCCACCATTGGCTCGCACGTGGGCCCCGGCATGGTGGCCTGCGCGTTTTGGGGTAAGAACCGCGCCGACAAGGCGTCGCTTTCCGACCGTATCGCCCGCCGCGTGCGCGGTCAGTAGACAGGCGCTGCGGCCGCAATCGATCCCAACTCACTGCCCAAACGCTGGCACCGAGTATTCAACCTGGTAACAACACCCAACCCAAAAGGAAAGGTTTCATGGCAAACAAGCTCTCTGTCGCATTTATCGGCACCGGAATTATGGGTGCCCCCATCGCCGGTCACATCCTGGATGCCGGCTATCCCGTCACGGTCAACAACCGCACCAAGTCCAAGGCTGCCGCGCTTATCGAGCGCGGTGCCGCTTGGGCCGATACGCCGGCAGATGCCGTGGCGAACGCCGACGTCGTCTTTACCATGGTGGGCTATCCCTCCGAGGTTGAGGAGCTCTACCTGGCGGGCGACGGCCTGCTCGCGTGCACCAAGCCGGGCGCGGTCTTGATCGACCTCACCACGAGCTCGCCCGAGCTCGCCCGTGACATTGCCGAGGCCGCCCAGGTCTCCGGTCGCATGGCGTTTGACTGCCCCGTCACCGGCGGCGAGTCGGGCGCGATCTCCGGCACGCTCACGGCTATCGTGGGCGCTACCGAGAACGACATCGCCCCGGTCCGCGACATTCTTGCCACCTTTGCGGCAACCATCTGCTGCTTCGATGGCGCCGGCAAGGGTCAGGCTGCCAAGCTCGCCAACCAGGTGTCGCTGGGCGCCTGCATGGTCGGCATGGCCGACGCCATGGCATTTGCCGAGCTGAGCGGCCTTGACCTGGAGAAGACCCGCCAGATGATCCTGGGCGGTACCGGCAAGTCCGGCGCCATGGAGAGCCTGGCTCCCAAGGCGCTCGACGGCGACTACAAGCCCGGCTTTATGGTCGAGCACTTCATCAAGGACCTGCGCTTGGCGCTCGCCTATGCCGACGATCGCGAGCTTGCGCTGCCCGGCGCCGACGTGGCCTTTACGCTCTACGACATGCTCGATGCCATCGGTGGTGCCAAGCTGGGCACCCAGGCCATCACGGTCCTCTATAAGGAGGAGGCCGACGCCATCGCCGCCGGTCTGGACTGGTCGCAGTATCGTCCTGAGGAGCATGGCGCTCACGAGGACGGCTGCGGTTGCGGCGAGCACGGCGACGACCATGAGTGCGGTTGCGGCCACCATCACGGCGAGGACCACGAGTGCTGCGGCGGCCACGGCCATGACGACGGCCACGAGTGCTGCTGCGGCCATCATCACGGGGAGTAGCGCCCATGAACTGGACGTTCGTGGTGCTCGCGTTGGTGCTCTTTATCTTTGCGATCTACATTGGCTTTTTGTGCGGCCAGTGGGCGTGCGAAAAGCGCGTCATCACCAAGCGCGACTACTGGATCGCCAACTTTGCAGGTGCGGCGGCAGTCGTCCTGCTAACCTGGGTGTTCTCGCTGTTCCCGCTGGTGCAGTTTGCGCCGATCGGCTGGCTCGGCGGCTTTATCGCCGGTCTTAAGATGAGCTTTGGCGAGTCCGTCGGTCCGTGGCGCAAGCACGACGAGGTCTTTAACGTCAACAAGGCTCATCGCGCCGCCGCCGACGCGGGCGACGCCGAGGAACGCCGCCGTGCGCGTCGCAATGGCGCGGCCGACCGACAGCTCATCTCGGTCACCGATGACAGCAAGGGTGCTGGCAAGCACGCTAAGAAATAGTAAGAAGAGGTAACTATGGCAGAAAACAAAGACGAACAGCTCACCGACGAGGAGCTGGCACAGCTTCAGCTGGCAGAGGAGAACGAGAACGCCGTCGACCGTCTGGTCAAGGAGCTCGGCTGCCCCACGCGCCGCATCCGCCAGTTTGCCGCCCGCGTGCTGCACCTGCTTGCCGAGCGCGATCCGCAGCGCGTCGTGCCCTGCGTGCCCGCGCTGATCGAGGCGCTCGACCGCCCCGAGGCGCAGACCCGCTGGGAGGCCCTCGATGCCCTGACGGCGCTCGCCACCACCTGCCCCGAGCAGCTGGGCGATGCCTTTGAGGGCGCCGAGACTGCACTGTTCGACGAGATCTCCTCCACGCTGCGCTATGCCGCCTTCCGCCTGCTGTGCGTGTGGGGTGCCACGAGCGTCGAGCGTTCGCGCGAGGCTTGGCCCATCCTGGACGAGGCCATCCAGTGCTACCACGGCGACCTCGAGTATCGCGACATGCTCGGTTGCCTGTACGAGTTTTGCCAGGGCGAGATCGACGCCGAGGTTGCCGAGAAGCTTGCGCTGCGCCTTAAGTTCGATGCCGAGAACGGTAAGGGCAGCTATCTCAAGGCCCGTTCGAGCGAGATTTGCGAAATGCTTGTTAAACGTTTTGGCCTGGATCTCTCCAAAAAGGAGAAGCGTGCTAGCGTTAAAAAATCTGACGACGCCGAAGACGAGGAGTAACAGATTATGGCGCACGATGTAGTCCTGATTCCCGGTGACGGTATTGGTCCCGAGATTACGCAGGCCATGCGCCGCGTGGTCGAGGCCACCGGTGTCCAGATCAACTGGAATGTCCAGGAGGCCGGCGCCGGCGTCATGGACGAGTTTGGCACGCCGCTGCCCCAGCACGTGCTCGACGCGGTCGCCGAGACCAAGGTTGCCATCAAGGGCCCCATCACCACGCCGGTCGGCACGGGTTTCCGCAGCGTTAACGTCGCCCTGCGCAAGCACTTTGACCTGTACGCCTGCGTGCGCCCCTGCCTGTCGCAGCCGGGCGACGGCTCGCGCTTCCGCGACGTCGACCTGGTCATCGTGCGCGAGAACACCGAGGACCTCTACGCCGGCATCGAGTTCGATGAGGGCGCTGCCGAGGTCGAGGAGCTCTCGCAGCTTGTCGAGCGCTCGGGTCAGAAGACCTTCGCCGCAGATTCCGCCATTTCAATTAAGCCGATCTCCATCGCCAAGAGCCGCCGCATTGTGGAGTATGCCTTTGAGTATGCCCGCCGCTGCGGCCGCAAAAAGGTGACGGCCGTGCATAAGGCCAACATCATGAAGGCGACCGACGGCCTGTTCCTGCACGTGGCGCGCGAGGTGGCCGCCAACTATCCCGATATCGAGTTCAACGACAAGATCGTCGACGCCACCTGCATGGGCCTGGTCCAGAACCCCAACGACTTCGATGTCCTGGTGCTGCCCAACCTGTACGGCGACATCGTGAGTGACCTGTGCGCCGGCCTGGTGGGCGGCTTGGGTATGGCCCCCGGCTCCAACATCGGTGCCGACTGTGCCATCTTTGAGGCTACGCACGGCTCCGCGCCCGATATCGCGGGCAAGGATATCGCCAACCCCACGGCCGAGATCCTCTCTGCTGCGATGATGCTCGATCACCTGGGCGAGAACGATGCCGCCAATCGTATTCGCGCCGCCGTATCTGCCACGCTCGACGAGGGCGAGCAGGTTACCGGTGACGTGCGTCGTGCCCAGACCGGCTCCGTTGAGGGCGCTGTGGGCACGCAGGCCTTTGCCGATGCCGTTATCGCGCATCTGGTCTAAGGTATGCACGCTGCAAACGCCTAAATAGTACTTAAGTGTTTGCGTATAACCTAAGAATCAATACGCCCGGCGCTCTGCCGGGCGTATTCTATTGGGGACTATGTTTCCTAACAAGGAGTAACTGATATGGGTCTGATTCAAAAGAAGGACGAGAAGGACGAGATCGACGGCATCCAGATCATCGAGCGCGGCGAAGGCCCCGACGGTGATGAGGACGAAAAGATCGACCTGGTCGCCGGCACGTCTGCCGAACATATTGCCGCCGGCACGTCCGCCGAGGAGGAGGACGCTCGCCTGGAGGCAAAGATCGCCGCGGATGCAGCTGACGAGAATCTGATGCCCGAGGAGCAGGATGAGGACGACGACTCCGACGAAGACGACCATGCATCCAAGCACAAGAAGACGATGATTGCCGCCTTTGTGGTCGCTATCGTGATCGCTGCTGTGGTCGGCTTCTTTATCGGCAACGGTGGTTTTGGCGGCAAGGGCGTCGGCTCGGCGACCCTCACCGAGGACCAGCTCGATTCGACCGTGGCAAGCTACAGCTACAACGGCAAGAAGAGCGACATCACCGCGCGCGAGGCCATTGAGAGCCAGTACAGCCTCGACACCGTCAAGGATAGCGATGGCAACTACACCGCTCCGTCTGCCGACGTTATCCTGTCCTACGTGCGCAACCAGATTCTGCTGGACGCTGCCGAGGACGAGGGCATTACCGTCTCTTCCAAGGAAATGAAGCAGTATGCCGAGGATTCCATCGGCACCTCCGACTACAAGACCATGGCCACGCAGTACGGCGTGTCCAAGGACCAGGCCAAGCAGATCGTCCGCCAGTCCGCGACGCTGCAGAAGCTCTACAAGAAGAAGGTGGGCGATAGCTCCGCAAGCATGCCGACCGCCCCGACCGAGCCTGCTGACGGCAACGAGGAGACCGCGAGCAAGGACTACGCCGACTACATCATCAACCTTGCTGGCGATGAGTGGGATAGCTCAAAGGGCACTTGGAAGGATGCCGACAGCACCTATGCCAAGGCCTTTGCCGATGATGCCTTTACGGCCGATAGCGCTACCTACAAGCAGGCCATGACCGCCTACTACACTGCTTATCAGCAGTACTCCTCGCAGGCTTCGAGCGCCAGCTCCAAGTGGACCGAGTATGCTAACGGCCTCTACGCCAAGGCCAATATCAGCATCTACGGCCTGTTTGCGTAAGGTTTGCCTGCACTACTGCGCGTTAACCGATCACCTGATTAAGCCCGCTAGAACGGACAACGTTCTAGCGGGCTTTTTGTTGCCGAAATCAATAGGATAGGCCTCGCGCCCGCGCAAGCGCTCCATCGGGTTCCCCTAATTCATATGGGAAAACAGCTGCAAACGATTGCAAGTAACCGGTGAACGGTCGAAAACTACCGTTCACCGATAATCTCAAAACTGGTTCTAACTGGTATTAAGTCAAAAAGACCAATTCACATATCTTCACAATGACCTGCAATTTTTCTACACGCTATTTTTAGCCGCCCTACGTTGTTTAGACACAGGAAAAGATCAGATTTTTTGCCAAAGCATTTCGAAACGGTTTCAAAACCGCAGGTAGAAGTGTTAACGACCGGTAAACGGTCGATTTATCACCGTGAGCGGTGCAAAAACGTTTTACCGTATGAATCAACGAAAGCGACCTCTTCTGGGGTGATATAGTGACAACAACACGTCACGTGGTTACTACCAGTTTAGAAACCACTGGTCTTCAAAGAACGCTTTCTAAGAAGCTTTAAGGGCGAGCGCCCGCTGGCTTCCGAAAATCATCGGACTCAGATCGTACACACCTTCGGAAGGGAAATTTGAATGGTTGGCTTTATTCTTACCGGTCATGGACAGTTCGCACCCGGTCTTGCAAGCGCTATCGCTATGGTTGCCGGCGACCAGCCTGCTTTTACCGTCGTTCCTTTTGAGGGCGACCAGGCCGCATCCTACGGTGAGGATCTCCGCGCCGCTATTACCGCCATGCGCGAGGAGTGCGATGGCGTGCTTGTCTTTACCGACCTGCTTGGCGGCACCCCGTTCAACCAGTCGATGATGATTGCCCAGGATGTCGACAACGTCGAGGTTCTGACTGGCACCAACCTTCCCATGGTTATTGAGCTTCTGTTCCTCCGCGGCAATGCCACGCTCGCCGAGCTTGGCGAGCAGGCCGTGACCGTTGGCCAGACGGGCGTCACCGCCCAGACGGTCGCATCCGTTGCCGGCTCCGAGGAAGAGGATATCTTCGGCGACGAGGACGGCATTTAATGGCCGATTTCGGAGCCAACGTCCTGAGCTCCTCGGTCGCCCTTTTAGGCCTGCTTGTCATCATGGGCTTGATTTACACCATCTGGTCGCAAATCAACATGAAGAAGAAGCAGAAGTACTTCAAGGAGCTGCACACCGAGCTCAAGCCGGGTCAGGAGGTTCTTTTCGCCGGCGGTATCTACGGAACCGTCAAAGGCTTCGAAGGCGAGAAGGTCCAGATCAAAGTCCGATCCGGAGCCGTCGTAGATGTTTCGCGTTACGCGATTCAGGAGATCAAGTAACTGTCGTCAGCAAATATCGAAAGGAAGCTGATCAACATGGCAGAACCCAACATTCTTCTTACCCGCATCGATAACCGACTGGTTCATGGTCAGGTTGCCACCCAGTGGAACTCCACTCTGGGCTCCAACCTCATCCTCGTCGCCAACGACGACGTGGCGTCCAACACCATGCGCCAGAACCTCATGAAGATGGCCGCTCCCGCCGGCGTCGCTACGCGTTTCTTCTCCCTGCAGAAGACCATCGACGTCATTGGCAAGGCGAGCCCGCGCCAGAAGATCTTCATCGTGGCCGAAACACCGGAAGACGTGCTTACGCTCGTCAAGGGCGGTGTGCCTATAAAGAAGGTAAACATCGGCAACATGCACATGTCGGAAGGAAAGCGCCAAGTCGCCACCTCCGTCGCAGTTAACGACGAGGATGTCGCTGCGTTTAAAGAGCTGCAGGAATTGGGGGTGGAGTTGGAGATCAGGCGCGTTCCGAGCACGCCTGTTGAGGACACGAGCAAGCTCTTCTCGTAATCCTCGTGATCCACGTTGTCAGGAGTGAAACCCTGACGTTCTGTACGTGATATCCAAAGTGCGTACATACATTTTGAAAGGAGGAGCAAGATGGAATACTCGATCATCCAGATCGCTCTGGTCTTCGTTGTCACGTTCATCGCGGCAATCGACCAGTTTGACTTCCTCGAGTCTCTCTATCAGCCCATCGTCACCGGCGCCGTCATCGGTCTTATCCTTGGCGACCTCAACACCGGTCTTCTCGTGGGTGGTACCTATCAGCTCATGACGATCGGCAACATGCCGATCGGAGGCGCTCAGCCGCCTAACGCCGTCATCGGCGGCATCATGGCAGCCATTCTCGCTATCGCCACGGGCCTCGAGCCCAACGCGGCAGTCGGCCTCGCCATTCCGTTCGCTCTGCTTGGCCAGCTTGGCGTTACCCTGGTCTTCACGCTTATGTCCCCGCTTATGTCCACGGCCGATAACATGGCTCACAACGCGGACACCAAGGGCATCGAGCGCCTGAACTACTTCGCCATGGCTCTGCTCGGCCTGATCTTCGCTGTCGTCGTCACCCTGTTCTTCATCGCTGGCGCTACCATCGGTCAGACCATCGCTTCTGCCATCCCGACGTGGCTGCAGACCGGTCTGTCCGCTGCAGGCGGCATGATGCGCTTCGTCGGCTTCGCCGTCCTGCTCAAGGTTATGATGAACCGCGATATGTGGGGCTTCTTCCTCATGGGCTTCGGCCTCGCGCTCATCACCGTTGCCAACGATTCTCTGGCAACCCCTGCTCTGCTCATCCTCGCTCTCATCGGCTTCGGCATCGCTTTCTGGGACTTCCAGCAGCAGACCGAGCTGAAGGGTGCAGCTGTTTCTGACGGAGGTGACTTCGAAGATGGCATCTAATGAGTATGTGATCCCGGAGCACTACGAGGATCTCACTCCTGCTCCGCAGCTCGACCAGAAGACCCTCAACAAGATGGCTTGGCGCTCCTGCTTCCTGCAGGCCTCGTTCAACTACGAGCGTATGCAGGCCGCTGGCTGGCTCTACTCCATCATCCCCGGTCTGGAGAAGATCCACACCAACAAGAACGACCTCGCGGCTTCCATGAGCCACAACCTGGAGTTCTTCAACACCCACCCGTTCCTCGTCACCTTTGTTATGGGCATCGTGCTTTCGCTCGAGCAGAACAAGGTTGACATCCCCACGATCCGCGCCGTCCGCGTCGCCGCAATGGGCCCGCTCGGTGGTATCGGTGACGCCCTGTTCTGGCTGACGCTCGTGCCTATCACGGCCGGCATCACCTCCAACATGGCCATCAACGGCAACGCCGCTGCGCCGATCATCTTCCTGGTGATCTTCAACGCCGTCCAGTTCGCTCTGCGCTTCTGGCTCATGAACTGGTCCTACAAGCTTGGCACCAGCGCTATTGACGCTCTGACTGCCAACATGCAGGCCTTCACGCGTGCCGCTTCCATCATGGGCGTCTTCGTCGTCGGTTGCCTGGTCGTCACCATGGGTGGCACCCAGATCAACCTCCAGATCCCCAACGGCACCACCCGTGGCCTTGCCCCTACTACCGTGATCGTCTCCGAGAAGGAGGCCGAGAACTTCACCGGTATGGAGGGCATCGATACCGAGACCGCTGAGGCCGGTACCATCGCCATGACCGATGAGGACGGCAACGCCCTCACCGCCACCGATGCCGACGGCAACGAGGTCAAGTGCGGCGTCGCCGATCTGGGCAACGGCATGGAGTCCGTGACCTACGCTACCGTTACCGAGGATCCGGTCAACTTCTCTGTTGCCGACACCCTCAACACCATCGTCCCGAAGCTCGTCCCGCTTATGCTTACGCTGCTGCTTTACTACATGTTCGCTAAGCACAGCTGGACCCCGACCAAGGGCATTCTCCTGCTCTTCGTCCTTGGCATCCTGGGCGCTGGCCCGCTTGGTCTCTGGCCGAGCATCTGGTAAGGCTCTAGCTTGAGGGGTGTGTCCCTACGCGGCTCACACCCCGACCCCTTAAGCCATGTGTATGTTAAAAGCCGCGTGCTCGAAAGAGCGCGCGGCTTTTGTTTTCTTGATGATTCGGGTGTGGCAGACAGATAATGCTAAACACCCTAGGTAGTTAGCCGAATTCGAGCAAAAGGGAGGATAGGATGGCGATCGGAGCGCGTAAGCAACCGCTGTACGATCAGCTGGTCGATATTCTGACCGAAAAGATCGACCATGAATATCGCGCCGGTGACATGATTCCTTCCGAGCGCGAACTTTCGGAGCGCTATGGTCTCTCGCGCACCACGGTGCGCCTGGCTTTGCAGGAACTGGAGCGTTTAGGACTGGTGGTTCGGCAGCACGGTCGCGGTACCTTTGTGACCGACCGTTCGGCAAAAGCAACCAATCTCATGCAGTCCTACAGCTTTACCGAGCAGATGCGCGCGATGGGTCGCGACCCCGAGACCACGATTCTCGAGTTTTGCGAGATGGAGGCCGATAAAAATCTGGCCGAGCATATGGGATTGCGTATCGGTGATCGCATTTTTAAGCTTAAGCGCCTTCGTTCTGCCGACAACATGCCCATGATGGTCGAACGCAGCTATCTACCAGTTCGTCAATTTCTGTCCCTAAAGCGACCGCTGCTGGAGCGTAAGCCGCTTTACGATGTGATTGAGCAAGACTTTCAGCAAAAGATACGCGTGGCCGAAGAGGAGTTCTATGCGAGCATAGCCCGTCCCACCGATGCCCACCTTTTGGGAATTGTCGAGGGCTCGCCTGTGCTCGATTTGGTCAGGACTACGTATAACGAGTCAAACGAGGTTGTGGAGTACACACTCTCGGTTGCTCGTGCCGATCAGTTTAAATACAAGGTTTACCACCAGCGTAGCGACTAGTGTTCGCATCGTTTCCATATGATGATTCTTTGCATTTAACTGGTTACTACCAGATAACCAACCGAAGTGTATAATTGCACGTCAGAGGCTTACTTCTAGAGAGAGGTATTAGAAATGTTCGAGAAGAGTGTCGAGGAGCTCACCGAGCTCGGCGCCCAGATCACCACGGCCGAGATTGCTCAGCAGCCCGAGCTTTGGCGTGATACGCTCAACATCTATCGCGAGAACAAGGAGGCCATCGAGGCCTTCCTGGCCGAGGCTCGCGCTATGGGCGAGGGTCGTCTGTCCGTTGTCTTCACCGGTGCCGGTACGTCCGACTACGTTGGCGATACCTGCGCCCCGTACCTGCGTCACGCTGGCAACACTGATCTCTACGACTTTAAGCCCATCGCCACGACCGACATCGTGAGCGCCCCGCGCGACTTCCTGCGCGCCGAGGATCCCACGCTCGTGGTTTCCTTCGCCCGCTCTGGCAACAGCCCCGAGAGCCTTGCCGCCGTTGCCGTTGCCAAGGAGCTCGTCCACAACGTCAAGTTCCTCAACATCACCTGCGCTCCCGAGGGCAAGCTCGCCGTCGAGTCTGCCGATGATCCCAATGCGCTGACGCTGCTCATCCC
This sequence comes from Collinsella sp., assembly GCA_019419665.1. Taxonomy (GTDB): domain Bacteria; phylum Actinomycetota; class Coriobacteriia; order Coriobacteriales; family Coriobacteriaceae; genus Collinsella. The sequence continues at coordinate 78,139 of DXZM01000007.1, forward strand.
GCGCGCCAACGACAAGGGCTTCGCCATGACCGGTTCTTATTCCTGCATGACCCTGCTCTCCACTCTTATTTTCGACACTGCCTCTGACGAGCAGAAGGCCGAGTGGGTCGAGACGATTGCCAAGATGGGCGAGGAGGTCATCTCCCGTGAACCTGAGATCGCCGATTACCTGGCTGGCGACTTCAACCGCGTGACCTACTTGGGCTCTGGCTCCTTCGGTGGCCTTGCCCAGGAGAGCCAGCTCAAGATCCTCGAGCTCGCTCACGGTCTGGTCGCTACTTCCTACGACACCTCCATGGGCTATCGTCACGGACCTAAGTCTTTCGTCGACGACAAAACGCTCGTCTTCGTGTTCGTCAACAACGACGCCTACACCCGTCAGTACGATATCGACATCCTCAACGAGATCGGTGGCGACGAGATCGCTCAGCACACCATCGCCGTTCAGCAGGAAGGTGCCACCGTCTATGAGGGTGAGTCCTTCACCTTTAAGGGCTACGAGGCACTTCCCGAGGGCTACCTTGCTCTGCCGTTCGTGATGTTTGCCCAGGCTATCAGCCTGCTCAACTCCGTGCGCGTGGGTAACACGCCCGATACGCCGAGCCCCACCGGCACGGTCAACCGCGTGGTTAAGGGCGTGACGATTCACCCCTTCACCGCTTAATCGCGTCCCCCTGTAAGGGCGCCCGTCCGCTCATAACGGCGGGCGGGCGCTTTTTGTTTTACGTGAGCTGGGTATAAGCATCACCACAGTCAACTGCTTTAGAAGCAAGGAGTGCATATGAGCACGTACGCAATTAAGGCTGACAAGTTCTTCTTGCCGGCAGGCCCGCAGCTGGGCGGCTATCTCATGGTCGAAGACGGCGTCTTTGGCGCCTGGCAGGCCGACGAGCCCTCTTGCGAGATTAAGGACTACACGGGATCGTGGATCGCGCCGGGTATGGTCGATACTCACATCCATGGCTTCTACAACCACTCAACTACCGATAACGACCCCGAGGGCATCGATATCAGCTCGACCGAGCTCGCCCGTCGCGGTACCACCAGCTGGCTTCCCACGACGTTCACCGATGGCGTCGAGCAGATCAAGGATGCCTGCGCCGCCATCGCCCAGGCGGACGAGGGTCGCGGCCCCGACTTCTGCGGTGCTCGCATTCAGGGCATCTACCTGGAGGGCCCCTTCTTTACCATGAAGCACGTGGGCGCGCAGAACCCTGCATATCTGATCGATCCCTCCGAGGAGGTCTTCGATCAGTGGCAGGAGGCTGCGGGTGGTCGCATCGTTAAGAGTGCCATGGCGGCCGAGCGCGACGGTGCCGCTGCTTATGCGGCTGCTCTGAACGCCAAGGGTGTGGTGACCAGCATCGGTCACTCCGACGCCACCTACGATGAGTGCATTGCCGCCATCAACGCTGGTGCCAGCTGCTTTACGCATACCTATAACGGCCAGCGCGGGCTGCATCACCGTGAGCCCGGTGTCGTGGGTGCTGCCATGTCCACGCCCGAGACCTACGCCGAGATCATCTGTGACGGCAAGCACGTAAACCCTGCCGCCATTAAGGCGCTGCTGCAGGCAAAGGGCTGGCAGCACACGGTGCTCATCACCGACTGCCTGGGTTGCGGCGGCATGCCCGAGGGCAGCTACACCAGTGGTGGTATGGACGTCATCATGAAGGACAACCTGTGCTGGCTCGCCGACGGCAAGAGCATTGCCGGCTCGGTGCTCACGCTTGCCCAGGGCGTCAAGAACATCGTCGACTGGGGCATCGCCAGCGCCGATATCGCCATTCGCATGGCAACCGAGGTGCCGGCACGCTCCGCGCACATCGAGGATAAGTGCGGCAGCATCATGCCGGGTCGCGACGCCGACTTTGTCGTGTTCGACCACGAGCTCACCCTCGTCGAGACGTATGTTGGCGGCCAGAGCGTCGGCAACGCCTTTACCGAGTAGCGATAGAAAAAGACGGCGGGCCCGAATCTGCTCGGACCCGCCGTATGGGTTAAACGCTCAAAAGCACCTTCACAGTTACAGCTTGTTAGCGATCTTCTTTGCCGTGCGCTTGACGCCGGCCACCAGGCCTCCTGCAGGATGCTCCTTCTCGTATGCTAGACGCTTCTCGCGCTTGGCGTACTCTTCGACGATGATGTCGCCATACTCGTCTTCGATCTTGTCGAAGAAGTCGACGGCGCCCTTAATTTCCTCAGCGGTCGGGTGTCCCTTTTGGACACCGCCGGCGAGTTTGAACGGCCCCCACGTATCAAAGCCGGGGCAGCCGTAGATACCCATAAAGATGGCCTGCCTCATGCGGCAGATGCCATCGATATCCTTGCCGTACCACTTGTTTTTGCCACCGTAGGTCATAAGGCCAAACACCTTGTCCTGCGGCTGCAGCACGTTAGTGAGCACGCGTGCCATGTCCTTGTCGATCTCGGAGTAATAGATGCCCGTGGCGACACCAATCAGATGGTATTCGTGCAGGTTGGGATACTCGTTTTTGCCGAGCGTTTTCACGTCGAGGGTATCGATTTCGGGGTGCGCCTCGACGATGGCGTCCACGAGCTTTTTCGTATTGCCGTGGTGGCGTGAGGCATAAAGAATGATGGTTCGCATAAGAAGGCCTTTCAGCTGTAATTGCATCAATGTCTGTATGGTACCCCGTTACATGACCGGGATACCGGACGCATCGATGAGCGTGCGGGTTTGTTCTATGGTTAGGATTGAAACGGGCGCTTGCGTGAAATAAAGCAGTTGTTCGAAAGGATGGGTAATGGAATACGCTCTTTCCAACGATTCGATTTCTATTAAGGTTTCCACTGCCGGCGGCTCGTTTACCTCGATTGAGGCCGACGGTCGCGAGTATTTGTGGCAGGGCGACCCCGCAGTATGGTCCGGTCAGGCGCCGGTCTGCTTCCCGATTTGCGGAGGTCTGCGCGACGGCAGCGCCATGACGTTCGCTGGGCATCATGTGAAGCTCGCCCGCCACGGGTTTGCGCGTAAGCAGGAGTGGAAACTGCTGAGCCAAAGCACGAACGAGCTGGCTGTGTGTCTGGCTTCGGAGGATAACGCCGCGCTGCTGAGCGATTATCCGTATCCGTTTAGGCTCGTCGCCCGCTATACGCTCGAGGACGCCGCCGTGCGTGTCTCCTATGAGGTTACCAACGAGGGCACCGAGGACATGCCGTTCTTTATCGGTGGGCATCCCGGCTTTAGGTGCCCGCTCGATGAGGGCGAGGCCTATACGGACTACGAGTTGCGCTTTGAGAAAGAAGAGGCTGCAGAGCTTTGCACCGCTGTCCCTTCGACTGGCTTGATTGACGTGGACAAGCGCTCCAAGAACCCCATGGTGGGAAAGACGCTGCCTCTATCGCACGAGCTCTTCGATTTTGCGGAGACCATCTTTGACGTGCTCGAGAGCCGTCAGGTCACGCTTTCCAAGAAGGGCGAGGACAAGGGCGTCCGCCTGAGCTTTGAGGGCTTCCCATATCTCATTGTGTGGAGTAAGCCCGAGGGCGATTTTGTGGCAGTTGAGCCCTGGGGCGGCCTTTCGACCTGCTCCGATGAGGATGACGTGCTTGAGCATAAGCGCGGCTGCCTTGTCGCCAAGCCCAAGGAGACCGTCGCTCGCTCGTTCACGATTGAAATTCTGTAATTCCGTTTTGTCGACTCGTATCGCGAGGCACAAGGAGCCTGCGAGATAAGGAGCTAAAAATGATCCTCACCGTTACGATGAACCCGTCCGTCGATACACGCTATCAGCTCGATGAGCTCATTATCGACGACGTCAACCGCGTGACGCCCGAAAAGACCGCCGGCGGCAAGGGCCTCAACGTGGCCCGTGTACTGGGTCAGCTGGGCGACGACGTTGTGGCAACCGGTCTGCTTGGTGGTCACATGGGTGCCTATATGGCGGAACTCATGGATGCCAACGGCATTAAGAATGATTTTGTACCCATCAAGGGTGAGACTCGCATTTGCCTTAACATCCTCCACGCCGGCAACCAGACCGAGCTGCTCGAGAGCGGCCCGACAATTGCCCCCGAGGAGCTCGATGCCTTTACCGCCAAGTTCGCCGAGCTTGCAAGCAAGGCCGATGTCGTCACCATCTCGGGTTCGCTGCCCCGCGGCGTCGAGGCGGACTACTATGCCAAGATCACGGGCATTGCCGAGAACGCTGGCGCCAAGGTATTGCTCGATACCTCGGGCGCATCGCTCGAGGCTGCACTCAAGTCCGAAATTAAGCCCGAGCTGGTCAAGCCTAACCTGACCGAGATTAACGGTCTTTTGGGCACGAGCTTTACCACCGACGATGTGGACGAGCTCCGCGCTGCGCTCGCCTCTGACGCCCGCTTCTCCGATATCCCCTGGGTCGTCGTGTCCATGGGCGCTGCCGGTTCCGTGGGCTTCCACAATGGCCGTGCATTCCGCGCCAAGACTCCCGATATCCCCGCTGTTAACGCTACGGGCTCTGGCGATTCGACCATTGCTGGCTTCGCACATGCGATTGCTGCTGGCGCGGATGACGAGACGGTGCTGCGTACCGCCAACACCTGCGGCAAGCTCAATGCCATGGATCCCATGACTGGCCACTTGGTTATGGATCGTTGGGACGAGGTTTACAACGGCGTTGTCGTGACCGAGCTGTAGGAGCTTGTGCTGTGGCCCCGGCATCGGTTGCTTGCTTGTGGTTAGAGTCGACGACAAGTGCGGTAGCATTATGCCGGGGCGCGACGCCGTCGTGTTCGATCCCGACCTTACCCTGGTCGAGACGTATGTGGGTGGCAACAGCGTCGGCAATGCGTTTGCCGAGTAGCCGCCAAAAAACGATCCGAGAGGGGATTTAGATGATTTACGGTGCATTGGGCGATATCGAGGAGTATCGCGGAATGCTCAAGGGCCTCGACGTGCTGATCGACTGGCTCGAGGAGAACGACCCGGCGCAGCTCGAGGTCGGCAGCCATCCGATTCTGGGCGACAAGGTCTATGCGAACGTCATGGCTCCCACGACGCGTCCCGAGGCCGAGGCTCACTATGAGACGCATCAGCGCTATCACGATCTGCAGATCGATGTCGAGGGTCGCGAGGCCTTTAAGGTCGCCACGGGCAGCTTGACGCTGGTTCAGGAGTTTGACGAGAAGGACGACTACGATCTGGTCGATTCCGACGCTTCGATCGCCGGCGATCTTGCTGACGATAAGTTTGCGCTGTTCGTTGCCGGCGAGCCTCACATGCCCACGCTCGAGTTCCCGGGCGATGGCGCACAGCCGGTCAAGAAGATCTGCTTTAAGTTGCTTGCCGACGCCTACTGGGAGGAGTAGCGAGCTGCTCGGCTGAGCTGTTCGTCTGATGGCGTGATTTCCCTAGGGGAATCACGCTACGACCCCGCCAAGCGTGTTTTCCCTAGGGGAATCACGTTTGGCGGGGTTTTCGGTTTTGAATAGGGAAGCCTCATTTATTTGCGAAGAACATCGGCTAGCCGCAGGATTGAAATCATCGACCGATAAGTGAGTTCCACTTTTTCGCCCGCAAGCAGTCGTTTCGAGCCAATCTTATCTAGCCCCACAAGCCGAGAAAACAGCGGGCCGCTCATCGTGCCATCGTCAATTGATTTCCTTATGGTCTTCAAAACGTCCGTATCATGAAGCGATGCCGAGCTGTAGGGGGCAACACGAGCGGAACTCTCAATTAACGACGAGACAAAAGGATGGAGATGCTTTGGACATAGTCCATCAAACACCACATCCCCATTGTCGTTCGAGCCGACCAGGCGCCAAGAATAATGATCGACCCAGTCATCTCCGTCATATATGGCGTCCATGAGTAACTTCCCGTCTAGAGAGAGAAACCTATTTGGACATCGGGGCGCAAGACCGCAATCCATATCGGGCCTGCAGCAGCTCCAACCCAACGCACCACATAGGTTCCCTTTCGTACATGTGTATCAATCTGCCCCGAAATGCCGGTGAATGCAATTCCAGACCCGTTTGTCGGATAGCAATCGACGTATTTTTGTTTTCCGCTCACAACCTTGTATAGATATATCGTTCCAGCAAAAGAGAAGGGATCGTTCGCAATTTTGTCCGGAAGAACTTGCCACCTCAAAATCCCGCTACCAATATGGTCAAGCTTGACCGTTCCGCCGTCCCCCTCAAAAGTGGCAAGGGGATTTACCCCAGACTGAGAGTCGGCATCGCCCTCCTTAGCAGTTATCAGCAGGCTGCCCGTATAAGACTGCTGAGGCTCACCTTCAGGACAGGCAGCCTCGGCCCAAGAAGGGCCACTCAGGCAGAACAGTCCGAGCAGCATCATTACCAACAAAAGAAAACCCTTAGTTCTTTTCATATATATCCCCAACGTCTCTCGACATTTGTATATCGTGACTATTTTAGATCTATATGGCCAGTTCGAGCCCCCACCATGGCACTTGTTGCAGCTGGGTTTCTTTTCATTAAAATTTCACTTTGGTAAATCCCCGCCCCTAAGCATTAAACCCGAAGTCCACCGAGTGGGCCGCTGTTGACGTGGCGATGCTTGGATTGGCGCGCACGCACTCAAAATTGGCAACAAAAAAGCCGCCCGAAGGCGGCTATCATGTGCAATGGAGCCAGCGACCGGGCTCGAACCGGTGACCCCCGCTTTACGAGAGCGGTGCTCTACCAACTGAGCTACGCTGGCGGCCATGTGGTGACGCAACTGAGGCGTCAACGGCTGTCTATGATACGGGACATCGCACATCCGCGCAAGTGTTCTGACGGCTTTTCTCACTTTAAATGCACTAATATTAGAGACGTGATGTCTGCAGTGCCCATTTGTTACTTGATCTGCTGTTGAGTTGGTGGCCGACGTCCCGCTCGTATGGGTCTCAAACAGAATGGGGCAGCCATGGCTCAACCCAAGATCCTTCTCACACGCATCGACGACCGTTTCATTTACGGGCAAGACGTTGAGCTGTGGAACGAAGCCGTGGGTTCCAACCTCGTCCTAATCGTCAACGACGAGATCGCGGCGGATTCGCGCCAATGGGCACCCATGAGGGTCGCGGCGCCAGAAGGCGTTTGGATGCGGTTTTTCTCGGTGCAAAGGACCGTCGATATCATTCATACCGCAACGCCGCGTCAACTGATTCTGATCATGGTTGCCTCACCCGCGGATGCGCTCGCGCTGGTTAAGGGCGGCGTGCCAATAACTAAGATCAGCATCGGCCATATGCAGGCAGGGGAGGGAAAGCGCTCTGTAACGCCTGCCGTTGCCATAGACGATACGGACATCGCCGCCCTCGAAGAACTGCGAGAACTAGGCATAGAGCTAGAAATCCGCTTACTCCCCAGCTCCGACCCCGATCCCATCCAACTAGTCATCCAAGAACGTCCCCAATGACTAGGTAGAAAAACGCCCGTCGGCGGTGTGCCGGCGGGCGTTGCTGTGCGATATGTCGCATTGTGGGCCTAGTGCCTCATAAAGTGGTATTCGATCACATTGCTATAGGGGTGACCCGGGCCCACGATGCCCTGGGGGAACAGTGTATGGTGCGGCGTGTCGGGATACATTTCGGCCTCGAGGGCAAAGCCAGCACCCCAGCCATAATTGGCGTCGTTCTTGGCGTGCTCGTCGCCCAGCCAGTTGCCGGTGTAGAGCTGCACGCCCGGGGCGGTGGTGTAGTAGTCAAGCTCGCGACCGGTCCACATCTCCTCGACGTGCAGGGCGCGGCGCAGGTTGCGACCGTACTGATAGCCGCCGATGCACAGGCAGTGATCGTAGCCGCGGGCCTGCTTGATCTGTGGGTCGTCGGCCTCCATGCCGGGCGCGACGGGACGCAGCTCGCGGAAGTCAAACGGCGTGCCGTCGACCGGAGCAATCTGGCCGGTGGGGATGTTCTGCTCATTGATGGGCAGGTAGTGGGCGGCGTTGGCAACAAAGAAATGCTCGCAGTCCATGCCGGCGTTGTGGCCGGCAAGATTGAAGTAGGTGTGGTTGGTCATGGACACGTAGGTGGCGCGGTCGCTCTCGCAGCCATAATCGATGCGGAAGACGCCGGTGCGCGTAACGGTAAACACGGCCGTAAAGGTTCGGTTGCCGGGCAGGCCCAGCTCGCCATCCTTAAGCGAGGTGGTCATGCGCACGGCGTTATGGACCTCGTCGAGCTCAACATCCCACACGCGCTTATGCAGGCCGTGCTCAAGATCGCTGTGCAGGTTATTGGCGCCCTCGTTGGCGGGCAGATGCCAGTCTGTGCCATCGATGGTGATCGTGGCACCCGCGGTGCGGTTTGCCACGGGGCCGATGGTTGCGCCAAAGCAGGCGGGGTTGTCAAAGTAATCCTCGAGCTTATCGAAGCCCAGCACCACATCGCGTACGTTGCCAGGAATGTCGGGCACATCGATACCAAGCACGGTGGCGCCATAGTCCATAATGCGAACGCAGATCTCGGGCCCGTTGAGGGTGTAGCGATGAACGGGGGTACCGCACGGCGCGGTGCCGAAAAGCTCGGAAGTGATCATTTGGTTCCTAACATCGAGGTATTTCTGACAAACTGTAGCGCGAACAGGCGAGATTATCACTACACCTCACTAAAGCAGGGGGTATTTTTCTCAAAAAAGTGATGATTGGGGCTGTGCGGGCGCTCATTTTTGACACGCGTGAGTCTGATACAATTTGTTCGTTACTGTTTGATCGGTATGCACGCATAGAACAGCGAGGATTCATCGTGATTAAGGCGGAGCGTCAGGATAAGGTTCGTCAGCTGCTCGAGGAGCAGGGCACGGTCTCGGTCAAGGAGATTTCGGATGCGCTGGGCGTTTCGGACATGACGATTCGCCGCGACCTCGAAGAACTTGCGAGCCTGGGCGAGATCGAGCGCGTGCACGGCGGCGCCCGCAGTGCACAGGGCCGTCCCCACGCTATGTTGCGCCATGAGTATTCGCACAGCGAAAAGCGCACTAAGCATGCCGAGGAAAAGCTGCAGATTGCGCGCCGTGCTGTGGAGCTTATCGAGGAGGGCTCGACCATCTTTTTGGGCACGGGCACCACGGTTGAGCAGATGGCCTCGATGCTGCCGACGTTTCGCCTGCGCATTGTGACCAATTCGCTTTCGGTGTTTAACCTGCTCGAGGCGCGCGAGGACTGCGAGCTGTGCCTCGTGGGCGGTATGTATCGTCGCCGCACTGCCGCTTTTGTGGGGCCGACGGCCGAGGAAACCCTGCGTGCGCTGGGTATCGATGCGGCGTTTATCGGCGCCAACGGCATCTTGGACGGCGATGTGTCTACGTCCAACATGGACGAGGGGCGTATTCAGCAGCTCGCCTTTAGCAAGGCAGACTCGCGTTATCTGATCGCCGACTCCAGCAAAATCGGCAAGCGCGATTTCTATACCTTCTGTCGCCTGGACAATTTAGACGCCGTGGTGTGCGAACCGGGTATTGCTGACGGAGATCGCGCCGCCATCGAGGAGCACACGCAGGTCATCTGCTAGTTAACGCTGCAGGCGATACGTCTGCCCTCTGCCGGCGCGGGGATTATCGTTTTACAATGACGCGGAAAATGACTCGCAAATAGTTTTGGGCAACAAGGGTGAGGCCATTCTGAGGTATGGCTAGACTTCGTATTTCGCTTTGATATTCCTTGAGAATGAACCGTAGTCTTCGTAGAGTTCGTCTCTGCTTTCATCTTCCGCGCGGTTTATGCGTTCAAGGAGTTTGTCCTTTGGGGACTCTTTTGTAATTTCTGACCTGCCGTCGGGTATTGCGGATTGCAAGAATAATTCCAGGGCGTGGACGTCTTTGAGTGTGTAGCCCGTCGAACGACCCGCTCCTGTTTTCTCGATTGCGCTGCAACCAACAAGCTGACTGAGGGTTCGTTTAACGGTTATCTCGCTGATATCGGGGCAGTTGGACTGGATGTCGGATTTCTTGATGACGCCGGGTCTCTGCTGAAATAGAGCAGCTATACGTGCTTGCTTCGACATGGGGTGAGTGCCAGATTCAATCTGGGTGTGCTGCTCGAGCTGTCGGTAGGCCGCCAGGATGGTTCCGAGCATAAAACGGATAAAGGGCACTTCGGTGTTTTGATTTTCATTCCATCCAGTGGAGCTTGCGGCGAGGGCGTTGTAGTAAAGCGCTTTATTGTCTTCAATGAGACGTTCGATGCTGATGTAACGCGCAACGTCGTATCCAGTCTTTTCGAGTAGCAGCGTTGTAAGGAGCCGGCTCATCCTACCATTGCCATCGTTGAAGGGATGAATGCTGACAAAATCGAAGATGAAGCGCAATGATATAAGGAGGGGGTCGCAAACTTGACGAGATAAGGCATCATTGAGGGACCGACAGGCTTCTTCGATAAGTCCGGGGGTTGCCAGGGCCGAAGGCGGCCTAAAGCGCACAAATCGATTGCCTTGATCGTCGATGGAGATGATTTCGTTATCGCTATCTTTCCAATGGCCCCCATACGAGATTGCTGTGTGTGCCATGAGGTCACGATGCAACTGCAAAATGACCGATGGCGTTACGGGAATGAAATCGTGCTGCTCGTGAATAAGCGACAGCGCATCTCGGTATCCAGCGATTTCTTCCTCTGCGCGGGAGCTTGGCTTGGCGGAATACGCCATGATTGCTTTGAGTCTTTTTTGGGTGGTAACAATTCCTTCAAGTCCGTTGGAGGATTGGGTGCTTTGGATCTTAGCTTCCTCCATAAGGGACGATAGAAGCTCGGGTCTGACTTGACCCAGAACAAGCTGACGGCCTTTATGCTCGCGTATCGAGAGGAGAAGGTTGGTGATTGGAGTTGCCTCGAGTTCCGCTGGGACTGTGGCGTAATCAAACTGGCGCATGCTGCTCCGTTCAGTATCACGAACATATTTTCGGTATCATAATAACATTAAATGATACCGAAAATATGTTCGTGATACTGAAAGCAAGGAAAGAGCCGTGCTTCATAGCTGCTTGGAAAGCGCGGATTTGACTATCTAATTGTCTCAATCAGTAACGGTTGGGACCGAAAAACTCGGCCAAACGTTACAGATTGAGATTGTTTGGATTGGTTCGAACGTTTGTCTCGATTTGTAACAGGTAGGGCCGAAAATCCCTGCTAGATGTTACAGATCGAGACGAATGATCCGCTCGAGCCCACCAAAAACAAAAAGGCCGCATGCGATCCCGTGGAGGGATTCGCATGCGGCCGACAGGGGGTGTGCGGCAAAAGTTAGGCCATGAGCAGGCCGGTTTCCGCGACGTTCTTGTACCAGTACGCGCTCGCCTTGGGATAGCGCTTCTGGGTCTCAAAGTCGATGTAGAACAGGCCATAACGCTTGTTGTAGCCGTTGGTCCAGGAGAACTGGTCCTGCAGCGACCACACAAAGTAACCGTCGACGTTTACGCCGCCGTCGATCGCCTTGAGAATCCATGCGAGATGCTGACGCATGTAGTCGATGCGAGGGGCGTCGTCGATAAAGCCGTCCTCAAAGTCGTCCTTATAGCCCATGCCGTTCTCGGTGATGTAGATCTTCTTGTAGTTGGGGTAATCGTTCTTAATGCGGAGCAGCAGGTCGTAGAGGCCCTCGGGATAGATGATCCAGTCCCAATCGGTGGTGGGTACGCCTTCGCGCACGCATGACTCGCCCACGCCCTTGAGGAACCAGCGCGAGGAGCCCTTGTCGCCGGTGCCATTGTGGTTGATGTCGTTTTCGCCCTCGGCGGCACGCAGGAACTGGCACTTGTAGGTGTTGACACCCAGGCAATCGTTGTAGGGGAGCGCGGCGGTCAGCGCGGCGATGTCCTCGTCGCGGACGTCGAGCTCGCCGCCGGCGATATGGGCCAGCTTGGTCGCAGCCTCCATGGTGTCGGCTGCATAGTGGCCGCGGAAGGTGGCGTCGAGTACCCAACGGTTGTTGATGACGTCGGCCATGCGAGCTGCCTCGCAGTCGGCGGCGTTGTTGGGGTCGAGGGGATACTTGGGCTCCAGGTTCTGGACAATGCCGATCTCGCCCTCAAAGCCGCCCTCATGGAAGGCGACGACAGCCTTGGCGTGGGCCACCATCATGTTGTGCATGAGCTGGAAGGCCTTGTCCAGGCGGTACTTCTCGCCGTGCGGCCAGTTGCCGACGATAAAGCTGCCCTCGGCGGTTGCGGGAATCTCGTTAAAGGTAAACCAGTGCTTAACCTCGGTGAACTCGGCAAAGCAGAACTTGGCGTACTCGACGAAGGCGTCGATGGTCGTGCGCGTCAGGAATCCCTCGCCGCCGTTCTGGTAGAAGGCCTCGGGCGTATCGAAGTGATCGAGCGTGACATAGGGAATAACGCCAGCTTTGTTGCAGGTGGCGAAAAGCTCGTGATAGAAGGCGACGCCCTCGGGGTTAATCTCGCCGGTGCCGTTGGGGAAGATACGGCTCCAAGCGATGGAGACGCGGATACCGTTGATGCCGAAGCGCTGGCACAGGTCGATATCGACCGGATATTTGTTGTAGAAGTCGCTTGCGGGATCGGGGGAGAAGCGACCCTGAGCAGCCAGGAAATCGTCCCAGGGCACTTTGCCCTTGCCGTGCGTACGGGTCTCGCCTTCAACCTGGTAAGCGGCGGTGGCGCCGCCAAACACAAAGCCGTCGGGGAACTGCATGGGGTTGTTCATGAGTCATCCTTTCTGTGGGATACGAATGGGGAGAGGTGCCCGAACTGGGGATCCGGGCACCAACAGAGGGAGAAAACTAGTCGAGGTTCTCGCGGAGCCACTTAATGGCGCCGGCAGGGTCGCGGGTAAGGTCGATATATTCCTTGCCGCGCGGGGCGAGCAGCTTAATGCCCAGACGATCGGTGTCGGCCTTCATGTCGTTGTAGTAGCTACGAACCTGCGGAGCGAGCACGATGACGTCGTACTGATCCATGATGGCAGTGTGCTGGCCATAGGCGCCTGCGGAGGAAGCGATGTTCTCTCCGGTCTGTGCGGCACCTTCCTTGATGGCGTTGGCAAGCATGGCAGAGGTGCCGGCGCCGGCGCACAGGACGAGGACCTTCAGGCCATCGACATCCTTCTTGGCGGATGCATCGGCAGCGGGCTCGGGCTGATCGGCGACAGGCTTGCTGTCGGCGGCGGCAACGGTCGTCTCGACGGAAGCGGTGGCCTGCTCGACAGCGGGCGTAGAGGCGTTGGCGGCGACGGAAGCGGCACCATCGGACTCGAGTCCCAGCTCGGCGGCGCGCTCGGCCTCCTGGTCGCAGAGCAGCTTATCGTATGCCTTCAAGAACGGCAGGTAGATGATGGCGTCCAGCAAGATGATGATCGCGACAAATACCAGGGCGATAAGCTGGAAGTTCGTGGTGATGAAGATGCCGATGGGGGCAGGGGTAGCCCAAGGCACCACGAAGGAGAAGCCGTTCATACCCACATTGTCGATAAAGAACTTGGCAACACTCACGTTGACGCAGCCGGCGGCAACAAAGGGGATGAGCATGTAGGGGTTAAGGATCATCGGCGCGCCAAAGAGCAGCGGTTCGTTGACGGCGAAGGCAACAGGGACAATCGAGGCCTTACCGACGGCTTTGAGCTGCTTGGACTTCATGAAGAGAATCAGCAGAAGCGGCACGATGAACGTGGCGCCGGTGCCGCCGAACTCACCCACGAGCGACATGTTAAAGGTGAGGGAGTGGGCGGGGTGGCCGCCTGCCAGCAGAACCTGCAGGTTCTCGGCCTGGTTGGCAAGACGGATGGGGTCGATGCCCGGCTGGACGATCGAGGGGCCGTGGACGCCGATGAACCAGAAGAACGCGGTGGCTGCCTGGATAAGGATAAGGCCAGGATAGGTTTCTGCAGCGGTAAAGAGCGGGGAGAGCAGTTTGATAAGCAGCTCGGAGAACGGAACGCCCATGAGGTTGCGCACGACGACATCGATGATGCCGCAGATGATGACGGCGCCGCCAAAGGGGATAATGTCGCGGAAGTTCTGAGCGATGGCGCCCGGGACCTCCTTGGGCAGCTTAATGGTCAGATCGCGCGAGACGCAGAATTTGTAGACCCACACGGTGATGAACGCGGCGATATAGGCCGAGAACAGACCGCGCGTGCCCATGCTGGTGCAATCGAAGACCGAAAGTTCGGAGCCGTTGAACTTGGTGGTGAACTGCGTAACGGCGAGCAGCAGCATGCTGCACTGGGCGGCCACCATGGTGGAACCGTCGTTGAGCACTTTGCCGGCGGGCATGCGACGGTTCATGGAAGCCGTGAAGTTCTTGGCAGTGGTGCCAGCAACCATGATGCCCATAACGCCCATGGTGAAGTTGTACAGCTTGTTGCACCAGTCGATAAGCGGCTGGGGCAGCGTGATGCCGACTACGCCGGGAAGGGTGGCGATCAGCAGGAAGATCGAAGAGGTGAGGACGATGGGCATGCACCCAAGGAATCCGTCCTTAATGGCCTGGAGGTAGACGTTCCTCGAGATCTTCTCAAAGAACGGTTGATGCTTTTCGAGCATCTTTACGATGGCGTCCATAGAGCTCCTTTGCTACTTAATGCGCGACGCATGTGGATGGAACTGGTCGTCGATGGATGGTCAGGACTGCCCGGAAACCTTCCTGCTTAAGGAAGGCATTGCCAAATGACAACGTTGTCATTTCGTTAATGACAACGTAAGACATTTTTGGAAGAGCAACAAGGATTTACGGGTGAACGGTCGATATTGTCCGATAAACGGCTGATTTGTCAGTCGGGCAGGTAGTGTATGCTAGAACACAAAAAACAAGCGATGCAAAACCGACTGGAGAAGCAGTGGCAACGATGGACAAGAAAAACGTCTCGATGAACGATGTGGCGATTGCCGCAGGTGTTTCTCTCAAGACGGTGTCGCGTGTGATCAACGAGCCCGATAGCGTGCGAGAGTCGACACGCGATAAAGTCCATTCCGCAATGGAGGCGCTCGGGTTTCGAACCAACTTTGCCGCGCGTTCGCTCAAGTTGGGCCGTTACGGGTGCATCGGCGTGGTGATGTTTCACTTGTCGGGCGGCGCCGTGGACATGATTGACGGTATCGCCGATGCCGCCGAAGAACGCGGCTTTGCGCTCACGATGATCAAAAAGCGGGCAGGGGAGAAGATGACCCTTGCCGACGCAGCGCGCAGGATGTCGCAGCTGCCTGTTGATGGCATGATCTTCAATCTGCGCCAGATGGTCGATGACTTTGATACCTTTGAGGCGCCGAAAGACCTCAAGACGGTGATTATCACACCGATGGAACATCCTACCTGCTCTACCGTCAGTGACGACCAAGAGGGCGGCGCGCGTATGGCGTGCGAGTACTTTTTGGACCACGGTCACAAGAACGTGTACTTCGTTTCGGGTAAGAAAGAGTCGCTGTCGAGCCAGTGCCGTATGAAAGGTTGGCGTGCGGCACTCGAGGCACGTGGCATTGAGCCGTCCGAGCCTCTGCAAGGCGATTGGAATGCGGATAGTGGCTATGCCGCGGGCCTTGTGCTTGCCGATAAACCCGATTGCACGGCGATCCTCGCTGCTAACGACTGCATGGCAAACGGTGTGATGATGGCTCTACGTGACAAAGGGCTCAGTGTGCCCGACGACGTGTCCGTGATCGGCTTCGACGATGAGCTCTACAAGACGATTCCCAACTCGATTCTGACGTCGGTGAAGTTTCGCCACCGCGAGCTGGGCATCCGTGCGCTTAACGAGGTCGTTGCGGGTTTGGAAGCCCCGAGCTCCAGAAGTCGTACGCTTGTCTCGGGCGTGTTGGTCGAGCGTGCGAGCGTGCGGGATTTGCGGGCGTAGGCGTGCTCGGCTCGTTCATCTCAACCTGTAACAGGTAGGGCCGAAAATCTCAGCTAGATGTTACAGATTGAGATATCTCTGCTCGGGCGTTCTGTTTGTCTCGATCTGTAACAGCTTGGAGCGAAAAACTCAGCTAGATGTTACAGATTGAGACAAACGTGCGGTACGGTCTGCCCAAAAAAGGCCGGGGGCGGCGCGTCGTGTGACGTGCCGCCCCCGGCTGAGAAATGGGGACAGGTTATGTGAGCGGGGCAATTCCGCTGGTCGCAAGCCGCTAGTCCAGACGACGGGTCTGCGCTACGTGCTTATACCAGTAGGCGCTTGCCTTGGGCGTGCGCTTCTGGGTTTCAAAGTCAACGTAGAAGAAGCCATAACGCTTGTTGTAGCCATTGGTCCAGGAGAACTGATCCTGCAGGCTCCACAGGAAGTAACCGCCCACGTTGACACCCACCTCCATGGCCTTGAGCAGCCAGCGCAGGTGCTGCTCGATGTAGTCGATGCGCGGCTGGTCGTCCACAAAACCGTCCTTGCAGGGGTCCTTGTAGCCCATGCCGTTCTCGGTGATGAAAATCTGCTTGTAGTTGGGGTAGCGCTGCTTAATGTAGACGAGCAGGTCGAACAGGCCCTCGGGATAGATGATCCAGTCCCAGTCGGTGGTGGGGATGCCGGGCTTGTTTACGTGCTCGCCAATACCCTTAACGCGCCAGCGGCCGGTGCCCTTCTCGCCCGTACCGTTGTGGTGCAGGTCGTTCTCGCCATCGTAAGCCTTGAGGAAGCGACACTGGTAGTTGTTAACGCCCAAGTAGTCGTTGTAGAGCGCGGCCTCGCGCATGATTTTCAGATCCTCGTCCGGGATCTCGATGGTGCCGCCCGAGACGGCAGCCAGGCGGTTGGCGCACTCGAGGGTGTCGGGAGCATAGTCGCCGCGGAAGGTGGCGTCGAGCAAGAACTGGTTCTGCAGCACGTGCTCGTTATTGGCGGCTTTGATGTCGGCGGGGTCGTTCTCGTTGAGCGGATACTTAAACTCCAACGACTGGATGACGCCGATCTTGCCCTTAAAGCCGCCGTTGTGGAAGGCCAGTACGGCCTTGGCGTGGGCGAGCATCATGTTGTGCTCGCACTGGAAGGCCTCGGCAAGATGCGCCTTGACGCCACCGGGGAAGGTGCCCTCGATGTAGGTGTTGGAGGCGTTCGCCCAGATCTCGTTAAAGGTGAACCAGTAGGTCACCTGGTCGGCGTACTCCTTAAAGCAGAAGGTGGCAAAGTCCACAAATGCGTCGATGGTCTCGCGGTTGAGGAAGTCGCCCTTCTCAAAGAGGGGCAGCGGCGTGTCAAAGTGATGCAGCGTGACGAACGGCTCAACATGGTGCTTATGGCATTCGGCGAAGAGGTCGTGGTAGAACTGGACGCCCTCGGGGTTGATCTCGCCGGTGCCGTTGGGGAAGATGCGGCTCCAGGCGATGGAGAGGCGGATGCCGTTGATGCCAAACTCCTCGCACAGTTCCAGGTCGACGGGGTACTGGTTGTAGAAGTCCGAAGCGGGATCGGGGGAAAAGCGCCCCTGGGCCTCCAGGAAGTCGTCCCAGGCAACCTTGCCCTTACCGTGAGTGCGGGTCTCGCCCTCTACCTGGTAGGCAGCAGTGGCGCCGCCAAAGACAAAGTCCTCGGGAAACTGCGCAGGCGGGTTAGTGACGCTAGCAGGGTTAACGGACATGATGATCCAATCGTCTAAATTGAAGGGCCAGCCGGTCTTGGATGGTCGGCTGGCCCTGAGCGTTACTTACTTCGAGAGTTGCTCGCTTACGAAGGCGAGAGACTTGTCGCCGTTCTGGGAGAGCTCGATGTACTGCTTGCCACGGCAGGCGACGCACTTGTTGCCCACGCGCTCGCAGTCCTTCTGAAGGTCGGCCAGGTAGCTTGCGGCCTGCGGGGCCAGGACGACCAGGTCAAAGTCGGGGAGCATGTCAACGTGGTTGCCATAGGCCTCGGCAGCGGTCTCGAGGTTAATACCGCGCTCCCTGGCAGCCTTGGCCAGCGCGTTGGCGAGCAGGCCCGAGGTACCGCCGCCCTGGCAGAGTACGAGCACGCGCCTGCCGTTGAGGTCGCTGGCGGTCGCAGCCTCGGTGGCGGGCGCTGCGGAAGCGGCGGGGGCGTCGGCCTTCACGGCCTCGGCAGCAGCGCCGGCGGCAACGCTCTTGGCGTCAGCCTTGCCCTGGAAGGCGTCGTTGAGCTTGGCGGCCTTCTCAGCGTTCTTGGCGGCGAGCTCCTCCTGGGAGATCTCGGCCTCCTCGGTGCACTTCTGGGCGTCATAGGCACGGAAGAACGGGTAGTACAGGGCAAAGTCGACAACCAGGATAAGGGCGAGCATCACAAAGGCGAGCGGCTGGAAGCCCAGGCCCATGATGGTGCCGATGGGGCCGGGGACGGTCCAGGGCAGGGTGTACATAAAGCCGTTCATGCCCAAGAAGTCGATAAAGATCTTGAGGATCCAGATGTTGGCGATCGGGGCAAAGACAAACGGGACAAAGAAGACGGGGTTGAGCACGATGGGCGCGGCGAACAGCAGCGGCTCGTTGACAGCGAAGCAGACGGGAACGATGGCGGCCTTACCGACGGCGCGCATCTCCTGGGACTTGGCCAGGAAGCAGAACATAAAGACCAGGACAAGCGTGGCGCCGGTGCCGCCCATGCAGACGACGAAGTACTGGGCACCCTGGGTCAGGACAGCGGAAGCGTGCTGGCCGGCCTGGAACGCAGCCAGGTTGTCGGTCATGTTGGCAACGAGGGCGGCGGCGATGGCGGGCTCGACGATCGAGGGACCGTGGACGCCGACGAACCAGAACAGGCTCATGGCGCCGTAGATCACAGCGAGACCGATATAGCCGTCGGCAGCGGTGAACAGGGGCTGGAACACCTGGATGACGCCCTGGGCAAAGCAGAAGCCAAAGGCAGCGCGGAAGACGATGTCAAAGACCCAAAAGACGGTGATGCAGACGGAGAAGGGGATGATGTCCTTAAAGGTCTGCGAGATGTTGGGCGGAACCTGCTCGGGCATCTTGACGGTGATGTTGCGCTTAATGAAGAACTTGTAGATGATGCCGGTCACAAACGCAGCGATAAAGGCGGTCAGCAGGCCTTTGGAACCAAGGTAGGTGGTGTTGAAGCCGCTGGCAGCGTCCGTGGCGATCGTGTCGCTCGAAAGGAGCAAGAAGCCGATGATGGCCGCGCACATGCACGAGATGAAGTTGATCTGGTTGTTCTTGGGCAGATCGCGGTTCTGAGCGTCGGCGAAGTGCTTGGCCGTGGTGGCAGCGCAGGCGATGGCCAGGATACCCATGGAGTAGTTGTAGCACTTCCACAGGGCGTTGTTGATGTCATCGGGCCAGTAGAAACCCCAGATGTTGGGGACCGAGGCTACCAGGCAGAAGATGGACGAGAAGATGATGATGGGGATGACGGAGATAAAGCCGTCGCGAATCGCCTTGAGGTACTTGTTGCGGGCGATCGCGTTGAAAAAGGGCTGGCCCTTTTCGATGATGGCGATAAGTTGCTCCATGCAATGCTCCTAAGAGTCGGTGGGTTAACAACGATGGTAGCTTTTGGCGTTCGGTTGCCAAAATGTTGACGTTGCCATTTTGTGACACAAAATAAGACGCGAACCGATGGTCCCTGTGCCTGCGAACCGTCGATTCCTTGCGCGTAAACGTTTGAGCCGCCCGGTGGCTCTGTGTTTGCACAATGGCAACGTTAACATTTGGGCGACAAAAGCCGTTCGGGGAAGCAAAAATGTCGGTGAACGGTAGGTTTTGGGTGGTGAGCGTATGGTGGGGGAGGCGTTGGATATACTTGAAGACGTTTCATTTGACTGCGCAGGATGCCACCAATGGCATCGTTGACATAGAAAGATCGACCTATGGCCGCTGTTAAAAAATCGGTATCCGTTAAGGATGTGGCGCGTCTCGCGGGCGTCTCGGAGCAGACAGTCTCGCGCACCGTCCACGATTCGCCCAGCGTACGCCCTGAGACCAAGGAGCGCGTGCGTGCCGCCATGCGCGAGCTGGGGTATCGCCCCAATTTTGCCGGTCGATCGCTGCGCCGTGGCAAGTTTAAGACCGTCGGCGTCGCCATGTTCAACATTACCGGTACCGGCAACCTCGACCGTATGGAGGGCTTTGCCGCCGCCGCCGATAAGCACGGCTACGCCATCACCCTCACTAAAGTAGATGGACATCCCTATACCCTCGAGAGCGCATCGTCGCGCATGAGCGCGCTGCCGGTAGACGGCGTGGTCGTGATCATGAATCGCATGCCGGCGGACTTTGGCACCTTCGAGCCGCTGCCCGGTATGCAGACGGTGCTCGTTACGATGTTGGAGCACCCGCTGTGCTCTACGGTCGATAACGACCAGTTCGATTGCTCGCGCCAGGTGGTCGAGTACTTGCTGGGGCAGGGGCACAAGACCGTGCACTTTATCTCGTGCCCCGAGCGCTCGCTTTCGGGCATGCAGCGCGAGGAAGGCTGGCGCGAGACATTGCGCGCACATGGTATTGAGCTGCCGCGACTCATCCGTGGCGATTGGACGGCGCAGAGCGGATATGCCGCAGGCCAGGCTCTGGCGGACGATCCGACCTGTACTGCCATCTATGCCTCCAACGACGCCATGGCCTACGGCTGCATTCGCGGGCTCGAGTCGCGCGGAAGGCGTGTGCCCGAGGACGTGAGCGTGGTGGGTGTTGATGACAGCCTGGGCGATATCGTGCCCGACCGTCGCCTGACCACCGTGCGCTTTGACAACAGGCGTGTCGGCATGTGGGCAGTCGATAAGATCGCCGGTGCCGAGGGGGGTGCGTCTGGCGTGGAGCACATGCTGATCCCCGGCGTGCTCGTAGAGGGCGATACGGTGCGCGATTTGCGCTAGGGCGCGGTCCTGTTTGGGTTTCCGTTAATCATGTTTGATATTGTTCGAAATGGTTTGGAAACCGTTCACGGGTGAAAATTGACCGTTCATAGCTTGAAATTATGTTTTGCGTTGTTCTTTTTTGTTTGAATGTTAATGTTTCTGCCATACAGAATGCAGCGCGTATGCCCGGACGCGATGCTCTCCATTGGTTCATATGTGAAAGGAACGCAATATGGCAACCAAAGAAGAAATCTCGATGGTTGGATTCGAGATCGTCGCATACGCAGGTGACGCCCAGACCGATCTGCTTGCAGCGCTCGATGCTGCTCGCGAGGGTGATTTTGAGAAGGCCGAGCAGCTGCACAAGGATGCCAGCGATGCGCTCATCGGTGCCCACGACACGCAGACCAAGCTGCTTTCGCAGGAGGCCGGCGGTGGCGAGATGGAGATGACCTTCATCATGGCTCACGCTCAGGACACTCTCATGACCACTATGATCCTGGAGAAGCAGACCCGCTTTACCATCGATGCCTACAAGCGCATCGCCGAGCTCGAGGCCAAGCTCGCCTAACGAGTCCGCACAACCAAGTCCCCTTCCAAAAGCTCTGCCGCAGACTCGCGACAGGGCTTTTTCTTTTCAAGACTTTAGTCTGCTGGCCGCGCAGCGGCCAGCTTTGAACCACCCGCTACGCGGGTGGAGACAAACGGCTTTACAAAGCCACCCCTCCGACCGATATTGACGATT
>DXZM01000070.1:0-5337 GCA_019419665.1 Collinsella sp.
TCAACGCGTGCTACTCCACGCCTTCGCCGGGTCAGAACTGGTGCGCGGCGTGGGTCACCAATGTCTTCCGTAACGCCGGCGTTGGCTACTTTGGCGGCAATGCGTGCGACATGTTTAACGCCTGGTGCTATAGCTCCGACCGCTCGGCGCTGCAGGTGGGCATGATCGTGGCCGATTCCTCGCACAGCGGCACGGGTGCTCCGGGCCTTATCTACGGTCATGTGGGTATCTATGTTGGCGGCGGTATCGTTATGAGCAACGAGGGTGCCATTACGTCTAAGTCGCTTGATTCGTTTATTAGCTTTTATGGTACTGGCTCTGGCGTGCGTTGGGGCTGGCTTGGCGGTATTGCGCTGTCGTAGCTGCGGTTTGAAGTAAGTTGGTCCGGGACCGCGGGCGAGGCATAAGGTTGCCTGCTCTACAGTCCTGCGCAAGACGAAGGCCACATTAAGTGGCCTTCTTTGCGTGCGGAACTCGCGATCAATCAAATATATTGCGGGCGGGCACGCGGCCCTCTTGGGTTCGGGGCGCGGCACACCGGACTGGTTGTCTGAATTAAAGAAAGTGAAGGCCCCTTTCGGGGCCTTCTTTTTATAAAAATTCGCCTACTCGGTGGACTTCGGGTTCTAGGTCTACGTTGAATTGGTCTTTGACGGTTGCCTGGATGTGGCGGATGAGTTCGTCGACATCGGCGGCGGTGGCGTGGTCGGCGTTGACGATGAAGCCGCAGTGCTTCTCGCTCACCTGCGCGCCGCCAACGGCGTGTCCTCGCAGGCCGGCATCCATGATGAGTTTGCCGGCAAAGTAACCCTCGGGGCGCTTGAAAGTGGAGCCGGCGCTCGGCATGTCGAGCGGCTGCTTGTCCTCGCGGCGCTGGCGGTAGTCGTCCATGTCGGCCTTGATCATCGCGGCGTTGCCCGGGGCGAGATTGAAGGTGGCCGAAAGCACGATAAAGCCGTCATCGGCGATGCGGCTCTTTCGATAACCCAGGTTGAGCTCGTCGACATCGAACTCGATGATATTGCCGCTGCCGCGGGTGCCGTCGTCGAGCTGGCGAGCGGGTTTGTAGACGCGCACGGACTCCAGCACATCGGCCATGCAGGCACCGTAGGCACCGGCGTTCATGTAGCAGGCGCCGCCGACCGATCCGGGGATGCCCGAGATGGGCTCCATGCCGGTGAGACAGGCCTCGGCTGCCGCGGCTGCGACATCGGAAAGCAGCGCGCCGGCTGCCGCCGTGACGTGCGTGCCGTCGATCGTAATGTCGGAGAGGCCTTCGCCCAGCGCCACGACGACGCCGCGGATGCCCTTGTCGCCGACGAGTAGGTCGGAGCCGTTGCCCACGATGGTGAGGGGCAGATCGCAGCGATAGCAGGTATCGAGCGTGGCGACGAGGCCCTGCTCGGTATCGGGCGTGACAAAGACGTCGGCCGGGCCGCCGATCTTAAACGTGGTGTGCTCGCGCATGGGCTCGCTCATCAGTACGTTGTCCTCGCCGGCAACGCCAGCAAGCGCGCACAGCAGGTCCTCGTTAAAAAAGTCGTTCTCGTGCATACGAATATCCGCCTTTTGGTGGTCGTTGTCATCAATCGATTGCAATATACCCCACCCGGACGGATTTGGTGCGCTGACGGCGATAATACAGCCGTCTACCGGATTGGTAAAGTGTTTATCACCGAGGTAGAGGGGTAGTCGCTATACTTTCAAGAGATTGCGCGTAAACCCGGAAGGAGCGAGATGGCCAACAAAGTCACCCTCAAGCAGATCGCCCAGGAGGTGGGGCTTTCCCCCTCGTCGGTCTCGCTTGTTCTCAATAATCGGCCCTGTCGCATCTCGGAAGAAAACCGCAAGCTCATCAAGGAGGTCGCGGCGCGCAACCACTATGTCCCCAACCAGATTGCGCGTAGTCTGGTCATGCGCGAGTCGCGCACGCTGGGCCTTATCGTCCCTAACATCGAGAGCCGCTTTTTTGCCTCGCTCGCCGGTAGCCTGGAAAAGCGCTGCCGCGAGGACGGCTATGCGCTCTTCATTACCAGCTCGGGTGGAAGTGCCGACGACGATCTGGAGCTGCTGCGCCAGCTGGTAACGCGCGGCGTTGATGGCGTCTTCCTGGTTGTGGGCGACGAGTTCTCCGACGACCGCGCCCTACGCGAAGAGGTCAGCCATCTGCCTATTCCTGCCGTGATGGTCGACCGTGCCATTGAGGGGCTCGAGTGCGACAAGGTGATGTTCGACCACGAGATGGGTGGCTACATGGCCACTCGCTATCTGATCGAGCAGGGCCACCGTCGCATTGCCTGCTTGGTTAACGCGCGCCGTTCCAATACGGGGCGTAAGCGACTTGCCGGCTATGAGCGCGCGCTGCGCGAGGTTGGCCTGCCTATCGACGCGCGTTTAGAGTTTGAGAGCGAGTACTACATCCCGAGTGCCTACGAGGCCTCGGAGGCGGTGCTCGCAACTGATGCTACCGCTGTGTTCGCAAGCTCGGATAACATCGCCCTCGGTCTGCTCAAGCGCTTACACGAGATGGGGAAGAGCATTCCGGGCGACATCTCGGTGGTGAGTTACGACAACTCGGCCGCCGACGTTCTCTTTGAGCCGGCGCTGACCGCGATTGAGCAGGATCCTGGTATCCTCGCGGAGCATGCTTTTGGCTGCATGTCCAAGCGCCTTGCCGGTAGGGGCGGTAGACGTGCCGAAGAAGTCGTTCTGGAGCCGGCGCTTATCGTGAAGGGCAGCGTGCTCGAACTTACCGAATGTAGCTAAACGTACTTGTTTGTTTGCATAGATTGCATGCGGAGTGTCTGCTATTTGCCGGCGGGGCCGGGGTGCCTGCCTTGTTTTGAGAAGTTCGCGGAGCCCACTTCTCAAAACAAGGCAGGCACTCCGGCCCTCGTCCGTGAACTCTTCCGCTGGGCGAGCCATAGACGCCGCGCGCCGATGCGATAAAGCAGTGGCTTGAAATTGGTGCTATATTCAGCATGAGTTGTTTAATGCTAGTACGGGAGGCTGATATGGGGCTGTTCAAGAAGAAAAACCCGCAGGATGCCTTTGATCCCGATGTGTTTACCATCACGGATACGATTTTGGACCCGCCGCGGTTTACATTTTTGCCGGCTATCTACCAGGACGCCACGCGCCGCAAGTGGGCCGTGCATCAGCGCGGTGCGACCCCGAGGATTTTTGACTACGCGGATGTGCTGCAGTGCGAGATTGTCGAGACCGGAAATCCCGAGGATGTGCCGGAGCTTAGCAATCGCGAACTAGCTCAGCAGATTTTGATTAATCCAGCTCAGGCTACCAAAAACAATGCTGCCAAGCGTAATATGTGCCTTGGTATGGGTGTCATCGTTGCCGTGCAAACCGGCGAGGATGAGATTTCGAAGCTTGAGATTCCGGTGACCGCGGGCGAAGTCAAGCGAGACTCCGGCCTATATCGATCGTATCGGAACGTTGCGGAGCAGATCAAAGAAGCCTTCGACGCCATGGGGCGTCCGGAGCAATGATGCCCGCAGCATCAAGCGGTTGAGGAGCCTTGCCCATGTCGAGTGAACCATATGCGATTCCGCCCAAAGATCGCGCCTTTGAGGGCATTCTTTGGTATATCAAACATTATGACCTGCAGGGTGGTGACCGGCTGCCCGCCGAGCGTGTGCTCTGTGAAGAGCTGGGCGTGTCGCGCACGGCGTTGCGCGCTGCGATCACGCGTCTTATTTCGTGCGGAACTTTGGAAAGCCGCCGCGGTTCGGGCACCTATGTGTGTCCTCCCAAACCGCTGAATATCTTTCAGGAAACATGGAACTATACGCAGGCGGTGGAGAGGGTTGGCTCAAAGTCGACCGCACGCCTGGTTTGGTCCAAGGTCGTGTACGCCGATATCGATCTGGCCCAAAAAGCCCAGATCGACCTGGGCATGCCGCTCTTCTGCATTCGGCGCGTGCGCGTGGTTAATGGTTCCCCGGCGTCGATTGAGACGGCTCACGTCAATCTGTCTTTGTGCCCCTCGCTTCCCGATCATGATTTTGAGCAGGAGAGCCTCTACGACGTTTTGCTCAAAGAGGGGAATGTCCATGTGACGCACGGCAAGGAGCATATTTCCATCAGCCGTCTGAACGCCGACGAGGCCAAGTTGCTGAATGCTCAGGAGGGCACGCCGGTGTTTTACAAGGCTTCGCACGAGCGCGACGAGACCGATGGCTTTGTCGAGTATTGCAAGTCCGTGATTCTGCCGACCAAGTATCGTTTTGCCGATAACGGCGAGGCAGACGGCGTTGCGACGAAGGTGGGTGTCGAATGGCTGATGCAGTAGAAGACTTGCCGGTTTACAAACAAATTCGCCGCTGCATTGCGGAGCGAATCGAGCGCGGCGACTACCCGACGGGCTCGATGATTCCGTCCGAAAACGAGCTGGCCGAGGAGTTTGGCACGACACGCCTGACAATCCGAAGCGCCATGGACGAGCTGGTCAAAAGTGGCCAGATTCGTCGCGTGCAGGGCAAAGGCGCCTTTGTGGGACATAAGTGGTTTGACGAGCACGAACGCAAGGGCGGCTTCCGCCAGTCGGTTCTGGCATCGGGCGCGACGCCGTCGGTGCGCATCCTGGCGCGCTCCAAACGCTACGCCGGCCCGTATTATGCCGACTTGTTTGGCATCGCTGAGGACGATCTGCTTTACTCGGTGCGCCGCCTCAACTGCATCGATGGTGAGCCCGTATCGATCGAGATGACACTGATTCCGTGCCTGCTGTTTCCGGGCATCGAAGGCGTGGACATTTCGGTCTTCAGCCTGTTCGAGACCTACGATATGTTGGGACGCAAGCCAGATCAGTCGGTAGAGAAACTCGATATCGAGGCGCTGGGCGCACGCGATGCGAGTTTGCTCAATCTTGAGCCGGGCGATCTGGCGCTCGTGCTGGAAGGCCTGACCTATGACTCGAGTGGGCAGGCAATCGAGCATGCCAAGTCTTTTACCCGCGGCGACGCCGGCGGATATACCTACAACTATTAGCGTCTAGAGCGTCCCTGCGCACGGCGGGGGCGCTCGTTTTTACGGATATATGTCGCTTGACCGATGAGCGGCAAAAACTGACCGTCTACCGAGAGGGGAGGATGAAATCATAAAATCGGTATTAAAAACGGCTAACCTGTAATCGTTCACTGGTATTAAGAACCTTTGAATTGTTGAGCTTGGGGCCAAGATGTCCACAAGGTTAAGCGGCGAGACGGGGCGGCAAGCCTGTCCATTCCGTGCGACAATTCAAACTGCTCGTGAAAGGAGCGGGAATGAAGGAGACCGAGAAGATCGAGATCATGCACTTCGACCAGGAGGGCTACCTCG
>DXZM01000008.1:0-2369 GCA_019419665.1 Collinsella sp.
CCGAACCCGGCGAGCAGCTCCAGCCACCGGCGGTCCGACAGGTCGACCGCGGCCTCGAGGGCCGGGCAGGACTCGAGCAGCACCGCGCGCAGGCGGTTCTTGTCCCTGGTCGCGCAGGCCACGACGTGGTCGCGCTGGGAGGAGAGGGCGCGGGCGGCCTCGAGGGCCTCGCCGCGGCCCGGGACCCCCGACAGGGAGTCCGGCACGCCCAGGGCGGTCCGCGCGATCACCTCGGCGTCGCGCTCGTCGGTCTTGGCCTCGCCGGCGAACAGCCCGGCGGCGCGGCTGGCGGCGAGGCCGGGCAGGTAGGCGACCGCCAGCCCCGCGGCGCGGGCGCGCCGCACGGCGAGGGACCCTATGTTGCGGAACTGGTCGACGACGACGAGCGTGCCGGCGGGCGCGGAGGAGAACAGCGCGTCGAGAGCGCCCTCCCGGTTGCGGACGGGGGCGCTGGCCAGCACCTCCCCGCCGCGGTCGATCAGGCAGGCCCAGTGGGAGGACTTGCCGACGTCCAGGCCGAGCACGGCCGCGGGTCTGGTCGATGGCGCTTTCACGGTGGTATCCTTCCGGTAGTCGTTCGACCGGATGGCCTCCCCCTCGGCACTCACATTACCAGCCGCGGCGCCTGCCCGGCACTTTCCTATCAGCCGTCGGGGGCGGCGCGTCCCGCGCCGGCAGCACCCAACGGGCCCTCTCGGGGGCAGGGACGTTCGGCCGTGCGCGGGCGCCCGGTCGGCGGCCCGTTCTGGGCGCGCCTCAATCGTAGCCCGAGACGGGCCCGGGCTGACAATTTCGACTGTAATGGACGTTCTTAAACGACTAGTCGTTGGGGACACTCTTTGACTTGTCGCCTGACGCTGCGATCGTGGGCTCTCTGGCGCGCGTGAGCTATTTGCTAGGTCCATGTAACGTTTATGACTGCGGGGTCTTATTTGAGCTCCCTTTGGGTACGTTGGAATCGGATACGCGTTCGATTCCATCAAGCCCGAAGGGAGCTTTTTATGATCAAATTAATCGCATCCGATATGGACGGCACGCTGCTCGATGAGAATAGCCAGGTACCGCCCGAGACCTACGAGCTTATCGAGGCCCTGCGCGAGCGCGGTGTACATTTTGCCGCATCGTCAGGCCGCCGCTACGATCGCCTGTGCGAGTTCTTTGCGCCCGTGGTCGACAAGATGGATTTTGTCGCGGCAAACGGTGCCCAGGTCTATGCGGAAGGGGTTGAAGTCGATCGCGAGGTCTACTCACATCTCGCCATCCGTAAACTCGCGCGCACGGTCAAAATGTTCCCCAACATGCACCTGGCGCTCTTTGATCGCACCAAGTCCTTCCTGCTCGACGACGAGGACAAGTTTGTCCGCGAAATCGACAAGGACCTGCCCAATGCTGAGCGCATTTGGGGCCTGCCCGATCCGCACGTGAATATCATCAAGGCGTCGATTATCTGCGATGACGGCAACGTGATGGACAATGCCTACGTGCTGCAGCGCGAGCTGGGTGACCTGTTTGCTTTTGCTCCCTCGGGTAATGCCTGGATCGATGCCATGCAGCCTGGTGTGTCGAAGGCCTCGGGTATCGCGCAGCTCGCGGAGCATTACGGCATTGGTCGCGACGAGGTCATGGCGTTTGGCGACTCGATGAACGACTACGAGATCATTCGCTTTGTCGGCACGGGCTGCGCGATGGAAAACGCGCGCCCCGCGCTTAAGGCGGTGGCCGATCGCGTGGTGGGTTGCAACCGCGACCACGCCGTCCAGCAGGAGCTCCGTCGCGTGCTGGAGAGTCTCTCCTAATTCGGCAGATGGGGACGTTCCTTTTCTGCCGACAGTGGGGGACAGTCCTTGCAGCCTTTCGCGAAGAGTGTCCCTAACGACTAGTCATTCAAGAACGTCTCCAGTGACTACCAATGACTAGGCGAGGGCGGCCATGATGGTGCGGGCGACGCCGTCGTGGTCGTTGTCGTATTCGGTGATGGCGTCGGCGGCCTCGCGGTCCTCGGGCTCGGCGTTGATCATGGCCATGCCATGGCCCGCTGCCTGCAGCATGGGGATGTCGTTGATGTTGTCGCCGAACGCCCAGGCGTCGGCGAGACGCTCGCCCAAGTGCTCGCATAGCCACGTGAGAGCCGTTCCCTTGGTGGCGCCCTCGCCCATGACCTCGATATTCATGGCGTACGAACGTGTGACCTCAATGCCTCCGAGCGTGTCGAGCTCAGCCGCGATGGCGTCGCGATCGGCCGGGTCGTGCCAGTACATGGCGATGCGTTCGAGCGTCTCGACCCCGTCGATCTTGCTGTCGATATCCATGTCGATCGGTGTTCGTGTGCGCTTGAGCGAAGCCGCGATGTGGGGGTCGCCGCCGCAGAA
>DXZM01000009.1:0-1440 GCA_019419665.1 Collinsella sp.
CAGGCCCGATTTTGCCTCTTGACAATGTCCTGCTCATATTAAAAGGAACGTCCCTGAGTGCCGGGTGGTTTGAAAAAAGGCGAGGACCCGTAGGGAGTCCTCGCCTTTTTTACAGGGGGCGATGTTATTCGCGTACTGCGGAATTAGACCAGGCGGGCGTTGATCGTCTTGGCGATCTCGGCGGCGTCGGTGGAACCCTTGACGGTGGCACGGAAGTCCTCGTCCATGAGCGCCTCGGCGACCTTGGACAGGATCTTGAGGTGCGTGGTACCAGCCTGTGCACCAGGGATGAGCAGCGCGATGGCCACGTTGACGGGAGCGCCGTCCATGGTATCCCAACCGGTCACGCCAGACTCGTCCTTAACGACGATGACGGCAGCCTCGGTAATAGCGTCGGACTTGGCATGCGGGATGGCGAAGCCCTCCATCATGCCCGTGGTGCCCTCGGCCTCACGGGCCAGGAAGGCGTTCATCACGGCGTCGGCGTCGTTGGCGATACCGGCCTTGACAGCCTGGTTGGAGACAAAGCTCAGAGCCTCGTCACGAGAAGCGAAGTCCTCGGCGACAAATACGTTCTCGACCTTCACGAAGTCGGCAGCCTCGGACTTGGGAGCCTCGACGGCAGCGGCCTTGGGGGCCTCAACCGGCTTGGCTGCAGGAGCGGCCTTCTGATTCTTCTCGAAGTCGTACTTCTTGAAGGCCACGAACAGGATGCCGCCGACCACAGCACCGATGAGGATCGCGAGGACCCACAGCGGACCGTTCTCGACAACGGGCAGGACCAGGAAGCCGCCGTGGGGCGCCGGATCGTGAACGTTGAACATAATGGTCAGGATCGAGGCGATGGAGGAGCCAAGCATCATGATGGGCATGACGGGCCAGATGTTCTTGGTCATGAACGGAATGGCGCCCTCGGTGATGTGGGTGCAACCAAGGATGAGGTTGACGATACCGGCGTCATGATCCTCCTGGCTGAAGTACTTCTTGCCGACGACGACGGCGAAGGTGGTGATCAGCGGCGGAACGATGCAGGCGGCGGAGACGGCAGCCATGAAGTTGGTGCCGAAGTTGTAGGTATCGGTGCCAACGCCGGCAGCCAGTGCCTCGGTGAGCATAGCGGTACCGGTGACGTAAGCAGCCTTGTTGACCGGGCCGCCCATGTCAACGGCGCACATGCAGCCGATGGCAAGGCCCAGGACAATGGCGCCAGAGGCAGACAGACCCTTGAGGAAGTCCATCATGGCGGTGTTGATGGCAGCCATGGGGCCGGAGATGCCGAGCATGACCAGGCCGACGATGGCGGTCGAGAACAGCGGGTACAGGAAGATAGCCTTGAGGCCGTCCAGATTCTTGGGCAGCTTGGAGAAGACCTTCTCGAGCAGCAGGATGACATAGCCAGCGAGGAAGCCGCCGACGATGCCGCCCAGGAAACCGAAGCCC
>DXZM01000009.1:1450-31286 GCA_019419665.1 Collinsella sp.
CGCCGGCGTCGATCATACCGGTCTCGGCGTTAACGGGCAGACCCTGGATGGCGATCATACCGGCAACAAAGCCGGGGACGAGTGCCGGGCGCTTGCCGATAGACTCGGCGATGTAGGCGGAAAGCACGGGAACCATAAGGTTCATGGCGATGCCGCCGATGATCTTGAGCATAGCGGCAAAGCTGTTGTAGTCAGACGCCGTCGAATCGAAGGACGTGATGCCCCACAGGAACGAAACGGCGGTCAGGACACCACCGGCGACGACGAAGACCAGCATGTGGCTGACGCCGTTCATGAGGTGCTTGTAGATGATGTGGCCGATGGACTCCTTCTCCTCGACCTCATCCTCGACATCGGCAGCAGCCGCAACCGAGTCGTCACCCTTGGCGGCGAGCGCGCGGTCGATCAGCTTACCGGCTGCCTCAACGGACAGGGCCTTGGAAACACCAACGGAAACCATGCGCTTGCCGGCGAAACGCTCCGCCTGGACATCCTTATCGGCTGCGACGACGACGGCCTTGGCACCGGCGATCTCGCTCTTGGTGAGCTCGTTCTCGACACCGACCTGGCCATGGGTCTCAACCTTAATGGTCAGACCTCGCTCGGCAGCTGCCTTCTCCAGCGCCTCCTTCGCCATGAAGGTGTGCGCGATGCCGGTCGGGCAACCGGTAGCGGCGATGATGTCAAACTTAGCCATGTGTCCCTCCTTCTTGAGTACTGCGCCCGCAGGCGCTCCCCCACACGCGCATCCTTGCGCGCTTTTCCACAACTGAAAGATACCAACCTACCGTCCGCGTGAGAAGAGACAAGGCGCAATTCTCCGGTGAAAGGTTCTTTCATAACCGTAAACGGTAAGTGAAAGTTTACCATCAACACTTGAAACGGCAAGGTGTATCTTGTAATTGAAAATGCCCGTATACTATGGCATTGCAAATCAAGTTAGATTTTCATGCCAACCAGGAGCCATCCATGACCGATAGTAGCAAGAGCGCACTTTCCCTCATTAGTACCCACCAGGGATACAGTGAGTCCGAGCAGCGCATTGTCGACTATATATTGGAGCACCAGTCCGAGGCGCCGCGCCTGACGGCCGCCCAGCTCTCACGAGCCGCCGCAACGTCCGAGGCGACGGTTTCGCGCTTTTGCCGCAAGCTGGGCTTTGGCAGCTTCCGCAGCTTTCAGTTTTCGTTGGCGAGGGATTTGGAAAGCCAGCGCAACGAGGGCCTGACTGACGAGGTCTCGCTCGACAATATGGAGCAGAGCCTCAAGAACATCCTGGCTGCTAAGGTGAGCGAGCTTAATGCGACCATCGACGGGATCGACCACGATACGTTGGCGGCTGTTGTGCATGCCCTTAAGCATGCAGGGGTTATTGAGTTTGCGGCTGTGGGCAATACGAACGCGGTCGCGCTCGATGCGACGTTTAAGTTTTCGCAGCTGGGCCTGCGCTGCATGGCAAGCACCATTAGCGAGACATCTATCGGCTTTGCGCTCACGTTGCGCCCGGGTGACGTCATCGTGCTCATCTCAAACTCCGGCAAGTCGCGCCGACTGAATCGCATGGCAAAAGCGGCTCGCGACTGCGGTGCCACCGTAGTCGTCATCAGCAGCGACAGCAAGTCTCCGCTTGCCCGCCTTGCCGACTACACCTTTAATACCGTGAACCACGAGGCACTGCTCACCACGGGCGACTTTGCGTTCTCCAAGATCAGCGCCACGATGATCATCGAAGTCATCTACAACTTCCTGCTGCCCGAAATCGAGGACGCCCGAGAGCACATCAGCTACTACGAGGAGCTCATCCAACCGGATAAGGTCGTAGAGTAAAACGCGAAGTGGGACAAAATTTCAGTCTATTTTGTCCCACCAACACCGCTGATACGACTTAGCCTCGAGCTTCTTCGAGCATCTGCTTTGCGTGGGCCAAGCTTGCCTCCGACTGATCACCGCTCAACATTCGGGCGATTTCGGCGGTACGCGCTTCGCCGGTTACCTCGTCCAAATGCGTCTGAGGAACATCGCCCAATTCCTTGCTGACAACATAATGCTTGTCGGCCATGACGGCGACCTGCGCCAAGTGGGTTACGACAATCACCTGATGCGTAGCGGAGAGATCTGCCAGCACGCCCGCGAGTGCACGCGCCGTGGAGCCGCCGACACCGGCATCGACCTCGTCAAACACCAGCGTATCGACACCGTCCGCATTACCCAAGACCACCTTGCTCGCCAGCATAACGCGGCTGAGCTCGCCGCCCGACGCAATGCGGCGCAGGGGTCGCGGCGTCAAGCCGGCACCGCTGCGATACAAAAGCTCGTAGCTCGAAGGACCCGCCGGCGTCCACTCAGCGCGCGGAAGATCATGCGACTCCCAAACGAGCTCGGCACCGCCCATCTCCAAGCGTGCCATCTGACGACCGACCTCGTGGCAGAAGCGCGGGGCCGCCGTATTGCGAGCGCGCTTGAGTGCCTTGGCGGCAGCGAACAGCTCGCGCTCGGCGCTCCCGAGTGCCTCACGCGCCTTTTTGATCTGTTCATCGCCATCATCGACCAGGGACAGCAGCTCTTGCGAGCGATCGCGCATGGCAAAAACATCGTCCATCGTGGGACCCCACTGACGCAACAGGCCCTTGAGGTCGGAATACCGCTCACGCATGCGAGCGAGCTCGCGCGGGTTGAAGGCGACGCCATCGCGATAGGCACGAAGCTCGTTCGCGCTATCCTCAAGGGAGATGCAGGCATCCGAAAGCGCATCGGCAATGTCGCCCAGTTTGCGATCGACGGTAGCCATACGGGAAAGCTCTGCCACGGCGCTGTTCACGGCATCGAGCGCTCCACCTTCGGCGGCAAGCGATGCATGGGCATCGTTAGCTGTGGCAACCAGTACCTCGGCATGTTCGGAGCGCGGCAGCAGTTCCTCGAGTTCCTCATACTCGCCCGGCTTGGGGTCGACCTCGCCGATGCGCTCGAGGGCAAAGCGAGCCTCCTCGACACGGCTCCCCTGCGCGCGTGAGGCTTCCTCCACGCGACGGACCTCCTTGGCAGCCGCACGCGACGCCTTGAAGCAGGCACGGTAACGGTCGAGCGCCTCGAGCGCAGAGCGACCAGCCCAGGCATCAACCATGGCAACATGATGCGCCGGATCGAGCAGACGCTGGTGTTCATGCTGGCCGCACAGATCCATCATCACGCCGACGCGCTCGGAAAGCTCGCGCACGCTAGCGATGCGGCCGTCAATCTTGACGCGGCTGCGACCCTCGGCAGAAAGGCTGCGCTGCACGGTAAAGCCCTCCGTGTCGTGCGGGTCGTCGAACAAGCGCGCCTCGACGCTCGCCAGCGCCTCTCCCTCGCGCACGGTCGACGAATCTGCACGCTCGCCCAAAATGAGCTTGAGCGCCGAGAGCAGCGCGGTCTTGCCGGCACCGGTCTCGCCAGTCAAAACCGTTAGGCCCGCACTCGGCACCAGCGTCGCCTCGCGAATGAGCGCGATGTTGGAAACCCGCAGCTCATCGATCATGGCGCACTCCATAGAACACGCGGCTCACCGAGTTATAGAAGCTCTCGGGGCCGTAATCCAGCAGCAGCACATCGCCGGGACCGCGACGCACCGCCACGCTCTCAACGGTGCCATCGCAGGTAATAAACTGTCCATCGATAGCGATCGCCGGAACACTCGGACGGTCATCAGACATAAAGATCTCGACGACATCGCTCGGCGAGGTCAAAAAGGCGCGA
The DNA here is from genome assembly GCA_019419665.1 of Collinsella sp. GTDB lineage: Bacteria > Actinomycetota > Coriobacteriia > Coriobacteriales > Coriobacteriaceae > Collinsella. The sequence continues at coordinate 5,183 of DXZM01000009.1, forward strand.
GCCTGAATGGTATGCGGAGCAATCGGCACACAGACCATGCCCGTGTAATCGGGGCTGACGATGGGACCGCCGGCGGATAGCGCGTAGCCGGTGGAGCCAGTCGCCGTCGATACAACCACGCCGTCGCCACGCAGTCGATCGATATGGTGGCCCGACACCGTGATGTCGAACTCGACCATATCGGACAGCGGACCGCGGGTAAGCGCCATATCGTTGAGGGCGAAGGTGCGCACGACATCCTTCGTACCGTCTTCGCGCACGGACACGATATCCGCGGCGATGGTAGCGCGACGGCTCACGTGCAGCTCACCGGACAGGGCATCGCTCACAACCTGCAAAATGTCGCGCTCCTCGGGGCTCGCGGCCGTCAAAAAGCCCAGGTGACCATAGGAAAGACCGAGGATAGGAATCTCGCGATGGTTGAGGATGCGGGCAGCGCGCAGCAACGTACCGTCGCCGCCGAGCGTAATGACCAGATCGGAGCCGTCAATATCAGGCGTGCTTTGAATCTTCGATCGCTGGTCGGCAGCCCATGCGACCTCATAGCCCTGGCGCGTCAGCCAAAGCTCGAGCATCAGGCCGCTCTCGACCGCTTCTTGCTTGTAGTAATTGGGAACCAGAAAGACCTTCATAGCGTTGCAGCTTTCTCGCTCATAACCGATACCTGGGATTGCAGCTCGTCTTGCGAGCGGTCGCCGGGGGCATACCTCGTGCCGTACAAGAAAAACTCAACGTTTCCCTTGGCACCATGAATGGGCGACACGCACACATCGACCGGAAAAAGGCCCTTGGCTGCAAAGAGTTCAACCGCCGCCACGAGTGTATCGCGGCGCACGGCGGGATCGGTCACAATGCCGCCCTCACCCACCAGCGCCGCCGGAGCCTCAAACTGCGGCTTTACGAGCGTGCAGAATGCACCCGTAGGCGCCAGGCACGCCAGCACCGCATCGATAATGTTCGCGATGCTGGTAAACGAGACATCACAAACAGCCAGGTCGATGGCGCCGGCATAGCCAAGCTCAGGCAGCTGCGTCACGTTGGTGCGCTCATGCAGCGTCACGCGATCGTCCTGACGCAACGACCAATCGAACTGTGCGCGACCCACGTCCACCGAGATAACGGTCGCAGCTCCGCGCTTGAGCAGGCAATCGGTAAAGCCGCCGGTAGAGCAGCCCACATCCAGACAGCTAAGGCCCGTCGGATTGATGCCAAACGCATCAAGCGCGCCTTCGAGCTTAAGACCGCCGCGGCCAACATAGGGAATGCGCCCCTTCACGTGCAGCGGCAGACCCGGGGTCACCTTAAGCCCCGGCGAAGTCAAGCGCTCGCCGCCGCTCGAGACCAAGCCGGCCATAAGAGTGCGAAGGGCATCCGCGCGATCGGCGCAGATGCCCTGTGAAATCAGTTCGTCATCAAGACGCACGCGTTTCATGAATGCCATCAACCATTCGTATCCGGAGATGCGGCCTAGCTATCCTGGGATTCGTTTGCCGCATCCTCATCGTATTCCTGCTCGAGCTTGTCGGCCTCACGCGGCGTCAGCTCAAACTTGTCGACCATATCGACCGCGCGGGAGCCCAGCTCAATCGCCTCGTCAAACAGATCGAGCGAACGCTCCAAGGACGCATCCTTGGAGCGAACGGTAGCGATGATCTGGTCCAGACGGTCCGAGATCTCGTCAAAGTTGCGGACAGAACCCTCTGGCATGGCTACTCCTCGACGGAGTCGATGTCAGCCTCGGCGGCGTCCGCATCCTCGGCCAGCACGCCAGCCTCGGCCTGGGCAACCGCAACCTTGGCGGCAGCCTCAGCAGCCTGGGCCTCCTCGCGAGCGCGATCCTCGGCCAGCAGTTCCTGGTACAGGTCCTCGCCCGGCAACTCCTCGCTGCGCGCGATCTTGCCCAGCACGCCGTTGACGAACGACGCGGACTGGTCGGTGCCATAGGCCTTGGCAAGTTCGACGGCCTCGTTGATCACGATGGCGTCCGAGACCTCTTCGTCGGTAAGGAAGCGCATCTCGTAGACGGCGATACGCAGCAGATTGCGGTCGGCGCCGGGCATGCGCATAAGATCCCAGTTCTTGGCGACGGCGCGCAGGGCACAGTCGATGCGATCGATATGCTCGTAGGCACCGCGGCACAGCTCCAGCGCATAGGGGTCGAGGGGGCCCTTCGAGATCAGGAAATCACCCTCGAGGACGCGCTCGAGCGGGCTGTCCGTGGCCTCGGCCTGAAATAGCAGCTGCAGCGCCTGACTGCGGGCAAGCGTACGCCCGCGATAAACCTTAAGGCTCAAAGGTTACTCCTTGGGGAAAACGAGGCCGTCGATGCAAACGTCAACGCGCTCGACCTCAACGCCCACCTGGGCATCGATGGCGGCGACCACGGCGGCGCGAACGGCCTCGGCGAGTTTCTTGAACGGATAGCCAAAGAACACCACGACACGCACGGTGAGTGCGAGCTTGTCGCCGACGACCTCGGCCTCGACCGCCGGCTCGGAAGCCGGGGCCTTGGACGAGAGCATCATGGAGACAAGGTTGGTGGCAAGGTCCTTGACGCCAACGGAGGCGATGCCCTCGACATCCGACACGGCGCGCGAGACGATGGCGGTCAGAACATCGGGCGAAATGCCGATGCCGTCAATCTTGATTTCCTGGGGCATGAGTCCTCCTAGAAGAGTTGGTTGCTAGACGCGGGAGACGAACTTGCCGTCGCGGGTGTCAACCTTGATGACCTCGCCCTCGTTGAGGTACATGGGGACCTGGATGACAGCGCCGGTGTCGATCGTGGCCGGCTTGGTGGAACCCTGGACGGTGTCGCCCTTAAAGCCCGGGTCGGTCTGGACGATGGTGGTCTCGATGAACATCGGCGGGGTCACGCCCATGAGCTCGTCGTCGGCGAAGAGCAGCTGGCAGATGTCGTTCTCGCGCAGCCACTTGGAGTTCTCGCCCACCATGTCCTCGGGAACGGGAACCTGCTCATAGGACTCGTTGTCCATGAAGATGTAGTCGGTGCCATCGTTGTAGAGGTACTGGAACTCACGGGTGGTGAGCATGACGCTCTCGAACTTGGTACCGGCGTTGCAGGTGTTCTCGACGACGCGGCCGCTCTTGATGTCACGGGTCTTGTAGCGCACAAACGCGCCGCCCTTGCCCGGCTTGACATGCTGGAACTCGACGATGGTGTAGACCTTGTCCTTAATGCGGAGACCGAGGCCGTTCTTGAAGTCGGCGGTAGAAATGGTAGGCATAGCGACCTTTCTTGTTATGGACAGAACGCACAAGCGTCCAAATTACATACGACGGAAATTATACACTTGCAGACGGCGCCTGCAGCGAGCGCATAAAAAGAGAACGCGGGGCGTCCGAATCGATCCGGACGCCCCGCCCCAAAAATCTATCGAAATGAGCTAGCAATCGATGACGTGGAGGTCATGCGGCGTCTTGGTGAAGGGCTCGTAGCCGTTCTCGGTGACCACGCCGTAGTCCTCCAGGCGCACGCCGCCCACGCCGGGCAGGTAGACACCGGGCTCCATGGTGATAACCGAGCCAACCTCGATGATATTCTTGCTGCGGTTGAAGTTGGGCAGCTCGTGGATGTCGATACCGACGCCGTGGCCCAGACCATGGTTGTAGTAATCGCCATAGCCGGCATCGCCAATGATCTTCTTGGAAAGCTTGAAAATGTCGTTGCCCTCGACGCCCGGATGGATGGCGGCGACGCACTCCTCGTGCGTACGGCGCACGAGCGCGTACAGGTCGAGCTGCTCCTGGGTAGGCTCGCCCATCACGACGGTGCGCGTCATGTCGGAACGATAATCGCAGTAGCCCGCGCCGTAATCCATGAGGACAAAGTCGCCCTTCTCGATCACGCGATCACTCGGGACGGCATGCGGGTTGGCGGTGTTGGGACCGCTCGCGACGATGGAGCCAAAGGCCAGGCTGTCGGCGCCGTTGGCGAACATATAGTTCTCGAGCTCGTTGCGAACCTGCTTCTCGGTCATGCCGGGCTTAATAAAGCCGAGCATATGCTGGAAGGCGGCGTCGGTGATCGACTGCGCGTGGCGCATGAGCTCGATCTCCTCGGCGTCCTTGATGGCGCGCATCTTACGGATGTCGTCATGCATCAGCGGCAGCATGCAGGCAACGGAGCGGTCCTCCAGGCCACGCTGAATACCCTGGTAGAAATTGATCTGCATATCGTCCTCGACAGCGCAGACGCGGCACTTGTTGGCCGCGATCTTGCCGGCGACCCAACCGGGGATGGTGCCCTCGTCCATGTCGTAGACCCAGGGGCTGCCGGCGGGCGTGTTCTCCTCAAAACTGTTGAGATAGCGCGAGTCGGTATGGAACAGGCACTGGCCGGCCGTAATAAACGCAGCGTGCGGGAACTCGAAGGTGTAGTCGAAGACGCCCTTCACGCCCGTGAGCCAACGAAGGTTGGCCTCGTCGCGCACGACGATAGCGTCGTAGCCGCGCTCAGCCATCAGGGCACGGACACGCTCGATACGACCGGCAGGACCGGCATCAAACTCAGACATGCAGATTCCTTTCTTATTGTCCTCATAAAAGCGGGACGGGCCTCGATCGAAAGATGGAATCGCGCGCGATTCGCAACCGATTGGAAACCCGCCCCTCAACATGATACGAAAGACGATGTATGTCAATAAATCCTAGAGAAGTTCTTTGCGAGAAGCCAAGTATGCGTGAGCATGGCGGTCGAGAACCTCGTCCTCAACGCTCGTTAGACGAATGGCGCCGAGCGCCGCGGGCAGCGGCAACATGCTGCGGTTCGAGCGAACAAACTGCTGCCTGCGGAACTCCTCGATATATGCGACAGGCTCCAGATCGAAGGCAAGCTCCTCGATACCAAAGTCCTCCAGGCAGTCATCGACCTCAAAGACGTAATCGATATCAAAGTCGCAGGCATCATGTGCTAGGCGCGCCTCAAAGCGCATCCCCTCGGACAACAGCTGGTAGGCAGGGATCTGCGAAGCGGCATCGCCCAAGCAGGCGCGCAGGGTACGCTCCCCCATCTTGCCAAAATCGAGCGCATGGCGGGCGCTCGGGTTCGTGGCCATCAGTACGTCCTTGCGGGCAGTCTGAGACCACTGAACGGCATTGACGAGCGCGACCTCCTCGCCCGCGAGAATCTCGGGGACGGACTCAGTAAACTGATTCCAGCGGGACTTGCTGCTCGAAAGCATGGTGCCAACAAGTACTGCATAGCCGAGCTTGAGGTCCTCGGGGTCCGCCGCGCGAACAAGATCAAGGTCACACACGACCAAGCCCGGCTCGGGACGGAACGCGATAGCGGGAAGCGCATTCGCCGACGAGGCAACGAGCGGCTTCATGGTCGTCGCGACCGTGAGCATGGCGTCAAACGTCGTCGGCAGCAAGGCGCACTCGGTGCGACCGCACCACTGATTGGCACACCAGCAAACGACTGAGCAGGTCGCTGTGTCGCCGACAGCGACAACGAGATCGTCACAGGTAATGCCATTAGCCGACAGGGCGCCAAAGACGGTATCGGCATCGACCAGCGTAGCACCGGCAGGCGAAACCTCGAGGGCGAGCAACGACACGGCAAAACCGGCGTCAACCAGTGCATGCTCGACAGCCTCGCCAAAACGCTCGGATGTCGCGTCATTCCAAACCACCATCGCGCGCTTGGGCCTACCCACGACCGAGGCAAACATACGCGACAGCTCGCTAAACGCGTCAAACCCGACGCGGACATCGACGCTGCGATTTTGGAAATTGATCAGTTGACGGCGAATCATAGCAGTCCACGCTCCAAAAGCATCTCGGCACAAAGGTAGGAAACGTCCTCGAAGGACTTGTTACGAATATCAAGGGTAATATCGGCGGCCTGGCGATACAGCGGACGGCGATGCTCAAACAGGCGCGCGGCATGTTCGGGCGAGCGGAAATCGGGGCGCGTGTCGCACCGACGAATCTGGCGCAACGAGTCCTCGAAGTCGCCCTCGAGGTACACGCATGTACCCATCTCGTGCATCAGTTCAATGTTCACCGGCGTCTCGACGATGCCGCCCCCGCACGATACTAGCAGGCTGCGTTCGCTTTGAAGCGAACGGAGTGCCGAGGTCTCGAGCTCGCGAAAACGATCCTCGCCCTCGGTCTCAAATATCTCGGTAACCGACTTGCCGCATCGACGCACGACTAGGCGGTCGGTATCGATAAAACGCCGCTTGAACATGGTGCCGACGTTACGCGCGAGCGTCGACTTGCCCGCGCCCAAAAAGCCGATAAAGAAGATATGGTCGCAGCCGTGTTTGGTGTGCCGGGACATAGCGAGACCTATTCCTCGCAGGGAAGGTCGCGCAGGGCCCGGCGCTCAAAAATACGGAAGATCTGCGTATACCACAGGTCCTGCGTCGCCTGCGGCTTTACCAGGATGGTATCGACGCCGGCTAAATTGCCACTCCACACGTCAGTGTAGAGCTGATCACCGATCAGTACCGCCTCGTCGGCCGTGGCGCCGAGGCGCTGAAGACCCGCCTTGAGGGCAAACGGCGCCGGCTTCATGGCATGGCTAATGGCCTCGAGTCCCAGCTCGCGTGCAGAGCTCATGACCTGGTCGCGATGCCAGTTGTTGGACACCATGCACAGCTTAAAGCCTTTGGCGCGGGCGGCGTCAAGCCAAGCGGAAACCGCGGCGGGAACCTGCTCGGTGTCGCGCGGCACCAGGGTGTTATCGCGATCGAGCAGAATGGCGCGTTTGCCGTCGGCCCACAGGGTATCAAGGTCGATGCGATCGACCGAGGCAACGTACCGTTTGGGGCTAAAAATCCTCATGCTAATTCCAAGACTGTTGATGCTCTTCGTAGGTTTGCGAGAAGTACTCCTCGTCCTGTGTAATGTAGAAATACAGGTCATCGGAGTCGGTCGGCTCAAGGGTGGCCTTGAGCGCCTCGAGCGACGGAGAGCAGATGGGCGTGGGCGGCAGGCCCTCGTGCTTATAGGTGTTATACGGGCTATCGCTCTGCAGGTCGTCGGCGGTAACCTCGCCGCCGGTGACATACATCATGGTCGCATCGCTGTTGAGATAACGCAGACCGTTGAGCTTGCCGGCAAGGCGGTTGTAAAAAACCGAGGCCACGTGCGCACGTTGATCGGCGTTGAGGCCCTCGCGCTCAACAATAGAGGCCAAGTTGACGATGTCGTAGTCGGACATCTCCACACCGTAGCGTTCCTTGATCTTCGCCTCGCAGCTCGCAAAGTCAAGCGACTTGTACTCGGTCTTAAACTGATCGAGCATGGCGCGAATCACATCATCGGCCGTCGGCGAATCGCCCAGCGAATAGGTCTTGGGGAACAAGAAGCCCTCGAGCGAATCATTGGCCGCGCCCCTAAGGAAGCTATAGTCGTCCACGTAGTTGGAGGCCTTGGCCTGGTTGAGGAAGTCTTCCTTAGAGATGCTATTGTAGGCCTGGGCCACACGGTCGGCGACTTGATCGACCGTCAAGCCCTCGGGAATCGTCAGCGCATTGGAGCCAGCGTTGGGGCCTTCCATGAGTTGCTGAACCACCTTAGTCGCGTCCATGAGCGTGGTGAACGAGTAGGTGCCAGGCTTGAGCGACATATCGGCGTTGAGCTTTTTCACCGCCGCATAGTAATCCTTGGGATTTTCGACGATATGGTTCTCAGAGAGAATCGAGGCGATCGTATCGCCCGAAGCACCGTCAGGAATGGTCACCGCAACCTGCTGACCAGCCGTGACATTCGAATCCTCACCGACAAAGAAGCCCTTGACGGCAGGCACGACAAAGAAAGCGATAGTAGCAAGCGCAATTACGGCCACCACAACGCCGATGATCATAGGAACCGGAGAACTCTTCTTTTGAACACCGCGACGAGCATGCGTGTTGTAGCTCGAGCGAGTCGCCGGAGCAACGCCATGCGAACCGCGAGCGTGATGCAAATGCGATTGGGGGACCTGCGTTCGCTGGGTAGGTGCCTGTTGCTTAAAGCGAGCACCGCCTGCAGGCTGAGCCGAACGAGCAGTGGGCTGCTGAGCCGCGTGAGAAGCCGGATACTGAACCGAACGAGCAGAAGGCTGCTGACCCGTCCGTTGAACAGGTTGGGCCGAACGAGAGGAGGACTGCACCGGGCGCGCGGCAGACTGAGCTGCGCGCTGGGTCGGCTGTGCCGGACGCTGGCCAGGCTGGGCAGGGCGCGACGCCGGCTGACGTGTACGATTCGGCTGGCGCGGATCGGGAGCGCTAGGCATGCGAAACCTCCTCGTTTTTACGATCAAGCCACGTCTGCAAAAACAGGCTGGCGGCAATCATGTCAATCTTGCCCCTCATCTGTTTTTCGTTGAGGCCCTGCTCGCGCAGGATACGCTTAGCCTCTTGCGAGGACAGGCGCTCGTCCTCAAACTCCAACGGAAGATCGAGCTCGTCGGCAATCTTTTGCGCAACAGCGGCAACACGCTCGGCCTGGGGACCGGGCTCACCGGCCATGGTCAGGGGACGCCCACTTACCAGGATATCGGGCTCATAGTCCTCGACCAGGTAGCGGAACGTCTTGGCCATACCGGTGACCTCTGCAGCCGGGAGCACCTTGACAGGCATCGCCATCTTGCCATCACGGCTCGAGACGGCGATGCCGATCCTGGTCTCCCCTATGTCCAGCGCAAGCGCGACCACAGCGATTACCTAGATTCTTAGGCGCCGAGCGCGGTCTTAGCGGCCGCGAGGGCATCGGCGATGCCGGCGGCGTTCTTGCCACCGGCCTGGGCCATGTTGGGACGGCCGCCACCGCGACCGTCGACCAGGCCCGCGATCTGCTTGATCACGTTGCCGGCGTGGAAACCGGCCTTGACAGCGTCATCAGAGCCGGCGGCGAGCAGGGCCGGGGTGCCCTTCTCAGTCACGCTGGCGACGACGCAGGCGACAGGACCGGCAACCTTCTGGTGCACGGTATCCCAGACGTTTCGCAGGTCAGCGGCCTCAAGGCCCTGGAGCTCAGCGACGACGAGCTTGTAGCCGTCGAGCTCGACGGCGCCCTCGATGGCGCTGGAGATAGCATCGGAGGAGCCACCGGTCAGCGCCTTCTTAAGCTTATTGGACGTCTCGCGCAGCTCAGCCTGCAGGTTTTCCACGCGGGCGGGAACCTCATCCACACGGCACTTGAGCGCAGCAGCAGCGGCGTCGACGAGCGCCAGACGGTCGGCCATGTAGTCGAGAGCACCCTTAGAGGTCACGGCCTCAATGCGGCGGACGTTGGAGCCCGTAGAGGACTCGGAAATGATCTTGAACAGGCCGATCTCGGCAGTGTTGGCGGCATGCGTACCACCGCAGAGCTCACGGGAGAACGGCTGATCCTCGGCGCCCACGGAGACAACGCGGACGACATCGCCGTACTTCTCGCCAAACAGGGCGACAGCACCGGCGGCCTTGGCCTCGTCGATGCCCATGACGCGGGTCACGACCGGCTTGGAAGCGAAGATCTGCTGGTTGACCAGGTCCTCGACAGCCTTGAGCTGCTCGGAGGACAGGGCCTCGAAGTGCGTGAAGTCAAAGCGCAGGTGCTCGGGCGTCACCAACGAGCCAGCCTGGGAGACATGCTCGCCCAGGACCTGCTTAAGCGCGGCGTCGAGCAGGTGCGTGGCGGTGTGGTTGCGACGCAGGAATCCACGGCGCTCGGCGTCGAGCGCGGCGGTCACGGTAGCACCGACGGTCAGCGTGCCCTCGGCGACGTGGGCGACGTGGGCATACAGGCCGTTGTGGTTCTTGGTATCGGAAATGGTCAGCGCAACGCCCTCGGCGGAAAGCTTGCCGGCGTCGCCCTGCTGGCCACCCATCTCGGCATAGAACGGGGTGCGGTCGAGAACAACCTCGACATCCTCGCCCGCAGCGGCGGACTCGACGGACTCGCCGTTGCGCACGATGGCAACAACCTTGGCGCCTACGATCGCATCGTTGTCATAGCCGTCGAACTCAGTCGCGGCGACCTTGTCGGAAAGTTCGACCCACACGTCGTTGAAGCTGCCCCAGGCATCGCCCTTGGCGTTGGCGCGGGCACGGGCCTTCTGGTCCTCCATGCAAGCGGTAAAGCCATCCATGTCGACGTCGTGACCGGCGGTGCCGGCGATCTCGACAGTCAGGTCAATGGGGAAACCAAAGGTGTCGTGAAGCTTAAAGGCAACATCGCCCGGAAGGACAGCGCCGTCGGCGAGCGCGGCCAGGGCCTCGTCCAGGTAAACGCGGCCGTTGTCGAGCGTCGTTGAGAAACGCTCCTCCTCGGAGGCGACGATGCCCTTAACGAGCGCGACGTTCTTGAGCAGCTCGGGATAAGCCTCGCCCATCTGAGCGTTGACCTCGTCGATAAACTTGGTCAGGAAGGCGCCCTCGATGCCCAGCAGACGACCGTGGAACACGGCACGACGGAGCAGGCGGCGCAGGACGTACTCGCGGCCCTCGTTACCGGGCAGGATGCCGTCGGAGATCATAAAGTCGACGGCACGGGAGTGGTCGGCGATGATGCGCAGGGAGCGGCTGGCGCCGGAGTAATCGTCGGCGTCATAGGTCTTGCCGCTGATCTTCTCGCCCAGCTTGATGAGGTGCTGCATCAGATCGCCGTCGTAGTTAGCGGTCTTGTGCTGCATGATGGCGGCCATGCGCTCCAGACCCATGCCCGTATCGAGGTTGCGGTGCGGCAGCTCCGGCATGGAGCCGTCCTCCTGGCGGTCGTACTGGGTAAACACGAGGTTCCAGAACTCAAGGAAGCGGTCGCAGTCGCAGCCAGGCTTGCAGTCGGGGCTGCCGCAACCGACCTCCTCGCCCATGTCAAAGTAGATCTCGGAGCACGGACCGCAGGGGCCGGTGGGGCCAGCGGCCCAGAAGTTGTCGTCCTCGCCCAGGCGGGAGATGTGATCCTCGGCAACGCCCAGAGAGCGCCACACGTCGTGGGTCTCGTCGTCCTCGGTAAAGACGGTAAAGTACAGGCGGTCGAGCGGAAGCTTGAACTCCTTGGTGATGAGCTCAAAGGCCCAAGCGCAGGCCTGCTGCTTGGAGACGCCGCCAAAGGAGAAGTCGCCGAGCATCTCAAAGAAGGACAGGTGACGGCCGTCCTCGCCGATGCAGTCGATGTCGTTGGTGCGGACGCACTTCTGGCAGGAGATCGCGCCGATCTCCTTCATGGTCTTCTTGCCCTGGTAGTACTCCTTAAACTGGTTCATGCCGGCGTTGGCAAGCAGCAGCGAAGGATCGTCGGGGACGAGGGACGAAGAAGGATAGAGCTTAAGACCGCGCTCCTCAAAGAAGTTGAGGAACTTGGAGCGAATCTCGGCCGTAGTCATTGACGGGTAGTCAGCACTCATAGAGGGAATCTCCTCGGTTTCACATCGAAACAGTTCAAACGTAACGATATTACCATCCCACCGCGCCTGTGCAAAAAAGAGGGCCGCCAAACAGCGACCCTCCAGCGAAAGTGCACGTTATTTAGGTCTGTCAAATACTTTGAAAAAAAAATGATTTCGGTAAAATTTCATATAAGAATCGTCCGGAAGGAGCGATCGATGAATAGCAAACGGTTTGCCGTGAATGCACTGACCTCAGTAGCCCTTTTAGCAATCTTCGCTTACTCGAGCTGGTATGTGAACCAGCCGAGATTTGGCTACGCATTGTACGCAGTAACATCTGGCGATAAAGCGTATTACACCCTAAGCGCAATTGACGCCATCTTTTTCTATGTGGCTGGCCCCTTATCAATCGCTTTGATCGCGTTTATTGTTATTTACAACATCAAGAAACGCTAACAGGGCCTATTTGGAATCCGAATCGTCCATGGAGCCGTCGATGCCGGTTTTGGTGTCGTCGTCCGTATTGGAATCGTCATCCTTGGCGAAGGGGTTCTTGAAAAAGCCTGTCGCGTCGGGCTGCAGGCCTGAGAGCTTAATCCAGGGATTATCGAGCTCGGGCTTGGGCATTGCCTGGGCCTCGGGCGCGGTCTCGTTGCCGATAAGCTCGGACTCATAGATGAACGTATCGTCTCCGAGCGCGTCGTAGGCGGCGACCGGGTTACCCTCGGTATCGCGATACGGAGTGCCCTTAAACACGGCGCCGTCGTATGCCACGAGCTGACGGCCGGTCTCGTTCTCAAAGTAGTAGACGAAGATGCCCTTGAGGGCCGCGCACAGCGGAATGGCGATAACCATGCCGATGGGACCCATGAGTGCCGAACCGATAACGAGAGCCGTCAGGCTCATAACGGGATGCACCTGCACCGAGCTCTGCATGACCTTAGGCGAAATGACATTATCGGTGACGTTTTGAGCCACCATGGTCACGACAAGCGTCCACAACGCCAGCATGGGGCTGAACATAAAGCCGAGCACCGTGGCGATCGCCGCACTCACCCAGGGACCGACAACCGGAACCAGGTGCATAATGCCGGTAAAGATAGCCATGAGTGCTGCATACGGATGGCCGATGATCGTAAAACCAATAAAGGCAAGAAAACCGCCACAGATCGATGTGATGACCATGCCACGCATGTAGCCGCCGACCGAACGCGAAAGGATGGCCACCATAAAGCGGTACGAGGTCTCCTTTTCCTGCCCGATGATGGTGCAGACCTCGTGGTGCATGCGGGGATAATCGCAGGCAAGCCAGTAGGCAAGCACCAGACCCAGGAAGATGACGAACAGCTGCGAGGCCGTGTTGGTAATGAGCGGAAACACACCGCGGCCGAGCTCAGCAGCGATTTGCGAGACGTACTTGGACGCTACGGTAACCAACGAAGAAAGATTGTCGTCCAGATACTCCTTGAGCGGCGTGTTGTTGAGCGTCTTGACATGCGAGACCATCTCGTTGAGGTCGCCACCCGCAACACGAAGCTGCTCGGGCAGGCGGCTCAGGACTTCCATGATCTGACCAAAAAGAATCGGCGACAAGATGCAAACGACACCGACGAGCACAGCAACGACCACAATAAGCGCGATAAGCGAACCGATGCCGCGATTCACGCCATGGTGCTCGAGCCAGTTGGTGATCGGGGACATCACAAAAGCAATGATGGAGCCGACGGCAAGAAACTCAATAACCGGTGCCAGGATGCCCATAAGGTTAAAGATGACGGCGGCGATGACGATGCAACCGACGACAGCCCAAATGCGAAGCGTCAGAATGCGGGTATCGCGCAGCGTGCGGTCGGTTTGTTGGGGGTGCTCACTCATGAACGAACCATTACTCCGTCAGGGTCAATCTTGTCTTGAATCTTCTTGAGGGTGCGGCGCAGTAGGCGCGAGACCTGCACCTGCGAAATGCCCAGCTTCTTGGCGATCTCGATCTGGGTCATGCCCTTCACAAAGCGTAGCTCGATCACCTCACGCTCGCGCGGCGAGAAATCGCGGATGGCTTCCTCGATTACCAGGCGGTCATCGGTAAAGTCGAGCTCGTTGTCGTCGTCGGCATAGCGATCGAGAATCGAGGGAGCATCGTCGGAGTCGGACGCGCCGGGAGCCTCGATGGGCACCGACGTATAGGCCGACGACGACTCCATGGCCTCCAGGACCTCGTCGACGGTCACGTCCAGGTACTCAGCGATTTCTTCGACCTTGGGCGAGCGCTGCAACTCGTTGGTAAGCTTGTCGGTAGCCTGGTTAACCTTGGCAGAAAGCTCCTGCAGGCGACGAGGCACGCGCACGCTCCAGCCCTTGTCACGGAAGTGACGCTTGATCTCGCCCAAGATGGTGGGCGTGGCAAACGTGGTGAACTCGAGTCCGCGCTCAGGGTCAAAGCGGTCGATTGCCTTGAGCAGGCCCAAATAGCCAACCTGCATCAGGTCGTCGAGCGGCTCGCCGCGATTCTTAAATTTGTTGGCAAGGAACCTTACCAGGTTCATATGGGACATGACGAGCTGCTCGCGGGCGTCCGGATCACCGGTCTCCTTATAACGACGAAATAGCTCGCGGGTTTTCTCCTTGTCCCAAGCGGTCTTGCCGCTCCGGGAACGTTCGGTCATATTAGATATCCGCCTTGAGATCGAGGGAAAGCGTCAGGGGCGCCGCAGTCTTTTCGTAGGAATCGCACACGCTCGCGAGAATAAGCTCGGCATACACGGCAGCCTGGTCATCCTCATCGACAGTCGCCTGGTCGCCAAAGGTAAAAATCATGCCCACATGCGTTTCGTCCACATCGAACTTGATCGTGATGTCGTCGGAATCAACCGCCGTACAGCCAAAAATGAAGGCCTCCTCGGCAGCCATGCGAATGTCCTCAATACGATCGACGGACATGGAGCACAGCGCGCCAACATTGGCGGCGGTCATGCGCACGAGGCGCGCCAGACGCGGATCCCCAGCAACGGTCAGCGTGAGGGGGCAGGTTGCTTCGCTACTCATCGCAGGACTCCTCAGAGGTCTCGGCGGGCGTATAAGTGTAATACTGAGCCGGCCTGGCTGCAGACTTCTGCGCCACATCTGCGCCATCGGCGGCCTCGTCCTCGCCAATTAGGACGCGCTCGGTGGGCTGCTCGGCCTCCGCAGCGGCAGCGGCGAGCTTACGCTCGGCGTCAGCTGCAGGTGCCTTCACCTTATTGAACAGCTTCTGCACGGCGCCGGCGGCAGAGTCGGTCACGCTCGACACAGCATTGCTGGCCTCGGCCATGCTGCCCGTAACCTCGGAAATGTCGCGGACCACGGCTTCGACCTCTACGAGATTGGAGGTCAAGGCGTCGACGGCGGTCTTGCTCGACTTGAGCAGCGGCTCCATCTGCGCCAAGGCGGGCGTCAACTCATCGACGGCACCATCAAGCTTGGCAACCACGGGCTGTGCCTCGGCGAGTGTGTTGTTAAGATCGTTCACGGTCTTATCGAGCGAGTCAACGACGGTGCGAGTCTTGCGCAGGGTAAGCGCGAGTTCGGCAACAGCCCACACGCCGGCAACAGCGAGCACCAGCAGGGCGATTTGAATGGGACTCATACAAGCCTCCCAAAGGAATCGAAATACAGACGCTGTTCATGGTACCCCAAAGGGGACCGAACATGCCAAGCGTGAGATCCTGGGACAAAATAATCAGCAGTTACTTCGGAGCATTCCCGCTCCGGTCGCGTTCGCTTTGCTCTACGCGCCACTCTTCCCAACCACGGCCGGCAGGATGCCAGAAAGCGCCGCGCTCCAGCCCCTCGGGCAAATAGCGCTGCTCGACCCAGCCTTCGGGATAGTCATGCGGATACTTATACACACCATATTCGTCGCTGCCCGGACGATGACGATCGCGCAGATAGCTCGGTACCTCACGCAAGCCACTGCTATGGATATCGGCCAGCGCCGCATCGATCGAAGCCTCGCACGCGTTGGACTTAGGCGCCAAGCACACATAGAGTGCAGCCTGAGCCAGGTTAATACGGCACTCGGGATAGCCAATGACCTCGGCAGACTTAAACGCGGCATGCGCCACCAAAAGCGCCTGCGGATCGGCGTTGCCAACGTCCTCAGAAGCCTGAATCATAATACGGCGAGCGATAAACTTGGGATCCTCCCCCGCATCAATCATGCGCGCGAGCCAATAGATCGTGGCATCGGGGTCGCTACCGCGCATAGACTTAATAAACGCACTGATGATGTCGTAGTGCATGTCGCCGTTTTTGTCGTACGAAAAGCCACGACGCGGGTTGGCAATCTTTACGTCATCCACGGTGATGGGATAGCGCTCCCCCGCCGCCGGCGCTGGCGTCCCTTCGGTATCGGGACGCGTGACGGCAATCTCGCTCGCCAGCTCAAGTGTCGTCAGGGCCGAGCGTGCATCACCCGCAGCCAGCGTACAAATGGTCTTGACCGTATCCTCATCGGCCGAGAACTTACCGTTCAGACCATGCGGAGCCTCGAGCGCACGCTCGATCAGCGTGGCAATGTCCTCGTCCTTAAGGTGTTCGAGTTCCACCACGCGACCACGCGAGAGCAATGCCGAGTTGACCTCAAAGTACGGGTTTTCCGTCGTGGCGCCAATCATAATGACGGTACGGTTCTCAACTGCATGCAGCAGGGCATCCTGCTGCGACTTAGAGAAGCGGTGAATCTCATCGATGAATAGAATGGTGCGGCGGTCGTACGTATTCAGGCGCGTCTT
The DNA here is from genome assembly GCA_019419665.1 of Collinsella sp. Taxonomy (GTDB): domain Bacteria; phylum Actinomycetota; class Coriobacteriia; order Coriobacteriales; family Coriobacteriaceae; genus Collinsella. The sequence continues at coordinate 21,281 of DXZM01000009.1, forward strand.
GGCCTCGTCAATCACGCGGCGCAAGTCCTTTACGGTGCCCGTCACGGCGCTGACCTCGACAAACTCGCTCTTGGTATGGTTGGCGATAATGTGGGCCAGCGTCGTCTTACCCGTACCGGCCGGCCCGTACAGAATCACGCTCGAAAGCACGTCGTGCTCGATCGCGGCACGCAACCATGAGCCCTTACCGACGGCCTTTTGCTGGCCCACATACTCATCGAGCGAATTGGGACGCATGCGAACCGCAAGCGGTGCATTCTGAAAAGATCGCTCGCGCGTCGAAGCAGAAAAAAGGTCGTCCATAACCATCCTGTGAATCCATCAAACTCGTTTTCCACTAACTAGTATAGCGAAAATATACGAACTACCGTTCGTTAATATAGGTACGATGCGGAAACTCTAGCCCCGGGAACAACTTACTCGTCAGCTCGCAGAAATAACCGTCCGTCATGCTCGCGATGTAATCCACGACGGCCTGATGCTTATCGTCCTGCCATGCATAGGCACGGTCGTAATAGGAAAGCTGCTGTTCAATGCGCGAAATATGATGCTTAAAGATATACGAAGACTCGTCGCCTTCGTATATATCCTGCAGGCAACGGTCGTAGAGTTTTTCGAATGCCTCGCGCAACTCCGCCTCGGAATCGCCCTCGATGCCACCTTTGCTATAGATCTTTTCGTAGTTCTCGCGCTTGGCTCGGCGGATTTCCTCAAACAGGTCCTCGCTCATCTCGATGCGCGGCTTGCCATAGCTATGCTCGACGATATCGATGGAGGCATGCGTGAGGATCCAGCTGTTGTATCCTCCGCCCAGGTCATCGTCAAAAGCGTCAGGTGACAGCAGGCCTGCCGCAATGGCGTCTTGGCGGTCGCGTCCAACGTAGGCAAGGATATCCGAGATGCGAACCACGCAGCCCTCGAGCGTCATGGGACGAAGGTGTTCAATCGCGCTATACCCCATGGCGATGCAGTCCTCGACGGTTTGATCGAACTGATCAAACAATGCCATATCCGAAAGCTCAAACACGCGCTGCTCGTACTCGCCGTTATGGCACAGCACGCCGTCGAGCGTCTGGAGCGACACGTTGCGACCGTACAACGCATCGAGCACGCGGACAGACTGCACGTTATGGAAAAAATAACGACCCGTGCGTTCGTGATAGATATCGTTGAGGAATCGCTCGCCGGCATGGCCAAAGGGCGTGTGACCCAAGTCGTGGCCCAGGCCAATCGCCTCGATCAGGTCGCAGTTGAGCCCCAGGGCGCGGCCGATATCGCGTGCGATGCGCGAGACAAGCTGCACATGGAGACCGCGGCGCGACAGATCATCATTGCTACGGAAGCTAAAGACCTGCGTTTTGCCGGCATAGCGGGTGTATGCCGGAAGATGAAGAATCTTTTCGGTGTCGCGCATAAATGCCGGTCGCATGAGCGTGCCTTTGTCGGCAGCTCGATCAAGGCGACGGATGACCTGGTCATCGTCACAACGGTACGGGTTGACATAGCCCGAAGCACGATCTGCGGCAATGCGCTCGACAAGTTCGGGCGATAACGCCGAGGGAATACGGTCCATGCGCGCCTTAATGACGGCCGTTTCTTGATTAGTTGCCATGGCATGCTCCTTAAGAAGGATGCGCAATCGGTTACAATGTGCAGCCCACGACCTCGATTATGGCAAAAATCGGCACCAAAAACGGGAGCAATGGCAAGGAGCGCGATTTTGTGATGAGGCAGGAGAGGGCAAGGACCAGGAGCGCGGCGGCAAATGCCACGATGCCGCCCAGAGGGTCGAGCGTGCAAAGCGCGAAGAGTGCCTTGGCATCTCCCATGCCGATGCCGGGGGTCTGGCGATGTCCCCGCCAAAGCGATTCAGTCAGCACAAGAGAAAGGCACACGATGACCGCAAAGCATGCGTGGTCAAGTGCCGTGTTCAAGCCCCTATCCAGCCAGACGCCTGCAAACGCTGACACCGCGCATGCGGCCGCAAGCGCGTTGGGAAACCGCCGCTCGCGGATATCAATCGCCGCACCGGCAAAGGCGCAGATCCAAAATGGGATATAGACCACAGGGCACCTCCCGGGACGGCTGCTCTAAAGCAAAACCACCACAAAGGTGCCTGTCCCCCTTGTGGTGGTTTTGGCAGTGGTTATTTGGCGCCTTGCATGACCTCGTCGAGGGTGACGCTTACGGCATGCTGCGTCGGCACCCAGTCGACCTTTAGGAACAGCGCGGCCACCGTAATGGGGATATAGCTGAACATGAAAATTGGGAAGGTGAACAGGTTGGTCACCAAACGCCACTTTTGTGCGCAGTGAATGTGCTTGTACTCAAAGATAGTCGTGAGCAGTGCCAGGATAAAAAACGTCTGATACATCATGGCGAAGGTCATAATGAGCGAAGCGGCGCACGCCTGCATCTCGACTTCGGTAGCCAAGAAGCCGTGCGAAAGACCGCCCACGATGAGGAACGTGGCATTGGCGAGCATCGAGATGAGCGATAGCAGCATACCCGGGGCGATCGTCATAAACATGTCGTAGGCAGCAAAGCGATGATAGCGGAAGGTCGATTTGACCAGATGCTTACCGTAGGTAAAGAACACCTGGTAGAATCCCTTGGTCCAACGCATACGTTGCTTCCAGGATGCCTTAAACGTCACAGGCTGCTCGTCAAAGAACTCAGCCGGTGCATAGCCAATGCGAATGCCGTGAATGGCACAGAACGTGGTGAACTGTATATCCTCGGTAAGCGTGTGGAACTGCCAGCCGTGCATGCCCTCGATAATACTGGCGGAGATGAGGTAGCCCGAGCCCGAGACGGCGCAGGACGTCTTACAGATATTGCGCGCGTTATTGAGGAAGCGCGCTTCGCGCAGATACCAGGTGGCATTGGCTGCCGAAATCCACGAGCTGCCAAAGTTCTTGGAGTTACGATAGCTCGTGACCACATGGAAGCCCTGGTCAAAGGCATCGTTCATCTTGGAGACGTAATCGCGGGCGATAACATTATCGGCATCAAAGATGAAGTAGCCCTCAAAGGTATCGGGATACTCATTAAGGATACGGTCGAAGCCAAAGTCCATGACCCAACTCTTGCCTTTACGGGCCAGGTCGTTGCGCTCGTACACGACGGCGCCCGCCTCGCGCGCGAGCTGAGCCGTGTTGTCGGTGCAGGCATCGGCGACCACGAAGACCTCGATAAGCTCTGAAGGATAATCCTGGTCCTTGATGGAGCGAACGAGGTTGGCGATCACGGCCTCCTCGTTATGCGCCGCGATAAAGAAGGCATAGCGGTGGAGTTTTTTGGCCTTGGGAGGCGCGACCTCGCCACGAAGAGCGCCAATGACAAAGAAGACCACCTGGTACAGAAAGCAGACCGTGAGTAGCGTAACCACAATCTGGTTAAAGATCACGATGGGCGTGTTAGTTTGTAAAAAGGCGAGCATGCAGGCTCCCGAGAACGCGTTACGTAAACAACCGTATATCTTACCGTAGGCTAACCGAGTTCAAGAAACCACCTAATACTGGTTAGGCTTCGAGCAGACCGAGCTGCGGAACGATTTCGTCGCCGGCGGCAGTGCGGCCGAGCGAGCGCGGGGCTAAGTCATCCAGAACGGCGGCGAGATCCCACGGCAGCTCATCGCGGCACTCAATGCGCTCCCCCGTCACGGGATGATCGAACGCCACACGCCAGGAATGGAGGAATTGCCTGGTCAAACCCTGGTCGGCACGCGCATCGCACTTACCGTAGAGCGGATCGCCCACGCAGGCGTGGTTGATATGGCGCATGTGCACGCGAATCTGATGCGTGCGACCCGTAAACAGGTGGCACTCGACGAGCGTATAGCCATCGTCAAAACGCGTGGAATCGAAGCGCTCGAGGACCCTAAAGGTCGTAATGGCCTGGCGCGCGAAAGGATCGTCCGAAACCGCCATCTTGACACGGTCGCGCGTAGAACGGGCAATGCCGGTGTTAATGGTGCCCTCGTCCATGGCAATGTGGCCGTGGACGAGCGTAATGTAGCGGCGGTCGAGCGTGCGCGTGCGGATGAGATTCTGGAGCGCGCGCTGGGTGTCGTCGTCTTTTGCCGCGAGCATAAGGCCCGAGGTGTCACGATCCAGGCGATGCACGATGCCGGGGCGGTCCTCGCCCTGCACGGTGCCCAGATGGTCAATGCCACAGTGATAGACCAAGGCGTTCGCAAGGGTGCCGCTCTCGTGGCCATGGGCGGGATGGCACACCAGACCGCGCTGCTTGGAGAGCACGATGAGGCAGTCGTCCTCGTAGCGGATATCGAGGGGAATGGCCTCGGGAATCACATCGGTGGGATCGTGCGGCTCGGGCAAATCGACCGAAATACGGTCGCCGGAGCGCACGGCATACTTTTTTGACAGGCATGTCTCGCCGTTGACGGCAACGGCACCGCCCTCGATCAGATGCGCGCAGGCAGAGCGCGTAGGGCAGCCGTCATTAGCGCCCAGATAGGCGTCAAGACGCTGACCAGCGGCATCGTCGTCAACAAGGATATGGATGTCGGCCATTAGCGCTCGCTCCTTTCGCGAATCTTGCGGGCACGCTCCCCACGCTGCTGGGCCTTGCGCTTAGCGCGGGCCTCGTCACGGGCGTTGAGTTCGGCGGTCGCGTCGACCTCACGGGCCGCAGGACTCAAGAACATGTAGCCGATGAGGGCAAGCACCACACCGACCGTAATGCCGACATCGGCCACATTGAAGACGGGGAAGTCGATGAAGGTGGTGGCAATAAAATCGGTCACAAAGCCAAAAGCCAGACGGTCGATCGCATTGCCAATGGCGCCGCCCACGACCATAGCCATGCCCACAACCTCAAAGCGAGCAAGCTGGGGCGCGCGAAGCAAGTACACCGCGATCGCAACGATAACGACAAACGCCAGCACGGCAAACGCGAGGCCATGTCCCTCGCCCATGCTAAAGGCAGCACCGATGTTACGCACGAAAAGGAAGTCGATCACACCGGGGATAACAGTCACATGCAAAGCGTCGCCCACGGCACGAACCGCAAGCTTGGTCAGCTGATCAAAAAGCAGCACAACCAGCACCACCCCACCAGCAACACCTAACCGCCAGCGCAAAGGCGGCGTCATATCCCCAGCACGACCCAAGGAAATCCCCTACCCTCAAGAACATCGAATTCCGTTTAACACAAGTAAACATCTTATATTGCCACAAGCAGAGCGCACGACATATCCACCAACGCAAGCGAAATAACCAGCTAAAAAAACGAAAGCGGCATTCCGAAAAACAGAATGCCGCTTGGACGTGACAAAAGTTGACGTTGGGGACGTTATTGTTTGACAGTCGTTTAAGAACGTCCCCAACGGTTAGTTCAGCGCATCAGCGCAGCGTTTGCAGATGTGAGCGTGGCCGTTGTACTCGCCGACGGTGGTGCGGTAGTTCCAGCAACGGTCGCAGCACTCGCCCTCGGCAGCCTCGATGGCAACGGAGAGCTCCTCGCCCTGGGTCAGTTCAACAGCGGAGACGATGTAGAACTCGGCCAGGTCGACGGCCTTGTCGCCGGTCAGCAGCGCATACATCTCGGCGGGAACGACCGCCTTGACGCGGACCTGTTGGCTCTTAGTGAAGGTGCCGGCGGAGCGGGCGTCCTCAAGGGCCTTGGTCACGGCGCTACGGAGCTCGAGCGAAGCCTCGAGCACGCCCTCAAACTCGTTGGCCTCGTCGACCGTGATGGGCGACTTGTACCAATCGAGCAGCGCGGCGTACTTCTGGTGATCGACGCAGCCGGCAGGCGCATAGGCCATGGCCTCGTCAACGGTGTAGGACAGAATCGGCTGCAGATCGCGCATGAGCATCGAGAAGAGCTCAGCGAGCACGGTCTGGGCGCTGCGGCGCTCGAGCGAACCGGGCTTGTCGCAGTACAGACGATCCTTCAGGGCGTCGAGGTACACGTTGGAAAGCTCGGTAACCACGAAGTCGTAAAGCGCACGGTAAGCGCGCGGGAACTCGTAGCAAGAGTAAGCGTCGTCGACCTCGGCCTGGACCTGGGTCAGACGGGCAACCATGAGCTTGTCGAGCGGCAGCAGGTCGGCAAAGGCGACGCCGTCGGTTTCGGGCTCAAACTGACCCTCGAGCTCGGAGAGCAGGAAGCGCAGCGTGTTGCGGAAACGACGGTAGGCATCGGACGTACGGGCAAGGATCTCGTGGTCGATGGACACGTCGGAGCTGGTATCGACGGAGGCAACCCACAGGCGGATGATGTCGGCGCCCATCTCGTCGCAGACCTTGTTGGGGTCGATGACGTTGCCGAGCGACTTGGACATCTTACGGCCCTGGCCGTCGAGGGTGAAGCCCTGCGAGACGACCGCCTTGTACGGAGCGTGGCCGTTGGCGCCCACCGAGGTGAGCAGCGAGCTCTGGAACCAACCGCGGTGCTGGTCGGAGCCCTCGAGGTAAACATCCGCCGGATACTCCAGCTCGGGACGGTACTCGCAGACGGCCTTCCAGGAGACGCCGGAATCCCACCACACGTCGAGGATGTCCTTATCGGCCTTGAGGTGATGGCCACCGCACTTGGGGCAGACGCAGGCCTCGCCCAGATAGCTCTCAGGAGCGTCGGTGAACCAGGCGTCGGAGCCCTTCTCGTGGAAGAGTTTGATGACGGCGTCGAGCGTAGCGTCGTTCATGACCTTCTCGCCGCAATCGGCGCAGGTGTAGCTGGGGATAGGCACGCCCCAGTTGCGCTGACGGCTGATGCACCAGTCGGGACGCTGCTCGACCATGGCACCGATGCGGTTGGCCGCGTGGGCCGGATACCACTTGACGTTCTCACGGACCTCCTTGCCAGCCTGCTCGCGCAAACCGGTCTTGTCCATCGAGACAAACCACTGGTCGGTAGCACGGAAGAGCACCGGGTGCTTGCAGCGCCAGCAGTGCGGATAGCTGTGCGCGATCTTCTTCTCGAGGACCAGGGTGCCGCGCTCGCGCAGGAACTCGATGATGTGCGGATTGGCCTCGTCAGTATCCATGCCGCTAAAGGGACCGCCGGTGCCAAACTCCTCACCGGTGTAGAACTTGCCGTCGTCGTCGACCGGCATGCAGATGTCGGTGATGCCCTCCTTGAGGCAGGCAAAGTAGTCGTCGACGCCGTGGCCGGGCGAGTTATGAACGATACCGGTACCGTCATCGACACCAACGTAATCGGCCAGCAGCGCCACGCCCTCAACGCCGTCAAAGATCGGCTGCTTGTAGTGGATGTGGTGGAAGGTCTCGGCGGGAACCACATAGGGCTTGCCGTCGACCATAACCGGGGTGTACTCCCAGCCAAACTCCTCGCAGCACTTGGGAGCCAGGTCCTCGAGCATGACCTCGGCACGGCCATCGTGCTCAACGGCGACATAGGCAGCGCCGGGCTTAAGGGAGACTGCCTGGTCGGAAGGGATGGTCCACGGCGTAGTCGTCCAGATGATAAAGTCGACCGGGCCATCGAAGCTCTCGAGGCCGACGGGCTTGGAAGTCATCTCAAAGCGTACGAAGATGGAAGGGCTCGTCTCGTCGAAGTATTCGATCTCGGCCTCGGCCAGCGCGGTATGGCAGTGCTTGCACCAGTGAACCGGCTTGTGGCCGCGATAGATCATGCCCTTGTCGAACATGGCCTTAAAGACCTCGATGTCGGCAGCGTCATGCTGGTGATAGAGCGTCAGGTAGGGGTTATCCCAGTCGCCGAGCACGCCCAGACGACGGAAGCCGGCCTTCTGCAGCTCGATGTTCTCGACAGCGAACTCGTTGCAGAGCTCGCGGATCTTAGCCGTGGAGGTCTGGTTGAACTTCTCGGTGCCGAGCTTCTCCTCGACCTTGTGCTCGATCGGCTGGCCATGGCAGTCCCAACCGGGGACATAAGGGACCTCATAGCCCTGCATCATCCAGTAGCGGTTGATCATGTCCTTGGAGATCTTGTTCATGGCGTGGCCGATGTGGATCGGACCGTTGGCGTACGGAGGGCCGTCGTGCAGCACGAACTTCTTGTGACCCTCGTTCTTCTTCAGAACCTGCTCGTAGACCTTGTTGTCCTGCCAGTCCTTGAGTCGCTTGGGCTCGGACTTGGAAAGACCGGCACGCATGGGAAAACCGGTTTTGGGCAGATTCATCGTCTGCTTGTACTCGTTTGCCACGGTACCCCTTTCATGTCGTGGGCGCGCACGCCCGTTGGGCACCAAAAAAGCGCCCGTCCCTACAAGCTGGGACGAAGCGCCACAAAACGGACTATGTGCCCGCAAAAGCTCTTCGCTTAACCACCCAGCTTAGATGCCCTCGCCCGCGTTATAGCGCGCTCGCATCCGTTACTCGGCTGGCCTGTATCGACGACCATCTCGGCGATGTCTACTAAGACGTGCCTACACGGCGCGTCCGTTGGGACCGCAGCTCCGGGGTGATTTTCATCGGTCGCATGCACGGGTTCTCAGCGCTCCCCGCTCTCTGTAGCACGCGGACGGCCGACTACTCGTCCCCATCAACGCTTATGCGCTGTATGGTAGCACGGTCAACGCCGGCGAAAAACCCTCAACATCGGTTTCATACTTTAGAAATTTCTCGCGGTCGCAAGCACTCACTTGGAGCAAAATACCTGAAAGCACTTTATCTAACGAAAGAAGGCTGCTATGCGCACGATTGGAATGAGCGACTACACCGTCGGCGAGGACTGCTTTGACGAGCTGCCCGGCGCGCTGGCCGAGTACGGAGCGGCCAAGGTCGCGATTATCGGTGGCAAACGAGCACTGGCCGCGGCGCTTCCCAGTATCGAAGCGGCACTGGAGGGCACCGACATCGAGATTCTGGAGACACGCGTCTACGGTACCAACAGTACGCGCGCCAATATCGCCAAGGTCGTAAACTCCCCCGCCTGCCAGGAAGCCGACGTGCTCATTGCCTGCGGCGGCGGCAAGGCGCTCGATACCGTCAAGACGGCGGCCATCGAGCTCAAGAAGATCGTCTTTACGGTACCGACGATCTGCTCCAACTGCTCGGCCGCGACAGCCATTGCCGTTGTCTACAACGACGACGGCTCGCTCGAGGGCTATTCGTACCCCAACCGCCCCGCGCACATCTTCATCAACCCCAAGATCATCGCCGAGGCTCCGGCGGAGTACTTCTGGGCGGGCGTGGGCGATGCCCTGTCCAAGCAGCCCGAGGTCGAGTACGCCACGAGCGCCGGCAACCTGGAGCACACCGCAGGTCTTGGCCTGGCGCTCGCGCACACCTGCTCCGAGCCGCTGTTTACCTATGGCGTGCAGGGTCTTGAGGACGTTCGCCAGAACCTGTCGACCGAAGCCGTCAAGCAGATCGCGCTCGATATCGTGGTCAACACGGGCTACGTCTCCAACCTGACCAACCAAAACGATTACTACTACAACTCGAGCGTGGCGCATGCGTTCTACAACGCCACCTGCAGCATTCCGCGCGAGGGCACCTACCTGCATGGCGAGGTCGTGAGCCTGGGCGTGCTGGTGCTGTTTGCCTACACGGGCGATACCGAGAACCTTGAGCGCTACTCAGCCTTTAACAAGCAGATGGGACTGCCCGTGACGCTTGAGCAGGTCGGGCTTTCCGAGTCCGATATCCCTGCCCTGTGCGAGCACGCGCACGCCACCAACGAGTGGAAGCAAGGCAACCCGGAACCCTTCACCGACGAAAAATTCGCCGCCGCCATCAAGGCCGCCAACGCCTACGGCCACACGCTCTAGACCCAGGCCAAAACCACCACAAGGGAGCAGCACCTTTGTGGTGGTTTTTTATTGCTCCAGCATGCTGGGGTCGAACTCGCTAGCCGGGATCACGCGATAACCGTGGCGGAGCAGTAAATCAACGAAGACGCCGTTGCCCGCCGTAAGGGTGCCGCTGAATGTTCCGTCGTAGACGCGACCCGCACCGCACGAGGGGCTACGGTCCTGTAAGACGCACGCAGCGATCTCGGACGGGCCGCCCGCCTGCTCGCACATATCGAGCGCGCGCTGAGCACC